>NZ_CAMTIA010000001.1 GCF_947072475.1 uncultured Deefgea sp.
CCAGAAAGCCCGATTCGAAAGAGTCGGGCTTTTTGCTGTCCGGCGTTTGTGCGCGAAAGATAACAAAGATAAAACACAGCATGCCAGACCATGACACATCGTGAATTAAAAAATCAATTTTAGTGTTTTTTTTACTGCTTAAAATTTCTATAGGTGTAATACTACATTTGTTAATTAGCAAGAAATAAGAAGATGCAGTAAATAGTTAACTTGTGCGCAACATACCATTTTTGACTAAACTATGTGATCGATGATCAGCTTTGTGAGGTAGATCAATGCCAGTAGAATCAAAGTTAGATACAGCCAAAAATTCAGTGGTTATTAATAATAAAATTGGTTTGGTTAGTATTTTTTTATTAGGGATTAATGGAATTATTGGCTCAGGAATTTTTTTACTACCGAACCAGGTATATGCAAAAATTGGTGTGGCTAGCATTGCTATTGTATTGATTGCATCATTCCTTGTGCTTCTTATCGCATTGTGTTACGCAGAATTGGCCAGTAAATTTTCTGAAAATGGTGCGGCATGGATTTATAGCTACAGAGCGTTCGGGCGATTTGTTGGGTTTGAAGTTGGATTTTATGCTTGGGTTTTGGGGATTATTATACTTTCTTCTGAAATAGCTGGATTTTTAACGGCCTTAGCAGGTTTTTTTCCAGCGCTTAAGAATAATTATGTATATGATTTATCTGCTTTAATAATTTGTATTTTTTTGGTTGTAGTTAATTATTTTGGAGTTAGTCTTAGTAGAGTATTGAATGATTTTTCCTCTGTATCTAAGTTAATAGTTATATTTTTATTTATTTTTGTAGGTGCTTTTTTTGTAGATTTCAATAACTTCAAACCATTTTTATTGCCTAAAGTTGTGTCTGATGATTCTTTTTATTCATCATTTGGTGCCGCATTAGGTATTATATTTTATGCGTTTACTGGGTTTTCTTTCTTACCTATTGCTGCGGCAAGAATGAAAAACCCACAAAAGAATATTCCTTTAGCTTTGATTTTAGTTATTATGACATGTAGTATTATTTATTTTTTATTGGTCGCAGTTTCAATTAGTGTTCTAGGTCCAGATTTGGAATTTTCATCATTACCTGTTGCAGATGCATTTTCTAAAATGGTAGGTGAGTGGGGGTACAATCTAATTGTCATTGGTATGTTAATTTCTATTGGTGGTGTTATTTTAGCTTTTTCTTTTAGTGTTCCATTGATTGCATCCTCACTTGCATTACAACATCAGTTGTTACCTGAATTTATAGGCAGAAAAAATAAATATAATCGTCCGGTTAATGCTCTGGTTATTACTTTTTCTTTGTGTTCATTGTTACTTTTGAGTGGTGATTATTTGTTTTTAATCTCCTTGGCGGTTTTTGCTTCTTTTGTACAGTACATACCAACAGCCTTGGCGGTTATTAAACTAAGGAAAGATCAGGATTTACCTGCAGGATTTGTTATTCCCGGAGGTGTCTGCATACCTATTTTGGCTATATGTGCATCACTTTATCTGTTATCTAATTTTAATTTTAAGATTTTCATGTTTGGATGTGCAGGTTTGATTGTTGGCGCTATTGTATATTTTATTCAATGGAAGTATGTGAAAGTGAATTCTTCTGATTGATTTTATGGTGTTTATTGTTTTTGTATTTTTTGAAGTTTATAAGGTTGACTAAATGATTAAATCGATAATGCAATTGCCTGCATGGACTGTCGCCACACCATTTATAGGGTGCGTACTACTTTTTGGGCAGTTATTTGGTTTTGGTGAGTGGTATTTAATTTTATTGTCGATTGGTTTATTGTTTGGTGTCTTGGCTGCGGTTCATCATGCTGAAGTGGTTGCGCATCGTGTCGGAGAGCCATTTGGGACTTTAGTGCTGGCGGCTGCAATTACAGCAATTGAAGTTGCTTTGATTGTGACGCTAATGCTAACTGGTGGAGAAGCAGCGTCTGCATTAGCGCGAGATACCATTTTTGCTACAGTGATGATTATACTTAATGGTATTGTCGGATTGTGTCTTTTGGTCGGAGGAAACCGATTTGGAGAACAACGGTTTGGTATGTTGGGTGTTAATGCGTCATTATCAACGTTAGCGGCCATTGTAGTTTTAACTCTAATATTGCCTAATTATACTACTACTGTAGCAGGGCCAATCTATAGCTCAAATCAATTAGCATTTGTGGCATTAGTGTCTTTAGTTTTATATGGTACTTTTCTTTTTGTGCAAACGGTTCGCCACCGAGATTATTTTTTACCTCAACAGGGTGTGAGTGATGAAGATATTCATGCAGTACCTCCGACAACTAAAGTTGCGATATTGAGCGCTTTTTTATTAGTAGTTGGTTTAATCGCTGTAGTTTTATTGGCAAAATCTATTTCTCCTGTGATTGAGGCTGGTGTCGCTGCTATTGGTGCTCCGGCAGCATTAGTTGGTGTTATTATCGCTGCAATTGTATTGATGCCTGAAGGTTTAGCTGCACTACGCGCAGCAAAATCAAATCGATTACAAACTAGTCTAAATTTGGCATTAGGTTCTGCCTTGGCGAGTATTGGCTTATCGATACCCGCTGTTGCAATTGTTTCAATTCTGAATGACTGGCCTTTGATGCTTGGTATTGATGCTAAATCAACAGTATTGTTGGTGCTTACATTAATAGTTTCAACTTTATCATTAGGTAATGGCAGAACTACCGTTTTACAAGGGTTAGTTCATTTAATGATTTTTGCTGTTTATCTTTTTATGACTATTTTCCCATGAGATAAAAGAATAATAGTTGTTGGGTTTTTAATTTTATATTCTAAATGAAGTTTTTTAATAATAGAAAATGCTCGCTTAACTATTATGATAAGCGAGCATTATATTTTTAATATATGTATTAGATGATATGAAAATTAAACGCCCAGCTCTTCCACCCAATTTAAAGCTTGAACGTGAGATCGATTAAGCATTTCAGGCGTTATTTGTAATTGCTCACATAGCCTTGGTACTTCTGCCATTTCTGGGTCTTCACAGGCCTCTGCTAGTTCAAGAAATGGACCGTAGATGCCAGTGTGTTCCATTAGAGCATCGGTGACAGTTTCAGGTAAAATTAAAGTTTCTAAAATTCTATCCATTGGCATATCTAGCAATACATCAAGTAAAGAAAACATACCAACAATAAATAAATTATCTTTATCTTGTCCATCAAGTAGGTGTGAGCCTAATAATTCAACCAATCGACCACGTGTAACGGCTGTTTTTAATAGTGCAGGTGGTGTACCAGTGTCCGCTCCGGCAGTAACGAGTAATAGCGTAAGCCAGCGGTATAGTTTTTGATATCCTAATATCGTTACAGCGTGGCGAAATGATTGAATCTCACAAGAAAGTCCAAAGCCCGCCGAATTTATGTAGCGAAGAAGTTTGAATGAAAGTGCGACATCTCTTTTAAGTGCATTCTCTATATCTCTAATTTCAGCATTGTTACGCAACATATTTAAAAGCTGCAAAATATTTGCATAGCCTGGGTTAATTACTTTTGCAGATAAAGTTTCTGGGTGTGCGAAATAATAACCTTGAAAACAATCCATCCCTATATCAAAACACTTTGTGAATTCGTCTTTAGTTTCAACTTTTTCAGCAACTTGAAGCAATGGAAAACGACGTAATTCTTTTGATAATATGGGGACTTGTGCCATACCTAGTTGTTGAATGTCTAATTTAATATAATTAGAAAATTCAATCATTGATGCAGTTTGAGGTGTTAGTACAAAGTCATCTAACGCTATGCCAAAACCTTGTGCACGTAAATCACGTAAGCGATTTAATAAATCTTCAGTGGGCTGTGTGGTTTCAACAATTTCTAAAATGACGCGCTGAGGTTGTAATAGTTCTAGAAAGTTACTTTCAAGCATTGATTCGGCGACGTTGATAAATGCTAACTTATTGCCAACCAGCCAGTCTGTTCCCATATTAGATATCGTGTTTACCAGTACGTTTGTACCAGCATGCATATCACTTGAAAATTCAGCAGAAATGGCCTCTTGATTTAAGCGAAATAATAATTCATAACCAATAATTTGTTGCTGGCGATTCAGGATGGGTTGACGTCCAATAAATGCATGTTCTTGCGTCATATTCTGGTAACAGGCTAAATGCCATGCTCCTAGTTCGTTGGAATAATTTTATGCCAATTTTTATTAAACAAATTGTTCGATAAAACGAGAGGTTTTTATTGCTGATGTTTCTGCTGTATCAGACGCCAGTAGATCTTCCATATCGAGAACCAAGACGATTGAGCCATCTCCTGATAAGGTTGCACCAGCTACGCCTTTAGGACGGATGTTTTGCAGTGGTTTAATAACGACATCATCCCGGCCGATGAAGCTGTCTACAGCAAGAATAAATGAATGCTCCGCAGATTGCATTAATACACCAAATTGCGGTAATTGAACTTCTTCCCAGCCAATCAAGTTAGCGAGTGAGCGTACTGATAAAATTTCGTCACGAACGACTATCGTTGCTCTTCCCGATACTTCTTGCACATGCTCTTGACGAATAGTGATGATCTCTCTGACCATTGCTAATGGCACAGCAAAAGGCTGATTGCATACCTTTACAACGAGTACAGGTAAGATTGCGAGGGTTAATGGAAGAGAAATAGTGAAGCGGGAACCCTCACCAACTGCAGATTGAATATCAACGCGACCATTTAACTTTTGAATGTTCGTTTTAACGACATCCATACCAACGCCACGTCCTGAGACACTTGAAATTTGATCTTTAGTCGAAAAACCTGGAAGAAAAATAAGTTGTAAACTTTGCTTGTCATCGAGGCTATTTGCTGTCTCGATGTCAATTAAGCCCTTTTCAATGGCTTTTCGGCGAATGACATCTGGGCGCATGCCGCGGCCATCATCAATAATTTCAATGCGAATATGATCGCCCACTTGAGTGGCAGTTAGCTCGACCACGGCTTTAGCTGGTTTACCGCTAGCGATGCGCTCTTCTGTCGTTTCAACCCCATGATCAACTGCATTGCGTACTAAATGCACTAATGGATCATTAAGGTCTTCGAGCATCGTTTTATCGAGCTCTGTCTCTTCTCCTGATATCACGAGCTCTACATCTTTTCCCATTTGACGGGCCAAGTCACGAGCCAGTCGTGGGTACTTTTGGAATAATCGACCGATTGGCTGCATTCGTGTTTTCATCACGGCATTTTGTAAGTCGCCAACGAGCAGGTCGAGTTGACCAATTGCTTCATCAAGTGCTTTGAGCGTAACGCTATCCATTTTTCCAGACATAATGTCTGCACGTAAAGTGGTTAGCCTATTTTTTGTGAGGCCAATTTCACCGGATAAATTTAATACTTGATCCAAGCGAACGGTATCAATTCGGATGGTTGTTTCTTGAGTCGCAAGTTGTTGTGTATTGGCTTGAGGGCGTGCGTTAGTTGCTGCTGCAGCTGGCTTTAAGCTTTGCATTGGTTCTAGCACTGCAGAGGACTGGGCCAAGACTTCGCTCGGTTCTACGCTGATTATTTCAACATCTTTGGATAATTGCTCAGTAGGCACTTGAGTCGCCGCTCCTTTTTCATCGAGCAAGACATCATACAAATTTTTCCAGTCATGCTCTGACTGGTTTTCCGTGGTGGCTAAAATTGAAGGTGCAGTGGGTGGGCTTTCTAATACGGCAGAAGAGGCTTCACTGCTTTTGCCTTCTAGTACATCATCTAAAGCTTTAAGTAGTGCTGGATCTGCGGGAGCCGGTTGGCGGCCCTGGGACATTTCACCAAACATTTCACGCACTACGCCAGTTGCAGCTAAAATCTCGTCCATAATCTCAGGATTTAGCGTGAGTTCTGCGTTACGGAGTTTGTCAAAAAGATTTTCTGTTCTGTGGCACAGGCTCACCATGGAGTCGACATTTAAAAAGCCTGCACCACCTTTAATGGTATGGAAACCGCGAAAAATATCATTGAGTAACGCTTTATCATCTGGGCGCTTTTCTAGCTCAACTAACTTATTATCGACTTCAGACAACAACTCTGAAGACTCAGTTAAGAAGTCCTGTAATAGGTCTTCCATTCCGCCGAAAACACTCATGATATACCCCTTATACGCGGTAATAAGACTTAGAAACCGAGGCTTTCCAAGAGGTCATCAACCTGTTCTTGGTTAGTTACAATATCGGTTCTTCCTTCGGTTGTAATAACAGGACCATTGAGTAAGCTATTTTCTTCCACTTTTGTAGTTCCTTGTGGATTGAACATGAGTAGAAAGTCGAGTAAATGGCTTTCCATGTCTTTAGCCATGGTCAAAACACGTTTAATCACTTGGCCTGTTAAATCCTGGAAGTCTTGTGCCATCATGATTTCAAGCATTTGAGCGCTTACTTCTTCTGACTGCTGTGCTGTACTAGATAAATGAGTTCTTGTTTGTTTAACAAGAGACTTAAATTCATCAATGCTGAGTTGTTTATTAAAAAATCTATCCCATTGTGAGGATAGTTTTTTTGAGTTTTCAGTAATGTTATCCTGCAATGGCTTAGCGATATCTAGCGCATTGAGCGTTCGCTCTGCCGCTTTTTCCGTCATTGTCGCGACATAGGACAGCCGGTCTCTTGCATCAGGAATCGACGCAGCAGCAGATTCTAGCGACTTATCTAAGCCAAGCTCACGCAATGTGTCATGTAGTTTGCGTGTGATTTGGCCAATGTGAGAAAACATCGATTTGGCAGGGTCTGCCATCAATGACTGTGGGTCCTCTTGGTCGTTGGCGTTTATCGAGGCTACTGGTGAGGATACTTCTTGGCTTGACTCCAAAATACTATCAAAAAGCGCCTCAAGGTCGGGAGAGTCCCCATTATTTAATGCATTATCGCTCACAGTGCCTCCTACTGATTGTTATCTATGTATTGTGAAAAATTATTTTGCCATGTTGACAAAAATTTTCTTCAGCTTCTCATCCAGTGTGGCGGCTGTAAAAGGCTTCACAACATAACCGCTAGCTCCTGCTGTGGCAGCCTCGATAATGTTTTCTTTTTTTGCTTCAGCAGTCACCATCAATACAGGTAGATGTTTGAGCTGAGCATCGGCTCTAATCGCTCTTAATAATTCAATGCCGGTCATATTGGGCATGTTCCAATCGGTCACCACGAACTCAAATTGACCATTTTTTAATTTATGCAGTGCAACTTGTCCATCTTCTGCTTCATCCACATTGGTAAATCCAAGCTCCTTTAGAAGATTTCGGACGATGCGACGCATGGTAGAAAAATCATCTACCACGAGAAAACGCATGTTCTGATCTGCCATAACTTAACTCCAGCTGCGTTATCGCAATTGATATACGCATATAATATTTTTTTACGAAGATGTTGAGTTAGCTTTGGCTACTCAACATCGGGGAAAGAGTATCGGCTAAAATGAGTGCATCAAATTTAGCTACATAAGCATCGACACCTACGCTTGCACCCATTGCACGATTGGCATTAGATGAAAGTGAAGAGTGCATTACCACTGGAATACCCTTAAAACGATGATCTGATTTTATATACTTAGTCAGCACATACCCATCCATTTCAGGCATTTCAGCATCTACTAATATTAATTTTAGTTTGTCTCGCAAATTTTCGCCATCATGAACTGCTCTATTGGCTAAATTCTGTAGTTTATCCCACGCTTCTTTACCATTATTGGCTTGATGATACTTAATGCCTATTTTGTCGAGAACGCTAATAATTTCTTTGCGTGCAACCATTGAATCATCAACAAAAAACATAAATGTATCTGGATTTATTTGTGTTGGCGGTAGCTCCGGAATTAAAGGCTCTCCAATCACGGTGGCTAAAATTTGTTCAACATCGAGAATGGAAACCAATTTCCCATCAGGTAATTCAGTAATTGCAGTGATCAATGCTTGATTTCCAGCCAGCATTGTTTCTGGCGCGCGTACTTTGTCCCAGTCCACTCGAATAATGCGATCCACATCATGAACCAAAAATGCTTGAGTATGCTTTGAAAACTCCGTCACAATCATGGTGCTTGATGTATCACCGACTGGCTCTTCATGCGTTGCAATAAAACGAGCTAATGAAATCACCGGAATAATATTGCCACGCAAAGAAAGAACGCCTTCGACACCATGCGGCATATTAGGGGTTTTTGTTATTTTTGGCGTTTGCGAAACTTCACGCACCTTAAAAACATTAATTCCAAATATTTCTCGTGTTCCTAAGGAAAAAAGCAAAATTTCCATTTTGTTTGAACCCGCAAGCTTTGTGCGCGCATCTACGGTATCAAGTAAGTTAGTTTGTTGTGGTTTGCTCATAAGTCACCTCAGCTTGGTGTTTTTGCGATTATTCGCGACGCAAAAAATTCGTGATACTTTCTGATAGTTTATGTGGCTCAAATTTCGCAACATAACCATCAACCCCAACAGATTGCCCTAACTTTTGATTGGATAGACCTGATAGTGATGAATGCATCAAAACAGGAATACCTGCAAAACGAGGATCACTTTTAATTTGCTTGGTGAGCATGTAGCCATCCATTTCTGGCATCTCGACGTCAGTTAAGACTAAGTGCAATAAGTCTTTAACCAGTTTGCCTTGCATTTCAGCCGATTTGGCTAACTTCAGTAGATCTTCCCATGCGCGTTTACCATTGATTGCGTGCATATGATGCACATTCATTGCATCTAATGTTTGTTCTATCTGGCTGCGTGCAACTACGGAGTCATCGGCAAAAAACACGGTTTTATGACTGATGCTTGAATCGCAAACAACTGCTGCCGTATCGATTGTGCTGCTTTTTTGAGTGGTCTCTGCAAGTACTTTTTCAACATCAAGCATCATCACTAGCTTTCCGTTGTCTAATTCAGTTACCGCTGTGACTAGCCCCCCCATTTGCATGGTGAGCATGTCAGGAGGTACTCGCATGACTGACCAATCTAAGCGTAAGATAGTGTCAACAGCCTCAACTAAAAAGCCTTGAGTATGCCCATTGTATTCTGTGACCACCATAATCTCTGGTTTGCTTTCTGTCGAAATACCTGCGTATTTTGCTAAATCAATAACAGGAACAAGAACACCACGTAAGCTAACCATGCCTTCTACTGAGGATGGCATATCAGGAGCCTGAGTTATTTCTGGCGTTCTCATTACTTCTCGAACTTTAAATACATTGATACCAAAAGTTTCTCTTCGGCCTGATCTTTGATCTAGGCCCAGAGTGAAGAGTAATATTTCTAATTTATTGGTCCCTGCCAATTTCGTACGGGCGTCGATATTTTTTAGAAGGTCTGACACGACTTTACTCCCAGAGGCTACGGGTGATTGAATATAGCATTATCGGCCTTGAGCTCTAAATATAAAGCCTTAAAACCAAATTTGTTTAAAAAACTTTGTTTTTCAATAAACTTACTGACTTTGTTTTATTGTGGAAAAGTCTGTAATCTAAAATCTTTATAATGCATAACTATGCTGACGACAAGAGTGTTATCTGATGAGTTTAAACCATGAAGTCATTGATCCTAAAAATTTGGAGCAAGCTTTTGCTTTATTTACCGCTGCATCAGAGCAACTATCAATTGCTTATGCTGAATTACAGGATCAGGTTACTACTCTTACTGAACAGCTAGAGGTTGCCAATGGTAATTTACGGCGTGAGTTTGAGGAGAAGTCAGCATTGTCGCGACGTCTCAGCTTATTGTTAGATCGATTACCCGCTGGCGTTTTAGAATTGGATCAATGCGGAGATGTATTGACGCAAAATGCGGCAGCAAAAAAGTTATTGGGGCGCAGTGATCATCGATTTAATTGGTCGGTGGTCATGGCTGAGCAAATGCAAGCGACCGACGAGCCCGGCGTTTTGGCGTACCAAAGTGGGGATAATGCACGGCATCTTCTTTTAGAAGAGGTTGATGTGCCCGAAGAGGGGATACGACTGGTTTTATTGCACGACGTGACCGCGGCTACAGAAATGCGTCGTGCATTAAGTCGGCATCAACGTTTGGTCGAAATGGGTGAAATGGCGGCGGGCTTAGCGCATCAACTGCGCACACCATTGGCCACAGCACTGCTTTATAGTGGGCACTTAGTTCGGGTAGAGCTAAGTAACGAGGATCGCGTCCGATTTGCTCAAAAATCATTAGAGCGGCTTCGGCATTTAGAGGTCTTGATTCAAAATATGCTGCGTTTTGTTCGTGGGCAGCAACAGTTCACTGAGCGTTTAGATGTTAGTGGCGTATTACTTGATGCAATTCAGCATGTGCAGCCGCAATTTGACGCTAAAAATGTGGCATTGCATTGGGTTAGTTTGAATATGCCCGTATGGACAAAAGTGAATGCCAGAGAGTTTTCCGGGGCGATTGCAAATTTACTTGAAAATGCGCTGCAAGCCTCGGTATCAGGACAAAGTGTGGTATGTAGTCTATCGATGGACGTATCCACATTAGAAATTGAAATTAAAGATTTTGGTTGCGGCATGTCTGAAGCCACGTGCATTCGCCTGTTTGAACCCTTCTTTACCACGCGTAAAGATGGTACTGGTCTTGGTCTAGCCATCGTGAGAAATTTAGTCTCTGCATATGGTGGCGGGATTAGTGTTGAATCTAAGTTAGATTTTGGTAGTTCTTTTAAGATTCGCTTGCCACTAACGACAGCTACAACTAAGGTGTGAAAGTGGTTGAGAATTTAGATCGACAGTTAATTTGCCAGATCAGTTCTTGGGTTTGCCGTGAATATATTTACTACAAGTTATAAGGTTAATTACGTATGACACCTACCGTGCAGATTGAAGGTAACGTTGGCCGCGTCATTTTATCGGGGCAGTTTGATTTCAGCGCGCATAGAGAGTTTCGCCAGGTTTGCGAGTCTTTGATTGCAAATGCAGACATAAAAGAGGTGCTCGTTGATTTTCAAAATGTCAATTATTTAGATAGTTCTGCACTTGGCATGCTTTTACTTTTAAAAGAGAAAATCTCAGCCGCTAGCAAAAATTTAGCACTTGTAAATTGCCGTGACACTGTAAAGCAGGTTCTTGAAATTGCATGCTTTGGTAAAATTTTCACCATTAGGTAATTTGCATGAAAATCTTGGTTGTTGATGATACTGAAGCAATTTTACTGCTCATTTCTCGGTTTGTAGAAGCCTTGGGTCATAGGGCGATATTGGCTAGAAATGGGTTAGATGCAATTGAGCAGTGTCGTTTGGAACAACCCGATTTGGTTTTAATGGACGTCATGATGCCGATCATGACTGGCCCTGAAGCTGCGATTATTATTAAAGCAGAATCAGGGGAGCGCTGGGTTCCTATTGTTTTTGTTACGGGTATTGGCGAAGAAAATGCGCTGGCTGATGCAATCGAGCGAGGCGCTGACGATTATATTAATAAGCCCGTTAATTTTCGAGTTTTAGAAGCAAAACTAAAAGCTTTTGGCCGTACTTTAGAACTCAATAGAAAGGTCAGAGAGCAGTCAGAACGGCTTGCTGACTACTATGAAAATGCTGAAGAAGAAAAACGCGTTGTTCGGCACTTGATGGAGCAGTTAGTCAACTCAGAACGACTATCAGATCCCCAGCTACAGTATTTGTTGTCGCCAGCTGAGAGCTTATCGGGCGACTTGATCGCCTCTGCTCGTACCCCGGGGCAGGCATTGCATGTGATGCTTGCCGATGGGATTGGGCACGGCTTAACTGCCGCATTGAATGTGCTGCCTCTGACTCAGCCATTTTATAGCATGACCGAAAAAGGTTATGCAATCAGCGATATATTATTAGAAATGAACGATAAAGTTCGGCAGGTTTTACCCGTCGGCCGTTTTGTTTGTGTTACTTTAATTTCTATTGATGAAACCACTGGATGTATTGAAATCTGGAATGGCGGCATGCCGATGGTTTATCTCGTCAATGAACACGGTGATGTGGTTTCTGAGTGCCGTTCTAAAAACTTACCTTTAGGCATTATTCCTTCGCATTCTATGGATTTTTCTCCGGAAAGATTTTACTCGAACGGCACTGGATTTGTGGTGGCTTGTTCCGATGGTTTGATTGAGGCAAGAAATAAACAAGGCGAAGAGTTTGGAATCGAGCGTTTGCTGCAGTTATTAAAAGAAAAATCGAATTTAAAGCCTATTGAATATTTTCAAGAAACCTTCCTCAATTTCTTGCAGCAAGAAAAGCATCATGATGATGTTTCATTGGTTTTGGCTAATTTTGGTGCCAATCCAAATCGTGATTTAAAAATTAATCATCATTCCTCAGAAGATATTAGTCAGTTATTAACGGCTGATTTTGCAACAGGAAATCAAAGCACTTGGCGATACAATTTAGTATTGACCGCTAAAGAGCTGCGCTATGTCAATACGATTCCATTTATGATGACGTTTGTTAAAGAAATAAAATCATTAGCCAGTTCGCAATCGGATGTTTTTTTAATATTGACTGAATTGTTTGTGAATGCCATTGATCATGGTTTACTGGGTATGGACTCTCATATCAAAATGAATCCCGATGGTATGGAATATTATTTAATAGAGCGGGTACGCCGTTTAGCTGAGCTTGAAGAGGGTCGGATAGAGATTGATTTGATGGGCGTATTACTCAGAGGACATGAAATTTTACGTATTAGAGTTAAGGATAGTGGTCAAGGATTTGACTGGTCTCGTTCTTTGCAAAAGAGTGATGCAGTTGATCCCGTTCCTACGTTTACCTTTGGTCGTGGCATTTCATTGGTTAAGGCCCTTGCATTACGAGTTAATTATATTGGTATTGGAAATGAAGTCGAAGTCTATTACTTCCCTCAAGAAAGTTAAGTGGGTCGGCTCCTGATAGTTTGAATGTAGAAAACAACAAACCTATTTAAATCATAGGCTTGCGTTGCCATCATTCAAACTGAGTGAGGCGAGCGTACTTAGTGGTATTGAATTGCACACTCATTTCAATTTACTTTCTACTTTCAGCCCTCTTTTTTCGTGTCGATAAATAATCAGATTAGTCTTGGATTTTTTCTTGATTTATTTGAGTAAATGGATACGCATTTCACTTCGTCAAGGGTATTGGCGGCACTTTTTGCATGCCGACTTCCAGTCTGCTGGCTTTTCTAGCTAGATATTCAGTGGTTTGCACTGCTGATGGCCTTCGTTTTTCCCTCCTGCTTATACGCTTTATCTCTCTTTTTACATTGAAGATGCGGTACAACGCCTTGGTCTTGTTGCGCAGCAAGTTGAGCAACAAATGGATTGGGCCGTCTGTTCTCTGCAATTTCAAGACTTAACGCAATAACTGCTACGTCATGCGCAAAGTCGTGCCTATGAGATGCGGGATGTCCTGTAAAAACTTTCTGCAATTGACAGCGATTTGTCTATATTAAATTCAGGCTTTGGTAGGGAAAATGAAATTATACCGGCAATTTATACTCAGGCTATGTCGCTGAGTGCTGCGTTGCAATGTGATCTTATTGCACAACAAAATCTGCATAGCGGTTCAGTGGATTTATTTTAATCGCTCAGCATTCTTTAAAAGTTAAGGGAAAACAAGATGGCTAAAAAAGTTTTGACTGTGGATGATTCAACGTCGATACGGCAAATGGTCGCCTTTACTTTAAAAAGTGCTGGCTATGAAGTGGTTGAAGCTGCAGATGGCAATGCCGGTGTCGCACAAGCCAAAAACCAGCAAGTCGATCTCATTTTAACGGATCAAAATATGCCGGGCATGGATGGCCTGACTTTGATCCGTACTGTTCGTGCTTTGCCGCAATACAAAACAACGCCAATTCTGATGTTAACCACCGAATCGAGCGACACGATGAAGCAAAGTGGGCGGGCGGTTGGTGCAACAGGTTGGTTAGTTAAACCATTTGATCCGCAAAAATTACTTGAAGTGGTTCGTAAAGTCATTGGTTAGTTCACCGGCACTCAGGAGTAAGCAATGACCATCGATATGAGCCAGTTTATTGCCGTATTTTTTGATGAAGCTGCCGAGCACTTGGCTAGCCTTGAAGCACTATTACTCAAGCTGGATGTAGAAAGTCCCGATCCCGAAGCCTTAAATGCCATTTTTCGTGCAGCGCATTCCATTAAAGGTGGCGCAGCTACATTTGGATTTAACGACTTAACCGAAGTCACTCATATCCTTGAAAATTTGTTAGATCGGATTCGTAAACAAGAAACTCAGCTACGCCCTGAAATGGTTGATGCCTTTCTGCGTGCCGGTGACGTATTGCAAGATATGCTCGCCGCACATCGAGGACAGGGCGAAGCCGATGAGATCGCCATTCAGCAAATAACCGATGAATTAGCCAGTTTGTCCAATGAAGACAAGCAATCGGTTGCCTTCGAAGGCGTATCTATTGAAATAGCTGCCGGTGAAGCTTTTGACATGGGCAATTTAATTGCTGGCCTAGCTCGGTATGGTCGGGTCTCCAATATTGAGCATGGCGATGATGAGCATCCTTGGCACTTGACGATGGCAACAGAACAGTCCGCTGAAAGTATTATGGAATCTATTGCTTTTTTAATTTCACCGGAGCGTATTTATATACAAAACGGGCTAGATAAATTTAATAAAGTCATTGTAAAACCAGAAGATTTAAATAATAGCCAAGATGGTGCCTACGGTTTTTTTGAAGATGCCGCCGCCAGCGAGCCGACTGCAAATGAAGGCTATGGATTCTTTACTTCAGTCACCACGCCAGAACCTACTGTTCTCTTGGAAGACGGTGAAGGGTTTGGCTTTTTTACTGCTGTTGCAGCCATTGTGCCTGCGCCTCCCCCAATAGACGCGCCGGTCATTACTGAAACGTTAAATCGTCGTAGCAGTGATCGCATTGCAATGGATAAAGGGGCTGAAAAAGCAACAGTCAGTGATAAATCAGATTCCTCTATTCGCGTTAGTGTTGAAAAAGTTGATCAACTTTTAAATTTGGTCGGCGAATTGGTCATTACTCAATCCATGCTGGCACAAAATGCATTATTGCTTGATCCGGTAGTGCATGAAAAATTACTTTCCGGTGTCGCGCAACTCGAACGTAATACGCGGGAATTACAAGAATCCGTCATGTCAATTCGCATGATGCCGATTTCGTTTGTCTTTAATCGTTATCCACGCTTAGTGCGAGATTTAGCCAGTAAGCTCAATAAACAAGTTGAGCTGCGTATGATTGGTGAAAATACGGAATTAGATAAAGGTTTTATTGAAAAACTATCTGATCCAATGACGCATTTAGTTCGAAATAGTTTAGATCATGGCTTAGAAACACCAGAAGTTCGCTTAGCGAAAGGCAAACCAGCGCAAGGCAATTTGACGCTAAAAGCATTTCACCAGGGCGGCAATATTGTGATTGAAGTCAGTGATGATGGTGCTGGGCTTAATCGAGAGCGTATTTTATCCAAAGCCAGAGAGCGTGGATTTAATGTCAATGACAATATGCCTGACTCTGAAGTATGGATGCTTATTTTTGAAGCTGGATTTTCTACCGCTGAACAAGTGACCGATGTTTCAGGGCGTGGCGTGGGTATGGATGTGGTACGAAAAAATATTCAATCCATGGGCGGACGAATTGAAATTCAATCGATGACGGGGATTGGCTCAACGATGAGCGTCCGTTTGCCATTAACGTTAGCCATCTTAGATGGCATGTCGATTTCGGTTTCTTCCGAGCTATATATCATTCCATTGACGTTTATTGTTGAGTCTTTGCAACCAAGAATGGCCGATATTAAAAGTATGGCTGGTCGTGGTAGCGTCATTAATGTTCGTGGTGAGTATTTACCTTTAGTTGCTTTGTATGAAGTATTTAATCTGCCAACCGAAGTCAAGTCATTTGAAGATGGCATTGCGATTATTTTAGAGGCGGAAGGGCAAAAAATAGCCTTATTTGTTGATGATTTATTGGGTCAGCATCAGGTCGTGGTTAAAAATTTGGAAACAAACTATCGCCGTGTTGCTGGTGTTGCCGGTGCAACCATTATGGGTGATGGCCATGTTGCATTTATTTTAGATATCGCGATTTTAGTACAAATGGCGCAACAAATTACCACACCCTATTTAACGCAGATGGCTGCATAAGGAGAAAATGATGGATTCAATGATGTCAGATGATGAGGTCAATCGTGAGCTATTAGTTTTTGCCTTAGGCAAAGAAGAATATGGTATTGATATATTAAAAGTGCAGGAAATTCGTGGCTATGACGCGGTAACTAGCATTGCAAACTCGCCAGTATTTATTAAGGGCGTTATCAATCTTCGTGGAAATATTGTCCCGATTGTTGATCTAAGAATTAAATTTGGACTTGGTCATGTCGTTTATGATCAATTTACCGTGGTTATTATTATTAATGTTTCACAAAGAACCATGGGTATTGTGGTTGATGGCGTTTCTGATGTCATGACATTGGCTAGCGACCAATTGCGTAGCGCACCTGAGTTTGGATCGGCACTCGATACCGCCTATATACTAGGTTTAGGTACAGTAGAAAATAGAATGATTATTTTAGTTGATATTGAAAAACTCATGACGAGTGCTGACATGGCGCTTGTTGAAGCCATTGCAGCATAAGGAGATTCCAATGAACAATATGACTTTACGTAAATGCATGGTGTTGGGCTTATCTGTCATTGTATTAGTTTTTATTGCTTTGGCATGTGTAACCTATAGTGCAAGTGTTAAAACAATCGTTAAGACTGATGAATTAAAAAATCAATATCTACCTCATTTGATTCATGGTCAGGAATTAATGAATGAGGTTAATGGTGTTGCCAGACACTTGCGAAATATGCAAATTATTGGTACTGCAACACCCGAAGATAAATTGAAAGCGGATGCTGAATGGGAGCAGGTATTAAAATCTAAGGCGATTATTAATAAAATATTTTCTGAATCAGAAGAAAATGCAAAAATTAATAATGATCAAGAAGCGATTAAATATTTAGCTAAAGTCCAAGAAAAACGAGCTAATTTTTTGGCGGCTCAAGTAAAGTTTAAAGCGCTATTTGATACCGGCGATGCAGCAAGTTCTAGAATTTTTGTGATGGGGGAACTGAGAGAAACTTTTAATGTATACCGTGATGAGATATTGGCTTTTATCAGTATTCAGCAAAAAACGGTATTGGATGATGCCTCTCTTCTCAGCTCAACCTCTGAATCGACAAAATTATTAGTTTTGATTTCTGTGGTTTTGGGTGTGATTTTCGTGTTGGGTGTTGGGTTCTTTCTACTACGTAAAATTAAAAACCAACTTGGGGGGGATTTAGAAATAGTACAACAATTGGTCGATAAAATAGCGAGTGGTGATTTGAATTCAGATATTTTAGTCGCCAATCATGATACATCGAGTTTGATGGCTAAATTGCAACAGTTACAAGTCAAATTACGTGCGGCAGAAGTGGCTCGAATTGAAAATGCACGAGTTAAAACGGCCTTGGATTCGGTATCGACTAGCGTGATGATTGCGGATGCTGATCGCAATATTATTTACTGTAATCGCGCTGTTGAGCGTTTATTGCAAAATGCCGAATCAGACATTAAAAAAGATTTGCCTCAATTTAGTGCACGCAACATCATTGGGGCCAATATCGATGGCTTCCATAAAAACCCAGCACATCAACGCGGCATGTTGGATCGTTTGGCCGGTGAGCATCGAACCAGCATTGTGGTTGGTGGTCGTACATTTGCCTTAATTGTCAATCCAGTGGTCAATGAAAAAGGAGGCCGTGAAGGTTATGTCGTTGAGTGGTTAGATCGCACCGAAGCGCTGGCTGCAGAATTGCGTGAACAACAACTCTCCAATGAAAGTGCGCGAATTTTAGGGGCGCTTGAGGGTACTTCGGCCAATGTGATGCTCGCCGATGTGAATCGGGTGATTGTGTATATGAATAAATCAGTGATTTCGATGTTGTCGGGGGTGCAAAATGATTTGCGTAAAGTCCTGCCATCGTTCGATGTTGCTAAATTAATTGGCACCAATATTGATACATTCCATAAAAATCCAAGTCATCAATCGAGTTTATTGGCCAATTTAACCAGTACCTATATTTCACAAATTACCGTCGCGGGGAAAACATTTAAATTGGTGGCCAGCCCTGTCTTTGCTAAAGATGGCATTACTCGACTCGGCTCGGTCGTTGAGTGGATTGATCGAACGCAAGAGGTGGCGGTTGAGGTCGAGGTGGGTAACTTGGTCGATGCCGCAGTCAATGGTGATTTCACACGACGGGTTGATCCTGCCGGCAAAGAAGGCTTTATGCTGAAATTGGCCGAAGGGATGAATCAGCTGGTTGAGTCCAATGAAGCCGGTTTAACTGATGTGGCGCGCGTCTTGGGGGCTTTAGCGCAGGGCGATTTAACGCAAAAAATCACCGCTGAATATCGTGGTTTATTAGGGCAGCTGAAAGAGGACTGTAATACTACCAGCGAGCGTTTGGCAGAAATTGTCGCCAATATTAAAGAAGCGGCATCCACCATTAATGTGGCATCGCAAGAAATTGCCGCAGGTAATAGCAATTTGTCGAGCCGAACTGAACAGCAGGCAGCAAGCTTGGAAGAAACCGCTTCAAGCATGGAAGAGCTCACCAGTACCGTCAAACAGAATGCCGAAAATGCCCGTCAAGCCAATCAATTGGCCATTGGCGCCTCGGATATCGCGGTGAAAGGCGGCGATGTGGTGGGCCAAGTGGTGTCAACCATGGCCGATATTAATGATTCGGCGAAAAAAATTGTCGACATTATTTCGGTGATTGACGGCATTGCGTTCCAAACCAATATCTTGGCGCTCAATGCCGCGGTTGAAGCCGCAAGAGCGGGTGAGCAAGGGCGGGGTTTTGCGGTAGTGGCATCCGAAGTGCGTAATTTGGCACAGCGCTCGGCCGGGGCTGCTAAAGAAATTAAAACCTTGATTGGCGATTCTGTGCTCAAGGTAGAGGCCGGTTCTAAGTTGGTGGATCAAGCTGGGCATACCATGCAGGATGTGGTTGGTGCGGTGCGCCGTGTGACCGATATCATGAGTGAAATATCGGCGGCGTCTAGCGAGCAAAGCGCTGGGATTGAGCAGGTCAACCAAGCGATTACGCATATGGATGAAAATACCCAGCAAAATGCCGCCTTAGTCGAAGAGGCTGCAGCGGCGGCGGAGAGCCTTGAAGAGCAGGCGGGTAACTTAACTCAAACCGTGGCTATTTTTAAGTTAGGTGCAGAGCAAGCGACGCACCGTCCTGTCGCCGTTCGATCAACTAAAGTGGTTCATTCTGCGCCATCGGCAGCCATTGCGAAACCAAGTAGTAAGGCACCACCACGTTCGGCACCATCTAAATTGGGCGGGGACGATGCGCATTGGGAAGAGTTTTAATTAAATTAAGATGACTGCGCAAGCCAAAGAGGGTTCGCTTCTTTGGCTTGATGTCGATATCTGGCCCAGCCAGTTTATCGCGGGTTGTCTCGTTTTATTCAGTCTGTCTGCTGATGTGCCGCAACGCTTCAGAATGTTTCTTTCTTCTCTCTATTGTCCATTGTGTCTAGAATATTTTGATGGTATTTGCTTCTAGGCTTTGATTCTCAATGGCTTTGATCATATACGTAGGTTTAATTATGGTTTCAAACTCGCCACTTAGTGATCCACATGAATTTACTTATTCGACGGCTGATTTCAATAAAGTGGTGCAATTAATTTATCAGCGCGCCGGTATTCGACTCAATGAGAGTAAGCAGCAAATGGTGTATAGCCGTTTGGCACGGCGCTTGCGTGCACTCAATATGACGTCATTTACACAATATTTAACGCAACTTGAAAAAGATACCGATTCAGAAGAATGGCAGCAATTTACTAATGCATTGACCACGAATTTAACGTCTTTTTTTCGAGAGTCGTATCATTTTGATATGTTGGCGCAGCAAATGAAAAAAAGTGCCGCCAAGCCTTTTCGTATTTGGTGTTCCGCAGCCTCGACAGGGGAAGAGCCTTATTCTTTGGCAATGACTGCGATTGAGGCGTATCAAAATAATCATCCCAATGTTGAAATCGTCGCTTCTGATTTAGATACGCAAGTATTGGCCACAGGGGCAACTGGGATTTATACCTTAGACAAATTAGAAAAATTATCCATGGAGCGAAAGCGAGCCTTTTTTTTAAAAGGAAAAGGCAGTGATGCTGGCAAGGTCCGTGCCAAAACAATATTACGGGAATTGCTTGAGTTTCAGCAGATCAATTTGTTAAATGATGAATGGCCTTTGCAAGGTCGTTTTGATGCTATTTTTTGTCGTAATGTCATGATTTATTTTGATCGGCCAACACAGAAAGTGATTTTAGAAAAAATGGGGCATTTATTAAAACCGGAAGGACTTCTTTATGTTGGCCATTCTGAAAATTTGCAATTTCTATCGGATTATTATGCTTCTTGTGGAAAAACAACGTATCGCTTAACTGAGCGTGCGATTTCGCAATGGGGGCATCGCTAATGTCAACTCATCTTTATGAAGAGGTTTTGGCACCTACATTGTATTTTGATAAAAATTTTGATATTGAAGCGGCCAAAATTCTACCCGGTGAATATTATGTCACCGGCCGTGATATGTTGTTGGTCACCGTGCTAGGTTCATGCGTTGCAGCGTGCATTCGTGACCCCGTAACGGGGATTGGCGGAATGAATCATTTTATGTTACCAGAATCTGCTGAATCAATGGCGACAGTGAATGGTTTATCTACTCGTTATGGCACATATGCCATGGAAATTTTAATTAATCAATTACTCAAGCAGGGTGCCAAAAAAACGCGTTTAGAGGCAAAAGTATTTGGTGGTGGCAATGTGTTACGTGGCTTTACTGTTTCTAATGTGGGCCTAAAAAATTCAGAATTTGTAAAAAGCTTTTTATCTTTAGAGCGCATTCCTATTGTTGCTGAAGATTTATTAGATATCTATCCAAGAAAAGTTTATTTTTTTTCTCAAACGGGGCGAGTTTTAATTCGGAAGTTAAAAGAAGTCCACAATAATACGATTGTTGAACGAGAAAAAAGCTATGGCGCGCGTTTGACACATATTGATGAGGGTGGTGATATTGAGTTGTTTACTTAAAAAATGAATCAACCGTTTTTGTATTGTTGTCCGGCAGAAGGATCAATGACGGCACAGCCGTCGCGCTGAACTCAATGCGTTAGGGAGGCTGTAATGGGGCAAAAAATCCGAGTGATTGTCGTTGATGATTCAGCATTAATGCGCAGCTTATTGAAAGAGGTGATTGATACGGCGCCAGATATGGAATGTGTTGCGGCGGCTCCTGATCCGCTGATCGCGCGAGAAAAAATTAGGGAACTCAATCCAGATGTTATTACACTAGACGTCGAAATGCCGAAAATGGATGGTTTAGATTTTTTGGCGCGTTTAATGCGCTTAAAACCAACACCGGTACTGATGATCTCTTCGTTGACAGAAAAAGGCTCTGAAGTGGCATTGCGCGCGCTTGAATTGGGCGCTGTGGATATTATCGCCAAGCCAAAATTAAATATTGCGCAAGGCATTCAAGATTATGCAGAAGAAATTAGAGAGAAAATTCGCATGGCCGCCAAGGCGAGAGTAAGCACGCTATCGCAGCCGCATATTGCCGCGAACTACACTGCGGATGCGGTATTGTCTAAGACGGTAAGACCACTGATGAAATCCGAAAAATTGATTATTGTGGGGGCTTCAACCGGCGGCACAGAAGCGCTAAAAGAGTTTTTAGTGCCAATGCCTCCGGATGCGCCGGGTATTTTGATTGCGCAGCATATGCCCGAGATGTTTACCAAATCGTTTGCCAATCGTTTAGACACTTTATGTCGAATTACGGTAAAAGAAGCTGAGCATGGCGAACGTGTTTTGCCGGGGCATGCTTATATTGCGCCGGGGCACTCGCATCTTTTGCTGGGTATCTCGGGCGCCAACTATGTGTGTGAGTTGTCGCAAGCGCCGCCAGTGAATCGGCATCGGCCTTCGGTGGACGTGTTATTTCGATCGGCCGCAAATGTCGCTGGGCGTAACTCAATTGGCGTTATTCTGACCGGCATGGGCAAAGATGGCGCAGTGGGCATGCTAGAAATGCGCGAGGCGGGGGCGCATAATTTTGCGCAAGATGAAGCCAGTTGCGTGGTTTTTGGCATGCCCAAAGAAGCGATTGCCGTGGGCGGCGTGAATGAAATTGTTGGTTTGAAAGAGATGGCGCACAAAGTATTGTCATGGTTGGCGAGCAATGGTGGCAAGGCGCTTAGGATTTAAAAAGGAAGGACATGGCTTTACCGGTATTAATTGTGGAAGATGACGATGCCTTACGTGAGGCATTACTCGATACGCTTGAATTAGGAGGATATCCAGCATTGGCCGCCGAGGATGGTTTGGCTGCTTTAGAATTATTAAAAATACATCGGGTCGGTATGGTCATTTCCGACGTACAAATGCAGCCGATGGATGGCGATACCCTTCTGAAAGAAATCAAAGCGCAATATCCTTGGCTACCTGTGATGCTGATGACGGCTTACGGCGTCATTGATCGGGCGGTCTCCGCGCTGCATGCCGGCGCGTGTCATTACTTACCCAAACCCTTTGAACCGGATTTATTGTTGGCGCAAGTAGAAAAATATCGGCTACCCGATATGGAGGGGGATGAGGTGTTGGCAGAGGCGCCCGCGATGCGCCAGCTTATGGCGATTGCTCGCCGAGCCGCCCTGGCCGATGCTTCAATCATGTTGACCGGGGAATCGGGCGTGGGCAAAGAAGTCATGGCGCGCTACATTCATCGGCATAGTCCTCGGGCCAATAAACCATTTATAGCGATTAACTGTGCGGCGATCCCTGAACAGCTACTCGAGTCGACTTTATTTGGCCATGAAAAAGGGGCGTTCACCGGTGCGGCAAGTCATCACATCGGTAAGTTTGAGCAGGCGCAAGGGGGTACTTTATTGCTGGATGAAGTGACCGAAATGCCATTGGCCTTGCAGGCCAAACTCCTTCGCGTGTTACAAGAACGTGAGTTGGAACGCGTCGGTGGCGTGAAATCGATTAGCTTGAATATTCGCATCTTGGCCACCAGCAATCGAGATCTCAGTCTTGAGGTTAAAGCTGGGCGTTTTCGTGAAGATTTATTTTATCGTTTGAATGTTTTTCCTTTGCGTATTCCGGCGCTGCGCGAGCGCTTGGAAGACTTAATTCCTTTGGCACGATCTATGCTTTCTACGTATTCAGTCGCTTATCAGCGCCGTTTGCCTCATTTGACGCCAGCAGCAGAACAAGCACTCAAAGCGCATCGTTGGTTGGGCAATATTCGCGAATTAGACAATGTGATTCAGCGGGCTTTAATTTTGGCCCCAGGGGATGAAATTGCCGTTGAACATTTGTATTTGCCACACGATGCGGCAAATTCTGCCGTTGATGTAGCAGTCGTGCTGCATGCCGATGCCAGCATGGCCTCGGGCAATATGAAAGAGATGGAAAAGAATTTAATTCTTGAAGCATTGAAGTCAACGCAAGGGGTGAGAAAGGCTGCCGCAGAGAAATTGGGAATGAGTGAACGGACTTTGCGCTATAAATTGGCGCAATACCGCGAACAAGACGGCAATTTACCAGTTTGATGCGACAGGGCGCAGTATTTGCTTGCCGCCATCGCCTTGCGCCCCTACAATTTTGCCAAGAAGGATAGGTAGTTATGAGCGTGCAAGGAATAGATCAGGTTCTCGGCGAGTTAAGGTCGATGTCTGCTTTAGCATCTGGTCAGCCAGCAGCAAAAGCAGCCGAAGCGGGAGCACCTGATTTTGCCGAGTTACTAAAACAATCCATCGACCAAGTGAACCAAGTATCGCAAGGCGCACAAGCCCAGCAAGCGGCTTTTCAGTCGGGCGATTCTGACGCGAATTTACAAGATGTGATGGTTTCATTGCAAAAGGCCAGTTTGAGTTTTCAAACCATGGTGCAAGTACGCAATAAGCTAGTGACTGCCTATCAAGAAGTGATGAATATGCAGGTATAAACCTGACACCTTGAAAATCGGTAAGGTATGGCAGAAGCGGGCGTCGCGACAGATAACACCATAGTTAGAGCAGGAAATTTCGGTGGGCTGCGTCAGCGCTTCAGCGAGATGCCTGCTGCGCGTAAAATGTTGGCCATGGTGATGCTGGCCATTATTGTTGCTGGGGTCCTTGGTTCGTTAATGTGGTCACGCGAGCCGGCGTATCGCATTTTATTTACCAATTTGCCAGATAAAGACGGTGGCGCAGTCATTCAGTCTTTGCAGCAGCTCAATATCCCCTACAAGCTCGATGCTGGCATGATTTCAGTTCCAGCAGAAAAAATCTACGATGTTCGGCTCAAACTCGCGGCGCAAGGTTTACCTAAAGCGGCCAATACCGGTTTTGAGTTAATCGACAATCAAAAATTTGGTGTTTCTCAGTTTACTGAGCAAGTCAATTATCAGCGAGCAATCGAAGGTGAGTTAGTTCGCTCGATTGAAAGTATCTCTTCAGTAGAAAAAGCCCGGGTGCATTTGGCAACGCCAAAGCAAACGGTATTTTTGCGTGATCAGCAAAAACCATCGGCGTCGATTGTGCTTACTTTACATCCGGGCCGCGTGCTTGATGGTGGGCAGGTCGCGGGCATTATCCATTTAGTGTCATCGAGTATTCCCGGGATGCCGGTGACCAATGTGACGGTGGTCGATCAAGATGGCAATTTATTATCGCGCTCAGCCGATTTAAATAAGGGCACCTTAGATCAGCGCCAGCTGCAGTATGTCAATACCGTTGAAAGAGGCTTTGTTGAGCGACTAGAAACGATTTTGGCGCCGATTGTCGGTAAAGGCAATGTGCGCGCCGAAGTCACGGCCCAGCTCGATTTTTCTGAAATAGAGCAAACGTCAGAAACGTATCGCCCTAATTCGCCGCCCAATGCCGCTGCGATTCGTAGTTTGCAATCGTTGGAGCAAGCGGGTAAATCGAGCGAAGAGATGGCGATGGGCGTGCCAGGCGCATTATCTAATCAGCCGCCAGGTGCGGCACTCGCGCCGATTACGGCACCCGTTGCTTCTGGTGCGAGCGCCATATTGCCGGCCACACAAAGCAATTCGCGTAAAGAGGCCACGACTAATTTTGAAGTGGATAAAACCATCCAGCATGTGAAGCAGTCAGTGGGGGCTGTTAAGCGCCTTTCTGCAGCGGTGGTGCTCAATTACAAGGCTGGCAAAGATAAAGATGGCAAGTTGTCGTATGTGCCATTCTCGCCGCAAGAAATGCTACAGATTAACAATTTGGTGCGCGAGGCAATTGGTTATAACAAAGAGCGTGGCGACTCGGTGAACGTGGTGAATGCCGCTTTTGCTGAATCGATTCCTTTGGAAGAAAAACCATTACAAGATCGCGCTTTAAGTTATGTGCAAAATAATGGCCCAGACGTCTTAAAAGCGTTGGTGATTTTAGTGGCGGTGATTTATTTACTCTTCTTTATTGTTCGACCGCTGATGAAAGACATCACGCGCTCTCGCGAAGCGGCCCGCACCACCGAGCTTGATTTGGGGGATATGCCGGTCGGCGAGCACTTCTCGCCAGATTCGAAAGGGCCGGCCAGTGAGAGCGAGGACGAGCAGCAAAAAATGTCGGCTTTTGCTGACTTATTGCAGCAAGCTAAAGAGTTGGCTAAAAATGATCCGCGCATGGTCGCAACGATTTTGCGTGAATGGATGATGGTTAATGCGGAGAAATCCGATCCCAATAAAATGTCTTAGGAGTCATCGAGATGGCAGCCAATATAAATGAAGACGGCGTCAATCGTGGAGCCTTATTACTAATGTCTTTGGGTGAGGATTGTGCGGTTGAAATTTTTAAGTTTTTAGGACCGAAAGAAGTTCAAAAAATTGGTTTTGCGATGGCGAATATGAATTCGGTCAAGCGCGAAGATATGGACAAAGTGCTCGGGGATTTCATTGCTTCGACGCAAAATCGCGCCAATTTGGGCGCTGCCGATGAATATATTCGTTCGGTCTTAACCAAGGCTCTGGGTACCGATAAAGCCGCCAATTTGCTCGATCGAATCTTGCAAGGCAATGACAATAACGGCATTGAATCGCTTAAATGGATGGATGCCATTGCGGTGGCTGAATTGATTAAAAACGAACATCCGCAGATTATTGCCACCATCATGGTGCATTTAGAGCCGGATCAATCGTCAGAAATCATGGGGCATTTTGTTGAGCGCTTACGCAATGATGTCTTGCTACGGATTGCAACCTTAGAGGGCGTGCAGCCGGCGGCATTAAAAGAACTGAATGATGTCTTAACGCAGCTTTTGTCAGGCACTGATAAACTGAAAAAAAGTGCCATGGGCGGGGTGCAAATGGCGGCCGATATGCTCAATTTTATGGGCAGCGCGGTGGAAACCTCGGCGGTTGCCAATATTCGTGAATACGATCCTGAACTGGCGCAAAAAATTCAAGACAAAATGTTTACCTTCGACAATGTGTTGGACATTGATGACCGTGGTATCCAGCTCTTGATGCGTGAAGTTCAATCTGATTCTTTGGTGGTCGCGCTCAAAGGCACCAGCCAAGCATTACGCGAAAAAATATTTAAAAATATGTCACAACGCGCGGCAGAAATGTTGCGTGAAGATCTAGAAGCAAAAGGGCCGGTTAAACTTTCTGAAGTCGAAGGCGAGCAAAAAGAAATTCTTAAAATCGTACGTCGCCTGGCCGATGAAGGACAAATTGTATTGGGCGGCGGCGGCGGCGAGGGTTTAGTTGATTAAGGAACACCATGTCAGGACCCCATCGTCGCGTGATTCCACGCGAAGAGCTATCTGAGTTTCAGCTCTGGCAATTTAATTCTCTCCTTGATACCCCCAAGGCCACACCCGCTCCACCTGTAGTTGAAACGCCTGAGGTGATCGAGCCTATATCTGAGCTACTGGCGTCGCCGGAGTTGGCGCCGGAGGCGGCTTTGCCCGATGAGCCGAGCTTGCCGCTACCCACCGCAGAAGAGATCGAAGCCATTCAGCAGCAAGCGCATCATGAAGGTTTTCAAGCGGGTTTAGAGGCGGGACGCTTGGCTGGGGAGGCCGAAACGCAGCAATTGCTGCATTTACTGGGGCATATCACCGAAACCTTAGCGCAGGGCGAGGCACAATTGGCAGAGTCGGTACTCGATTTGGCTTTGCTCGCGGCAAGACAAATGATTTGTGATGAACTAAAAAGTCAGCCCAAGCAATTGCTGGCCCCGATCCGTGAGGCCTTAGCAATGATCCCAACGGCGACCCACCCATCGCGCTTATTTTTGTCGCCCGAAGATTTTGAATTGCTGCACTCGTCGCTACAAATTGAATTGCCTGACGACGTTTGGCGTTTGGTCGCCGATCCCAATTTATTGAGTGGCAGCTGCAAAATTGAAACACCCGCCACGCAGTTGTCTTTTTCTCTGGCGTCGCGCTGGGAAAATATTCTTAGGGTATTGAAACGCAGTGAGCGAACTGATTTAGCTTGGGGGCAATACCCGGCGGAAGAAACGCAGGCGGCACCTGCAGCCCCGCATTTAGAAACGCCACTGCCACCAGTAAGCACGGATCTTGAATCCGTAGCGATCATCGATGCATCGCCATCGCCATCGCCATCGCTATCGCTATCGCCACCGTCACCGTCTTTGGCGCCCGCGGCCGACGCTGAGCTCACTTAGTTTATGAGCACGCCAATTCAATTAATTCAGAGCTATCTCAATGATTGCGGCTCGGCCATTGCTGCGATTCGGCCCTGCCAGCCGCGTGGGCGTTTAACGCGTGTTTCGGGCATGGTGCTCGAAGCGGTTGGTTTGCGGCTGCCGATTGGCGCATCGTGCCAAGTGATGACGCCCAATGGCCATTCAGTCGAAGCGGTGGTGGTGGGTTTTCAAGAAAGTCGGCTTTTTTTAATGCCGATTGCTGAAGTGTATGGCGTTGAGCCCGGCGCGGCAGTGATTCCACTGGAGGATTTTTCCGCGTGGGAGCCCGAATTTGGCAAACCTCGCGTAGCGCAGCGGCGTGTTGAAGATCATGGTCGGCAAGTGCCGGTCGGATGGGGATTACTCAATCGAATTTTAGACGGCTTAGGGCGGCCACTCGACGGCAAAGGACCGCTGCAATTTGAGAGCTATCAGCCCTTATTTGCCCGTCCGTATAACCCCATGGATAGAGAACCTGTCAAGCAAGTGATGGACGTTGGCGTGCGCGCCATTAACGCCATGCTGACGGTTGGGCGCGGGCAACGCTTGGGTTTATTTGCCGGTTCTGGGGTGGGTAAATCGGTGCTGCTTGGCATGATGGCGCGTTACACCAAGGCCGATGTGGTGGTGGTGGGCTTAATCGGTGAGCGGGGCCGAGAGGTTAAAGATTTTATTGAAAACATTCTGGGTGACGAAGGCCGTGCGCGCAGTGTGGTGGTCGCGGCGCCGGCCGATACGCCGCCTTTGCTGCGTTTATATGGTGCCGCTTACGCGACCAGCATTGCCGAGTATTTTCGCGATCAAGGGCAAAATGTACTGCTGATTATGGATTCCTTAACCCGCTATGCGATGGCGCAGCGAGAAATCGCCCTGGCCATTGGTGAGCCCCCCGCAACCAAAGGTTATCCGCCTTCGGTATTTGCGCGTTTACCGCAATTGGTCGAGCGGGCTGGCAATGGTCGGGAGGGTGGCGGCTCAATTACGGCTTTTTATACTGTGTTGTCAGAAGGGGACGATCAGCAAGATCCCATCGCTGACAATGCCCGCGCGATTTTAGATGGTCACTTTGTCTTGTCACGGCAATTGGCGGAATCTGGGCATTATCCGGCGATTGATATCGAAGCGTCTATTTCACGGGTAATGCACGATATTATTAGCCAGCCTGAGTTTGATTTAGTGCGTCAATTTAAGCACTTGTATGCTCGCTATCAGCGTAGCCGCGATTTAATCAGCGTTGGCGCATATGTGCCGGGGTCCGATCCGGTGCTCGATGAAGCGATACGTCGGCATCCCGGTTTTGAAGCTTTTTTGCAACAAGGCATTCACGAACAAGAAAGCTACGAAGGCGCTAGAGTGAAGTTAGCGCAATTATTTGGGATGTGATTGAGTGGCGCAATTTCGTTTTGCTTTTTTATTGCAACTGGCGATTGATCAGCGCGAAGACGCGGCACGGCTGATGCAAGCCGCGCAAGCAGCGTGGTTATTGGCGCGCAATAAGCTTGAGCAAGTGGATGGCTTTCGGCATGAATACCGCGCTCGCTTGGCCAATAGTGCGCAAACCGGCATGTCGATTGGCCAGTGGCGTGATTATCAATTGTTTTTGGCCAAACTCGATGGCGCTGCCGATCAGCAAATCTTTGAAGTGGAACGTTTAGCGTTGGAATATGAACGGCATAAAACGGATTGGCAAAGCTGCGAGCGCAAAGTAAAAGCATTTGAAGCCTTACGCGATCGGCACAATCAAGCTGAATTACGCAAAGAAGGGCAGCAAGAGCAAAAACTGCTCGATGAATTTAATAGCCGTTTAGGGCGATATTAAACGCGCGGCAGTAACAGAAACAACAAAGCCCCACATTGGGGCTTTTGTCATTGCTGGTGTCCCCGACAGGAATCGAACCTGTATCTAGCGCTTAGGAGGCACTGGTACTATCCGTTGTACTACGAGGACTACGGCGGCGATTGTACCGCAAGGGCGGTGCTTCTGCCAGCTGTGATCGGGGGGCTGGATATTGAGTTTGAATCGCTCAAGCCAATGGCAACCGACCGGAGCCGTGCTGACTGGTAGATTGTGATGCTGTTGCCACGACTGTGGCTAAATAATTGACTACCTTGCAGCAAAATGACATTAATCAACGCTATGGGGTGATTGTTGCCCTAGGCTATACGTCAATAGTGTCAGCGCATTCGTTCAGGAGAAATTCATGTCACGCAGTACAAAAATTGTCGCAACCTTAGGCCCTTCGTCCAATGATGTCGCTATCTTGGAACAACTGATTGTGGCTGGAGTGAATATGGTCCGATTGAATTTCTCGCATGGCACCGCACAAGATCATTTAGATCGCGCTGCCTTGGTGCGTGAAATTGCCAAAAAACTCAATCGTCCGATTGCCATTATGGTCGATTTGCAAGGCCCTAAAATTCGCGTCGGTAAGTTTGAAAAAAATAAAATTGAATTAAAAAATGGCGCCAAATTTATCCTTGATGCTGAATGCGAGCTGGGCAATCAAAACACCGTTGGCTTAGATTACAAAGAGCTGCCCAACGATGTAGCAAGCGGGGTGGTGTTGCTGCTCGATGATGGCAAGGTCAAACTGCAAGTGGATCATGTCGAGGGCGCGAAAGTATTCACCACCGTGTTAGTCGGTGGCACGCTCTCAAACAATAAAGGCATTAATCGCCAAGGCGGCGGTTTAACAGCCCCGGCTTTAACCGCCAAAGACATGGACGACATCAAAGTAGCTGCCAAGTTGCGTGCCGATTATGTTGCGGTCTCGTTTCCAAAAAGTGGTGCCGATATGTATATGGCGCGCACCTTGCTCCGAGCTGCGGGCAGTAAGGCATTGCTGATTGCCAAAATTGAACGCACCGAAGCGATTGGTAATTTAGAAGATATTTTGACTGCGTCGGACGGCATTATGGTGGCGCGCGGTGATTTGGCGGTTGAAGTGGGTGATGCAGCAGTACCGGCACTACAAAAGCGCATGATTAAAGCCGCACGCGCGATGAATAAGCTCACCATTACGGCAACGCAAATGATGGAGTCGATGATTTCGAGCCCAGTGCCAACGCGCGCCGAAGTGTCTGATGTGGCCAATGCGGTGTTAGACGGCACCGATGCGGTGATGCTGTCGGCCGAAACGGCGTCGGGTAGTTATCCCGTGGAAACCGTTGAGTCGATGGCGCGGGTGTGTGTTGAGGCCGAAAAATCGCAAGATTATAAAGTCAGCAATGCGGCGCTTTTAGAGGGTGAGTATTCTCGCGTTGATCAAACCATTTCCATGGCGGCTTTGTTTGCGTCGAATCATTTGAATGTCAAAGTGATTGCCGCATTGACGCAATCTGGCTCGTCGGCATTGTGGATGTCTCGCGTAATTAGTGGTGTGCCAATTTATGCCTTAACGCCAGAAGCCGAAACCTACAATCGCTTGTCATTGTTCCGTGACGTAGAGCCGGTGATGCTGTCGCATGACAATACCGATCGTGAATCTTTATTGGTGCGTGCCGAAGTCGAAATGCTGCGCCGTGGCATTGTGCAAGTCGGCGATTTGATTGCCTTTACTTTTGGCGATGTGGTCGGTATGGGCGGCGGCACCAACTGCCTAAAAATCGTTAAAGCCGGCGAAATTAAGCACCGCTAAGGGCTGTAGCTTGAGATTGTGATGGTCTGAGGCGCACCGAGGTGCGCCTCTGTTTTATCGCTTTTATTGTCTGGAAACGCGAATCACGCCCGGGACATCCTTTAGGCGAACAAAGACTTTTTGCAGTTGCTCGTTATCGCGGATTTCAATCGTAAACCGCATTTGTGAACGGGCATCTTTGTTTTGCGTATGCACCGCAGTCACATTGATTTTGTCTCTGACCATCACGTCGGATAAGTCGCGCAACATACTCGCTCGCTCTAGCGTTTCCACCAAAATATCCACTGAAAACACATGCCCCGCTGATTGCCCCCAATCGGCTTTAATCAGTCGCTCTGGCGCTTCAGTCGCTAGTCGTTTGAGTGCGCTGCAATCGGTCCGATGAATCGAAATTCCGCGTCCCTTGGTCACAAAGCCCATCACATGATCGGGCGGAACGGGTTTGCAGCAGCGCGCCAGCATCGTCATTAATTTATCGATGCCTTCGATTAAAATGCCTTCGCCACTTTGATTAGCGCGGGCGGTTTTAACCATGAGCTCAGGTGTTTGGTCGGCGACTTCTTGTGGTGCCAGCGACTCGGCAAAGGCCATCGCTAATGCGCGCAAAGAGCATTCGCCTTGGCCTAGCGCGGCAAATACATCTTCGATTTGCTTATAGCCGAGTTTTTGGGCGATCAGCTCTTGGCTAATATTATTCGCCCCAGCGCGAGACGCTTCTTTATCAAATAAAGTACGACCGGCCTCGATGGCAATATCCAGATGCTGCTGACGTATCCAGTGCCGAATTTTTTGGCTGGCGCGATGGCTTTTAACATAACCTTGATGCAGCCAATCTAAGCTTGGGCCACCTTCTTTGGCGGCTAAAATCTCAACGCGTTGGCCATTTTCCAGTGGCGTGCCCAGCGGCACAATCGCGCCATTGACTTTGGCACCACGGCAACGGTGGCCTAAATCGGTATGCAAATGATAAGCAAAATCGACCGCCGTACTGCCCTTGGGTAGCGAAATGACGCGCCCCGCTGGGGTAAGGACATAAATCGTATCGTCGAATAATTCGGCTTTAAACGCATCGGAAAAATCACTTTCATTGGCTAAATCTTCGCGCCAATCGAGCAATTGGCGTAACCAGGCAATTTTTTCTTCATAGCGTGAATCGCCTTTGCCACCTTCTTTGTAACGCCAGTGAGCCGCCACGCCAAATTCAGCGTGTTCATGCATATCGAACGTGCGAATTTGCACCTCGACCGCTTTATCGGCCGGGCCAATCACCGCCGTATGTAAAGAGCGATAAAAATTGCCTTTGGGCTGGGCGATATAGTCGTCAAACTCACCGGGAATCGGTTGCCAGAGGTTATGCACGATGCCGAGCACCGTATAACAATCTTTAACATCATCCACCAGCACCCGAACGGCGCGAATATCATACAGCTCAGAAAAATCGAGCTTTTTCTGTTGCATCTTTTTCCAGATGCTGTAGATGTGTTTTGGCCGCCCCATTAGGTCAACATGTGTCACACCTGCGAGCGCCAATTCGCTACGTAGTTTACTGATCACATCGCCTATAAAATGCTCACGATCAACGCGGCGTTCATCAAGTAATTTGGCGATTTTTTTATAGGTATCGGTATGCAAATACCGGAAACCTAAATCCTCGAGCTCCCATTTGATTTGCCAAACACCTAAGCGATTGGCCAAGGGCGCGAATAAATCTAAGGTCTCACGGGCAATAATGCGGCGTTGTTCTTCGTTGACATTGGCTAAGCTATGCATGGTTTGCGTGCGCCAAGCGAGCTTAATCAGTACCGCACGAATGTCTTCCACCATCGCCAGCAGCATTTTGCGCTGCGCTTCGACCTGCTGCGCGTAGTCGGCGGCCTTGCCTTGCTGTGGCTGCGCCAATTGGCGTAATTGCCTGACCTTGATAATCCCTTCGACCAAGGCGGTAACGGTACTGCCAAAGCGTTTACTAATTTGCTCGGTGGCATTGCTGAGGGTATCGGGCGCACAAAACAGCAAGGCTGCGATCACTGCATTGGCATCCATGCGTAAATCGGCAACGATGGACGCGCTGGCAACCGCATGAATAAACAAAGACGTTTGTGTATCCGGATTGACTGAGCCTTGGTACAGCTCCGCCGCCCAGTCTAATGCTTCACGTAAACGAATAATATCCTGCGGTGGATAACGCTCAGAAAGCGCAATTAACCAACGGTCAGGATCGGCAGCTTCGGCAATCGATTGGGCTAGAGGACGAGTAACGGCAACCATAATTTTCTACAACGTAAACGAATCATTGAATTTTGCGGCAATAATGCAGTCTGTCATAGCTAAATCATTGGAAAAATAACCGAATGCCTCGAAAATACCTCCGCCGCTGGCTGCCCGACCATGCGGCGATGCTAGACAATCGCTTTTTACGGCGTTTTGCCCCTTGGTTTGAGCATCCCAATTTATTCCATCTCAATCGAAAATCCGTCGCTGGGGGCTTAGCCGTCGGCATGATTGGTGGCCTGATTCCGGGGCCATTGCAGGTGATTACTTCGGCGATTTTATGTTTGATTTTTCGCGTTAATTTACCGGTTGCCATTTTGGGGACTTTCTATACCAACCCACTGACCATTGCGCCAATTTATTGGCTGGCGTATCGCTTGGGAGTTTGGGTGACCGGCAGTAGTGCTGCAGTGCAAATGGTGGTGATGCCCTCGTGGAGTGCATTGTCTTGGAGCGATTGGCTACCGGCAATGTGGACTTGGGTGCAAGCCTTAGGCGCGCCACTCTTGATCGGTTTACCGTTGTTGGCGGCGATTTTGGCGTTGTGTTGTTATGTCGGGGTGCATCTGTTGTGGCGTTTATGGATTTATTGGAGCTGGCATCAGCGACGTAAGCAGCGTTTGAAATAAAGCGTTTGCACTGAGGTTGGGGTATATTCCTGTGGGCTTTATTGGGTAAAGCCCACAGATGAATACCCTTAGTATTTACTGGCAGCGGCTGCGCTGAGTTCATCTTGCAAGCGCTGCAAAAAGTTTAAACGCTCTTGTGAGATCGTTCCTTCGGCAATCGCAGCGTGAATGGCGCAGCCTGGCTCTTGGCGGTGGCGACAATTGTGAAAGCGGCATTGTCCAAGATGGCGCGCCATGTCGGGCATTAAGCGCGGTAAATCTTCAACCCCAATATGCGCCAAACCAAAAGATTGCAAACCGGGTGAGTCGATTAGCTCAGAGGTGGCATTGAGTTTATACAACTGAGCATGCGTGGTGGTGTGTTTACCCGAATCGAGCGCGGTGGAGATTTCTTTTACGCGGGCATTGGCTTCGGGAATCAAGGCATTGGTAATGGTTGATTTTCCCATCCCCGATTGCCCAACCAAGACCGACACTTGGCCTTCTAGCCAAGGCGTGAGCGGGCTTAAATCTTGTTTGGCTGAAATTTCAACCACTGGGTAGCCTAAGCCCGTGTAATACGCCAAACGTTCTCTAGCGGCATCAGCGACTGGCAAATCACACTTATTCAAGCAAATCACTGGGCGTATGCCTTCAGCTTCGGCGGCGATGAGGGCGCGGCTAATCAGCTCATCAGAAAAGCTCGGCTCAGTCGCCACCACAATCACAATCTGCGTGACATTGGCGGCAATCATTTTGCTGCGCCAAGCATCCGAGCGATAGAGCAGGGTTTTACGCTGTAATGCTTTATTGATGACGGCTTGCTCAAGATTGATCACGTCGATATCAACTTGATCGCCACAGGCATAATCGGTTTTTTTGCCTCGGGTTGAGGCGGAAAGACGGCGGCCATCGGCAAGTTCTACGATGTAAACCTTGCCATAGCTAGTCACAATGCGGGCTGTTTCGGTCATGAGGCCTTTGGAAGTGCATCTACGCACGCGGCGCAGATAAAGTCATTACGAGTTAAGCCGTTGGCTGAATGGGTATTCCATGTCAGTTTGCAACGGCTAAAACTCAGTTGGATATCAGGATGATGATTATGCTGGTGGGCAATAAACGCCACTGCATTGGTAAACGCTATCGTTTCATAAAAACTGCGAAAGCGAAACGTTTTTTCTAGGCCGTCATTCACGACAAACCAATCGTCTAGCTCGGTACACAGCATTTCAACCGCCAGCGTATCGAGTTTGGGCGCAGCTTGATTACATGATTCGGTAATTAAAGACATCGCAGAGCTCCAGTGTGGGTTTTCTCTGTTGTAGTCCAAGCTGCTGAATAAGCCCAAACCAAATTACACAGCAAGTCGTTGCAAGGCAGCAATGCGTAAACTGGCTGGCGGATGGCTGTCATAAAACAAGCTGTGCCAAGGATCTGGTGTCAGCGTTGCCGCATTGTCGCGGTAAAGCTTCACCAAGGCATTGATTAAATCAGCGCTGGAGCTTTGGCTGGCCGCAAAAGCATCAGCTTCATATTCATGGCGGCGCGACATCATCGAGCTCAGCGGCGAGAACAAAAAAGTAAACACCGGCAGCACCATAAAAAACAGCAATAAAGCCGCCGCTGTGGATGGCGTAGTCACGCCCAAACCTTGGTAAAACCACAACTGGGTTTTGAGCTGACCCAGTAGCCATAAAAAGCCCAGCATCAGCGCAAAAGTCCAGACGATGCGTTTCACAATATGGCGATGCTTAAAGTGGCCTAATTCATGCGCCAACACCGCTTCGATTTCTGACGGTGATAAATGCTTGAGTAGCGTATCAAAAAACACGATGCGTTTGGATTTACCCAAGCCAGTAAAGTAGGCGTTGCCATGCGATGAACGTTTGCTACCATCCATCACAAATAAGCCATTGGATTGAAAGCCGCAGCGCGTGAGTAGGGCAGTGATCCGTGCTTTTACTTCGCCGTCTTCCATGGGAATAAATTTATTAAATAGCGGCGCGATAAAAGTTGGAAACACCCACATCAACGTCAGCGAAAATCCCAGCCAGGTTAACCAAACCCATAGCCACCAATATTCGCCCATTGCCCCCATCAGCCACAATACCGCTGCAATTAATGGCAGGCCAATCACTGCGCCGATGAGCGTGGTTTTGGCCAGATCGGTGATAAACAGCTTGGCGCTCATTTGGTTAAAACCAAAGCGCGACTCAATCACAAAGGTCGAGACCAAAGAAAACGGCAGCGACAATAGGCTACTGACCACCGCCAAGCTGGCAATTAGCGCAATGCCGTGCCCTAAACTATCGGGGGTAAACCACTGTGCGGTGAGATGGGATAACCACGCAATACCGCCGCCTAGAGTAAACGCCGTCAAGATCATGGCATCAAAAATCGTCGTCATCATCCCAAAGCGCGTTTTGACCACGGTATACGCCGCCGCCCTTTGATGTGAAGCGAGGGTAATCTGTTCGGCAAATTCTGCTGGAACCGCGTTGCTATGTCGTTTTACATGGTTGATATGACGCAGTGCTAACCAAAGCTGTAATAAAACACTCGCCATCAGGGCAAACAGGAAAAGTAGTGAAAATTGTGTAGCGCTAAAAAGGTCTGTCATGAAGTAAAATGATGTTTTTTCTCGGGAATTGCTCAGTATGCCACAAGACCAGAACCGACTCATCTGGGTCGACATGGAAATGACGGGTTTGGAGCCTGAAACCGACCGTGTCATCGAAATTGCCGTGGTCATTACCGACAATGATTTAAATATCGTCGCCGAAGGCCCCGTTTTTGTGATTCACCAAGACGACGCCTTGCTCGACTCAATGGATGAATGGTGTGTTAAAACCCACGGTAATTCGGGTTTGACCGCCAAAGTAAAAGCATCAACCACTACCGAGGCGCAGGCTGAGGCGCAATTGATTGAATTTATTTCGCAATACGTGCCTAAAGGCGCATCGCCATTGTGCGGTAATTCGGTGCATCAAGATCGGCGCTTTTTAGTGAACTACTTGCCGCAATTAGAAAGCTGGTTCCATTACCGCAATCTGGATGTATCTACGCTCAAAGAGCTCTGCAAACGTTGGCAACCAGCGATTGCCAAAGGCTTTAAAAAGCGCGGCGCGCATACCGCTTTGGCAGATATTGTTGAATCGATTGATGAGTTGAAATATTACCGCGAGCACTTTATTCAAGCGCCAGCGGTTGAAGAAGCGTCTTAATTGGATTGCGTCGCCTTAAGCCCGATCTTGGGCTGCGGGGCGATTGAACGGGTGATTTGGGCAAAGCATCGCCCTGCATCCATGGTCAGTACCCGCTGGCATTGACCATTGACCATGGGGCATTGGCTTATTTTTAATTGGCTTATTTTTATGACTGTATTGGGCCCGCATGATGTTTAGTTCTGAAATTGAAGCCTTATCGACCGAACTCGGGCAACGGCTATTGGCGCGCGGTGAAACCGTTGCGACCGCCGAATCTTGCACTGGTGGCTTGATTGCCGCCGCGATTACCGAAATCGCCGGATCGAGTGCCTGGTTTGAGCGCGGTTATATTACCTATGCCAATCAAGCCAAAGTCAGCCTGCTCGATGTACCGCCAGCATTTATTGATGAGCTCGGTGCGGTGAGTGAGCCGGTGGTGGCGGCGATGGCGCAAGGTGCTGCCGATGGCGCGGCGGCGCGTTGGGCGGTGGCGGTCTCTGGGGTGGCTGGGCCAACCGGCGGCAGTGTCGACAAGCCGGTGGGTACGGTGTGGTTTGCATTTGCAACGCCAGAAGGGATTCATACCGAGAAGCAGGTATTTGCTGGAAATCGTTCTGCAGTAAGATCTGCAGCGGTATACCATGCATTATTACGTTTAGTTGCCTTATTAAAACAAGCCACTTAAGCGAGCGCAGGATTCGCTTTTGCAGGAGAGCTGACAATGACAACCATTGTGGTAGTAAAAAAAGACGGGCATTGCGCCATTGCCGCTGATAGTCAGTCGACCTTTGGCGACACGCGTTTAGCCGCGATGGACGATGCGCGCTGGAATAAGATTTTTCAATATGACGATAATTATTTCGCCATTTGCGGTAGCGCCGCACACGATTTGGTTTTGCAATCGGCATTAAAAAAAGTCAAAAAGCTTGATTTTTCTAATCGCGCCGCCATTTTTGAATCATTCCGCAAATTACATCGCAAGTTAAAAGACGATTTTTTTCTGAAAACCGACGAAGAAGACGACGACGCGTATGAATCGAGCCAGATGACGGTGTTGATTGTGAATCGACACGGTATTTTTGGCGTGTATAGCTTGCGCGAAGTGTATGAATTTGAGCGTTTTTGGGCCAGCGGCAGTGGCCGCGACTATGCGATTGGCGCGATGCACGCGGTGTATTCGCAACTGAGTGCCAGCGAAATCGCCAAAGTGGGTGTTGAAACTGGTTGTATGTTTGACGTGGCTTCCAGCTTGCCGATGACGCTGTACTCGGTCGAGATGAATGCGTAACACCCAGATATAAAACCTTGGTCATCCAGAAACTAGCGCAAGACGATTTGAAGACCTTGTTGTGGTGCGTTAGTACGGTCGTTACGGCGCATTCGCTTGAAATGGTGGGGGCTTTGGCTCCCACTTGTTGTTTAAAGCATCTTGCTTGGCAATCGCGTTGATCGCATGTGGTGTTGTTTGTTGGCCTTTACCTAATGACTAAATAAAGAGAATCGAATGAAAGATATTTTAGAGCGTTTCCTATTTGATAAAGCCCCAGTACGCGGTGAGTTGGTTCAGCTTGATGCGACGTACAAAGAAGTTTTACTTCGTCACGACTATCCGCTGGTGCTGCAACGCATTATTGGCGAATTGATGGCGGCCAGTGCTTTGCTGTCGGCGATGCTCAAATTTGACGGCACCTTGATTATGCAAATGCACGGTACCGGTGCGGTGCAATTGATCGTGATTGAATTCACGTCCGATCGCACCATGCGCGCTACCGCCCGCTGGGACGCCGAAAAGATCCAAACTTTTGGCCCCGGCACGTCATTGGCTGAATTACTCGGACGCGGTCGCTTTATGATTACGCTCGATCCAACCGTGGGCGAAGCGTATCAAGGCGTGGTCGGTATGGAACGCGGTCAATCTGTAGCGCAAATTATCGAGCACTATATGAGCGCGTCTGAGCAGCTAGAAACGCGGTTGTGGTTAGCGTGCAGCGATGCAAAAAGCGACAACAAAATGGCCGCTGGTTTGATGTTACAAAAAATGCCAGCTGAAGCCGACGAAACCCAATCGTATGCACATTTGGTGACGCTGGCAGAAACCGTCAAGCCCGAAGAGCTGCTGGAATTACCGGCGCGTGAAGTGCTGTATCGTTTATTTCACGAAGACAGCGTGCGCGTCTTTGACCCCACCACGCCCCGTTTTGCCTGCTCTTGCTCGCGTCACCGCGTTGCCGGCATGATTAAATTGATGGAACGCGATGAAGTCGATGAAGTCTTAGCCGAGCGCGGCAATGTGCATATCGTGTGTGATTTCTGCGGTAAAGAATACGAGTTTGACGCCGTGGATATTGGTGCGCTCTATGCCGATAGCCCAGCCACCGGCTCAGTGCAATAAGGGTATTGCTCGGGTACTTTTGTTGGCTAAGTACTTGAAGTGAATACTGCTGATATTTTCACTCTGTTTTAACTTGGTGTTTATGCTGTGCCGCGCTCGTTGGTCTGGGGCTTAATCACCCGTCCAAGCGCACCGAGTGCGAAGCGAGACAAACAGTTTTATCGTTTGGCTTGCGACAATCGAGGGCACAGCGGAGCTGGGCGCGCTCGGGTCGCCTTTCTTTCCCCCTCTTTCTTTGGCGAGTCAAAGAAAGAGGGTCCCCGTCGCGGACTGCGACTGTAAATAAACGTGCCGAAGGCACTTAAAACCATCAATCCCTTATCCATGTAGCACCTTGCGGTACTGCTGTAGTGGCTAGGCGACGCAGCGGGTAAGTCAATGTGTCTATCATCGTATCAATGAATAAGCCCAAGTGATACTGCATCACTTGGGCTTTTTGTTTGGGCGAGAGTACGGCTTTTAAATCACGCTCACCTTAGCAGCACCCGCTTGCAAGCGACCAATCACGGCCGCTTGGGCAAAGCCTTGTGCTTGAAATAAAGCCATGACTTCGTCGGCGGCGTCGGCGGAGCAGGCCACTAATAAGCCGCCTGAGGTTTGTGCATCGGCCATGATGCGTTGCTGCCAATCGGCAACGCTGGCAGCAAATTCAACATCGGGACCAAAGCTGGCTAAATTGCGTTCAATCGCGCCGGGGCCAATGCCTTGCTGGGCAAAACCAACGGCGGCCGACAATAGCGGCAAATCGTCAGCACTAATTTGTGCGGTCAGCTGGGCGCCACGGCAAACCTCTAATACATGGCCAAGTAGACCAAAGCCGGTGACATCGGTTAGCGCGTGCACGCCAGTCAGTTTGGCTAAATCACAGCCGACTTTATTCAGTTGAGTCGTGGTATCAATTAGTTGCTGATAGCCCGCAGCATCGAGCAGCCCTTTTTTCATTGCGGTACCCAAAATACCGATGCCCAAGGGCTTGCCTAAAATCAGTACGTCATCAGCTTGGGCGTCGCTGTTTTTTTTCAGCTGTTTAGGGTGCACCAAACCCATGGCGACTAAACCATAAATCGGCTCTGGCGCATCAATCGAGTGCCCGCCCGCAATCGGGATACCAGCAGCGGCGCACACAGCAGCGCCGCCAGCCAAGATTTGTTGGATATCTTCAATCGGCAAGATATTGACGGGCATGCCGACAATCGCTAAGGCCATAATCGGCGTGCCGCCCATGGCATAAATATCCGAGATCGCATTGGTGGCGGCGATGCGGCCAAAGTCGAATGCATCATCGACAATCGGCATAAAAAAATCAGTGGTTGCCACCAAAGCTTGCTCGTCGTTGAGCCAATACACTGCCGCATCATCGGCGGTTTCGGTGCCGACCAAGAGCTTGGGAAACATCGCCGCAGTGGGTAGTTTGGACAGCATTTCAGATAACACGGCCGGCGCTATTTTGCAGCCGCAACCACCACCGTGCGATAAAGTTGTTAATTTTGTGCTCATTACCACCCCTAAGTCAGAAACCAATGGCCCAAGATAGCAGCCCTGTCGCGCTTTGGCGAGAGGGCATCGGGATGAATTTAGCCACGGCTGCCGTGTAGGTGGGATAATCCACCGATTGAGTGGATAAGGTGAAAAAACGTGAGAAAAATGTTATCGACCTTGGCCGATCTAAACCAATTTGACGAAGTGATCGACGTTCGCACGCCGCTAGAGTTTGCCATCGACCATATTCCCGGCGCGATTAATGCGCCAGTGCTGAGTAATGAAGAGCGGGTGATTGTCGGCACGCTGTATAAGCAAGACCCGTTTGCCGCGACCAAACTCGGCGCGGGACTGGTTGCCAGCAATATTGGTCTACACCTTGCCACTACGTTTAAAGACAAGCCTAGAAACTGGAAACCGTTGATTTATTGCTGGCGCGGCGGCAAACGCTCGGGCTCAATGGCCACGTGTTTAAATTTGATCGGTTGGAAAGCCGGGCAATTGCAAGGCGGTTATAAAGCCTATCGTACCGATGTATTGCTCCAGCTGGCGGCGCTGCCCGCCGCATCGCGTTTTATTGTTTTGGCCGGACGCACCGGTTGCGGTAAAACGCGGCTCTTAACCGCCTTAGCCCAAGCGGGCGCGCAGACGCTGGATTTAGAAGGGCTGGCGCAGCACCGCGGCTCAGTGCTCGGCGCGAGCCCAAGCAGCGCGCAGCCGTCACAAAAATTGTTTGATAGCCTATTAACGCGCCAGCTGGCCTTGTTTGATCCGAGTCGTCCGGTATTTGTCGAGGCAGAAAGCAAACGCATTGGCTTAATCCATTTGCCCGCCAGCTTGATGTTGGCGATTCGCGCCGCCGATTGCATTCAGATTGAAGCGAGCGTTGACGATCGAATTCGATTCTTGTGCGACGACTACCGACATTTGTTTAACGACCCCGCCAATTTTAAAAGCAAACTGGCCCGATTGGTCGAAATGCACGGTAAAGCCGTCCTTGCGGACTGGAATGCGCTGATTGACGAAGGGAAAGACATCGAGTTATCTAGCGAGCTGATTCATAAACACTACGATCCAGCGTATACGCGCAGTAGCCAAAATAACTACCTAAGAATGGATCAAGCTCGAACATTAACCATTGATCCATCTGGCGATTTAAGCCACAGCGCTAAGCAATTACTGCACGAGCTTGGCGGGTGAGATTGAGCGTTAGTTGCGATGATTTAGCGCTATTCAGCGCTTAGGCCGGGCTTTAAGTCTTAGAGAGTAAGCCCCAGTCTGAACATCATTGGATTCAATCAAATGCCACGCTGTCGCGTTAATGCCGTTCACTTAAGCCAAGTGAGCGGCATTTTTTTCCTCGATTTCATTGCAGTTGTCGCTTTTGACGCAAAGGTACAGAGAAAATCAATCGAAAAACCCTGATTTTCCTCCGCGCCTCTGCGCCTCTGCGTCAGGTTTTCAGGGTTTGTCGTTAAGTGAACTGTATTTACGCTGTCGCTTGGCTTTTTTATGGATTACTTGTTATTACAGCGACACTGCCGCTATGATGCGTTGTTTATTAAACTTGGCGCGAGCGATGCGAGTTTTACTGGCTTTAGGTTTGGCTTTATTTAATGCTGTTGCGCTCGCCGCGACGCCTAAGCTGCAGGCTAAGCCCGCTGCACCCGCTTATCAATTGGGCCCTGAGCAGCTGGGTTTGGTGGTGAATAAAAACGATCCACAGTCTCTTGAGATCGCCGCCTACTACGCCGATCAGCATCATTTAACACCAGAGCAAATTCTCGAAATCAGCCTGCCGACAGATCGAGTGTGGATTACAGAGGGCGAACTAGAGCAAGTCAAAGCGCAAATCGACGCACATTTTTCACCCCAAATTCAAGCGCTGGCGCTGGCGTGGAGCAAGCCGTATCGGGTGAACTGCATCGGGATGACCTATGGGATTACGCTCGGTTATATTGAAGGCATCTGCAGTAATCTGGGCCAGCCAACGCCAGCATCGCCGTATTTTAATCACGCAACAACGCAACCTTTTACCGATTTGGGCATCCGCCCCAGCATGATGTTGGCGGCACAAGATATGTCGAGTGCTAAAAAATTGATTGATCGTGGTGTGCAAGCTTGGGGTAATCAGCCCAAAGCAACGGCGTATTTTTTAACGACAACGGATCAAGCCCGCAGCTCGCGCGCGGCCTTGTTTCCGCCGAGTCAAATCGTCAAAAAACCAGCGATTAAAATCGAAAATATCCACGCCAATACGCTGAAAGATAAAAGCGATATTCTGATTTACCAAACGGGTTTGGCGAACGTGGCCGATCTAGCAACGCTGCGCTTTGTACCCGGCGCGCTGGCCGATCATTTAACGTCGTTCGGCGGCATGCTGACCGATAGCGGGCAAATGAGCAGTATGCAATGGCTAGAAAGCGGTGCAACCGCCAGCTACGGCACGGTGAGCGAGCCGTATAGCTACCCACAAAAATTCCCGCATCCGCAAGTGTTATTAGCGCATTATTTGAGCGGCGCAACGGCGGTTGAGGCCTACTGGAAAAGCGTTGCATGGCCGGCACAAGGCGTATTTATCGGTGACCCACTCGCTGCGCCGTATCGGAGCTTAAGCCCGTTTAAGTAATCAGATTGCTGCTAAATTTCGGCAATGTTCAGATTGGATGTTGATAGGCTATACAAGTGCTTGAGCAGATCGACTTCAACGCCTTCCCCCTCGACGGGGGAAGGTTGGGATGGGGGTGTTGAGCTTAAAATATACGCCGTAGTATCACCCTCACCCTACGCCCTCTCCCATCAAGGGAGAGGGAATGCCGCGAAGCTTTAATCACCATCAACACGTAATCTGAATATCGCCTAAATTTCTGTAGTATTGCCCGCTAAGCTTTGACAGCAAATAGCCAGAGGCTGATACCTTGGGTTTTTTAGGGCGCAAGCCCCGCAGAGATTTACGCGCCATCAGCGATGGATTGTCCGAGCATCGAAGCATTGATCAATCCATCTCAGGCCTGTTTAACCACGATTAACTGCGCGGCTTGAGCGCCATAATCGCTAAAAATGTGGCGTCGCCATTGTTGGTGGTTGCGGCTTTGTAGCAGCCCAATGCGCCTAACAGATGCACCGCCATCGCGGTCAGCTCCCAAGCCATGGCTTCATCGCCAATTTCAAACACATAGTCAAAATCAAAGAGGGCATTGCCAGTTAATGTGGCTAATTCTTTGATTTTTGCCGAGCGCTCGCGCAGCGCAGGCAATCCGGCGGCATTGCTCCACGCCCATTTCCATGTATTGTTTTTGGCTGAATAGCTGCCGATCTCAATCACCTCGACCTCTACTTCAAGCTGATCGGCCGCGTCGAAAAATTGCAGTTTTCCATTGGCTTGGTCAAACCACCAACGCCCCAGCCCACTGCCTAAACTGTAGCTGGCGCTTAACATCGCTTGTTTTTGCTCAAGCTCGGCAAAGCTCGCGTCAATAAAAGCGTAAAACTCATCATCGGTCATGCTCATACACAATATCCTTACTCTCAAACTTTAATCAAAATCTCAAATCGATTGCTCGATCCGCTTTTTATCGGCGAATCGATTTTAAGTCAACAGCCGATCGGTTTTGTTGATGTATTGCGGTCTAAGCGTGGATAGGCAATGGTGGGAGACCGATACATCGCTGTTGTAGGGTGCGCCTTGGCGCACGCGGATGCGGTGCGCGGTGATTGACGTGCTGATTGACGCGGTATCCGCGTGCGCAAACCCTGCGGATTTGCACACCCTACATCGAAGCACGTAGGGTGCTGATGAGCGAAGCGAATCGCGCCGTGGTTGCGGCGGCCACGGCTGTCTCGGCTTCTTCGGCGTAATTCGCTGCGCTCATTAGCGCCCTACGGGAGTGCGGTTTACGAGTTAATTGGCGTGACTTTGCTCGTCATTTATACCGAGGAAGGGATTATTTTTGAGTTTAAGTAGAGCATCACTGATGTCAATTTCATCTTCTGAAAAACAATAAGTCGTATTTTGATTAGTTTTGATATGGAGATATTTTTTTTGTGAGCGCTTGCCGTTTTTTCGCGACAGGTATTTGCTAATTAAGCCGGCAATTAGCAAAGAAAAAATACCGCCAAGATAGTGGTTTTCTTGGTAATGATTTCTGATGGCTTTTTCTTGGTTTGATTCAGTGTCAATCCAGTATTTATTGATCTCTTGGTTTTTAAAGTGTATTCCACCAATTTCTATCAATTGTTCATTCATGTTGACACGCCTTGAATTGGTTTTTGAAAATCGCAGCTTGCTGATTATTCTTATGCCAGTTTAGTCGTGTCAGGGTGAATTAAACATCATGTTTTCTCGATAGATATTTCAGTTTTTTGCTGCTCGTAGGATGGCTTGAGCGCAGCGCTACCCATCCATTCAAAGCGATGGGCATCGCCAAATTATGGTTTAACCCATCCTGCGCCACTTACCCTAATGCTTTATTCACAATCTCATATGTATCGCTCGACAATCCTTCCGTGGCGCGAATCCGCTCTAACTCTTGTTGCATTAACTCACGGCGGCTGGCGTCGACTTTGGTCCAGCGGTTAAAGCAGCTGGCAAGGCGGGCAGCGATTTGTGGGTTGATGGCGTCTAATTGAATAATATGATCGGCAGCAAAGGCGTAACCGTAGCCGTCAAACGAGTGAAAATGCGGTGGGTTGCCCAGACAAAATGCAGTGATCAGTGAGCGCACTTTATTTGGGTTTTTGATCGAAAACGCCGGATGCTCTGTGAGCTGCTGCACGCGGCTTAGCGCGCCGGGGCGGCGGCTGGTGGCTTGTAGCGTAAACCATTTGTCCATCACCAGCGCATCGGTGCTCCAGTGCGCGGCAAAGTCAGCCAGTTGGGCGTCACCGCCGTCGCGATTGACTAGCGCTTTGAGTGCCGCAAGGCGATCGGTCATATTGTCGGCGCGCTGGTATTGGCGAGCGAGTAAAGACGCAATCATCGGCTCATCGAGCTCAGCCAAATAATCCAAGCAAATATTTTTTAAGCTGCGGCGCGCGACTTGTTCACCTTCGTAAACATAAGGTGTCGCGTCGTTCAGCCGTTGATACACGGCGAGCAGTTCTTGGCGTAATTCACGGGCGATTTGCTGTTTGATGCTGCGGCAAACCTCGTATAAACGCACTGGGTCAACGTCGGATAATTGCTCAAACAAATAGTTTTCGCGTGGCAATTCCAGCATTAAGGCCACTAGCGCAGGGTCGAGTTTGTCGCTGGTGAGTAGCTTTTGGTAGGCGGCAATAAAGGCGGCTGGTGCTGCGACTTTTTCGCCTTGGCCGGCCGCAGCGTATTGCGTTTTGAGTAGTTGCACGGCAAAGGTGTTGGCCGCTTCCCAGCGCGCAAAAGCGTCGCTGTCATTGGCCATTAAAAACACCAAATCGTCATCGTTATACGCAAAATTTAAATGCACTGGCGCAGAAAAGTCGCGCAATAACGACGGCACCGGCAGGCACGGCACGTTAATAAACGTAAAGCTTTGCACCGCTTCGCGGATTTCTAATACGCGGGTGGTGCTGCCCGCCACGGCTTCGCCTTGCAATTGCAGCGGTAAATCTTGGCCACGGCGATCAATCAAGCCAACGGCCAAGGGCAAATGAAACGGCAGTTTGTGATCTTGCCCGGGCGTGGCTGGGCAATGCTGCGCTACGGTGAGCGTATAGGTTTGTGCGGCGGCGTCGTAATCGGCGTTGACCGACAAGACTGGCGTACCGGCTTGGCTGTACCAGCGCTCGAACTGATCGAGGTTCACGCCATTGGCGTCGCTCATCGCGCGGCGGAAATCGTCGCAAGTAACGGCTTGGCCATCATGGCGTTTAAAATACAAATCCATGCCACGGCGAAATCCGGCAGTGCCAAGCAAGGTGGCATACATGCGCACCACTTCGCTGCCTTTTTCGTAAATCGTCCAAGTATAAAAATTATTAATTTCTAGGTATTCATCGGGGCGAATCGGGTGCGCTTGTGGGCCTGCATCCTCAGAAAATTGGGTTTCGCGCAAGCTGCGAACGTTGCTAATACGCTGCACGGCGCGGCTACCGATATCGCTAGAGAATTCCTGATCGCGATACACCGTGAGGCCTTCTTTCAGGCTGAGCTGAAACCAGTCGCGGCAGGTCACGCGATTGCCGGTCCAGTTGTGAAAATATTCATGCGCGACGACTGAATCAATACCATCAAAATCAACGTCGGTGGCCGTATCAGGCTTGGCCAAAACAAACTTGGTATTAAAGATATTCAAGCCCTTGTTTTCCATCGCGCCCATATTAAAGTCGCTAACGGCGACAATCATATACGTATCGAGATCGTATTCCAGCGCAAAGCGTTCTTCATCCCAAGCCATAGCTTTTTGCGCGGCGGCCAGCGCATGGTGGCATTTATCTAAATTGCCCGGCTCGACATAAATCTCGATTTGAATCATGCGCTGACTCGGTGTGCTATGGCTGCCCGACAGCGCCACCAATTTGCCCGCGACTAAGGCAAATAAATACGCCGGCTTTTTAAATGGATCGACCCATTTCACCCAATGGCGATTTTTGTCCAAAGTGCCACTGCCTACGCGATTGCCGTTTGAGAGCAAGACCGGAAATTTGGTTTTATCGGCAATGATGGTGGTGGTGAATTTGGCCATCACGTCAGGGCGATCTAAGTAATAGGTGATTTTGCGAAAGCCTTCGGCCTCGCATTGGGTAAAGAAATTGCCATTGGATTGATATAAACCCATCAGGCTGGTGTTGTCGCTAGGTAGCAAACGCGTCACGATTTCTAAAATGCCATCGTCGGGCATCTGGGCAATGCGCAAGCTGCAATCGTCGAGAACATAGTCGCTCCTCGTGAGCGGCACGCCATCGAGTTTAATGCTCTCGAGCGTCAGTGCTTCACCATCCAAAACCAGCGGCGTATCGGCGCTCACACCCTGATTGCGTTTAATAATCAGGCGCGATGTTACTTTGGCATGGGTATCGCTTAGCTCAAAAGTTAAATCAACGCGGTCAATTAAATAGCTCGGGGGGGTATAGTCGAGACGACGAATCGCTTGGCGGCTGCTCATAGTGGGCGGCTCTTTTTGGGAATGGCAGAAAGTCGCCAGCTTAAACCGAGATTGATTCACAAACAATCGGCAATAGTGCGGTTGTGCGAGTTCGCCTCATTGGCTTGGTGTAAACGGCGGTTAACTCCGGCTGACATCATGCTGAAGGTGGGTATATTCCGAAAAAGTTCGATCTTAGACAAAAACAGTCATTCAGCTTATAAGTGCTGACTGGTATTATGACCCACATATTTTGCCGTCATTACGGAATCACACCACGATGTATATTTACGACGAATACGACCAGCAGATTGTGGACCAGCGCGTAGCGCAGTATCGCGATCAAACGCAACGCTTCTTAGCCGGTGAGTTAACGGAAGAGCAATTTCGCCCACTGCGCTTGCAAAACGGCCTTTATATTCAAAGGCATGCGCCGATGTTGCGGGTGGCCATTCCTTATGGTCATGTGAGCAGCCGCCAAGTTCGCAAGCTGGCTGAAATCGCCCGTAAATATGACAAAGATTATGCGCATTTCACCACGCGCCAAAACATCCAATACAACTGGCCAGCGCTGGAAAACGTGCCCGACATCTTGGCGGAACTCGCTACAGTGCAAATGCACGCGATTCAAACCTCGGGCAACTGTATCCGAAATACCACGACTGACCAGTTCGCCGGTGTGGCGCATGATGAAATTGTTGATCCACGCCCTTGGTGCGAAATCATCCGTCAATGGTCAACATTTCACCCTGAATTTGCTCACTTGCCGCGTAAATTTAAAATCGCCGTCAATGGCTCGGTCGAGGATCGTGCTGCCGTGTTGGTGCACGACATCGGTATTAATGTGGTGAAAAACGCCGCTGGCGAGGTGGGATTTGAGATCTACGTCGGTGGTGGTTTGGGCCGCACGCCGATTGTTGGTAGCCTGATCAAGCCTTGGCTTGAGCCAGAGCATTTGCTGTCGTATTTGGATGCCGTCTTGCGCGTATATAACCGCTACGGTCGCCGCGACAATAAATACAAAGCGCGGATTAAGATTTTGGTGAAAGCGATGACACCAGAAGCATTTGGTGCCAAGGTCGATCAAGAATGGGCGTTTACCAAAAACGGCCCAATGACATTAACGCAAGACGAAATCGCGCGTAACCAGCAATACTTTACTGCGCCAGCGTATGAAGTATTTACTGGGGATGACGCTGAATTTTTACGCCAAAAGTTGGAAAGCAAAGGGTTTAGCCGCTGGCTTGAGCGCAATGTGTTTGCGCACAAACAAGCTGGCTACGCCGCAGTGACCTTGAGCTTGAAACCCAACGGCGTTGCGCCGGGGGATGCGAGCTCAAGCCAGCTCGATGCCGTTGCTGATTTGGCCGATCAATATAGCTTTGGTGAATTGCGCGTGTCGCATCAGCAAAACTTGATTTTGGCCGATGTGAAGCAATCTGATTTGTTGGCCTTGTGGGAAGCGGCCAAAGCGATTGGTTTTGCTACGCCGAATATTGGCTTATTAACCGACGTGATTTGCTGCCCGGGCGGGGACTTCTGTTCATTGGCGAATGCCAAGTCGATCCCGATTGCGCTGGCGATTCAAGATCGTTTTGATAACCTCGATTACCTGCACGATTTGGGCGAGATCGACATGAATATGTCGGGCTGTATGAACGCTTGCGGTCATCACCATATCGGCAATATCGGCATTTTGGGCGTCGATAAAAACGGCTCAGAATGGTATCAAGTCTCGCTCGGTGGCCGTCAAGGCAAGGGGGCTAGCTTGGCCAAAGTACTTGGCCCCTCGTTTGCCCAAGATGAAATGCCGGATGTGATCGAAAAAATCATCAATGTGTTTGTCGCCAATCGCAATGGCGAAGAGTCGTTTATCGACTTATTTGATCGCATTGGTGCCGAGCCATTTAAAGCCAAAGTATATGAAGGCAAACCCAATCGTCGGGAGAAAGCAGATGCTTGATCAAAATCCTCAAGTCATTATTGACCGTGAAGTGGTTGCAAATCGTTGGGTTCGCGTTGTTGCCAATGAAGAGGGCGTGGTATCTGTCCCTAGCGAAGGCGCGGTGCTGCTTTCATACCAATACTGGTTATCTAAGCAAGAAGAACTCACATTACGTGCGGCGGCTGGTCATGCGGTGGCGGTGTGCTTTGCACCGGACGACGAACCAGAAAGCCTGCCGGTTGCTGCCAATCATTTTGTGATGATTGCATGTGATTTCCCGGCGTTTACCGATGGCCGTGGTTTTTCGATTGGTCGTTTACTGCGCGAGCGCCATGGCTTTACCGGAGAATTACGCGCGGTGGGCGATGTGTTTAAAGACACTATCAATTATTTATCGCGCTCTGGCTTTACCGCGTTTGACGTGCGTAGCGACAAAGATATTGTCGACGCTGCCAAGGGCTTGGATGACTTTACTGAGTCTTATCAATCGAGCGTGGCGCAACCCTTACCGCTGTTTCGCCGCCGAGCTGTCATTGCTTAAACTGGCGTTAATCGAAACGATATAAAAATACCCCAAGGCAAAACCTTGGGGTATTTTGTTATAAACGTTCTAAAAATTAGTCTAGCTGAATATACCCATGTAATTTTCTGATTGTTCATACCAATGATGCACTTATGGGCTTTTCATAAAACCGTCATTAAACTGGCGTGATACTGTCATATTGAGACTTTAAAGTAGCGCTTTTTTACCATTAAGGCGATTGCAGCGAATGTCTAAGTCTAATAATTTTAATGATGAAAACTCTAATACCTCAGAGAACCCAACATTTGATTCGGTGCTTGAACAGCGATTAATTAATCGCCGTCGTTTTTTGGGCATGAGCTTGTCGGGCGCAGCGGCTTTAGGCGGGATGGGCTTAGGTTTGGTTGGTTGCTCTTCAGGTGAAATTTTGCCACCGCCAGTATCGCCAACCGCAACACCAAGTGGCAGCCCTGTGCCGAGCCCAACGCCAACGCCACCGGTTGCCGTTAACCCGATTATGGCCAGCCTGGGCTTTACCGCCGTCGGCAAAAGCTTATTGGATAAAGTGGTGATTCCAGCTGGGTATAGCTACCAAGTGATTTATGCCTTGGGCGACCCGCTAACGGCCAGCACCCCGGCGTATAAAAATGATGGTAGCGATAGCGATTATGAAAATCGTGCGGGCGATCATCATGATGGGATGGAGTATTTTGGTCTTGATGCCGCCGGTAAACCGTCGAGCTCTGGCATTGAGCGCGGCCTGTTGGCGATGAATCACGAAGCGACCACTGATGAAACCAGATCGTCGTTCTTTTTGTACGCCAATGGCGGCACCAGCACTTTGCCACGCCCTGCGGCCGAAGTCGATAAAGAAGTTGCGATTCATGGCTTGTCAGTGGTTGAGATCAAGGCGACCAATAAGAAGTGGGCAACTGTTCAGGCCTCGGCATTTAATCGTCGCGTTACGCCATTGAGCGAAGTTGAAATCGCGGGTCCAGCGCGCGGCAATGCATTGTTGAAAACTAAGTATTCTGCTGATGGTACCAAAACACGCGGTACGATCAATAACTGTGGTACAGGTAAAACGCCTTGGGGTACTTTCCTGTCTGGTGAAGAAAACTGGAATGGTTATTTCTCCCGTGTTACCGCAGATGATACCGCTCGTGCCGATAAGAGCGTCGTGGCGCTGAAGCGTTACGGCCGCAGTGCAGGATCTGTATCTCGTCACGGGTGGGAAACAGGCGGTAGCGATGATAAATACGCACGTTGGAATATCAGTAAACTCGGTACTTCAGGTGATGGTACGGATGACTATCGCAATGAATTGAATGGTCAAGGCTACATCATCGAGATGGATGCTTACGACAAAACTAAAGCACTGAAAAAACGTACTGCCTTGGGGCGTTTTGCTCACGAAAGTGCAGCATTTGGTTTGCTGGTAGTGGGTCAACCATTGACCGTGTACTTGGGCGATGACTCAAAGAATGAATATATGTACAAGTTTGTATCAAAGGCGCTTTGGTCGGCTGCGGATGCAAATCCAGCTGATCGTATGGCGACAGGGGATAAATACCTGAATGAAGGTACGTTGTACGTTGCAAAATTTAACGCGGATGGTACGGGCGAATGGGTTGAGCTGTCGCTTAATAACCCATTGGTAAAAAACTACACAACTTATACCTTTGCTGATCAGGCTGATATTTGTGTAAACACACGCTTGGCTGGCGATGCCGTTGGTGCGACGAAGATGGATCGCCCTGAGTGGGGTGGCGTGCATCCGGTGACGGGTGAGTACTACCAAACTCTGACTAAGAATGAAAATCGAAATATTAATCCAGTTAAATCTACTGATTTGGTGCCCGATAGTGCTAACCCACGCGCGTATACCGATAGTGATGGTATCGGTGGTAAGGGTAATCCAAACGGTCACATTATACGCACCAAAGAAGGTACGACTGTGGGTGCGTTTAATTGGGATGTCTATGTATTTGGTGCTGAAGCCGATGCCGACAAGGCGATGATTAATCTGTCGAATTTGACTGATGATCAAGATATGTCTTCACCCGATGGTTTGGCATTTAGTCCAAGTACAGGTATCTGCTGGATTCAGACTGATGATGGTTACTATACCGATGTGACTAATTGCATGATGTTGGCGGCGATTCCTGGCAAGGTTGGCGATGGTGCAAGTAAAACGCTGAGCTATACAAAAGCGGATGGTACGAAACTGGATGTGGCTACTAAAGTGGGTGCAGCTCCTGCGGCAGATAAGCTAAAGCGCTTCTTGGTTGGCCCTAAAGATTGCGAAATCACGGGTCTATGCGAAACCCCAGATGGCAAAGCAATCTTTATTAATATCCAGCATCCGGGTGAAGGCACCAAGATGGCCGATGTGGCTGATCCAAGCAAATACACCAGTCAATGGCCAAGCAATGCCGGCTACGGCGCAGGTAAACGCCCACGCTCGGCAACGATTGTGATTACCAAAGACGATGGCGGTCGTATCGGCTCGTAAAATGAGCTGTTGAATCATGAGCTGTTGAATCATTGATTCGCGGAGTCGATAAGCACAATACCCCAAGGTTTTTTGGGGTATTGTCTTTTGTGGCTTTAAAATAAGAAGCTAGCGGCATATACCTTTAGGGGGGGGCTATTTTGGTCTTTATGCTGGCGTAGCTTCCATCGTATGCGTGGCTTGAGTGAGCAAACTTTTACTCATTGCCAGCACGCGAACAGCAAAGCCCAGTTCTTGGTATAGGGCGATGGCCTGCTGATTAAATTCAAACACAAGGAATTTGAGCGCAGTGCTACGCTTGGTGTTGATGGGGTATGTTAAAAGCGTTCAATAATTTGTTTCAAGACATCTTCTTGGTAGGGATGTAATTCGCTGGCGTCTTCCATTTCGGCCAATAAGACGGGGTTGTTAAATTTAGTTCGCGCTTCTTCGTAATAGGGGATTTGCACTCGGCGATAAAAATCAACATATTCATCAAAATCCAGCACATGGCAGTAATTGCGATAGCGACCGCGCGCTTTGATTTTGCCAAGGCTAATAAAAGACAATAAATAGGTGCTGCCCTTGGTGCCAAGGAACTCAGTGAGCGGGGTGGATGATGGATAGTTTGGCGGCTCGCAAACAAATTTATGGATGATTTTAAAATCAAAGTCGCGCTGATCAGCATCATGACGCCAGATGACATAGCCCGCATCGACGTGGGGGATAATTTTTCCACAGCAATCACAAATCCATTCTTGTAGCGGCTTGAGCATGGCGTGCTCCAGTGTTGTTCTGCTACAAGCTTAGTTAATTTTAATAGGAAGGCTAGCTGATGTGGTGCTTTCTTTGAAAGACAGACGACAAAAAACCCACTTCATTGCTGAAGTGGGTTCTGTGTTTGGTGCCCGGGGCCGGACTCGAACCGGCACACCTTTCGGCGGGGGATTTTGAGTCCCCTGCGTCTACCAATTCCGCCACCCGGGCAGGTGTCTGGTAAAGAGCCGACATAATAGCCAAGCTTTTTAAGCTTGGCAAGCGTTTTGTTGTTAAATTAGACCTGAGCGTTTTTTTTCAGTACTAAAGCGCGCTCATAAAGTGCATTTCTTGGTGCGCCAGTAATCGCTTGCGCCAGAGCAACTGCTTGTTTGACCGGCAATTCTGCAACCAATGGCACCAAGACTTGGTCATGCGCTGCCGCTTCGTCTTTTTCTGCTGGTGGTGCAGCATTCACCACGACAACCGATTCGCCTTTTTGCTGATTCGGATCGTTTTTGATCCACTCTGCGAGTTCAGCGAGTGGGCCGCGACGAATTGTTTCAAACGTTTTGCTTAATTCACGACATAATACCGCCTCGCGCTCAGCACCAAAGATGCTGCTCATATCGGCGACACAGTCGGCGATGCGATGCGGGGCTTCATAAAATACGGTGATATACGGCGAATCTTTAAGTAATGTTAATTCATCACAGCGTTGTTTGGTTTTTGGGGGTAAAAAGCCGTAAAACAAACTGTGCGCACAGCTAAAACCACTGGCCGATAGGGCCGCAGTTAAGGCCGAGGCTCCCGGAATCGGGATGACCTTAAAGCCCGCAGCATGTACGCTGGCGGCCAATACCGCGCCAGGGTCAGAGACCGCAGGGGTACCAGCGTCAGAAACTTGCGCTACGATTTCACCGGCAGCTAAGCGCGCAATGAGTTTTTCGGCCATGGCCCGCTCATTGTGTTCACGCACCGAAATCATTGGGGTGGTGATGCCGTATTGCTTGAGTAGTTGCCCGGTGACTCGGGTATCTTCGGCTGCAATCACATCGGCCGCTTTTAAAACCGCGATGGCTCGGGCTGTCATATCACCCCAGTTTCCGATTGGGGTGGCAACCACATATAATGAAGACTTACTGACATGGATATCAGGGTTATGCACGCCAAATTTCTCCTTGCCCACTTAAAGGCGGCTGTGTCGTGGTTTCGCGATACTGCGATCTTAGGGCTCATACTATACGGGGCGCTGGCCTTTACGACCACTACCATCCACGCCCAAGAAACGGATTTGACGGTTGAGCCGGTGCAGTCGACGGGCTTTATTGCGCTGATTTTGCCTAGCAAAGCCAAGGCGTTTAAGTCGGTGAGTGATACGATTCGTGCGGGGGTGTTGGCGGCAGAGCGCGTGCATGGCGGCGCAGAAATTCCTTTGGTGCGTGCTTATCCAACGGATGAGAAAGAAGAAAACGTCATTTTGGCGTATTTACAGGCCCAGCAAGATGGCGCGCAAGCGGTGATTGGCCCGTTAACCAAATCGGCGATTAATTATTTGTCCGATAGTACCGCACTCAATATTCCGGTCTTGGCGCTCAATAGTTTTGATGAAACCACTTTGCAGCAGCCCAATTTATATAGCTTTAGTTTGTCGGTTGAGGCTGAAGCGGCGCAAGTAGCGCAAGAAATTCAAAAAAATCAATCGATGCGGCCAGTGGTATTGCAAGTGAATGACGCCTTAAGCCAAAGAATGGCGCAAGGTTTTACCCAAGAATGGAAAAAAGCCACTGGCAATGAGGTGCAGGTGATTACCGTGGTGGATGCTCGCCACGATGCCGCGCAGCTGCGTGAGCAAATCGCTCAGCTGGGTGCGGATGTGATTTTTTTGGCAATGGATGGCAAGACGGCGCGTTTTATTCGACCTTATCTGGGCAACGATATGGCGATCTATGCCACCAGCCAAGTGGATTCGGGTCGCTTAGGACGTACTGCGCTGGTAGACTTAACGGGTATACGTTACGTCGATATGCCCTGGTTGGGTATGCCGCATAGCGAAGGCTATGACTTGTATAACCGCACTCGCTCTAATGCCTATGATTTAGAGCGATTATTTGCTTTTGGTATTGATGCTTGGCGTATTGCGAGTGTATTGGCCAAAGATACGCCGCCCACATTCAGTATCGATGGGGTGACCGGCCAGCTCACAATGGGCCCCGATCGCGTGGTGGTGCGCAATATGTTGCTGCGCACGATGACACTCGAGAAATAATGAATTCCCTCGGGCAGGTGGCCGAACAAGCTGCGCTTGAGTATTTGCAGCGACAAGGTTTACGGCTGATTGTACGCAATTGGTCGTGTAAACTCGGCGAGATAGATTTGATTATGCACGATGGGCGGACCTTGGTTTTTATTGAAGTTCGTTCACGCCGTAACCCTCGTTTTGGTGGCGCGGCGGGCAGTATTAATTCGGCCAAACAAGGCAAGTTATTGCGAACGGCACAATGCTATTTGCAATCGATGACTACCTTACCGGTTTGCCGGTTTGACGCCATCTGTATCGATGGCGAACACTTACAATGGCTAAAAGATTGTATCCAAGCGGATTAGCCCCATATTGACCCTATTCACGTGATAACACGTGAGCCCTTGAGTGGCACGTTTAAAAAAGGAAACCTCATGGACTTGATCCAGCGTGTTCAGCAACACTTTGTAGAAAGTATCGAAGCCAAACAATTATCGATGGGCGCTTTGTCGCCAGCGATTGCGATTGCCGCCGAGAAGATCGTGCAATCATTGATTGCCGACGGCAAAATTTTGGCCTGCGGCAATGGCGGATCAGCAGCGGATGCGCAGCATTTTGCTGCCGAAATGGTCGGCCGCTTTGAGCGTGAGCGTCCCGGTTTGCCGGCGATTGCCTTGACGACCGATTCTTCGGCGCTCACTGCCATTGCCAATGACTATGATTTTGATTTGGTTTTTTCTAAGCAAGTGCATGCGCTTGGCCGCGCGGGTGATATTTTGCTGGCGATTTCGACTTCGGGTAATTCAGCCAATGTGATCTCGGCGATTCATGCCGCACATGATCGCCATATGGTGGTCTTGGCCTTTACCGGCCGCGATGGCGGGCAAATTGCCGATTTATTGACTGGCGATGATGTGCATTTATGTGTCCCTCATCCACGCACTGCGCGGATTCAAGAAGTTCATATCACCGCGATTCACGCTTTGTGTGATGCCGTTGACTTTATGCTCTTAGGGGGCGATTAATGAAAGGGCGCATCACGGCCGCGATTTTGGTCGCTAGTCTGGGTTTGTCGGCGTGTGTGCCTTTGGTCGTCGTGGGCGGGATTGCGGTTGGCGCTTGGATTGGTTCAGACCCGCGTAAAACGGTGATGATTAAAGACGATGCGGATTTATCGGCCAATATCAGTGCCAAAATCATTGATCGTTGGAAAGCGCTGGCGCATGTGAATGTCGACGCTTTTAATGGTGCGGTATTGCTGGTGGGTGAGTTGCCAAGTAGTGAGGCGCAGCAAGAAGCTACGGCGATCGCGAAAAGCTTTCCAAAAACCCGTAAAGTCTATAACGAAACCGTGATTGCGCCGCCATCAAGCGCGATCGATCGCTTAAATGACAGCCAGCTAACGGCCAGAGTAAAAAGCGCTGTGATGTTGCAAGTGCCGGATGGCGCCAGCGTGCATGTGCAAATTGTGACTGAACGCAAAGTGGTGTATTTATTGGGCTTGGCGTCACCGCAAATTGCCGATCAAATCGCCAATATTGCCGCTTCGGTTTCGGGGGTGGCGCAGGTGGTGAAATTAATCGAGCCTAGCTTAGTCGCAACGCCATAGATCGATAGATGGTTTTTTGAAAAACAGCGCTCTCAATGAGCGCTGTTTTTGTTTGCACTATTTAAATAAGGCCGCTTGTTGCTTGAGTAAATCTTGCAGCACCCCTTGCATAATCAGCGGTTGCGCTGGCGCGGTGGGGTGTAATTGATCGGCTTGAAATAGCGCATTATTGTGAACAATCGGCGCTAATAAAAACGGCGTAAAACTCAGTTGAAACTCTTTGGCCAGTTTTTGATAACTCGCGGTAAATGCGCGGGTGTATTGCGGGCCAAAATTGGGCGGAATCTGTATGCCAACCAAATGTACCGCAGTGCCCTTGCTTTGTGCGCTGCGAATGATTTTTGCCAGATTGTCTTGCATGGTTTGCGTGGGCAGACCACGTAAACCATCGTTAGCACCCAGCGCCAAAATCAGTAATTGCGCGGGGTATTTATTTTGGATCGCAGCAAAGCGCGTTAGCCCACCGGCCGTGGTTTCTCCTGATACACTGGCGTTGATAATTTGAAAGCTTTTACCGCGCCGCTGTAATTCAGTTTCTAGCAAGCGTGGCCAAGCTTGCTCGGCTTTTAGACCGTATCCAGCCGAAAGACTATCACCAAAGACCAAAATAGTCGGCGTCTTGGCGGCAAATACCCCTTGGCTGGCGATGAGTAAGGCAGCAAGTAGCCAGGGTTTGGCCTTGCAAGATTTTTCACTGCGCCTTGTTATTTTGGCGCAAGCAGTACTGATTAACCATTTCAAACGGATTACTAGATTCATGACGATTCCTTTGCCTGTCGATACATTGGCGATATTGCAAGTGCAGCAATTGACTAAAACCGTTGCCAGTGGCAAATCGACGCTGACTATTTTGCACGATTTAAGCTTGAGTGTCGCTCATGGCGCCAGTTTAGCCATTGTCGGTAGCTCAGGCTCGGGCAAATCAACTTTATTGGGTTTGCTGGCCGGTTTAGATGTGGCTAGTTCAGGTGAAATCTACTTGGCGGGCAACGCTTTAAGTGGCTTGAGTGAAGATGGTCGGGCCTTATTACGCGCCAAAACAGCCGGTTTTGTATTTCAGTCTTTTCAGCTTTTGCCGGATTTAACCGCCTTAGAAAATGTCATGTTGCCGCTCGAACTCAGTGATCGTGTCGATGCGCGACATCTCGCCGAACAATGGCTGACTAAAGTCGGTTTAAGCGAGCGCATGCAGCATACGCCACGGCAACTGTCTGGCGGCGAGCAGCAGCGGGTGGCGCTGGCGCGCGCTTTTGCGCCGGGCCCAGCGATTTTATTTGCCGATGAACCCACCGGCAGTTTGGATTCGGCCACGGGGCTAGTGATTGCCGATTTATTGTTTACGCTTAATCGTGAAGCGGGTACCACGCTGGTGCTGGTGACGCATGATGAAACATTGGCGGCGCGCTGCCAATCGCAGCTGCGTTTAGCCGCTGGCCGAGTGGTGAGCCAGCAAGGTTTAGCAGCATGAAGTGGTCGATGAATTGGATGTTATTTCGCCGCAGTTTAGCCGCCGGTGAGTTTCGAACTTTGCTGTTGGCGCTGACGATTGCGATTGCTGCTTTAAGCAGTGTGGGGTCGATTACTGAGCGGGTGCAGCATTTATTGCTAGGGCAAGCAAACGAGACTTTAGGCGCTGATTTGGTATTGCGCTCAGATCATGAGATTGCCGCGCCGCTGAGCAATGCCGCGCAAGTTCAGGGTTTGCGCGTGGCCAAGACCGCCACATTTCCTTCTATGGTCGGCGTTCATCCGCAGGCTAGCGCGCCGGTCGCTGGCGAGATGCCCGCTGCCGCATCGTCAATCTCAGCCGAAACCGAGCCGGCAGCGCTGACTTTGGCCTCGGTCAAGGCGGTGAGCGGCTTATATCCTTTGCGTGGCGATTTGCGTTTACAAGATGGCTCGCGCATCAGTGCGCCGCAGGCAGGGCAGGCGCTGATTGATCAACGCTTGCAATCTATGCTGGGTATTGAAGTCGGTGCCATATTGGATGTAGGTTTGCTGCAATTACGGGTGGTGGGTATCTTAGGGCAAGAGCCGGATGCGGCGTTTGATTTCTCGAGTTTACAGCCGCGCTTGATGATGAATGACGCCGATTTAGCCGCCAGTGGTTTATTGGGTTTTGGTAGTCGGGTGAAATACCGATTAATGCTGGCTGGCGATGCCTTGGCGTTGGCGGAGTGGCGTTTGCAAGCCACGCCCCAATTAGAGCGCGGGCAAAAGCTAGAAAGCGTTAGCGACGCCAGACCCGAGCTGAAAGACGCCTTAGATCGAGCCAGCCGATTTTTAAAATTAGCCGCCTTATTGGCCGCTTGTTTGGCGGCGGTGGCGATGATTTTGGCGGCACGCCGCTTTGCACTACGCCATTACGATATGGTGGCGTTGCTGCGCACCTTTGGCGCAACGCGCCGCCAAGTGCAGCAGATTTTATTGGCGCAATTGGCTTTAGTGGCGGCGATGGCGGCGCTACTGGGTGGCGTTCTGGGCTGGTTGGCGCAAAGCGCTTTAGTGGCCTTATTAAAATCAAGTTTGCCCGCGTCTTTGCCAGCGGGCAGTAGCATCCCGTGGCTATTGGCGAGTGTGTTGGGCGTGGTGTTATTGATCGGTTGCGCAGGGCCGATGTTAATGGCGCTGGCACAAACGCCACCACTGCGCGTATTGCGGCGCGAGATTGAGCCCAGTACCCGTGTCGGTGTGCAATGGTTGGTGACGGCGGTATTGATGCTGGGCTTACTGTATTGGATTGCCAATGACATTCAACTGGCGTTAATGGTCGGGACTGGCGTGGTGCTGGCACTGGCTTTAGCAGGTGGTTTAGGCTTGTTATTGCTGCGCGGTTTGCAGCGGATATTGCCGGGGGCAACGGTGAAAATTGCTTTGCGCCAATTGCAGCGCCAGCGTGTGTTGGTGGCCGCCCAATTGGGGGCATTATCGTTGGGCTTGATGGGCATTGCGCTGTTAACCGTGGTGCAAAGTGATTTATTAAGCGCGTGGCAGCGGCAAATTCCAGCGCATGCGCCGAATCATTTTGCGATCAATATTCAGCCGGAACAAGCAAGTGCGGTGGCCCAGCAATTTAGCCAACAAGGTTTAGCTGCGCCGACTTTATTGCCGATGATCCGTGGGCGTTGGCTGGCGCTCAATCAGCAGCCGGTAGAGCCTGAGCGCTATGGCGAAGCGCGCGCGCAGCGTTTGGCTGAGCGTGAATTTAACCTGAGCGTGGCACCAAGTGCAGTCAGCGAACAAGGCAAAATTGTGGCCGGTCAGCCTTTACAAGCCAATATTCCGGCGTGGTCGGTGGAGGAGGGCTTGGCAAAAACCTTGGGTATTGCCGTTGGGGACACGCTCACCTTTGATGTCGGCGGCATACCCATCAGTGCACCTGTGGCTAATTTACGTCAGGTGGCTTGGGAATCGTTCCAAGTGAATTTTTTTGTCATGGGCAGTGCCAGCTTATTGCAAGCGCAGACCGGTAGTTGGATTAGCAGTTTTTATTTGCCACCTAATCAAACGCAATGGATCGCCAGCTGGGTGCGGGCCATGCCCAATATCACCGTGATTGATGTCGGGCAGGTACTCAATGAAGTGCAAAGAGTCATTACTTTAGCTAGCTCGGTGCTGCGTTTAGTGTTGATTTTATGCGTGCTGGCGGGCTTAACCGTGTTGATTGCCGCTTTGGATACCACTGAGAGTGAACGACGACGTGAGGCGGCGATTATGCGTGCTTTAGGCGCAACGTCAAAGCGGCTGGCAGCCGTGTGGTGGGTAGAAAGTCTCTTGCTCGGCGCAGTGGCCGGTTTGATTGCGGGGGTGTGTGCTAGTGTCTTAGGTTGGTGTTTGGCCACGCAACTACTGAATATCCCGATGGCGCTTAATCTTTTATTGCCGTTATATACCATACTGCTGGGCATGTTTTTGGCGGCATTAACGGTGTGGCGACGCTTGCGCGTTTTTGCACAAACCACCCCGATGGTGTTGCTTAAAGATTAAACCGCTGCATTGTTTGCGCCAAAGCAAAACCGTGTAAGTTTGTCTGGTGCATGCTGTGATGAAATAGGGTATTGAATGAGGTGGGGCAATGCTGATTTTGGATCAAGGACCCGTGGTTCGGCTGTGCCAAACTTATCTGGGTGGCACACCGCATCAGGTTGAAAAAGTCACCGGCTTTTATGCCGATGTGTATATGGTGACCGTAGGATCGGTACGAGCCGTGCTGAAATATTATCGCCTGCCGGGGCAGGCGCAGCTAGAGGCGGCAGGTTTGGACTTTTTGCGGCAGTATAGCCATGGCATCAAGATCCCAGAAGTGATTGCGCTGCATACCCCGGGTGACATCGGTGAAGCACTGATTATGACCTATGTCGCTGGGATTCCCGCCAGTCATGCGCTGGAATCGCCGGTGATGATCGATCGCTTTGCCGATGAATGTACTGATTTATTGCTGAGCTGGCATTCTGTTACCCGGCCCAGCGGTTTTAGCGGTTTGGATGGCTGCCAATACGCTGATTTTGCCAGCAGCTATCGAGTCTTTTTGCAGCAGCGTGTGCAATGGCTAAAAAGCAATTGGGCAACTCAGCATCTGGGCGTGCATTTGCGTGAAAGGCTGATTATGTTGGCTGAGCAATTTGACGCGCTGCCTGTGTCGATCGCCGGTTTGCCCACATTGATTCACGATGATTGCCATGCGGCCAATTTTTTAGTGGATCCGGATACTCAGCGTTTATGTGGCGTGATCGATCCATGTCATGCGCGATTTGCGCATAAGGATTTGGATTTATTTCACTTGCAGGATGTGCGGCCGGACTTTAATTTATTGCCAACCTATCTGGCCAAATCGCCACAAGACGCGGGCTTACGCACCCGATTGGCGTATTTCAGTTTGTTCGACGACATCAAGCACGCCGCCGCAACGCATTGGGAAGATGAAGAATGGCTGTGGCGCAAAGTCGATAAGCTCGACGTTTTGATGACACAACTGCCGCTGGTGGCTTGAGCGTGTAGATTGAAATAAAAAAAGCCGGTTCGTGATGAACCGGCTTTTTTATGCCCATTTTAAATCGCAATGATTGCAATCTAATCGTCATCCTCTTCATTTAAACGCACGAGTAACACCGGAATCGTGGTGCGGTGTAATAAGCTTTCGGCCATGCTGCCAAAGATTAAATTCATAAACCCAGAGTAGCCGTGCGTGCCCATTACAATCAAATCGGCATGAACCAGCGCAGCTGCTTTCAGTAGCGCATCAGCGGCATGGCCGCCGCGTTGCTCGATCAAGCGGTTGCTACATGCAACACCTTGGTTTTGCGCTTGCTGGCAAAAGCGATCAAGCATGGCTTGAATTTCGCCTTCAACGCGATCGCGTTGCGCGTCATAGCTCGGTAGATCCAGGCCGGGCATTACGCTACTGGCAATGGTGGCACGCGAAATATCGCTCACATGCAGCAAAATCAGCTGGCTTTTTGCCAGTTGGGCTAGGGCTAAAGCATGTTCAAATGCGGCGGCAGCCGTGTCGCTGTTATCGATGGGTACCACAATTTTTTGATACATATCGCGCTCCAAAAGTGACTAAATAGGCGAGGAACATCGTTTTGATCGTCGCTCGTCTAAGCTGCCAACGAGTCAATCAAACCCATTGGCAGGGGGGCTTTTTGATGTGATTCATTGTACAGAAAATGTCCATTTCAGGGGCAAACTGAGCGTGGTTTGCGGCGACGGTGTCGCACCGATAGCAGACGATGCCGCATTACTACGCCTTGATTCGCCGCGAAAAGCGCGTAAGCAGCGGCGACAAACCCAGCGCCAACAGAGCTTAGGGATAGGGGGCGTTTAAAACCGTCAAAAATGCATCGCCGTATTTATCCAGTTTGCGATCGCCAACGCCCGAAATGCGCGATAGCTCGTAATGATCGCGTGGGTGCAGTCGAATCATTTCTTTGAGCGTCGCGTCGCCAAATACCACATACGCCGGCACGTCTTGCTCGTCGGCGAGCTGTTTTCTGAGTCGGCGTAATGCTTGCCAGAGCGCCAATTCTTGCGGGTTGGCAAAATCGCTGTCTTTGTCGGTGTAATTAAATTTCTCGGTGCGCGCGCGTAAATACAGCGGTGTTTCGCCTTTTAAATACGGCCGGGCCAGATCAGTCAGTTGCAAACCGCCGTGGCCTTCGGGCGCCAGTTGCAAAGCGCCGCGCACGATAAGTTGGCGAAATACGGCGCGCCAACTTGATTCGTCTACGTCTTTACCAATACCAAAGGTGCTGAGTTTGTCGTGCAAAAATTCTTTGACTTTGGGCGTGGTTTTACCGCGTAACACATCCACCAAATGGCCAACGCCAAAGCGATTGCCGGTGCGATACACGCAAGACAAAGCTTTTTGCGCTGCCGCGCTCATTTCGACTAGTTTGGGCGGATTTAAGCAATTGTCGCAATTGCCGCAAGGGGTAATGGTTTCGCCAAAATAGGCCAGCAAGGTTTGTCGCCGGCAATCGGTGGATTCAACCAGACCGAGCATGGCATCGAGTTTACGGCGCTCGATGTGTTTTTGCTCATCGCTGCTACCGCCTTGCTCTATCATTTGCGCTAGCAAAATCACGTCGTTTAAGCCATACGCCAGCCAAGTATTGGCGGGTAAACCATCGCGGCCGGCGCGCCCGGTTTCTTGGTAGTAGTTTTCTATGCTTTTTGGCATATCCAAATGCGCGACAAAGCGCACATCGGGCTTATTAATTCCCATGCCAAAAGCGATGGTGGCCACCATGACTACGCCTTCTTCGCGCAGAAACGTTTGTTGATTTTTGGCGCGCACACTGGCGTCGAGCCCGGCGTGATACGGCAGCGCGCGAATTTCTTTTTCTCTAAGCCAAGCGGCAGTGTCTTCGACTTTTTTGCGCGATAGACAATACACAATGCCAGAATCTCGCTCGTGTTCCCGGCGCAAAAAAGTCAGTAATTGATCGCGGGCGGTTTTTTTCTCGACAATGGCGTAGCGCAAATTGGGGCGATCAAAGCTGGAGATATATTGCGCAGCGCCTTCTAGGCGCAAGCGCATGACCATCTCAGTTCGCGTGGCATGATCGGCCGTGGCGGTGAGCGCAATGCGTGGCACTTGCGGAAAATCATCAGCCAATACCGATAAGGCCAGATATTCGGGGCGGAAATCATGGCCCCATTGCGAAACGCAATGCGCTTCATCAATCGCAAACAGGGCGATATGCGCTTGGCGCAGCAAGGATTGAAAGCGAATCGTCGTCAGTCGCTCCGGCGCAACATACAGCAGCTTGAGTTCGCCAGCGACAAAAGCGCGCTCAACTTCACGCGCCGCATTGGCGTCTAGCGTTGAGTTTAAAAAAGCCGCCGCCACGCCCAATTCTTTGAGCGCATCGACTTGATCTTGCATCAGCGCAATCAGCGGCGAGACCACCACCGCGCAACCGTTTCGCACCAAGGCGGGGATTTGGTAACACAGCGATTTTCCGCCACCCGTGGGCATCAGGACGAGCGCATCACCACCGGCGCAAATATGGTCGACGACTTCACCTTGTTGGCCACGAAAAGCGTGATAACCAAAGGTGTGTTCAAGAATGTGCAGCGGAGTATTAGGCATATGGGCGTGAATTGTACTCTGTTCTCTCGCAATAGATGGTTTTTACCCCCGTTGTACTGGGCTGCTTTGCTTGAGTTGCGTAAGATTTACATCACTAGAGCATGCTGATGAAGCATGAAATAAATGTGAATACAGAGTCCAAAAGACGTTTTAAAAATAGCTTTGATTGAACGTGCTGATGCGGCTTTATATCGGGTAAAAGCGGCAGGGCGCAATGGTGTTGAAGTGGGTTAAGATAACTTGATTGATAGGTATATCGATCTAGACTTTATAAATAATTGCCTAGATCGATATACCCTTATTGATTACAAGCCGGCTTCAACTAGCATTTCCCGCGTGAGCAAGAATACAAAGCCGTCACCCGATTCGGTGCTTAGCCATACAAATGGCAGTGTTGGGAATTGCGCTTCGAGCTCGTCGCGGTTATGGCCGATTTCAACAACCAATACACCGCGTGGATTTAAGTGCTTGGTCGCTTGAGCTAAGATTTCGCGAGTGATATCGAGCCCATCTTCGCCGCTACCTAAGGCCATTTCTGGCTCATGCAGATATTCTGGTGGCAACTCGGTCACGCTGTGCGCATCCACATACGGTGGATTGGAAATAATCAAGTCGTAGCATTCATCTGGAATCGCTGCGAATAAATTCGAGTCGAGCAAATCAATTCGATCCCCCAAGCCGTATTCCAGGATATTGATTTCAGCCACATCGAGCGCATCGGGCGAGAGATCAATGGCATCAATGGCCGCATCGGGGAAGGCGTGCGACATTAAAATCGCCAAGCAAGCCGATCCGGTACACATGTCCAGCGCGCGGTGGATGAGTTCTGGATGTTCTACATACGGCTCTAAGCCATCGTTAAACAAAATCTCGGCGATAAATGAGCGCGGCACAATCACGCGTTCATCGACATAAAATTTAAAATCGCCCAAATACGCTTCTTTGGTTAAATACGCTGCAGGCTTACGCGTAACCACGCGTTCTTGAATCACATCGAGCACTTGGGCGATTTCTTCTGGCAGCAAATGCGCGTCAAACACCGGCTCGAGGCGGTCAATCGGTAATTTGAGCGTAGCTAAAATCAAATAAGCGGCTTCGTCCCACGCTTCAGTGGTGCCGTGACCATAAAATAACTCAGCGGTATTAAAACGGCTGACGGCAAAGCGGTGCAGATCACGCACGGTGCGTAAATGTTCACGGGCGATATCGTACATACGTTGGGCTCCAAAGTGGGGTAGTGACAGTGTGCTAGGGTCTGTTGGCATTTGGTTTTCCGCCGCGCTGGAGCGATTTTCGCGGCGAATCAAGGCGTAGTAAGCGATGCATAGTCATTCTATGTGAGCTTGCTACAACGCTGAGTCGCAGCGAAAAGCGCCCAGCCCCTTGGGTTTGGCGGCTTTTGGCCTGATGCTGCGTTACAAAGCGCTGGCGTAGAATGACTACGCTGCGCGCTTCGTGCCTTGCCTCAGGCCAAAATCCGCATAAACGCGGCTGGCAAACCAAGCGTCAACAGACCCTAGTTTACTGTGATTGGCTGAGCTTGCCGTCATTTCAACAGAATAATTTGATCTACCCCGTATTCGCTGAATAAATGGGTGTGCTCGATGGATGGGCCTTGGCTGGCCGACGATAGGGGGCAATCAGCGTTAAATCCTTGGTTTTAAGCTGGATTTTATCGCTGATCGGCGCCATTGGCTGCAGACGAAGGTAGGCATATTGCTGCGCTTGGTGTAAAGTGCTGCCTTTGTTTTGTCGCGTGTATTGGAGTGTAATGAGTATCACATTTGCATCATTAGGCTTGGCGCCTGAAGTATTAAAGGCGGTCGTTGCACAAGGCTATGAAACTCCTACTGCGATTCAAGCTGAAGCGATTCCAGTGATTTTGGCCGGCAAAGACGTGTTGGGCGCAGCCCAAACCGGTACCGGTAAAACCGCCGCGTTTACTTTGCCGATTTTGACGCGAATTATCCGTCACGCCAATCACAGCGCTTCTCCGGCACGTCACCCGATCCGCGCTTTGATTCTCACGCCAACACGTGAATTGGCCGATCAGGTGTACGCCAATGTGGCCACTTACAGCAAGGGCACGGGTTTACGTAGCCATGTGGTGTATGGCGGTGTGGATGTGAAAGCGCAAATTCCGGCGCTGCGTGAAGGGATCGAAATCTTGGTCGCCACGCCCGGTCGTTTGCTCGATCATATCCAGCAAAAATCAATTAATTTATCGCAAGTTGAAATTTTGGTACTCGATGAAGCCGATCGCATGCTCGATATGGGTTTCATTTTGGATATTCAAAATATTTTCAATTTGTGTACCAGTCGTAAGCAAACGCTATTGTTTTCGGCGACTTTTGCGCCAGAAATTATCAAGCTGTCTAAGCAATTTATGCATGAGCCAGTGAAAATTGAAATTTCACGCCAAAACTCAGCTAATGAATCGGTTAAACAAGAATTGCATCCGGTTGAAACGGCGCGCAAACGCGCTTTGCTGGCGCATTTGATTCGTGTGCATCAAATGACGCAAGTGATTGTGTTTTGCCGTACCAAGATTGGTGCCGATCAAGTGGCACGTGATTTGAAACGCGCTGGCTTTAATTGCGAAGCGATTCATGGCGACCGCGATCAACGCGCGCGCACTGAAGCGCTGACTAAATTCAAAGCGGGTGAAACGCAAGTCTTGGTCGCCACCGACGTGGCGGCGCGTGGTTTGGATATTTCTGATTTGCCGTATGTGGTGAATTACGAATTGCCGACCAATGCCGAAGATTACGTGCATCGTATTGGCCGTACCGGTCGTGCTGGTGCCACCGGTGTTGCGATTTCTCTGGTTGCGCCCGAAGAAGGCAAGGCTTATGAAGGCATCAAAAAGCTACTCAATCGCGAAATGCCGTTGATTCCAGTGCATGGCTTCTCGCCGGGTACGATTCAAGTGATCGACGAGCGACCAGCACGCGCTGAGCGCCGTCATCATGTTGATCCAACGACCGATAAAGGCGTAAAAGAATACCAACGCATGCCATCGCGCGCGCAGCGTGATGCCAGCGATGTGCCGGCTTTCCCAAGTAATTTGCCTAAATTACCCAAGCGTACCGCGCAAATTGCTGCGTTGTTCTTGCCAAAAAAACACGGTTAATTGTTGAATGGTTTAATGCTGTTTAAGCCAGCATTAAACCCGCCAACTTAGCAACGCAGAGCATATCGCCGCTTAAATCGTCTAATGGTTTGAGTTTTGAATTGGTTTTACTCTGCGTCTTTGCGTCAAAAAAATGTTCTTCAGTGACCGGCGTTACGATTTAATGTGGATTGAATGCAAAAGGGCCGAAAGGCCCTTTTTATTTGTTCGAAATCGGCAGAATAGCGCTTTAGGCTACCAGATATAACCCAGACCCAATCCGGCATACAACTCACCGCGATGCTGCACAATCGGGCTGTTTTGGATGTTTTTATCGTATAGCTCGTAATTGACTGCGGCCATGCCGATCCAGCTTTTATTGATTCGGTAGCTGCTAATGATGGCCAGCATCGGAGAGACTGTGCTGCCGGTATCCCAGCTTGGGCGGCTACTGCTCGCTTCTTGCGCTGAAACCCCACCAAAATAATAATTGGCCATTTTACTGCTGCGCACCATAACGCCCATACCGGGCATGATCAGTAGATTGTCACGAACAATCGGGAAATCAGTCCAAAATAGCGCTTCTTGCCCACGACTATTACCGGTGATATCGCTCGACACCCGCATACTCAGTAGCGCATAAGGCAACGCGTAATTGAGCCCCACACCGGCCTCAAATTGGCCTTTACGTTTGAGCATGCCGGCGAACGCCGCATTGTCCTCTGGGTCTAGATTGCCAAAGCGAACTCGGCCGTAAGCGTACAGCCCGAGCTTATTTTCTTTATAAAAATAATAGCGGGCTCGATCGCCCAGATACATCAAGCGATCGCCAAAATAAATCAGCCCCGGGATGGCATACCCCGTTGCATCTTGTGCCTGATAACGTGCTTGGCCACCGAATACAACAGCACCGACAATCAGTCCGCTGGGAATCGGACTCTGTGGATTGTCACTGGCTAAAAAATCCAAAGAACCTAAATCAATTTCAGCTTGAGCAGGTATTGCGCTCAAAGCCATGATGGATAATGCAAGGCGAGCAATACATCGATTAAATAAGGCAGAAGGCATAAGACGCTCGGATGGTGTCAGCAAGTTTAGGCGGCAATCAGGCGCACAGCTAAAGGCTGGCCACTGTCGGCGATCAGCAATAAACGGTCGATATTGGGGTGTTTACCGGGAAAAAGCTGTGCATCAGCAGTATGCTCGGCATACAGGCGTAAGCCTTTTTGCGCGGCGATATCGCTGATAGCGCCAAATTCTTGATACAAAGCGTGGTACAGCCGCACGCTACCCGCTTGGCCGGGGCGATTTTCAATACTGGCGATCACGGTTTCACCATCGAGTAATTCAATGGCGGATAAATGATCAATGGTGGGCATGAGGGCTAATTGTTCAGCAAAAGTCATTTTTTTATCCTAGTCGTCAACCGAATTGAAGGTTGCGACGTTATATCACACAGAACATGCTGCATAGTGCAGTTTGCTGGTTTGGAGAAATAAAATGCGCACCTCAATGAAAGCTTTGTTATTAGCGGCGACTGTTTTCACTACTTCGATGGCTTTTGCGGCCACGCCAACTTGCCCAAAAATGCCAAAAGGCGATATCACTAAGGCTGAGCATCAAAAAATGTCGGATGCCCGTTTTGAGCAAATGGATGCCAATAAAGATGGTACCGTGACTGTCGCTGAACGCCGTGCAGCACGCGAAGCCATGCGCGCCAATTGCTCAAGTAAAAAAGGTCATCGCGGAATGGGGCATGGCTCAATGCCAGCCCATGCGTCGATGCCAGCAAACGCTTCAATGCCAATGCATCACCAATAAGCGGGTTATTCAGCGTGCAAAAAAACGCCAAGTCAGCTTGGCGTTTTTTTATGCGGTAAAGATTAGCGCCTTAAATTTGCGCGTCAGGACCCCAGATTTGGCTCAGCGGCATGGCGCCAGCGATGATGCGGCTATCGAGTACTTTCAAAATTCTAAATTCAGCCAGTTGACCATTACGACGGATGGCTTGCGGATAGAGCTGATCGTCACGATCAAATAGCGCCAGAATATGCGGTGCAGCGGTGCCAATCGCTTGCTCCAGCACCACGCCAGATTCGCCATTATTGAGCAACACCACCGAGCCCGGTGGATAGCTACCAATCGTTTGGCTAAATAAATTCACCAGTTTTTGATCCAAACTACCGCCAGCGCTATTGAGTGAAGTTTGTAAGGCCACGTCGGCCGATTGGCTGGTGCGATAGGTGCTGTTCGAGAGCAAAGCGCAATAGCGATCAGCCAGACCAATCAAGCGGGCGGCGAATAACACCGTATCCCCAGCGAGTTGCTGCGGATAGCCGCTGCCATCGGGCGCTTCATGATGCTGTAAGACGCAATCGAGCCACATCGAGTCGGCCACGCCTAAGTTGCGTAGCGTTTCGCGACCTTGCGCGGGGTGGAGTTTAATTTGGCCGAGCTGTTCGGGGGTGAGGGCGCTACTTTGCTGGGATAATTCATTTTGCAGCGCATACATGCCGATATTCATCGTTAGTGCCGCAGCGATAAAATGCCAGCGCTCAGTCTCGCTATGCCCTAAGTTTTTGAGCGCTAAATTGACGACAATGGCGACATTGATCGGATGGCGTACGGTATAGGGGTCATTTAGATCAAGCTGTATCATCGCCAAGGCGACATGGCTATTTTGCTCGCAAGCGGCCAATAGATGCGTGATGACCACGTTGATTTGCGCAATAAAACTCGCCGGATTGGGCGTTTGCGCCAAGCAGGGGGCGAGTTGCTGACGAGCAGCCAAGATATGCTGCGCGCTAGAAAGTAAGTCTGTAGACATACACCATCATCAATTAGGACAATGGTGTTAGTTTAGCTGATTCTATTCTTGCATGACAGCTTAGGTTTTGTTGACGCTTGGTTTACCAACCACGTTTGGGTGGATTTTAGCCTGAGCCAAGACACAAAGCGCGTCATCGCGGCGGAAAACCTAAGGTCAACCTATTTTAGATTGGCTGAACGTGTTGTTGCTTTACTCTGCTTCGTCGATCCACGTCATTTGAATCGCTTCAAGGATTTTTTCACCGCAATGCTGGGGGTCATCGTTAAAGCAATCTAGCGCCAGCACCCAGTCGCGTAAATCAGTGAAACGAATGGTGCTTGGATCGGTATCAGGGAATTTTTCGCTCAATTGAATGGCGATTTCGCGGCTATCAGTCCATTTCATGATTTGCTCCTTGGGTATAGTTGGCTAGGCTTTTATTTTATTTGGCTGGATGCTTATACCCAGACTAATTAGGTGTTATTCAGATTACGTGTTGATGGTGATGAAAGCTTCGCGGTATTCCCTCTCCCTTGATGGGAGAGGGTTAGGGTGAGGGTGATACGCCGGCGTATATTTTAAGCTCAACACCCCCATCCCAACCTTCCCCCGTCGAGGGGGAAGGCGTTGAAGTCGATCTGCTCAAGCACTTGTGATACAAGCCATCAACATCAAATCTGAACAAAGCCGCGGATTAGTGTTGCTCACGCGCATGGTTGATGGTGTATTTAGGTAATTCAACCACCAATTCAGTGTCGGCCACTTCGGCTTGGCATGACAAACGTGAGCAAGATTCTAGCCCCCAAGCTTTATCCAGTTGGTCTTCTTCGAGCTCATCGGCTTCATTTAGGCTACTAAAACCTTCACGAATTAATACGTGGCAGGTGGTGCAGGCACAGGATTTTTCGCAAGCGTGTTCGATTTCGATGTCGTTCGCGAGTAGTGCATCACAAATCGTGGTGCCGGGCTCGACTTCAAGTACCGCCCCTTCTGGGCAGAGCGTCGGGTGGGGTAATACAACGATTTGAGTCATGGTCAATCCTTCATTCAAACAGCGCAATCTTTGCGGCTGGTTTTAGCAATAGCAAAAACAATCATTGAGCGCAGCGCGCGATGTCGTTAAATATCAGTAATTTTTTGGCCGCTTAAACCGCGTTTGACGGCGGCATTCATACGGCGGCTGGCAAATTCATCGCTGGCGGTATTCAATTGCTCGGTGCCGGCGATTAAGGCGTTGGCATCGTCGCCAGCAATCAGCGTTTGTAAGTGGGCCAGTGCTGCATCAATCGGCGCACGCTCACTTGGATTGAGTAAATGGCCGTCGCTCTCGAGTGCAATCAATACGGCGGCGACAATGCTGCTGGCTTCAACACGCGCTTCGGCGAGCTTTCTGGCTTGCAGATCCATATTGGCATGGGTCATTGATTCGGTGAGCATACGGCTGATTTCATTGTCGCTTAAGCCATACGACGGTTTGACCGCGATGCTCGCTTCAATGCCGCTCGATTGCTCACGCGCAGATACCGACAGCAAACCATCGGCGTCGACTTGGAAAGTCACGCGAATTCGCGCTGCACCGGCGACCATTGCAGGAATACCGCGCAGCTCGAACCGCGCCAAGCTACGGCAATCGCTAACGAGTTCGCGCTCGCCTTGCAATACATGAATCGCCATCGCAGTTTGTCCGTCTTTATACGTGGTGAATTCTTGTGCGCGGGCCGTTGGGATGGTGCTATTGCGTGGAATGATTTTTTCGACCAAACCGCCCATGGTTTCTAGCCCCAAAGACAGTGGAATCACATCGAGCAGCAACCAATCGTCGTCCCCTTTATTGCCCGCCAAGACATCAGCTTGAATCGCTGCGCCAATGGCAACGACTTTATCTGGGTCCAGATTGGTTAACGGCTCTTGGCCAAATAATTCACGCACCGCTTTACGGACATGCGGCATCCGCGTAGCGCCGCCGACCAGTACCACGCCCTTGACGTCTTCAATTTTAAGCTTGGCATCGCGCAGCGCTTTTTTGACTGGCAGTAGCGTTTTGCTGACTTGATGCGCGCTCATGGTATGGAATTGTTCGGCGCTCAGTTCCAAGTCAACAATGCTGCCATCGCTTAGCACCGCGGTAATCCGTGTGCTCAGGTGATCGGTCAGCGCTTCTTTGGCTTCGCGAGCTCGCGTTAGTAGCAGGCGGGTATCGTGTGGATTGGGGCCGTGAATGCCGGCCTGCTCTAAAATCCAGCAATAAATTCGGTGGTCAAAATCGTCGCCACCGAGTTGCGAATCACCCGAAGTGGCGCGCACTTCAAACACGCCGCGCGTGAGTTCGAGCACCGACACGTCAAATGTGCCGCCACCCAAGTCGTAAATCACATAGGTGCCTTCAGATGCGTTGTCCAAACCATAGGCAATCGCTGCAGCTGTCGGCTCATTCAAGAGCCGTAACACATTGATGCCAGCGAGGGTCGCGGCGTCTTTGGTCGCTTGGCGCTGTGCGTCATCAAAATACGCTGGAACGGTAATTACCGCACCGACGAGCTCGCCGCCGAGGCTTTCGATCGCGCGTGCTTTGAGGTTTTTGAGAATTTCGCTCGACACTTCAACCGGGCTTTTAATCCCCGCACGCGTCACAATTTTGAGCATGCCCGGCTCATCAACAAAGCGATACGGCGTGGCTAAATCGGCGATGTCATTGATGCCACGGCCCATAAAGCGCTTCACCGACAGCAGCGTATTGCTGGGGTCGACATTTTGCTGCGCTTGCGCCGCATGGCCAACCAGTATTTGTCCTGATTGGCTGTAATGCACTACCGATGGCAGTAGCGTGCGACCATCATGGTCGGGCAGGCAGACCGCGCTGCCACTTTTTACCGTTGCCACTAAAGAATTGGTCGTGCCCAAGTCGATGCCCACCGCCAAGCGATGTTGGTGTGGTGCAGCGGAAAGGCCGGGTTCGGAGATTTGCAACAAAGCCATTGGCTTAAATCCTAAAAATCTAATCGATTAAAATGCTTTAAGGTATATGCCTGAAGCGATTTGTATATAAAGGCTTTAGGAATATACCCTGATGTAGGGCGGGTCATGACCCGCCAAACTGGCTGGAAATAAAATTGAGCACCGTAGATACGATTAGCGCAGCGTAATCGTACGTAAGCCATTCCTCCGATTTCGCTACGCTCTATCGGAGCTACGATACTGCTCGCCTAGCGATTAATACAAAATCGCTTCAATCGCATCGCCAATTTCTTGGTCGAGCTTTTCCATAAAGCGTAATTTTCTCACGCTCAGCGCAGCATGGATATAGTCTTTTTGCCCATCGATTTGCATTGCTAATTTGTCTTCAAGCGCTTGCATTTCGGCGCGCATCTCGCTGGCTAGGTTTTCTAGCGCGCTTAGGTTTTGGCTGGCTTTAGCCTCCGCAATGCTTTCGCGCCATTCCATTTGCGCCAGCAAAAAATCGATCGGCATTGCGGTATTGGTTTCTTCTTGGGTATCGATGTCGGCCAATTTGAGTAAATACCGTGCTCGAGCCAGACCTGATTTCAAGGTCTGATACGCTTCGTTGATGTGCGTGGTCGCTTGCAAACTTTGGCGTCGCTCTGCATCGCTCGCCGTCGCAAAACGATCAGGATGAAACTGAGCCACGGCTTCGCGATAGCGGGTATCGAGCAGTTTGGCATCAATCGCAAAGGCGACGGGCAGATCGAATAGGGCGAAATGGGATTGATTGAAATTAATCATTGGGGATATAGGGAGTTGGGAATGGGGAATAGTAAAAACGTACTTTCTTGCTGCTACGTTGGATCAGTATGTTGATAAGAATGGGAGGGGGCTTACTACTGCCCACTCTCCAGTCCCCATTCACGGTTTCTTCGCTTACACACCAAAGCTTTCGCCACAGCCGCATTCGTTTTTAACGTTGGGATTATTAAATTTAAACCCTTCGTTCAGGCCTTCCTTGGTGTAATCCAATTCAGTACCGTCCAAATAAGCGAGTGATTTAGCGTCGGTGTAAATCTTGGCGCCATGGCTTTCAAAGACCAAATCAGTGTCGCTTGCCGCGTCAACAAATTCGAGCTTGTACGCCATGCCTGAGCAGCCCGAGGTTTTGACTGCCAGACGAATCCCAAGGCCTTTACCGCGTTTTTTAATAAAGTTTGCGACGTGATTTGCTGCCGCTTCGCTCAATGTCAGTGCCATGATTTGCTCCATGTAAGGCGTTGGGCGTGGTGATTAGGCGTTGCTACTGCCCTAATCTGATTCCCGACTCACAGATGTTTTTTCTTGTAATCTTCGACTGCGGCCTTGATGGCGTCTTCTGCCAAAATTGAGCAGTGAATTTTAACTGGTGGTAAGGCGAGTTCTTCGGCGATGTGGGTATTTTTGATCGCCAAGGCTTGGTCTAGCGTTTTGCCTTTCACCCATTCAGTCACCAGCGACGACGATGCAATCGCTGAGCCACAGCCGTAGGTTTTGAACTTTGCGTCTTCAATCAGGCCATCAGCGCCGACTTTGATCTGCAATTTCATCACGTCGCCACACGCTGGCGCGCCGACCATGCCGGTACCCACGGTGTCGTCGCCTTTTTCAAAAGCGCCCACATTGCGTGGATTTTCGTAATGATCGAGTACTTGTTCGCTATATGCCATTTTATGTGCCTCTTGGGTCGTAAGACAAAAATCCTCACGCTGCGTTGCTTCGCCTTGCCGTACTCTGTGTACTGTCTGCGGCTGTGCGCCTTGCGTGAAAATTTTTGTGTTGTTTTCTAATCTGTTGTCTTAATCCGAATTTGGCCAATCTAAATTGGCGTGGATCGTGATGTCAGACAAGGCGCGGAACTGCGCCGTTTACGTCATGTAAACAAGCGGTTTCGCAACGCAGTATGGCGTCGCGAGCCGCAGTCAATTTTTAGTGGGCGGCCCATTCGATGGTGCTGATATCGATGCCTTCTTTATACATATCCCACAATGGCGACAAAGCACGTAGCTTGTCGATCTTGCCTTTGATCAATTCAATCGCAAAGTCGATTTCAGCTTCAGTCGTAAAGCGGCCAATGGTGAAACGAATCGAGCTGTGTGCCAACTCGTCCGAGCGGCCCAAGGCGCGCAAGACGTACGATGGCTCTAGCGAAGCAGAGGTACAGGCCGAACCTGACGAAACTGCCAAATCTTTGAGCGCCATAATCAGCGACTCGCCTTCGACATAATTGAAACTCACGTTCAAGTTATGTGGAACACGTTGCTCCATATCGCCGTTCAAATGCGTTTCTTCGATACCGTTCAAGCCCGCCCACAAACGATCACGCAGTGCGCCGATGCGTTGGTTTTCGGTGGCCATGTCTTCCCGCGCAATGCGAAACGCTTCGCCCATGCCGACGATTTGATGCGTTGCCAAGGTGCCTGAACGAAAACCACGTTCATGGCCGCCACCATGCATTTGGGCTTCTAGACGAATACGTGGTTTACGGCGAACGTAGAGTGCACCCATGCCTTTCGGGCCGTAGGTTTTGTGTGCCGAAAAACTCATTAAATCGACTTTCAAAGTCGACAAATCAAGGTCGATTTTACCGGTGGCTTGGGCGCTATCAACATGGAATACGATGCCGCGTTCGCGGCAGATTTCGCCAATGGTGGCGATGTCTTGAATCACGCCGATTTCGTTATTGACCGACATCACCGAAATCAAAATCGTGTCTGGACGGATCGCGGCTTTGAGCGCTTCTAAATCGAGTAGACCGTTGTCTTGTACATCAAGGTAAGTCGCTTCAAAACCTTCGCGCTCAAGTTCACGCACGGTGTCTAGTGTGGCTTTGTGCTCGGTTTTTACTGTGATGATGTGTTGACCCTTGGCTTTATAAAAGTGCGCCGCACCTTTGAGTGCCAAGTTAATTGATTCTGTCGCACCCGAGGTCCAAACGATTTCTTTGGGGTCGCAATTAACCAAAGCCGCTACTTGTTCACGCGCTTCTTCGACCGCCGCTTCAGCTTCCCAGCCAAAGGGATGCGAGCGGCTCGCTGGGTTGCCAAACATTTCGGTCAGATAAGGAATCATCTTGGCCGCAACGCGTGGATCAACAGGCGTTGTCGCCGAGTAATCAAGATAGATCGGATGTGACAGATTCATAGGTCTTGCTCCAATTTCAAAATCGATGGGGTTGGCCCCGTGTAGTCTTTTGTCGCTCAGTGGCTAGCGGTATTGCTGGCGCGCTTGTCTTGTAAAACACCGGTTTTATCACTGCAGCGCTTAAGTTTATTGTTTTGCTTATCGATTAAATCACCCAAGGTAATCCCAGATAAATAATCAAAAATGGTGCTGCTTAAATCGCTCCACAAATCGTGGGTCATACAGCGGCCTTCGTCGCGGCAGTTTTCTTTGCCGCCGCATTGCGTGGCATCGATCGGTTCGTCAACCGCCTGAATGATTTCGGCGATATTGATTTTGGCTGCAGGTCGAGCAAGGCAATAACCGCCGCCCGGACCACGCACGCTTTCAACTAATTCGCGGCGGCGTAATTTACCGAATAATTGTTCTAAATAAGACAGTGAGATATGTTGCCGCTCGCTAATTCCAGCAAGCGTAACAGGACCACCGGCTTGGCGTAGTGCCAGATCAAGCATCGCGGTAACGGCGAAGCGGCCTTTGGTGGTCAAGCGCATGAGGTTTCTCTACTGATTTATCTTGTTTTGATGGTATCAAATCCCGACTATTTTAGTCAAGTAAAAGTCCGACTAAAATAGTCGGGATTAGACTTGGCTTTCGAGCGTGCTTTTTTGCTTGGTGGCAGGTCTTTGATTTCACTTAAAAAATACAATTTGGCCGCATTTATGCCGTCAAATCGAGCCGTCAAATCTGTATTTAATCGACAATTTGATTCAGATGCTTGGGATCAAATTGATCCACGCTGGCTCTTTCTTGGCTGCAGTCTACGCCGAGTTGTTCTAAGCGTTGTAACACCATTTCCAGGCGTTGATCGGTAGTGACTGAATGATCAAGTAGTGCATGAATCGCTTTCACCATCGGATCATTCATATCACTGCCCACGCCATAAGCTGAAAAGCCCAATTGCTCAGCTTTTTCGGCGCGTTGTTGATCGAGCGATTTGTCGACCTTACGCGCTAAATTGGCCACCATCGTCGCGCCCGCTGGCACGTCTTTAATCACCACCGCATTGGGGCCGATTTTGGCATCGTCGCCGATGTCAATCGGGCCAATGATTTTGGCGCCAGCGCCAATCACCACGCCTTGACCGAGCGTAGGGTGGCGTTTACCGGGTTTGGAGGCCAGCCCTAAGCCGCCCAAAGTGATGCCTTGATAGAGCGAGCAATCATCGCCAATGATGGCGTGCTCGCCAATCACCGTACCCATGCCGTGATCGATAAAGACCCGACGACCAATGGTTGCACCCGGATGGATTTCGATACCGGTCAGAAAACGCGAAGTGTGCGAGACGATGCGCCCGAGCAGTTTCCAATCGCGGCGCCATAAGCTATGGGCGATTAAATGCAAAGTGAGCGCATGAAATCCCGGGTAACACGTAATGACTTCCAGTGTTGAACGGGCAGCAGGATCGCGGTCAAAAACCACGCGGATATTTTCACGCAAACGCTCAAGCATGGGATTGATTTCAATGGGAGCTGAAAAGCTGACTATTTTACTCGGTTTTATACCCTACAGCGAGTGCTCTACCGCCCTTATCGGTAAGACTCGCTAAGGTTTGTGCTGCAGCAGGCTCAGTAGAGCCCATGCATTACTCAATTTTGCCGAAATAACCGCCCCAAGCTTGCAGCACGATGTATTGCTTGACGATGGCGCCGCCCATTAGGCCGTGGCCATCCATGGTGGCGATGTTTTGCCATTGTTTAGGCAGTTTGATGCGGTGTTCGCCATCGCTGAGGTTAAACGCGATTAACATTTTTTCGCCATTGCTGCTGCGCTCAAACAGCAAAATCGGCTCAGGCGCGGGCAAAAAGGTGATGTCGCCGAGCACTAATAATCGATTTTTCCGTCGCCAAGCGAAAAATCGCCGAGTGAAATTTAAAATTGAATCGCGCGGTTTATCTTGCACATCAACACTGAGTGCTTGCTGCTCAGGCGAGATCGGCAACCACGGCGTAGTGCCGCTAAAGCCAGCAAAGGGCGCGTCAATATGCCAAGGCATGGGCGTGCGGCAACCATCGCGGCCTTTAAATTCGGGCCAGAAGGTCTTGCCATACGGGTCTTGCAATAATTCAAAAGGGATGTCGGCCTCGGGCAGACCCAGCTCGTCGCCTTGATATAAGCACACCGAACCGCGCAAGCTGCCCTGCAAGGCAATCATGAGTTTAGAAAATTGCGCGCCGCCGCGGTCTTTGCCCCAGCGCGTGGCAACGCGGGGTACATCGTGATTGCCCAGCGACCAACACGTCCAGCCGGGGTTGGCCAATGCGGCAAATTGGCTTTCCATAATTTGTACGCGCTGGCGAATATGCGTGGCGCTAAAGGTTTCGGTGAGTAAATCAAAGCTATACGCTTGATGGAATTTGTCGCCGCCCTCGGTATATTCAGCAATGCGTTTGGGCGAATCATCGTCGCCAATTTCACCGATGCTGGTGGCGCGATAGCGATTGAGTCGTTTGCGGATTTTTTTTAAAAAAGCCAGATTTTCGGGCTGCGATTTATCGTACAGATGTTGCTGCATACCATAAGGATTACTCGCCGCCACACTGGTAGTGTCGGCGACCAGCGCTGGCGGGTTGTTGCGCAGCAGCGCATCATGAAAATGAAAAATACACGCATCAAATCGAAAACCGTCCACACCGCGTAGCAACCAAAATTCTAGCTCGGCAAGCAGCGCTTTTTGCACCGCTTTGCAGTGAAAATTGAGATCCGGCTGGCTGCTTAAAAAATTGTGCAAATAATATTGGCAGCGGCGTGCATCCCACTGCCAAGCGCTACCACCAAACACCGACAGCCAATTATTCGGTGGCGTGCCGTCCGCTTGTGGATCAGCCCAAACATACCAATCGGCTTTGGCATTGTTTCGTGAACTGCGGCTCTCAATAAACCAAGCGTGTTGATCGGACGTATGCGATAGCACTTGGTCGATGATGATTTTGAGCTTGGCTTGGTGCGCCGCTTTAATCAGCGCATCAAAATCGGCTAAGTCGCCAAATAGCGGATCAACCGCGCAATAATCGCTGACATCGTAGCCAAAATCAGCCATTGGCGATTTAAAAAACGGCGAAATCCACAAGGCATCGACATTGAGCGATTGTAAATACGGTAAACGCTGCAAAATGCCGCGCAAATCGCCCACGCCGTCATTATTGCTATCCATAAAACTGCGTGGATAGATTTGATAAATCACCGCGCCACGCCACCAATCGGACTTTTTCATGGTTGATATTCCTTACTGTGTGTCGGCAATATAGAACGGCGCTGTATTTCGTCTTGCGTAAGTTCGTTGCAAACACATAAGATCGATAAGCCCTGCTAACTCAGCAGTTAGTCTTAGGTTTGACTATAAACAATCATTGCGCAAGCTACCGCCGATCGAGGTTTCGATGATTTCAGTTGATTTAGCCCGCGTTGCCGCCGTTTGTTCTGGTCAGGAAGCGGACCCATTTTCTTTCTTGGGTATGCATATCGTTGACAACACGGTGCAAGTGCGAGCCTGGCTACCTACGGCGAAGCACTGCAGTTTAATCGAAAGTAAAACCGGTAAAAAGCTAGCGGATTTTGACTGTATCGATGAGCGCGGTTTTTTTGCTGTGGTTGTGCCACGGCGGGTGCATTGCTTTGCGTATCATTTACGCGTGCAATGGCAAGAAGGCCCGCTCGAGATTGAAGACCCATACCGCTTTGCGCCGATTTTAGGCGAAATGGATTTATGGCTCTTGGCCGAAGGCAATCAATTACGTCCTTACGAGCGATTGGGAACGCATTTTTGTTCGCAAGATGGTGTTGCTGGCGTGAGTTTTGCAGTATGGGCGCCCAATGCGCGGCGGGTGGCGGTGGTTGGCGATTTTAATTGCTGGGATGGTCGACGCCATGCCATGCGCTTACGCAAAGAATGCGGCGTATGGGAGATTTTCTTGCCGCAAGTGGCAGCGGGCCAAGCCTACAAATATCAAATTACCGAGCAGCAAGGGCAGGTGGAGTGTAAGGCCGACCCGTATGCTTTTTCAGCCGAATTACGCCCAGCCACGGCGTCACGAGTAGCGCAATTACCGGCATGGATTGAAGGCACGGCAAGTCGAAAGGCGGCCAATGCCCTCAATGCCCCGATCTCGATTTATGAAGTGCATTTAGGCTCTTGGCGGCGCCGCCCAGAAGACGCTAATCGCTGGCTCACTTATCGCGAACTCGCTACTGAATTACTCGCCTATGTGCTCGATATGGGCTTTACCCATATTGAATTGCTACCGATTAGCGAGCACCCATTTGATGGTTCATGGGGGTATCAGCCGCTAGGTCTTTATGCGCCGACATCCCGATATGGTACCCCTGATGATTTTCGCTTTATGGTGGCCACGTTCCAAGCCGCTGGCATTGGGGTGATTTTAGATTGGGTGCCGGGGCATTTTCCGGCGGATCGGCATGGTTTGGCGCAATTTGATGGCACGCCTTTGTACGAGCATAGCGATCCACGTGAAGGCTTTCATCCCGATTGGAATACGCTGATTTACAACTTTGGCCGCAATGAAGTACGCAATTTTTTGATCGGTAATGCACTGTATTGGCTGGAACGCTACGGCATTGATGGGCTGCGAGTGGATGCGGTGGCCTCGATGCTGTACCGCGATTATTCGCGCAAAGACGGGGAATGGATTCCCAACCAATTTGGTGGCCGAGAAAACCTTGAGGCGATTGATTTTTTACGCCGGATGAATGAAGTGGTTGGCGTTGAGCGGCCATCAGCGGTGACTTTGGCCGAGGAATCAACGTCATTTCCTGCGGTATCGCGCCCACCAGCGATGGGCGGTTTGGGCTTTCATTACAAATGGAATATGGGTTGGATGAACGACACGCTGTCGTATATGCAAGAAGACCCGATTAACCGTCAATATCATCATCACAAAATGACGTTTGGTTTGGTGTACGCCTTTACCGAGAACTTTGTGTTGCCTTTGTCGCACGATGAAGTGGTGCATGGTAAGGGCTCGCTATTGAGCAAAATGCCGGGGGATGACTGGCAAAAATTTGCCAACTTGCGCGCGTATTACGCCTTTATGTGGGGTCATCCAGGGAAAAAATTACTGTTTATGGGTTGCGAGCTGGCGCAAGTGGCGGAGTGGCAACACGAAACGAGTTTGGATTGGCATTTGCTGGATGCCGAGCACGGCCATCATCGTGGCGTTCAGCAATTGGTGAAGGATTTAAACCGCACTTACCGCAGCCAAGCCGCGCTGTATCAGCTCGATTTTGAACCGCGTGGTTTTGAGTGGATTGCGCATGATGAGGGCGAGCAATCGATTTTTAGTTTTATTCGCCACGGCGATGTGGCCGATGAGTTTGTGCTGGTGGTGAGTAATTTCACGCCAGTGCCCAGACATGGTTATCGCCTTGGCGTGCCCAAAGCGGGTTTTTACCAAGAAATACTCAATAGCGATTCGTATTTTTATGGTGGCAGTAATCTGGGGAATGTGCTGCTCTTAAGTGAGGGTATTTCAGCGCATGGCAGGATGAATTCTATCTGCATGACGATACCCCCATTAGCAACGCTGTATTTACGCTGGAGTGAAACCGCATGCTAAGCAAAGGAACGCCTTATCCTTTGGGGGCGACATTTGATGGTGACGGGGTCAATTTTGCGCTCTTTAGCGAAAACGCCAGCGCCGTGAGCTTGTGTTTATTTGATGAAACGGGACAAATTCAAACCGCCAGCTTGTCCGTTGAACATTGCAGTCATGGTATTTGGCACGGCTATTTACCCGATGCCCAGCCAGGTCTGGTGTATGGCTATCGGGTGAGTGGGCCTTATCGTCCAGCGGAAGGGCAGTATTTTAATCCGCATAAAATCGTGCTTGATCCGTATGCCAAAGCGGTGGTTGGCCAGTGGCGTGATAGCCCATTGAACTTTGGGTATCAGCCTGCCAGCCCCGAATTAGCTAGTGTTGATGACAATACTACCGTGGCTTTGAAAGGGCGTGTGATTCACGAAGCCTATGATTGGGGCGATGATGAGCTGCCCAATACCGATTGGGCAAAAACGGTGATTTACGAAACGCATGTGCGCGGTTTGACGCAATTGCATCCGGAGATCCCGGCCGAGATTCGCGGCTCATACGCGGGCATTGGCCATCCGGTGATGTTGGCGCATTTTAAAAAGCTCGGCATTAGCGCCATTGAATTGCTGCCGGTGCATTGCCATTTGGATGAGCCGCGCTTAATGCAGCTCGAGCTGCAAAATTACTGGGGTTATAACAGCATTAATTTTTTTAGCCCTGAAGCCAGTTATTGGTCGCAGCGCGCTGGCACTACGCCGTTGTCAGAATTTCGCGATATGGTTAAAGCCTTGCACTCAGCCGGCATCGAAGTGATTTTAGACGTGGTGTTTAACCATACCGCCGAGCAAGACCATCGCGGGCCAACGCTATCTTTTCGCGGCATTGATAACGTCAATTACTACGTGCTTAACCATGGCAATGCCGCACATTACGAAAACTGGAGTGGTTGCGGCAATGTGCTCAATGTCTCGCATCCACGGGTGTTGCAATTGGTGATGGATAGCCTGCGCTATTGGGTAAACGAATGCCATGTCGATGGTTTTCGCTTTGATTTAGCGCCGATTATGGGGCGATTAGACGGACACTTTACTGCCAATGCGCCATTTTTTGTCGCCATCGCGCAAGACCCGCAGTTATCTACGGTAAAAATGATTGCCGAACCTTGGGATATTGGCGCGGGCGGTTATCAAGTCGGGCATTTTCCGCAAACTTGGGCCGAATGGAACGATCAATACCGCGATGCCATGCGTAAGTTTTGGCTACATGACGGCGTGAATCGCGCCTTGTTTGCGCGGCGTTTTGCGGCCTCAAGCGATATCTTTCACAAGCAACGCCGTGGCCCGAAATCGTCGCTTAATTTTGTTACCGCGCACGACGGCTTTAATTTGCGCGATTTAGTCTCGTATAACCACAAGCATAATTTGGCCAATAAAGAACATAACCGCGATGGGCATAGCCACAATTACAGTTGGAATTGCGGCTTGGAAGGGGCTAGTGAAGATCCGGGGATTTTGCTGCTCAGAATGCGGGCGACCAAGGCGATTTTAGCCACTTTATTACTCAGCCAAGGCACGCCAATGCTGCTGGCTGGGGACGAAATCGGCCACACTCAGCAGGGCAATAATAATGCGTATTGTCAAAATAACGCCATTTCTTGGCTTAATTGGTCACAAGCTGATCACAAACTGACCGATTATGTCGCCGAACTGATTAAAATTCGTCGAGAATGCCCGGTGTTGCAAAACAGCCGTTGGTGGACGGGTCAGCCCGATGAAGATGAGATTCAAGATGTGGTGTGGCTCAATCCATCGGGGCAACCGTTGCAAGCGCATGATTGGGAAGACGCAGCAGGGCGCGCGCTAATGGTGTGTTTAGCCAAAAATCTATTGGTGTTGATGAATGCTTCTGCGCATCAGATTCATTTTCATTTACCCGCCGGGATTTGGGCCATGCGCTTAGCCAGTACGGGCGACCCACAATCAGACTTTAGTGGCAAAGACTGCCGCGTTGCGGCGCGTAGCGTCACGATTTTACAAAGAGATTTAAGCCGTAATCAAGGCGATTAAAGAGGATCGAATGAGTGTTTTAACCGTAGCAAGCCAGCCTTATGCTGGTCAACGTCCTGGTACTTCAGGTTTACGCAAAAAAGTAACGGTATTTCAGCAAACGCATTATTTAGAAAACTTCGTACAAGCGATCTTTGATGTGGTGCCCGAATTAAACGGCGCAACGCTGGTGCTGGGCGGCGATGGTCGCTTTTATAACCGTGTCGCAGTGCAGACCATCTTAAAAATGGCTGCCGCCAATGGTGTTGCCAAGGTGTTGGTGGGTCAAGCAGGTCTGCTTTCTACGCCGGCAGTGAGCTGCATCATTCGCAAATACGCTGCTGTTGGCGGGATTGTGTTATCGGCTTCGCATAATCCAGGCGGACCGGATGGCGATTTCGGCATTAAATACAACGTCAGCAATGGCGGACCAGCGCCAGAAAAGATCACCGAAGCGATTTATACCCGCACGACAACTATCAAGCAATACCAGACGTATACATCGCCAGACCTTGATATTGATGTTGTTGGTGAATATACCCTTGGCAATATGCAGGTGGTGGTGCTCGACTCGGTTGCCGATTATGCCGAACTGATGGCTGATTTATTTGATTTTGACGCGATTCGCGCTTGGTTTGCCGCTGGGCATCAGATGCGATTTGACGCGATGTCAGCAGCGTCTGGCCCGTACGCCACGTGCATTCTTGAGGATTTACTTGGCGCGCCGCAAGGCACCGTGGTCAATGGCATTCCGCTTCCCGATTTTGGCGGTTTACATCCAGACCCCAATCCAGTGTATGCCAATGATTTGGTGGCGCATTTATTTGGCGAGCGCGGCAGCGTCGTGCCTGATTTTGGCGCGGCCAGTGATGGCGACGCCGATCGCAATATGATTTTAGGCCGGCATTTTATTGTTACCCCATCTGATAGTTTGGCGGTGATGGCGGCTAATGCCGAGAAAATCAAGGGCTATGCGCGCGGTCTTGCTGGCGTGGCACGTTCAATGCCCACGTCGTGCGCGGTGGATGCGGTGGCCAAAAAGCGTGGCATTGCCTGCTTTGAAACGCCAACTGGTTGGAAGTTTTTTGGCAATTTGCTCGACGCAGGCCAAGTGACGTTGTGTGGCGAAGAAAGCTATGGCACGGGCTCAGACCATGTGCGCGAAAAAGACGGCGTGTGGGCGGTGTTGTTTTGGCTTAATTTACTCGCGGTGACTGGGCAGTCGGTTCAAACCCTTGTGACGCAGCATTGGCAAGAATATGGTCGGCATTTTTATTCGCGGCATGATTATGAAGCGCTCGATACGGCAGCAGCGAACGACTTGATGGCGCATTTACGCAGTCAGCTAGCGACTTTGGCGGGGCAAACCCTCGGTGAATTTACCGTGCAACTGGCCGATGATTTTGCCTATGACGACCCGATTGATGGTTCACGCAGCGAGCAGCAAGGCATACGCGTGGTGATGACCGATGGCAGCCGTGTGGTGTTTCGCTTGTCGGGCACCGGTACCGATGGGGCAACGCTGCGCGTTTACCTTGAAAAATTCGTCGCCGATGCTGCTGGGCATGCTGAGCCAACGCAAACCGCTTTGGCCGGATTAATTGCCATTGCCGAGCAATTGGCACAAATCAAAGCGCGCACAGGCCGCGAAGTGGCCACCGTTGTGACTTAAGCGGATACGTTTTACGGACTGATGTTTGGGGTGCCTGCAGGCAGGTGCTTCAAACTGCGCAGCGCCTCAATAATACGGAGCAAGACCCATGGAAATGCAATTGATAGATAAAGCCACTTTAGCGCGTCAATTACCTAGCCGTGCGGTGGCGCTGGTGTTGGCGGGAGGGCGTGGTTCTCGGCTTAAGCAATTGACCGATCATCGCGCCAAGCCCGGGGTTTATTTTGGCGGCAAGTTTCGCATTATTGATTTTGCTTTATCCAATTGCATTAATTCGGGTGTGCGCCGAATTGGCGTGATTACGCAATATAAATCGCATTCTTTAATGCGTCATTTGCAGCGCGGCTGGTCTTTTTTACGTAATGAAATGAATGAATTTGTCGATGTGCTGCCCGCGCAGCAGCGGGTGGACGAAGCGCATTGGTATCGCGGCACCGCCGATGCGATTTATCAAAATTTGGATATTTTGCGCACCTATCGTTCGGAATACGTGGTGATTTTAGCGGGTGATCACATTTATAAAATGGATTACTCACGCATGCTGGTGGACCATGTCTTGCTCGGCGCTGAAGTCACCGTCGCTTGTATCGAAGTGCCACGCGCCGAGGCGAGTGCTTTTGGCGTGATGGCGGTTGATGAGTCGCGAAAAATCATTGATTTCATCGAAAAACCCGAGTCACCACCGGCGATGCCGGGCAATGACAATGTCTCTTTGGCCTCAATGGGCGTGTATATTTTTAATACCCCGTATTTAGAGCGCTTACTTGAAGAAGATATTGTGCTCGCTGGTTCTAGCCATGATTTTGGCAAAGATTTAATTCCCAAATGTGTTTTAGAAGGCAAGGCGTTTGCGCATCCGTTTAGCCTGTCGTGCGTGATGACCGAGTCCAGCGGTGAGCCGTATTGGCGCGACGTCGGTACCGTGGACGCGTATTGGGCGGCTAATTTAGATTTGGCTTCGGTCACGCCAGAACTCGATGTGTATGACACCAATTGGCCGATCTGGACGCTGCAAGAGCAATTGCCGCCGGCCAAATTTGTGCAAGATCGCAATGGCAGCCACGGCATGACGCTCAATTCTTTGGTTGCGGGCGGCTGTATTGTTTCGGGCTCGCTGGTGATTAATTCGGTGCTGTTTTCGCAAGTACGAATTCATTCATTTTGCACCATTGATTCAACAGTGATTTTGCCGCAAGTGGTGATTGGCCGCGGCTCGCGCATTCGGCGCTGCATTATTGACCGTGCCTGCGAAATCCCCGAAAACACCATTATTGGCGAAAACGCCGAAGACGACGAGCGCCGCTTTCACCGCACCGAAACCGGCGTCGTTTTGGTGACGCGGGATATGCTGGCTAAGTTGTAGGGAGTGGGGAGTGGGGAATAGGGAATAGGGAATAGGGAAATGGAGTATTTTTCCAAATCACCAATCCCAAATCCCAGATCTCAGATCTCAGATCTCAGATCTCAGATTCCAGTCCTTCAAGCGCCAACGATTAACTTTCGACAAGGTTTTAAATCATGCGAGTGCTTCATGTTTGTGCCGAAATGTTTCCATTACTTAAAACCGGTGGTTTGGCGGATGTCTCGGGGGCGCTGCCTTTGGCTTTAGCGCCTCTGGCTTGCGATGTTCGGGTGTTATTGCCGGGTTTTCCATCGATAGTGGCGGGCTTAACGGCGGTGAGTGATGTCGCCACGTTGGAGACGTTTGCTGGCAAGGTCTGTTTGAAATTTGGCCGCACACCCGATGATATTGGGGTGTATGTCATCGACGCGCCGCATTTATACGCTCGTGGCGGTAATCCGTATCAAGATGGCAATCATCATCCGTATCCGGATAATCATCTGCGGTTTGCGCTACTGGGCTGGGTGGCAACGCGCATTGCCGAAGGGATCGATACCTATTGGCGACCCGCCATTGTGCATGCGCATGACTGGCATGCTGGTTTAGTGCCAGCGTATTTGGCTGCGGCGGGGCGTCCGGCCCAAAGCGTGTTTACGATTCATAATTTAGCGTATCAGGGGATTTTTCCTGCCAATCAATTTGCGCAACTTGAGCTACCCGCGCATTTTTTTGCATTAAATGGTCTGGAATTTCATGGGCAACTGTCGTTTATGAAAGCCGGTATTTATTACGCCGACCGCATCACGACGGTATCGCCAACGTACGCCCAAGAAATTAGCACACCAGAGCAAGGCTGCGGCTTAGACGGCTTATTGCGCGCGCGGCAAGACGTGTTGTCGGGCATTTTAAATGGCGTGGATGAGGCGGTTTGGCATCCGGCCAATGACGCCTTGATTGCCGCGAGCTATAGCGCGGATAAATTAGCCGGCAAAGCTAAGTGTAAAGCAGCATTGCAGGCGATGATGGGTTTAGAAAACGCCACAGAAAAACCATTATTTGCCGTGGTAAGTCGTTTAACCGAGCAAAAAGGCTTGCACTTGGTGTTAGCTGCGCTCAATGAAATCACCGATCGCGGTGGACAGTTTGTGTTGCTGGGCAGTGGCGATGCGGCAATGGAAGCGGCTTTTGTCGCCGCTGCCGCTGACAATCCGCTGCAAGTAGCGGTCAAAATCGGTTACGACGAAGCGTTTTCGCATCAAATCATGGCCGGTAGCGACGTGATGATGGTGCCAAGTCGCTTTGAGCCATGCGGCTTAACGCAGTTATACGGCTTGAAATACGGCGCGCTACCCTTGGTGCGCCGGGTGGGGGGCTTGGCCGACACGGTGCTGGATTGTTCTTTAGAAAATTTAGAGGACGGTATTGCCACCGGCGCGGTATTTAATGGCTTCTCCAAAGAAGAACTCACCCAGGGTATTCGCCGCATTTTTGCTTTGTGGGCTAGACCTAAAGATTGGAAAGCGGTGCGGCAAGAAGCAATGCGTACTGACTTTGGCTGGCATAGCGCAGCCTTGCAATACCACGACTTGTATCGCAGCTTAGGCGCTTAATTGTTCGTTCAAAACCGATGGCGCGGCTTTGCCATTGCATTTGTTTGGGAGTGTTGCTGATGAATTTGCCTTTCCAGTATGACTCGGCAGAATTGCAGGATGCCGAGCTAATGAAAAAAGCCATTGCCAATAAATTAATGTACTCCATTGGCAAAGACCCACGTGCTGCGCAGCCCAAAGACTGGATGGAGGCAACGTTTTTAGCGGTGCGTGATCAAATGGTCGAGCGCTGGATGGAAACTACCCGAGCGCAATATTCGCAAGACTTAAAGCGGGTGTATTACTTATCGATGGAGTTTTTGATTGGCCGCGCCTTATCCAATGCCTTATTGGCGCTGGATATGGAAGACGTGGTGCGAACGGCACTCGATGAAATGGGCGTTGATTACGATGAATTAGTCGGCTTAGAGCCCGATGCGGCTTTGGGCAATGGCGGCTTAGGGCGTTTGGCGGCGTGTTTTCTAGATTCGATGGCGACCTTGGGTATTCCGGGTATGGGCTACGGCATTCGCTATCAATTTGGCATGTTTAAGCAGCGTATTATTGAAGGCCGCCAAGTTGAAGTACCGGATACTTGGTTGGGATCGGTCAATATTGTTGATTTTCCGCGCGATGAAGTGTGCTATCGCGTGCGTTTTGGCGGGCGACTCGAGCAAGAAGGCGCGAGTGTGCGCTGGCTTGATAGCCAGCACGATGTTTTGGCGGTAGCGCACGATATTATTATTCCGGGTTTTGCCACTAAATCGACCAATACCTTGCGGCTGTGGACGGCGCGCTCGACGCGTGAAATTAATTTATCTAAGTTTAATCAGGGCGATTATTTCTCGGCAGTAGAAGAGAAAAATCTCTCTGAAAACGTATCTCGAGTGTTATATCCCGATGATTCCACCTTAGTCGGTAAAGAATTGCGTTTACGCCAAGAGTATTTTTTTGTTGCGGCCAGTTTGCAAGATATTATTCATCGCTATTTAACTAGCCATGAAAATTTGGATCATTTGGCCGATAAAGTGGCGATTCATTTAAATGATACTCATCCGGTGTTGGCGATTCCGGAATTAATGCGCTTATTGATTGATGATTATCATTATGAATGGCGAGAAGCTTGGGCCATTACCGGTAAGGTATTTAGCTATACCAATCATACTTTAATGTCTGAAGCATTAGAGACGTGGGAAGTGAATATGTTGGGGCGATTATTACCTCGGCATTTAAAAATCATTTTTGATTTAAATGAGGCTTTTTTAAAAGAAGTCGCTTTGATGATCCCGAATGATTTTGATTTTTTACGTCGCGTGTCGTTAATCGACGAGCATGGCGAGAGAAAAGTCAGAATGGCGTATTTGGCGGTGATTGCTAGCCATCAAGTGAATGGTGTTTCGGCACTGCACTCCGCGCTGATGGTGGAATCTATTTTTGCTGATTTTGCCCGTTTGTATCCAGATCGATTTACCAATGTGACTAATGGTGTGACACCGCGCCGTTGGTTGGCTTTGGCCAATCCTGAATTATCGCATTTAATCGATAAAACCATAGGCCAAACTTGGCGGGTGAATTTAAATGAACTGGTTGAACTCAAAGCCCACGCCGATTATCCCCTATTTGTGGCTGAGTTTCGCGCGGCTAAATTAGCCAATAAAAAACGCTTAGCCATGTATGTGGCGCGTACTTTAGGCGGCGTGATTAATCCAAATGCTTTATTTGATGTGCAGGTTAAACGAATCCATGAATACAAACGGCAATTACTCAATGTATTGCATGTGATTACGCGATATAAGCAAATCTTGGCCGAGCCCGATAAAAAATGGCAACCGCGCGTGGTGATTTTTGCTGGTAAAGCAGCGTCGGCCTACCATATGGCCAAATTGATTATTCAACTCATTAATGATATTGGGATTAAAATTAATAATGATGAGCGAATTGGTGATCGATTAAAGGTGGTGTTTTTACCCAATTACAGCGTGAGTTTGGCCGAAATGATTATTCCGGCTGCCGATTTATCCGAGCAAATCTCCACTGCCGGCACTGAAGCTTCGGGCACCGGCAATATGAAATTTGCCCTTAATGGCGCATTAACCATTGGCACATTGGATGGTGCCAATGTGGAAATGCAAGAGGCGATTGGTGGCGATAATCTATTTATCTTTGGCCATACCAGCGAAGAAGTTAGCGCATTACGCCGCGATGGCTACAATCCGCGCAGCATTTATGAAAGCAATAAAGCACTACGCGATACGCTTAATATGTTGGCGTCGGGTTTTTTTAGCCCGACTGAGCCAGAACGCTATCGAGTGATTTTTGATACCTTGGTCAATTGGGGCGATCATTATCAATTATTGGCCGATTTTGAAGCCTATGTCGCCATGCAGGCCAAAGTGGATGCGCTATTTGCTAAGCCCGATCTTTGGGCGCGAAAAGCCATTTTAAATGTGGCGGCAATGGGGTATTTTTCATCGGATCGAACGATTCAAGAATACGCTGATCGGATTTGGCATACGCAGGCGGTCAAGCTTTAAGCACTCATAAGCTGTTTTATGGCAAAGTCAGGTAAGGCTGACAGCCAACTTTTGCTTCATGACTTACAAAACGCGTTAAACTGGGCGGCCGCAAGGTCGCCTTTTTTTATGGATCCATATCATGTCAGCAGATCGCCATTTAATCGAAGAAACGCTCTCTAGCCAGCCTTTATTTAAAGGCAAATTGCTCAATGCTTTTTGCGATACCGTGCGTTTACCCGACGGCAGCACCGCAACGCGCGAATACATCAAGCATCCGGGCGCGGTGATGGTGATTCCACAATTGGCCGATGGCCGATTATTGCTTGAGCGGCAATTTCGTTATCCATTAGATCGGGTGTTTATCGAGTTTCCGGCCGGTAAACTCGACGCTGGCGAAGATCCTTTGGCTTGCGCGCAGCGTGAATTATTAGAAGAAACCGGTTATAGCGCGGCGTCTTGGGAATATCTGGGGGTGATTCACCCGATTATTTCGTATACCGACGAAGAAATTAAATTGTATTTGGCACGAGACTTAACCGCCGGTGAGCGCCAACTCGATGACGGTGAGTTTTTAGAAAGCATTACGATGAGTATGCCTGAGCTGATTGCAGGCGTACTCGATGGCCGCATTACCGATGCCAAAACCATTGCAGGCGTATTTTGGGCGCAGCAAAAAGGCTTGGTCTAGGCCCTGTCGACGTTTTGCCGCCGATCTATAAAAGCATGGCCATTGGGCGCGCTCGCTTGGGGCTTAAGTTTTGGCTTTTAGCCAATCATTGCCAAAGTTCACCAAGAGCACGCCGACAATAATCAAGGCCGCGCCGAGTAAGCGTGGCCAGCTCAAGTCTTTCGTCGGCATGGCAAACCAGCCAAAGCGATCAAATAACATTGAGGCAATAATTTGCCCAGTGATAATGAGCGACAACATCGTCGCTGCGCCGAGTTTAGGCGCGATTAATGTAGTGCCAAAAACAAAGACCGCGCCAAGCAAGCCCCCCAGCAGCATCCACGGCTCGGCTTTCGGTAGTTGCGCTAGGGCGCTGATTTTTTGCCCTGTCGCCAGACTGATGCAGAGTAGGGCCAGCGTACCGACCGAAAAAGACACTAAGGCGGCGAGTAAAGTGCTGTGGCCGATGACCGACTTGAGCTGGTTATTGATGGCGGCTTGCAAGGGAATAATCAGGCCAATGGTGAGTGCGAATAAGCTATAAAGATAAGTCATGACAACTCCAAAAAAGGCTTGCGAAAGCGAGCTGCGGCCATGGTAATCAATTAAATAGATTGCCTCTAGGCTGAAACTGATTTAATTTGCGCGCCATGCGCCAAATCGTTGAGCCAAAGTGGGTTTGCATCGTGGTCTGCTCGTCATTGATGTACTCGCTATTACGCTAAAGGATTGGTCAACCAACTTGGGGGTGAGTCGCGATCTCTGGCGCTCAAACTGAATCGATTTTCAATACGCAACGCAGTATTTTTGCGTTGTCGTAGTATGCAAAGGCCAATAAAAATGCAACACATTAGTCCGAATGATCTTTACCTCTGGCTGCAAGATTCAAGCCGTGCCGCGCCTCAATTATTAGACGTTCGCGAGCCTTGGGAAGTGGCTTTATGCCAAATTAACGGCAGTCAAAATCTGCCGATGAATCACATTCCCAGCGAGCAAACGCGCTTAGATCCGGATGCCACTTACGTGGTGATTTGCCATCACGGCGTGCGTAGCTATCAAGTGGCGGGATTTTTGGAACGGCAAGGTTTTGAAAATATGATTAATTTAGACGGCGGCATTGCGGCGTGGGCCAATGATGTTGAGCCGAATATGGCGCGATATTGAGGGTTTGGCTGGCTTGAGAATCGATGGCGTTGACGCCTGATGGTGTTCAGATTACGTGTTGATGCTCAGCGTCGCGGCATTCCCTCTCCCTTGATGCGAGAGGGTTAGGGTGAGGGTGATCCGCCGGCGTGTTTTGTAAGCTCAACACCCCCATCCCAACCGTCCCCCATCGAGGGGGAAGGGGCTGCAGTCGATCTGCTCAAGCGCTTGTGATGTAAGCAATTAACATCAAATCTGAACATTGCTTATTCATCGTCGGTATACGCCGCTAAGCACTGAATTTTATTCGTTTGCTCGCTATACCCAATTTAATATCGCCAGCAGAGGCCATGATGGATTTAACGCGAATTGGCATTTTTTTTGAATTGCTCGAACGAGAGCTCGCTGGCCAGCCTGATTTGCAGGCTGATTTAATGGCGGTAGTGCAATTTGAGCCGCAATTGCTCATGCCTTGGCTGCCGGTCATTGATATGGCTGAGCATAAATTAGGTGATTTACATACCGTGGTGCAGTGGATTACCTGCCCCCATCTGGAACTCAATGGCGTGTCGCCTGCATCACTGGTCGGCTCGGCCGATGGGGTGGCGCGAGTGCGTCAATTGTTGACGCAATATGCGCCTTTGCCGCCATGGCGCATGCCGCCGGATGCAGCGGCGTAACCTTAAGTTAAAGATTGACATCTTTCGGCAAAAAAAATGCCGCCCTAGGGCGAAAGACAGTTCACTTAACGACAAACCCTGAAAACCTGACGCAGAGACGCAGAGGAAAATCAGGGTTTTTCAGTTGATTTTCTCTGTACCTTTGCGTCAAAAGCGATACCTGCAATGAAATCGACGAAAAAAATGCCGTTCACTTGGCTTAAGTGAACGGCATTACCGCTAGGACGGCATTGTTTTGTGGCGTCGTTTAATGGCTATAGCCTTCAGGTTCTGGCTTGGCTTGGTGAAAGGTAATGGTTTGCACTGGAATAATCGATGGTGGTGGCGATTTTAAAATGTGCGGTTTCATTTTGCCCATCACGTGCATTTCGCACGGCTTGCAATCAAACACCAGCGTATAGCTTTCTTTATCGTTGGATAGTGTCATCGGCTCGGCCTTGATTTGACCTTTGACACCGATCACGCCTTTGGCTTGTTTCGGGCACAACTCAAACGAAAACCGCAGGCAATGCTTGGTAATCATTAACGGCACTTCGCCGGCTTCTTTATGCGCTTCATACGCGGCGGCGATGAGTTTTACGCCGTGCTGTTGATAAAACTCACGCGCTTTCTTGTTATACACATTGCCCAAAAACGACAGCGTTTCATCGGGATAAATCGCCGGTGGCTCAACCGGTACTTTACGTTCTTGCTTAGGCCAAGCGGCTACGCGGGCGATTTCAAGTTGCTCAACCGCTTCGCGGCGCAGTGCGTTAATCGCCGATGCGGCCACATGCCAAGGCTGGCTTAGATTGAGCGATACATCTTCCGCGTAAAACATCGTGTTGCCGAGTTTACCGAGGCCAGCAATTAAACCACTCCATGCTTTGTCGGTATTCTGGGAAATCTCTAGCGCCATCGGCGCGTCAACCGTCACGGCACAGCCGTCGGCATCGGTGATGGTGAGGGCGAGGCCAGCCGCAGTTTCAGACAAATTGAGCCACACGCCGATTTTGCGTTCAGCGGATTTTTTATTCAGTATCTGCTCCCAAGCATGATCCCGATTGCGGTTCATGCCAATACCTGCCTTAAGGCCAGCAAGCTCGCTCATGGCCTCATTGGGGAAGACGCGGAAAGTGTCAGGGAGTGGGGAGTGGGGAGTGGCGGATTGAATGGCCTCAACGATATTGGCTTGCACGCCGACTACTTCGCGTTTTTTCATGTAATTCAAACCATCGCCGTTCGCTAGCGGTTCATTCGGGTCGATCAGTGCGATTTCAAAGAATTTGTCCGTCACGCGAGTGACGGTGCCCACCGGCAGTCCGACGTATTTGGGCGAATCAAACGCGCCAATGTCGGTTTTGCGTTCCGTGGCGAAATAATCGGTATGGCCACGGTGGAAGGTTTTATCGACGTTGGGCGTAAAGAAAATCTCGCTGCGGCCACTTGATGCGGGGGCTAAATCAGGACGTTGTTCGAGAATTTCATCGAGATGGCGGCGGTAATGCGCAGTGATATTTTTAACGTATTGCGCGTCTTTGTAACGCCCTTCGATTTTGAACGAGCGCACGCCAGCGTCGACCAGCAGCGCCAAATTATCGGTTTGATCGTTGTCTTTCATCGACAGCAAATGCTTATCAAACGCCACCACTTGGCCTTTATGGTCGGTCAAGGTGTAGGGCAGGCGGCAAGCTTGCGAGCAATCGCCGCGATTGGCGCTGCGATTGGTTGCTGCATGGCTGATATTGCATTGGCCAGAAAACGCCACGCACAAAGCGCCGTGGATGAAGTATTCAATCGTCGCGGTATCGCCCACGGCGGCGCTGATGTCGCGGATTTGCTTCACACCCAATTCACGCGCCAACACGATTTGCGAGAAACCGGCGTCGGATAAAAATTTTGCTTTTTCAGGGCTACGAATATCGCATTGCGTACTGGCGTGCAGCTGGATCGGCGGAATGTCGAGTTTGAGTACGCCCATGTCTTGCACAATCAACGCATCCACACCGGCTTCATGCAGCTGAATAATTTGCTGGCGCGCGGGTTCCAGTTCGTTGTCGTGCAAGATGGTATTGAGCGTGACAAACACCCGTGAATGATAACGATGCGCGAATTGCACCAAGGCACTGATGTCTTCAATTGGATTGCTAGCATTGTGCCGCGCGCCAAAGCTTGGGCCGCCGATATACACCGCATCTGCGCCGTGCAAAATGGCTTCTCGGGCGATTTCGGCGGTTTTGGCTGGGGCAAGTAATTCAAGTTGGTGCGGCAAAAGCATAATGCAATCCAGAGCAAGTCAGGCGAAGGGGCAGAAGTATAACGTATTCAAAGGCTTAGCGGTGTGATTGGCTAGGCTGATTTTGTGGGGGTTGGCGTGTGGATTGACGAGTGTTGTTGGGCTTACTCAATTCATTGTTTATTTTGGTTTTGTTTGTAAGTGTTACCATCATATAAGGTAAAGTCCGTATCTTGTGTGCAGCCTCGCTGGATTTTGGGTTTTGATATGGCAATGAATAAAAAGTGGCTTGGGATTGTAGTAGGGGTATTCATCAGTTTGCCAACGCATGCGGTTGACCCACGGCAGTATGGTTTGGTGGCGGACGATACCAGCCGCACTTCATTGCGTTTTCGTCAGCAGCACATTGAATCGCCACGTGGCCCGCAAACTTTTGAAATCGTCGATAAGCAGAGCGTGAGCTTGCGGCAGGCGCAGTATTTTGATCTTGCGGGGCAATTGGCGTATATGGCGGTGCAATTACCATATGTCACTGTGGATCAATCATTTACCAATAGCCGCCGCGCGCCGGCGGAGGCCGATGGCGTGGGCGATGTGATGTTGGGCTTTGGTATGGGGGTTTATCGTCGGCCAGCCTTGGATCGAAATGCATTAAAAAACTACGACCGTAATGGACTCAGTAGCGCCTGCGGTGTACAGGTTAATATTCCGACGGCGACGTATCAAAAAGAGCAATCAGCCAATATCACCGCCAATCGCTGGATGCTATTGCCCGAATGCCAATTGGCTTGGACCATGAATCAATGGGTTTTGGAGGGGGTGGCAGGACTATCTTGGTTTGCCGATAATGCCGATTATAAAATCGGTCGATTTGAACAAAAAAATGTATATCACTTTAAAACCATGGCGAGTTTCAGCCCGATTCCTGAGATGTGGCTGGCGGCGACGTTAGAATACCAAACGGGTGGCATGGTGACGCGTGGCGGTAGAACGGCGAACGATAAAATCAATAATTGGCTCGCTGGCGGCGCGATTAATTTTCGTTTGCCGGGGGGCAATAGTGTGCGGCTAGTGGGCGAATGGCCGGTGAGCACCGCGCAGGGCGCAAGTAAAGAACGAGAAATCTCGGTGGTGCTGTCGCACGCATGGTAAATCAGATTTAATTCAGACTGGCAGCAAATAAAAAACGCAGCGACCAATGCTTTGGCGCTGCGTTTTTTTGATGCGGTTCAGATGATGTGATGGTAGCCAAAGTATCGCGGCATTCCCTCTCCCTTGATGGGTAAGGGGCGTAGGGTGAGGGTGATACGACGACGTGCAGCTCACCCCCATCCCAACCTTCCCCCATCAAGGGGGAAGGAGCAACAGTCGCGCTCATTTAGCGAATGAGATCGACTCAATATGGACCTCTTTTTACTGTATCAATACCCAATCTGAATAGCGCATGCTTTTATGGGTATATCACGCTAGCCAGCGGCTAGTATTATTGCTTGTGATATACCTCGGCACCGGTTTTGATGAATTCGATGGATTTGGTTTCCATGCCTTTTTTGAGCGCGTCGATTTCGCTGATGCCTTGTTTGGCGGCGAATTCGCGTACATCTTGGGTGATTTTCATCGAGCAGAAATGCGGGCCACACATTGAGCAGAAATGCGCCACTTTGGCGCTGTCTTTGGGCAGCGTTTCATCATGAAACTCACGCGCGCGGTCTGGATCAAGGCCGAGATTGAACTGATCTTCCCAACGGAATTCAAAACGCGCTTTAGAGAGTGCATTGTCGCGAATCTGCGCGCCCGGATGACCCTTGGCCAAATCGGCGGCGTGCGCGGCGAGTTTGTACGTGATGATGCCTTCTTTCACGTCGGCTTTGTTTGGCAAGCCCAAATGCTCTTTCGGCGTCACGTAACACAGCATTGCGCAGCCGTACCAGCCAATTTGCGCCGCGCCAATGGCGGACGTAATGTGGTCGTAACCCGGCGCAATATCGGTGGTCAATGGGCCAAGCGTGTAGAACGGCGCTTCATGGCACCAATCTAACTCTTTATCCATGTTTTCTTTGATCAATTGCATCGGCACGTGGCCTGGGCCTTCGATCATCACTTGCACGTCGTGTTTCCACGCGATTTGCGTGAGTTCACCGAGTGTTTTGAGTTCGCCCAATTGCGCTTCATCATTGGCATCCCAGATTGAGCCCGGGCGCAAGCCATCGCCCAAACTGAAGGCCACGTCGTATTCCTTCATGATTTGGCAGATGTCTTCAAAGTGCGTGTACAAGAAGTTTTCTTGGTGATGCGCCAAGCACCATTTGGCCATAATCGAGCCGCCGCGCGACACAATACCGGTCATGCGGCCAGCCGTCATCGGTACGTATTGCAACAATACGCCAGCATGAATGGTGAAGTAATCCACGCCTTGCTCAGCTTGCTCAATCAAGGTGTCGCGGAATAATTCCCAAGTCAGATCTTCTGCCTTGCCGTTGACTTTTTCCAGTGCTTGGTAGATCGGTACGGTGCCGATGGGTACGGGTGAATTACGCAAAATCCATTCGCGGGTTTCGTGGATGTTTTTGCCGGTCGACAAATCCATAATGGTATCGGCGCCCCAGCGGATACCCCAAGTCATTTTGTCGACTTCTTCGGTGATCGACGACGTTACCGCAGAGTTGCCGATATTGCCGTTGATTTTTACCAAGAAATTACGGCCAATAATCATCGGCTCGCATTCTGGGTGATTGATATTGTTGGGGATAATGGCGCGGCCACAGGCGATTTCGCTACGCACGAATTCTGGCGTAATTACGTCGGGCATATTCGCGCCGTAGTTTTCGCCTTTGTGCTGACGATTCATCATCGCCAACATTTTGTCGCCAGTTGGGCTGTCGGTTCTTAAGCTTTCTAAATACGCCGCGCGGTTCATGTTTTCACGAATCGATACAAATTCCATTTCAGGCGTGATGATGCCTAGTCTCGCGTAATGCATTTGCGATACGTTTTTGCCGGCAATGGCTTTACGCGGTTGGCGTTTGAGCTCAAAGCGCAATACATCCAAGCTTGTGTCGGCTTCGCGCATGCGGCCAAATTCACTGGTCAGGCCAGAGAGCACTTCGGTGTCGTTGCGCTCAGAAATCCACGCGGCACGAATAGGCTCTAAGCCTTTACGCACGTCGATTTTAGCCGCTGGATCGGTGTAAGGGCCAGAACAGTCATAGACGAAAATCGGTGGGTTTTTCTCAACCGCGCCACTGATGCTCATTTGCAATGGCGTATCGGCTTGGCTGATTTCGCGCATCGGCACTTGAATATCGCTGCGTGAACCGGCGACATAGATTTTGCGTGAATTAGGCAGTGGCTTGATGGCGGCTTGGTCGACGACGGCCGAATCGGCGGAAAATTCTGCTTTTGCGTTCATGGTGTTCTCCTGTGCACTGATTCAAACTCAGATGAGTGATTCAGTCGCGCTCGTTGGCGCGTGATTTAAAAAGACGGCATAGGAGTCAGGGCGCAAAAAGTCAGCGACTCGCTTTCCTACGCCGGTATTAACCGGGTCAGGTTCCAAGGGTATATCTCATCCGATTTACTGACGTTTTCTCAGCTCGCCGTTGGATAAAAAACGGTGCGAGAACAAGAAAAGTCGCTTAAATCGGAACCCCTAGCGATTCATGAATGTGAAATTAAAAGAGTTGTGGGATAATTGCAAGACAAATTGAATAATCTAATCGCCGTAGTCGGCTTGTCTTGAGGTGAAGCAAACATGGATTGGGAAAACGCACGTTATCTTTTAGTTGAGCAGCAAATTCGCCCGTGGAATGTGTTAAATCCTGTGATTCTAGCGCGGGTGCTCAATACCCGCCGTGAAGACTTTGTGCCAGCGGACAAAAAAGAATTGGCTTTTGTTGACGTTGAACTGCCATTGGCGCATGGCCAGCTGATGCTTGCACCTAAGGTTGAAGCGCGTTTATTACAAGAAATCGACTTAAAGCCCACTGATAAATTGCTGATTGCTGGCCCTGGCGCAGCTTACTTGGTGGCCTTGGCTGCGGGCTTATGCGCGCACGTGGTGGCGGTGGATGCCGATATTGAGTATGTGGCTTTTATCAATGCGCAGCTCAAAGCCGCCGGCATTAAAAACGCCCGCGCCGAAGTGGGCGATGCCTTGGCACCCAATGGGCAAGCGCCTTTCGATGCCATTATCGCCACCGCATCATTCGATCAAGCGCCAGCGAGCTTGTTGGCGCAATTAGCCAATAATGGCCGTTTGCTGGCGATTATTGGTGAAGAGCCGATGATGTATGCCACTTTATATCGTCAAGTAGGCGCAGTGCTCGAGCAAAAACAAGTCTTTGATTACAACTTGCCAAGAATGCGTGTGACGGCACCGGTATTTGAATTTTGATCGAAAGCATCCGCCTCTTTGACTCATTGCCGCTTTAGAAGTGAAGTAAAGGAAAGTTGCGGAGCTTATTGTTGTTAGTCTTACCATAATATTTTTTCATGCGTATTTATTTGTGTGGTTTAAGTCAAAGAGCCGGTAGAAATACTGGCTTTTTTCTTACAAAAAATAGAAAAATGCGGCTCATCGATTATAATGGTCGCCATTTTTATGGATGTTTTTGAATTATTAACTTTTTTATAGAACACACCCAATGACAGCTGCACACTCAAGCGAGTTATCTAATCGCAAGCCAGAAACAGAAGATGAGATTTCCTTGCTCGACTTGCTATTGGTACTCACCAAGCACAAAAAACTGATTATTGGCCTACCGATTTTGGCTGCGGTGATTGCGGCTGCGGTGGCCCTCGGTCTACCCAATCAGTACACAGCTACGCTAAAAATTGCGCCGTCGAAAAATGCGGCGGTTTACAACTGGGTGCTAAATAACGATCAAGTGAAAGAAACGATCGCCAAAGACATGAAGCTGGTAGAGCACTTTGATACTAAAGGCCGACAAGCAACGCGTAATGCAATGGGTAATGCAGTTAAAGTTACTTTAAACGCCAAAGATGGTTTTTTAGATATTAATGTGACCGACAAAAATCCGGAGTTTGCAGCTTTGCTGGCTAATAAAATGGGTTTAGCTTTGCAAAGCAATTTATATAGTCTGCGATTATTGGATAGTTCTAAGCTGCGTTATGAATTAGAAACTCGCTGAGAAATGGCGCAAAAAAATAAAAATAAATACGATGCCGAAATTAAACAAACCGATTTGGCGGCAATGATTAATCAATTGTCCGCAGCGGATCGTTATGGCATTACCAGCTTAGCGGCGATTCAAGCTGAATCGACCTTGCAAGGTGGTGTGAGCGATATGATGCAAAACGAATTGGTACGGATGCAAGATCAACTCTCGAGCTTGCAGCGATTGGTGGTGGATAGCATGAAAAAACAAGCCAATGCCAATAATACCGGTTTATGGATTGCCGCCGTCGGTGCTTTGCAACAGCAAGCGTATTGGGATGCTTTAATCGAGCGGCTGGATCGGCGAATTGAATTATTAAAAAAACAAGAACGCGATGAATTAAAAATGACCGCCGCCGAAGTGCCGGATGAAAAATCAGGGCCTAAACGGGCATTAATTATATTGTTGGCCACATTTGCGGCACTGTTTTTAAGTATTTTATGGGCATTTATTGCTGAAGCCATCACCAAATCAAGAGAAAATAGCCAATCATCAGCACTATTAGGCAAAATTGGCGCGGCTTGGCGCGCAAAGTAATTGATGTCTGTAGGCTGGGCTTGGCCGTGTCGTTGTGGCAAAAAAATAGCAAATTGGTCCTTAGCCAGCGTTCGGCTTTAGCTTTGAGATACCTAGTAAAATACATCGCTGTAGGGTCGACTTTAGTCGATCAGGCTAATTTCGATCCGGCCATGTGTTCGGTCGCTTGAAAGCGACCCTAAGGGTGATTTTTGAAGAAGACGCAAAATCAGGCGCCTAGGATTGACGAACTCAACCGACCTTACGACTTGATTGTGTATCAATGAATAAAAGTATTGGAAAAAACCTAAATGACGATTTTAGTAACCGGCGCAGCTGGGTTTATCGGTGGTAATTTTGTTTTAGATTGGCTCGCTGGCTGCGACGAGATGGTGATTAACGTCGATAAGCTGACGTATGCCGGTAACCTCGATACCCTCAAAGGGTTAGAAGGCGATACCCGTCATGTGTTTGTTCGTGCCGATATTGGTGATCGGGAAGTTGTTGGCAAATTGCTCGCTGAATACCAACCCCGCGCAGTGATTAATTTTGCCGCCGAATCGCATGTGGATCGCTCAATTACCGGGCCGGGCGAATTTATTCAAACCAATGTGGTTGGCACCTTTAATTTATTAGAAAGTGTGCGCGGTTATTGGACTGATTTGGCTGCGGAGCAAAAAGCCGCGTTTCGCTTTTTGCATGTGTCGACTGACGAAGTTTACGGCACGCTGGCAGCGGATGATCCAGCGTTTAGCGAAACCAAAGCGTTTGAGCCCAATAGCCCGTATTCGGCCAGCAAAGCGGCGTCAGATCATTTGGTTCGCGCTTGGCATCACACTTATGGCTTGCCGATCTTAACCACCAACTGCTCGAATAATTACGGCCCGTATCATTTCCCAGAAAAACTGATTCCGCTGGTGATTTTGAATGCACTCGCAGGTAAAGCATTGCCGATTTATGGTGATGGCCAGCAGATTCGCGATTGGTTGTATGTGAAAGATCACTGCTCAGCGATTCGCCGCGTGCTCGAAGCGGGCAAAGTCGGCGAGACGTATAACGTCGGCGGCTGGAATGAAAAAGCCAATCTGGATGTGGTGCATACGATTTGTGACTTGCTGGACGAGCTGGCTCCGATAGGGGGTAGGGAGTTGGGAGTAGGGAGTGAAGAGCGGGCAGTAGGGAATCAGCAGACGGGTACTACTCCCCATTCTCTACTCCCCACTTACCGCAGCCAAATCACCTATGTGACCGATCGCCCTGGGCATGATCGTCGCTACGCCATCGATGCGCGCAAACTCGAGCGCGAACTGGGCTGGAAACCGGCCGAGACGTTCGAATCGGGCATCCGTAAAACCGTAGAGTGGTATTTGACCAATCAAGACTGGGTGAGCAATGTAACCAGCGGCGCTTATCGTGAATGGCTTGATCAACAGTACGGGAAATAATAAAAGCATGGCTTCTTTGGATAAAAAGCTCATTGATGCAGTGGTGGGCATTATTTTACGCCATGCAAAACCAAGTCGTATCTGGTTATTTGGCTCGCGTGTGGATGGTGAGGCCAAAGCAACGAGTGATTATGACTTTGCATTTGCCGATGCGGATGCCGATTGGGATGTGCTAACACAAATTCGTAGTGCAGTTGATGAATTGCCGACGTTACTAAAAATAGATGTCGCTAATATTGCACATACCGAGCTACGATTTGCAAATCGAGTAAAGGAAACCGGTCGCGTTTTATTTAGTGCCAATAAGCAATTACGCGCCGAAGATGGTTTGCTGTATTTTTCTCGCGCATTGGCACGATTGAAGTTAATCCAGACCGAAAGTGTGCAATTGCGTGCAGAGGGTTTTGGTGATGTTGTGCTTGATTTGAATGTGCAACGATTTGAATTCACATTTGAAATGGCTTGGAAAGCATTAAAAAGATATTTAGATTTTGTGGGTATCGATAGCAAAAATCCGCGAGCGATTTTTAAAGATGCTTTCGCACAGGGTTTATTGCAAGATGATGCGCTATGGCTTGATATGATTGAAATGCGTAATTTATCGAGTCATGTTTATGACGAACGCGAGGTGTCGGTTTTGCTGGATAAAGTCGATCAATATGTAGCAGGTTTTATGCAATTAGAAAATAGTTTGCAAATGGCTTTGGATAGTGAACGGTGAGTGGGGAATGGATAAACCGCATAAGCAATTAGAAACATGGCGACAAGCCATGCTGTTAGTCAAAACGATCTATGAGTTAACCGCACTATTTCCAAGTGATGAACGTTTTGGCTTGACTAGCCAAATGCGGCGTGCTGCGGTTTCTATCCCATCAAACATTGCGGAAGGTGTGGCGCGAGGAACAAGCAAAGAATATTTGCATTTTTTAAACATCGCACGTGGTTCCTTGAGTGAGTTGGATACGCAAGCTGAAATTGCTTTAATGTTGGGTTATGTTCCTAAGGATTTAGCTCTTTTTGAACAAATGAATTTAGTCGGTCGCTTGTTGAGTGGCTTACATAAAAAAATTGGACAAAGCGTATGACCACTCCCCACTCCCCACTCTCCACTCCCCGCATTTTACTCACCGGTAAAAACGGCCAAGTTGGCTTTGAGTTGCAGCGTAGCCTTGCCATGCTCGGTGAGGTGTTTGCGGTAGATCGGGATGATTGCGATTTAGCCAATCCCGATGCGATCCGTGACTTAGTGCAACGCATTCGCCCCGATATCATCGTCAATCCTGCCGCGCATACTGCGGTCGATCGCGCCGAATCTGAAATTGAACTAGCGACCTTGCTCAATACCACTGCACCGCAGGTGTTTGCTGAAGAAGCCGCCAAGCTCGGCGCCTTGCTGGTGCATTATTCAACCGATTATGTATTTGATGGTCGTAAAAACGGTGCGTATTTGGAGGACGACGTAACAAATCCGCAATCGGTCTACGGCAAAACCAAGTTAGCCGGTGAAGACGCGATTCGCGCTAGTGGTTGCCGGCATTTGATTTTTCGCACCAGCTGGGTGTTTGGCGCGCATGGCGCTAATTTTTTAAAAACCATGCTGCGATTGATGCAGCAGCGCGATGCGCTGAGTGTGGTGGCCGATCAGATCGGCGCACCCACCTCAGCCAGCTTAATCGCAGATGTAACCGCACATGCGATACGGCAGGTGATGAGGAATGGGGAGTGGGGAGTAGGGAGTAGGGATTTGGATGTTGGGGAAGCAGGTAGTGCCATGCACTTACTTCCGAGCGCCGCAATCACGATGGTCGGTCAAAGTAGACTGGCAGGTGGCGAAGATGTGGTTGAGAACTTACTCCCAACTCCCCAATCCCAACTCCCTAGCCTCTATGGCACCTATCACCTCGTCGCTTCGGGTGAAACCTCATGGCATGGGTATGCATCGCTAGTTAATGATATTGCTGCACAGCAAGGCTATACCCTAAAAATTACTAGCGAAGCGATTAAAGCAATCCCCGCTAGCGACTACCCAGTTCCTGCACCACGCCCAGCTAATTCACGCTTGAGTACCCAAAAATTGCAAAGCACTTTTGGTTTAGTACTACCCGATTGGCAAGTTGGTGTGCAGCAAGTGATGACGCTGATTAAGCAGCCTTAATTTTATTTAAAATTTAAAGAACATTAGGAATTCTTATGGCAAACCGTAAAGGTATTATTTTAGCCGGTGGCTCAGGTACTCGACTTTATCCCGTCACAATCGCCGTATCGAAGCAATTGCTGCCAATTTACGATAAACCGATGATTTATTACCCGCTGAGCACGCTATTGCTCGCGGGTATTCGCGATATTTTAATTATCTCTACCCCACAAGACACCCCACGCTTTGAGCAATTGCTCGGTGACGGTAGCCAGTGGGGGATTAAATTGCAATACGCCGTACAGCCTAGCCCCGATGGCCTGGCGCAAGCGTTTATTATCGGTGAAGAATTTATTGGCCAAGATAATGTCGCACTGGTATTGGGCGATAATATTTTTTATGGTCATGAATTTGCCGATTTATTAAAAACCGCTGCCGATAAAGAAAATGGCGCCAGCGTTTTTGCCTATCACGTGAATGATCCAGAGCGCTATGGCGTCGTCGATTTTGATGCGAATGGCAAAGCGTTATCGATTGAAGAAAAGCCAGCTAAACCTAAATCGAACTACGCCGTGACGGGTCTATATTTTTACGATAATAGCGTCGTTGAAATTGCCAAAAACATCAAACCATCACTGCGGGGTGAATTAGAAATTACCGATGTAAACGGTGTATATCTTGCGCAAGGTAAATTGGACGTACAAACGATGGGTCGCGGCTATGCCTGGTTGGATACCGGTACCCATGAATCTATGCTCGAAGCCAGCCAATTCATCCAAACCATCGAAGCGCGCCAAGGGCTGAAAGTCTGTTGCCCTGAAGAGATTGCCTATCGGCAAGGGTGGATTGATGCGGAGCAAGTTAAAACTCTTGCCGCTACACTTAAAAAAACGGGTTACGGAAAATATCTTTTGTGCCTGATTCAGGATAGGAAATAATTAAGATGAAGATACTTGATACATCTATTCCTGAATTAAAAATAATTGTTCCAAACATATTTTATGATAGCCGTGGTTTTTTCTTTGAAAGCTTTAATGTGCAAACATTCAAAGATCAACTGGGGCAATCTGTTAATTTTGTTCAAGATAATCATTCACATTCGCTGCAAGGGGTTTTGCGTGGATTGCATTACCAGGTTGGTAGACCGCAATCTAAATTAGTGCGGGTTACACAAGGTGAAGTGTTTGATGTGGCTGTAGATTTAAGAATTGATTCACCTACATTTGGTCAATGGGTTGGCAGGATTTTATCTGCAGCTAATCATGAGCAATTTTGGATTCCAGAAGGTTTTGCGCATGGATTTTATGTCTTATCGGAAACCGCGGACGTGCACTATAAAACCACAGATTTTTGGTATCCTGAGGGTGAGAGAACAATTTTATGGAGTGATTCTGATTTGAAGATTGATTGGCCACTTCATGGTAAACCAGTACTTTCTGAAAAAGATGCAAAGGGAATGTTATTTAAAGACTGTATAGAATTTTAATTTTATTATGGAAATAGCCTTATGCTAGAGTCATTATTGTGATATGGGCTATGTTTAGTTTGGTTTTTTAAATACTGTGGGTTGTATGCCAAGCATTAAGAAAATTTTTTTTATGTATGGCGTGAATGGTGCTGGCTTTTTATTCGCACTTGCATTAATTCCAATTGTCACTTTAAGTTTTGGTGTCGAAGGTTATGGGGCTTATTCTGTTTATGTAATTCTTTCTAGTTTTCTTGTTTTTTTAGACTCTACAATTTCTCGAGTTTTTGTGGCTGAGCTGTTAAGTGATAAATGGTCTGAATGTAATGTTCCGAAGTGCATTGAGGGTGCTTACATTTGTATTTTTTTATGTCTTTTACTTCTTTTACCATTTTTAGTGTACTTGTTCGGAATGGTTTTTCCCGTTGTTATTTCTTCAAGGGACTTGACAGTAGTTGTTCTGCTTGCTGTCTTTCTTGAGTATATTTTTTCGTTACCAATTTCATATCTTCAGGTTTTAAATGTAGCAAATAAGAAGCATGAATGCTATTCAATAGTTCAATTTTTTTCTAATTTTAGTAGGTTTCTGTTTGTAGCTTTTGGGGCAGCTTTTTTGGGTGATATTTTCTATGTTTTCGTTCTTATTATAGTTAGGAAAGCTATTGATATTGCTTTTTGTTTTAGATATTCGCGTGGTGTGTATAAGTTAGGTGTTCCCTCTTTTAATGTGGTTTTTTTTCGTACATCGTTTTCGAGTTTTCGTCCATTAGTTGCTACAGTTAGTCTTCAGGTTTTGTTGACGGAAATGTTTTCTATTTACCTTAACAAAGTTTATGGTACGGAGATTTTTGGGCGGTATCGTCTTATTTATGATCTAGTTAACAAGATTTGGTTTATTTCAACACTTTATCCTGTTTTTGTATTTCCTCGTCTTTGTGAGTTATGGCGGGAAAAAACCGCTGGAGTCAAGAAATTAGTTGAGATATATTCTCCTGTTGTTTTGATTAGTGCCTATTTTTATTCTTTTTTTTGCCTGACTGTATTCTTATTGTTGTCCGTGTTGATTTATTCTAAGTATCTCGATGTTAGTTTGTATTATGTATTTGGTGTCGTTTTTGGCGTTTCTGTTTCTGCGCACAATAAGCTCCTATTTGAATTTGCTCAGGCAACTGGGGGTGCAGTTAAATTATTTAGAGCTACTTTTGTAATTGTGGTTTTTTCTGGGCTTTTATTGTATTTTTTTCGTGGTGTTTGGTTGGTTGGGTTTGTCTGGGTTGCTTCACAGTTTACGCTTATGTTGGTTCTTGAATGGTTGATTGCAAAACAGCTTAATGTTATATTTGTTGTTGGTATTAATAGGTATCTATTATTTTCACTGCTGGCCGCGCTTTATGTAATGGTATACTTTATTCACGTATTTTTTTATTTCTCCTTAATTATAATATGTTTAACCGTGATTTTATTGTTAATTATTCGCCAGTTGAGAGTGGTAAAATATGCTAACTTATTTAAGTTCTAATCGATTTTTTGGTATTGTATTTTTTTTAGTTTTGTTTTTTTCGAGTGCAACTAGCCTTAGGTTTTTTGGATCAGTTGGTGTTTCGGAGCTTGGATTGTTTGTGCTAATTTTTGGGTTGTTTTTTACAAACTCAATTTTTTTAGTAAAGAACCGACTTGCTTGGTTAGGTCTAGGTTTATTTTTTATTTCTGGATTGCTTGGTTATTTTTTTCATGAAGAGAAAAGTGCAGGTCTTTTACATACTTCACTTGCATACTTCTATGTTGTGGTTTTTGTTTTTGTAAGTTATTTTTATTTGGTAAAAGCTTATGGGCATGACGGCGGCTATATAGTATTTCAACGACATGTTAAAAAATTTGTCGAGTTTTCTGTGCTTTTGTATTTATTTGGTTTTTTTATTTTTTTCTTTGATGTCACGCCCTTATTGTCATTGTTTAAGGTCAACTTAGATTTTCCAGCTAGGTTTTCTGCATGGTCAACCAATCCAAATCAATTGGCTTTGTATCTTGCTCCAATACCTTTTCTTTATTTATGGTCAATACGTGATGATTCTTGGGGGCTGTTTCGCTGTTTTGTTATGGTATTGATTTTCTTTCTGTTTTTTGTTATGGCATTGTATGTGAGAAGTGACGCCTTGTTTTTTGCTTGGGTTTTTGTATTTATAGCCGTTAATTTTTTACTATTATTCCTGGTGCCGACTTCTTCAAATAGGTCTTTTTCGTTGCTATTTATGGCCGCTCTTTTTGCATTATGGGCTTTTAAGTGGCTAACAATGTATGGTGGAGGAGACGTTGTTGTTAAATATAGAGCGCAAGTGATTGAGCAGACTGAAAGCGTTGTTGTTGCTGTAAATGATATGCAAACGAGTATTAGCACGTTTATTTATACTTCCTTTGTATCTAGTACTACTCCAAGTTTCACTGGCAGTGCAAGTACCAATACCAGTGCAAGTACCAATACCAGTGTGACTGTAAAACCGATAACTGAAAAACTAGCCGTATCCATTGAGTCTGACACGGATATGGGGGTCGGCATGGATAAAAATAAAACGGGGGTCCGAAAGCAACTTTGGCAAAATGCGTTTCATGTCTGGCTGAAGGCTCCTATGTTTGGGCAGGGACCAGGGGCTTTTTCATATTTGGATGACCCAAAAGTTAAGCATGAGGCACATAATCTCTGGTTGGACTTATTGACACAGGTTGGAATTGTTGGGGTAATTCCATTTGCTTTGTTTGTAATGTTTCTTGCTTATAGAGCATTACAAACCAGAAACTGGTACGCACTAGCCGCATTATGTTCGATTGGTATTTTCTCCATGGCTCATTTTGTATTCCGTATGCCAATTTTCTGGTTTTATTTAATTGTTGTATACTTCATGACTCAAAAAACAGAAATTCATAAAGCTCAGGAATAATAAACATGTGTGGTTTTGTTGGCTATTGGCAATCAGTGGATTCGCCAGAAAATCCATCTACTTTAACTAAAATGATGGATGCTATAGCACATCGAGGCCCCGATGATTATGGTTCTTGGGTCTGCGATGGCATTTTTATGGGGCATCGACGACTCGCTGTTGTTGATTTATCTCCTGCTGGGCATCAGCCGATGAGGTCTGTTTCGCAGCGCTACATAATTATATTTAATGGTGAAATTTATAATCACCTATCATTACGGCGTGAGTTAGAGTCTTTCGGGTTGCGTTGGCAGGGCCATTCGGATACCGAAACACTATTGGCCGGATTTGAATATTGGGGTATTCGTGCCACGATTGAAAAAGCAGTCGGTATGTTTGCCATGGCTATTTGGGATACCCAATTACGTCAATTGCATTTGGTACGTGACCGAATTGGTGAAAAGCCGTTGTATTATGGATGGCAAAATGATGTGTTTATGTTTGGATCTGAGCTAAAGTCGCTAAAACAACATCCAGCATTTCGTGGGGAGATTAATCGTGACGCATTATCTTTGTTTATGCGTCACGCATATATTCCTGCACCGCATTCGATTTATCTGGATATTAAAAAACTGGAGCCGGGTACGATTTTGACCTTCTCAGAAGAAGGACGTTCAGTGACGTCTTTGTGCTATTGGTCAGGTAGTAAAACAGCTTTGGCAGGTAAGGCGCATCCGTTTGGAGGAACTGCCGAGCAGGCTGTAGATCATTTGGAGTCGGTGTTACTGAATGCAGTTGGTCAGCAAATGTTAGCAGATGTGCCGCTGGGTGCTTTTTTATCTGGCGGTGTCGATTCGTCGACTGTTGTTGCCTTGATGCAAGCCCAATCAACCCAACCAGTGAAAACGTTTTCGATTGGATTTCATGTTGAGCGTTACAACGAAGCCGAACATGCAGCAGCAGTTGCTCGTCATTTGGGTACAGAACATACCGAGCTGTATGTCACACCTCAGCAGGCGATGGACGTGATTCCAAATCTGGCGCAGCTTTATGATGAACCGTTTGCCGACTCTTCTCAAATACCGACGTTTCTTGTTAGTCAGATGGCGCGTTCGCATGTTACGGTTGCATTATCGGGTGATGCTGGGGATGAGTTGTTTGCTGGTTACAACCGATATGTTTTGACGCAAAAAACTTGGCATCAGCTATCTAAATTGCCCGTGAATGTTCGGCAGCTGCTTGCTAAGGGCATAAAATCTATACCTCCAGGTGCATGGAATAAGATTGCTGCACCTTTGATGGGAATATTACTAGGGCATAATCGCTTGGCATTGCCCGGTGACAAACTTCATAAGGCTGCATCAGTGTTATCATCTCGTAATGCTGCTGAAATTTATCGAGGTTTGGTTTCTACTTGGTCTGATCCCGCTTCATTGGTTCTAAATTCGACCGAGCCAATTACGGCATTAACCGATCCACAGATCGCAAAAGCACTGAAAGAATTGAATAACGATGTCGAGCAGATGATGGCGTATGACATGCTTAGTTATTTGCCAGATGATATTTTGGTGAAGGTCGATCGTGCCGCAATGGGCGTTTCGCTTGAAACTAGGGTTCCATTTCTTGATCATCGAGTTGTCGAGTTGGCTTGGCAAATTCCACTGGAATATAAATTGCGCGACGGTCAAAGCAAATGGGCTTTGCGACAAGTGTTGTACAAGCATGTTCCACGTGAACTGATTGAACGTCCCAAGATGGGCTTTGGAATTCCTATTGACGACTGGCTTCGTGGCCCTCTACGCGAATGGGCTGAAGAATTAATTAATCCCACACGTATCAAACAGGAAGGGTTTTTCAATTACGAAATGGTTGCTGAAAAATGGGATGAACATTTATCTGGCAAACGTAACTGGAGTCAGCATCTGTGGTGTGTATTGATGTTTCAGGCCTGGTTGGATAATGAAAAGCAGCCGTCGCAGTTAAATTAATTTGATTAAGCAATTTCTAGAGAGTTGAGAAAAAATAATGGTTCATCAACGCAAGATTTCAGTAGTTGGCCTTGGTTATGTTGGCTTGCCAGTGGCGGTCGCTTTTGGCAAAGTGGCTCCAGCCATCGGTTTTGATATTAATGAATTACGCTTGACTGAGTTACGTGCAGGGCATGATCGTACGAATGAAGTTGAAGATGGGGACCTTGCTGCTGCACAAATTGTTTTTACTAGTAGCACTACAGAACTAGCTCAAGCTGATTTTCACATTGTTGCAGTACCAACTCCAGTGGATGATGCGCATCAACCTGATTTAACTCCAGTTGTTAAAGCTTCCGAGACCGTCGGTAAGGCTTTGAAAAAGGGCGATATCGTCGTTTATGAATCAACGGTTTACCCTGGTGTTACAGAAGAAATCTGCGTGCCAATCCTTGAGCGTATTTCTGGCTTGATATGCGGAGTGGATTTTACTGTCGGCTATAGTCCTGAGCGAATTAATCCGGGAGATAAAGAGCATACATTTACTAAAATCAAAAAAGTAGTTTCAGGGCAAGATCAAGCAACGTTAGATATTGTGGCGGATGTATATGGATCGGTGGTCACTGCGGGTGTGTATAAAGCGGCAACAATCAAAGTGGCTGAAGCGGCTAAAGTTATTGAAAATACGCAGCGGGATTTGAATATTGCGCTGATGAATGAGTTAGCTTTGATTTTTGATCGGATGGGTATTGATACATTGGATGTGCTGGAAGCCGCTGGTACGAAGTGGAATTTTTTGAAGTTCAAGCCGGGCCTAGTGGGCGGTCATTGCATTGGTGTTGATCCTTATTATTTGACGCATAAAGCTGAAAAGCTGGGCTATATCCCACAAGTCATTTTATCTGGGCGGCGTATCAATGATGGAATGGGGGCGTATATTGCGCAACAAACGATCAAGCAAATGATTCATGCTGGTCACCCAATTGCTGGCAGTACCGTGACTGTGCTAGGGCTCACATTCAAAGAAAATTGCCCAGATTTACGTAACTCTCGCGTGATCGACATTATTCGTGAATTGCAGGATTTTGGTGTTAATGTGCAGGTATGCGATCCTGAGGCAGATAGTCATGAGGCTGTAGAGGAATACGGCGTGCCTTTGACGCCTGTTGCTGTGCTTAAAAAAGCCACTGCTATGGTCGTCGCCGTAGCACATCACGAATTTGCCGCTTGGCCAATGGCACAGTATTTGGCTCTAATGGAAAGCAATCCTGTCGTGATCGACGTGAAAGGGGTGTGTGATCGTCAAGCGATGGCTGACGCCGGTGTGCGTTTCTGGCGCCTGTAATTGTTGTTGCAATTAATTAGGATTCATTGTGTCGAAATTTGCTGAAGTAAAAACGGCGTTGCTTGCGCAACCCAAAGTCTGGCTGATCACTGGTGTGGCTGGCTTTATTGGTTCAAATTTGTTGGAGCAATTGCTCAAGCTCGGCCAAACCGTTGTGGGCTTGGATAATTTTTCCACCGGACATCGTCATAACCTAACTATGGTGCAAGCAATCGTTGGTGCGGATGCTTGGTCCCGTTTTACCCTGATGGAGGGTGATATCCGTGATTTAGCGACGTGCGAGCAAGCTGTTAATGATGTGAATTATGTTTTGCATCAGGCGGCCTTGGGTAGTGTACCGCGGTCACTCGAGAATCCGATTCACACCCACGAAAGCAATATTAATGGTTTTCTTAATATGCTGGTTGCAGCCCGCGATGCTAACGTAGCGCGCTTTGTTTACGCTGCTTCGAGCTCAACCTATGGCGATCACCCAGGTCTACCCAAGGTCGAAGATCGTATCGGCAAGCCGTTGTCGCCTTATGCGGTCACAAAGTATGTCAATGAGCTATATGCCGATGTCTTTGGCCGTTGCTATGGCATGCCAACGATTGGATTGCGATATTTCAATGTCTTTGGCCCACGCCAAGACCCCGATGGTGCCTATGCGGCAGTGATTCCTAAATGGTTTGGTAGCCTGCTACGCAATCAGGATATTTTCATCAATGGCGATGGTGAGACTAGCCGCGATTTTTGTTTTATCGACAACGTAGTGCAAATGAATCTGCTGGCGGCGACGACCAATAATTCTGAAGCGGTCAATCAGGTTTATAACGTCGCAGTAGGGGATCGCACAACTTTGAACCAGTTGTATGGTTGGATTCGCGAGCAGGTTGCTGTAATCCACCCAGAGAAATCTACGGTCGAGCCGATTTATCGTGATTTCCGTGTAGGCGATGTTCGTCATTCACAAGCGGATGTTGCTAAAGCTCAATTATTATTGGGCTATGCACCTACGCACTCGATCCAGCAAGGCTTGGATGTGGCTGCAGCTTATTATTTGAGAGCGATGACGGTACATGGCTAAGGTTTTGATTATTGCTGGGTTGGCCGAATCATTGCTAAATTTTCGAGGGCCTTTAGTCGACGCAATGTTGCAAGCAGGTCATCAGGTGTTTGCCTGTGCACCCGATTGTGATGCGGATTTTAAAGATCGACTACAAGCATTGGGAATTCAATTTTATCCAATTCCGATGAGTCGAGCCGGCTTAAATCCATTGGAAGATCTTGCAACGATAAATGCCATACGCCAACTTTGTCAGTTAGTTAGTCCAGACTTGGTTTTGGCCTATACGATCAAACCTGTGGTGTATGGATTGCTTGCAGCACGCCTTGCAGGAGTGAAACAACGCTTCGCGCTAATTACGGGTTTGGGTTATGCCTTTACCGCCGAGCAGGGCGGGATTGCTCGCAAGCTTATAAACCGAGTTGCACAAGGTTTGTATCAAATTGGATTGCAAGGCGCAGCAGGGGTTTTCTTTCAAAACCCTGATGACCGTGCATTATTTCAAAGCTTAGGCTTGTTGCCTAAAAAAACTCAAGTGACCTTGGTTAATGGTTCTGGTGTGGATACTGCACATTTCGCGTCGTCCTCATTACCCGAAACTCCAAGCTTTTTGCTCATTGCTCGCTTGCTGGCTGATAAGGGGGTGCGCGAGTATGTCGCCGCTGCAACCCGCGTCAAGGCACAATATCCCCTAGCCAGATTTCAATTGGTTGGCCCGCTTGACCCAAATCCAAGTGCAATTAGTCAGCGAGAGCTAGACGGCTGGATACAATCCGGTGCGATTGAATATCTGGGAGTATTGCAAGATGTTCGCCCCGCAATTGCTGCTGCTAGCGTCTATGTTTTGCCTTCATACCGAGAAGGTACCCCACGTTCGGTGCTGGAAGCTATGTCTCAAGGTCGCGCCATTATTACTACGGATGCACCTGGTTGCCGTGAAACCGTAGAGCAGGGTATCAATGGCATATTGGTTCCTGTGCGGGATGTTGATGCATTAGCCAACGCAATGATTTCTTTGATTGAGAATCCCGCACAAATTGTTGCAATGGCAAAGTCATCCCGTCTAATTGCGGTTGAAAAATACGATGTGCATAAGGTGAATGCTGTCATGCTTGGCGTTATGGATTTGGCAAAATGAAACGTTTATTTGATGTGGTTGTTTCGCTGGCTGTGTTATTGCTGGTTTGGCCAGCGTTACTGGTTTTGATTGTTTTGATTCGATTTAAGTTGGGCTCACCGGTTTTCTTTACCCAAGTTAGGCCCGGTTTGCATGGTAAGCCGTTTCGGATGGTGAAGTTTCGTACCATGACCGATGAGAAGGATCACGCTGGCAATTTGCTGCCTGATGACGTACGCCTGACTCGTTTTGGTCAGTTGCTGCGATCTACAAGCCTCGATGAGTTACCTGAGCTTTGGAATGTTCTCAAAGGCGAAATGAGCTTAGTAGGCCCGCGTCCGTTACTGATGGAATATTTGCCGCTGTATTCTGCGGAGCAGGCACGCCGACATGAAGTTAGGCCTGGTATTACTGGTTGGGCGCAAGTGAATGGTCGTAATGCTATATCTTGGGAAGAAAAATTTGCACTTGATGTTTGGTATGTCGAGCATCAGTCGATTTGGCTTGATATTAAAATTCTTTGTTTGACAATTAAAAAAGTATTAATTCGTGATGGAATATCTGCAGAAGGTCAAGCCACTGCAGAAAGATTTAGAGGTTCAAAATGAAAATTGTTTATGCTATTTATGGTGCTAGCGGTTACGGTAGAGAGGTTTTACCGTTATTAAAGCGGCAGTTTAATTTAAGTAATGAAAATTTGTTTTTTATTGATGATGCAAAAAATGAGAGTGCCGCAATTGTAAATTCAATACCCGTATTGAATTATCAACGGTTTTTGAATTTGGAAGCTGATTGTAAAAATGTTGTAGTAGCTATAGCAAATAGTCGTATTCGTGAAGATTTATCAAAGAAACTTATTGAAGATGGAATGCAACTTATCTCTGTTGAGGCTGATAATATTGTTAAATATGATGAAGTAAGTATTGGGTCATCATCTATAATTTCTGCTTTTGTAACATTAACTTCTAACATTTCGATCGGGGAAAGTTTTCAAGCTAATATTTATAGCTATGTAGGGCATGATTGCGTTATAGGAGACTATGTAACGTTTGCACCTGCAGTAAAATGTAATGGTAATGTGATTATTGAAGATCATGCTTATATCGGTACTGGAGCAATAATAAAGCAAGGAACTCCATCAAGGCCTTTACGCATCGGTGCTGGTGCGATTGTAGGAATGGGGGCGGTAGTTACAAAGGATGTGCCTCCAGGTGTTACCGTTATTGGAAATCCAGCTAGACCTTTTAGCAAAGAGGCGCTTCGTAATGAACGTAAATGATGTGAATTTTGGTGGTTATTCAATTGAGGATATCTCAATTGGGATGAAAGAGGCATATTGCCATACTATTTCAGATGCCGATATTAAGTCATATGCAGGTATATCTGGCGACAATAATCCTGTGCATATGAGCAAGGCTTACGCTGCAAGCACCCGCTTTAAAGATAGAATAGCTCATGGCTTCTATTCAGCAGGATTTTTCTCTGCGCTATTTGGTACTAGATTGCCTGGGCCGGGCTGTGTATATGTATCACAAAATTTAAAATTTATTCGTCCTGTGTATATTAATGATGAAGTGATTGCTGTTGTTGAAGTGACCGCTTTAGATCTGCCTAGGGGGCGTGTTTTTTTTAGTACTCGTTGTTTTGTAAATGAAAAAATGGTCATCGATGGTGAGGCCGAGTTATATCTACCCAAGAAATAAGGTTGAATAGTGCTTAATACAAAATTAACTCCTTGGCCTAGTTTTAATATAGAAGAAGCGGAAGCCGTCCAGTCTGTATTGTTATCCAACAAGGTAAATTATTGGACTGGTACGGAGTGTCGTGATTTCGAAAAGGAATTCGCTGCATGGTGTGATTCGAAATATGCTGTTGCACTTGCCAATGGCACTTTGGCTTTGGATGTAGCGTTTAAGTCGCTGGGAATTGGTGCTGGCGATGAAGTGATCGTTACCTCGCGCACCTTTCTGGCTTCGGCGAGTAGTATTGTTACTGCTGGGGCAAACCCAGTGTTTGCCGATGTCGATCTCGATAGTCAGAATATTACGGCTGATACTATTCGTGCGGTGTTGACGCCCAATACCAAAGCTATTATTTGCGTGCATCTAGCGGGATGGCCGTGTGAGATGGACGATATTATGGTCTTGGCTCAGGAAAAAGGCCTCTACGTTATAGAAGACTGCGCTCAGGCTCATGGTGCGAAATATAAAGGTCGCTCAGTAGGCTCGATTGGGCATATTGCGGCATGGTCATTCTGTCAGGACAAAATCATGACCACCGGTGGTGAGGGCGGCATGGTCACGACGAATGATGAGCAGCTTTGGAGAAAAATGTGGTCGTATAAGGATCACGGTAAATCATGGGAAGCGGTTTACGAGCGCCAGCATCCACCAGGCTTTCGCTGGGTGCATGATTCGTTTGGCACCAATTGGCGGATGATGGAGATGCAGGCTGTTATCGGCAGAATCCAACTTCGTCGCATGGCGGAGTGGACCAATAAGCGCCAGGCTAATGCGGATAAGATCGATCAGATTGCGAACGCGTTTACCTCTATTCGTATTCCTACTATCCCTGTTTATATTGAGCATGCCCAGTACAAACATTATTTATTTGTCGAGCCGACTCAATTGAAAGAGGGGTGGTCGCGAGATCGAATTATTGAAGCGCTTGCCGCTTTGGATGTGCCTTGTTATCAGGGATCGTGTTCCGAAGTGTATTTAGAAACAGCTTTTGATGGTACACCTTGGCGTCCAGCGCAAAGACTTGCAATTGCTCGCCAATTAGGTGAAACCAGTCTGATGTTTTTGGTGCATCCGACGTTGACTGATGCAGATATGGATTTGGTTTGTAATGGCCTAAATGCAGTTTTAAGTCAAGCTACATTGTAGGGCGGAAATAAATTCATGATTCATCGTATTTCATATCTGCCCCGCACGACCAAAAGTCTAATCATTCTAGCTGCTGATTTTGTTTTGTTGCCTCTTGCTTTATGGGCGGCAATTGCACTGCGTTTAGATGATTGGCGTTATCCTATCCAGTTTTCTTGGTGGGTTTTTTTATTACCGTCAATCATTGCCGCACCGATTTTTATTCGCTTTGGCCTGTATCGGGCGGTGATTCGTTATATCGAAGATCGGGCGGTGTTAACCATTGCCACTGTGGTGAGTTTAGCGCTATTGGGCTTTGTGGCCGCGATTCAGTTATTGCAAATTACCGGTATTCCGCGTGGTTCTTTAGTGATTTTTTGGCTGTTGGCGATGGCGATTATTATTGCCAGTCGTTTTGCTGCGCGTAGCCTGTTGCGTAAATTGGCCCCGCTATCTAAAGAGCGAAAAACGGTATTGATTTATGGTGCCGGTAGCGCAGGGCGGCAATTGGCGGTGGCTTTGCGTACTGGGCAAGAGTATGAGCCGATTGGTTTTGTTGACGACTCAGTCGCTCAGCAAGGGCTGCAAATTGGCGGACTTAAAGTCTTTAGCAATGATCAAATGCACGGCCAAATTACGCTGGGCCGAGTGGATCAAGTGTTATTGGCGATGCCTTCTGCGCCGCGCTCGCGCCAAATCGAGATCGTTAACCAGCTTGAGCCTTTAGCTGTCGAAGTGCGGATTTTGCCGGGGATGGCCGATTTGGTCAGTGGCGAAGTGCGTTTGGCTGACGCGCGCGAAGTGGGCGTTGATGAGCTACTGGGCCGCGAACCGGTGCCGCCCAATTATGAATTACTCGCCCGCAATATCAGCGGTAAATCGGTGATGGTGACTGGCGCAGGGGGCTCGATCGGCTCGGAGCTATGTCGGCAAATTATTAAAAATCAACCCACGCACTTGGTGTTGTACGAACTGTCCGAATTCGCTTTGTACACGATTGAGCAAGAGCTCAGCCAAATCATTCGTGAACACGCCTTGCCGATTGAGCTACATCCCGTGTTGGGTTCGGTACAAAATGGCCTACGCCTTGCTGCAATTATGGCGCGCTATGGGGTGCAAACGGTATATCACGCCGCAGCGTATAAACACGTGCCCTTGGTTGAATTTAATATTACCGAGGGGATTTTAAATAATGCCTTTGGTACTCGCGCGGCGGCGGCGGCGGCGATTGATGCTGGGGTTGAATCCTTTGTTCTGATTTCAACCGATAAAGCCGTTCGCCCGACCAATGTCATGGGCGCGAGTAAGCGAATGGCCGAATTGGCCTTACAAGCTTATGCGCTAGATCCTTCGGTCAAAACGCGTTTTAGTATGGTGCGCTTTGGCAATGTGCTGGGCTCAAGCGGCTCGGTGGTACCTTTGTTCCGTAAGCAAATTATGGCGGGTGGGCCAGTCAAGGTCACCCATCCTGAGATAAATCGCTTCTTTATGACGATTCCAGAGGCGTCGCAATTGGTGATTCAGGCGGGTGCCATGGGCGGTAGTGGCGAAGTGTTTGTGCTGGATATGGGGCAGCCCGTTCGCATTGTGGATTTGGCGCGGCGGATGATTCATCTATCGGGCTACAAGGTAAAAGATGACGCCAATCCTGCGGGCGATATTGCCATTGAGTTTTCTGGCTTACGCCCCGGTGAAAAGCTGTATGAAGAACTGCTGATTGGCGACAATGTGAGTGGCACCGAGCACGCCCGGATTATGAAAGCCAACGAACAATGTTTAACGCTCGATGAGCTGGAGCAAATCATTGCCGATCTGAGTGTTGCCTGTGTTGGGAATGATTCAACGCAAATCATTGGGATTTTACAGCGCTGCGTGTCTGGCTTTAAACCTGATCAAGCGGTGCGCGATCATTTGCATGAATTTACATAGTTGTCGGTCATGCAAAGTGGAATATTGTAGGGTCGGCTTTCGCCGACTTGTTCGTCGCCTGAAGGCGACCCTACGTAGCTGATATATTCGCTTGCAGCGTTTGATTGAATTTTTTTGGGTATTTCAAACTAAGTACCGCAGATACGCTGAGCAAAGCGTAATCGTACGCATGCCATTCCTCCGATTTCGCTTTGCTCTATCGGAGCTACAGTACTGCGTGTCTGGCTTTAAACCCGGCCAAGCGGTGCGCGATCATTTGCATGAATTTACATAGTCGTCGGTCATGCTAAACGGCGTCTTGTAGGCTCGGCTTTAGCCGACTTATTTGTCGCCTGAAGGCGACCCTACGGCAGTAGTTGATTAGTTACTGCTTAGGTATGTAGTTCTAGCCTCTGTTAATTAAAGGCTAGATACGAATACCCTACACCAGCACCACATCAAACTGCTCTTGTGTATACGCCGTTTCTACCTGCAGGTAGATGGGTTTTTTGATGAAGTCGGCCAGTTGCGCGAGGTTGGCCGATTCTTCGTCAAGGAACATATCGACCACCGATTGCGCGGCGAGGATGCGGTATTCTTTGGCGTTAAATTGCCGGGCTTCGCGCAAAATCTCGCGCAAAATTTCGTAGCATATGGTTTGGGCGGTTTTGATTTCGCCGCGCCCTTGGCAGGTGGGGCAGGGCTCGCACAGCACATGGGCGAGCGATTCGCGGGTGCGTTTGCGGGTGATTTCGACTAAGCCTAGGCTGGTGAAATTAGAGACGGTGATTTTGGTGCGATCTTTGCCTAGCGCTTTATTCAGTTCGCTCAGCACCGCGGTTTTGTGTTCTTCATTATCCATGTCGATAAAATCAACGATGATAATGCCGCCTAAATTGCGTAAGCGCAGTTGGCGGGCGATGACTTGGGTGGCTTCGAGATTGGTTTTGAAGATGGTGTCGTCAAATGAGCGGGTGCCAACAAAGCCGCCGGTGTTGACGTCTACTGTCGTCATGGCTTCGGTTTGATCGATGATCAGGTAGCCGCCAAATTTAAGATTGACGCGGCGGCTCATGGCGCGCTCGATTTCGGCTTCGACGCCGTGCAGCTCAAACAAGGGGCGATCGCCCGAATACAGTTGAATGCGCGGTAACACGTCGGACACAAAACGGCCGGCAAATTCAGTCATTTTGGCGAAGTTTTCGCGGCTATCGACCCAAACACTGTCGGTATCGGTGGTGACCATATCGCGCAGCGCGCGCAATTGCAGCGATAAATCTTGAAATAATAGCGAGCGGGCCGGTAGGGTGATCGAATTGGTTTTGATATCGGCCCAAATCAAGCTGAGGTATTCAATATCGGCGCGTAGCTCGTCGTCTGAGGCATGATCGGCGCTGGTGCGAATAATGTAGCCGCGATGATTGTCGGGCAATAAGCTTTCCATCCGAACGCGCAAACGGTCGCGCTCTTGGTCGTTACCAATGCGCTGAGAAATGCCAATGTGGGTGTCTTGCGGTAAAAACACTAAAAACCGGCCAGCAATGCTGATTTGCGTTGAAAGCCGCGCGCCTTTACTGCCGATCGGGTCTTTAACCACTTGCACCATAATGGCTTGGCCTTCATGAATCAGCCGCTCAATGCGCTGCACTTCACTGGGGTTTTGCCGCTGCTCGATGACGTCGGCAATATGCAAAAAAGCGGCGCGCTCAAGGCCGATTTCGATAAAGGCGCTTTGCATGCCGGGCAATACCCGCTTGACCATGCCGAGATAAATATTGCCGACCAAGCCGCGATGCGCGGCGCGTTCGATATGAATGTCGTGAACTACACCTTCATCAATGCTAGCGACGCGGGTTTCTTGCGGGGTGATATTGACGAGGATTTGTTCTTTCATAGTGGTCTCAAAGACTGGCTCAGTGGGTGCGTAGCGATGTGCTGCCAGATACTTAATAAATGCTGTGTTCCCGTTAGAAACTGTTGAATCAATTGGGCACTCAGTTGCGGATCATCAGGATATTCATGGGCGAGTGTGTTGCGGGTTTCACGCAGTGTTTTCCATTCGTTGACGCTAGGAATGACGGTCAGACGCTCTAATCGTTGTAGCTTTTCGGCGAATGGCGTATTGGGCGGAAAAGCTTCGCCAGCTAAGTCACAGATTGCGGGGAGCAGTAGCATGCCTAATGTGTCTTGTAATTTACCAAAGCGATACGCCAGTTGATCCAGTATTTGGCGTTGCTCCATCGTCAGATTACCCCAATCGGGGTGATCAAACTGATCTAGCTGCATGAGCGCATTTTGCATGGTGCTGGCATGCAGTTGGCAGCTTTGAAAGATGCTGCGTAGTTTAAGTGGGTTCATAAGATCACGCCTTCTCGCTTGGCAACCGCAACGATGGCGGGGGCTTGTGTGAGTTGTGGGCTGCTGAGTACCACGTCGATTTTTTCATCTTCAAGGCAAGGCTGGCTGTGCAGTTGCACTAAAAATGCTAATTTGGCTTGGATTAATTGGGCTGCGTTTAAATCGGCTTCAATCAGCAAATCGTAATCACCGCCTTTGGCGGCATCGTTGACTCTGCTGCCAAATAGCCAAACTGTGGCGCTAGGGCCAAAGTGTTGTTGAGCGGCTTGTTGTATTGCGCGGTGTTGCTTAGCGGTGATTCGCATTGTTCGCCCTGCTTAAACTTAGCGCCATTGCGGTCAGCTCATGCCAAACTTCACCTTCGCCGATGCCTTTGATCAAACTGTCGATGCGCGCGGCCTGTTGTAGTGCATTGGTCAGTTGCCGGCGGTTAACGCGGGCGGCGGCGGCTTCGATGAGTTTTTGCTTGTTGCCCCACAGGCGTAAATCTTTGATCAGTTGCGCGGTGGGGATATTGCGCGCGCGCCCTTGGGCAAAACGATAGAGATTACGCGTTTCTTCGGTCAGCGCCCACAGTACCAGTACCGCCGATTCGCCCTCGGCTTTGAGCCCGCTGAGCATATGCACCATGCGCTCGGCGTCGCCCTGCAGTAGCGCTTCGCCCAATTGAAACACATCGTAGCGCGCCACATTGGCCACAGCCGCCGTCAGATCGTCCAGCGTTAATAGGCCAGATGGGTGCAATAGCGCGAGTTTTTGGATTTCTTGCAATGCGGCTAATAAATTGCCTTCAACGCGATCGACCAACCACGCCATCGCTTCGGGGCTGAGGTTTTGTGCTTGGGTGGCGAGGCGTTTGCTAATCCATTGTGGTAAGGCACTGCGCTCGATGAGCTTGGCTTCGATGACTTCACCAGCCTTGGCCAGCGCCGACATCCATTTGCTATTGAGCGCGGTTTTGTCGAGCCGAGGCAGGGTAATAATAGTGAGTGTATCGCTGGGCAGCTTGCTGGCAAAGGCTTCTAGGGCTTTACCCCCTTCGGTGCCGGGTTTGCCATTGGGAATGCGTAATTCTAAAATCCGCAGCTCGGCAAATAAAGACAGCGATTGCCCGGCCGAGATGAGCTGCTCCCATTGAAACTGCGCGGCGTTTTCAACAGTGAGCACTTCGCGCTCGCTATAGCCTTGCTGCCGCGCGATGTCTCTGAGCGTTTGCACCGCCTCTAGGCTCAATAGCGCTTCGTCGCCATGAATAATATAGAGCGGGGCGAGTTTGCGTTTGGCTGCGGCGGCTAAGTCTTCGCTACGCATTATGGTTGTGTTGGCTTAATCGCGGATGCTGCCGATGTTGCTGCGGATGTTGCTGCGGATGTTGCTGAGGCCGCCGATGCTGCTGATGCCGCTGAAGCTTTATTGACGCCTTTGGCGGCGGCATTGATGCGGCGAATCAATTGCTGCGAAGAATCGCGCTGCATTTCGGTAATCAATTTACCTTCTTCGCTTTCATTGGCGAGGATGTCATTTTCATCCCACTGCAAGGTACGGCTCAGCGAGATATTACCGTCTTCAATTAATGGCTGTTTGTCGAGCGTGGCGGTAAAGCGAACGCGGTAATACACGCGGTATTGCACCACTTGGCCCTTGTTATTGACACTTAAAATTTGCTTGTCACTACTTTCATTAACGATATTGACCGCCACTTGCGCATCGCTAGTCACCAATTTAACGTTGTCTTGCACGATGATGGCTTTGCGTAGCTCTTGCGCAGCGCTGCCGCCACCGCTGACTTGTATGGTTTTAAAGTTCAGTTGTGCGGCCGGCCCTTGTCCGCGTAAATGAAAGCCGCAGGCCATTAGGCTAAGGCAGAGCCCAAGAAGGACGAGGGTTTTCAAACGTAAGGGCATGTGGTACTCCAAAATAATTGCGGCTTAACGCCAGCGGCTTGATATGGGCTGCGGGCATTGAGTCGGCGTATTGACGGGTATGGACCAGTTTTTTACTGGCTGGTTCACACAACGGTTCAGTCGATTGGATACGTCTAGCGTATCGGTGCTTTGGGGTGCTTATTATGCCCGCTGATTTGCCACCCAACTCAGCGAAATCGAGCGGGCTTGCCCGCGATGGTTTTTCTAATGCACTGCTACGTTTGACCTTGCCGTACTCGATCAGTGACAAGGTCAAACGCTTAACTCGCTAAATGCTCGCGTGCAGCGTTAGAGCACAATACTGACTAATTTATTCGGCACTACAATCACTTTCTTCGGTGTGCCAGTCAGGTGTTTTTGTACCGCTTCATCGGCCAATGCGGCGGCTTCGATTGCGTCTTTGCTGGCGTCTTTGGCGACAAAAATCTCGCCGCGAACTTTGCCGTTCACTTGCACCATCATTTTGATTTCGTCTTGCGTGAGCGCGTCCAGAGCGGGCTCTGGCCATGCTGCATGCGCGATTTCACCGGCAAAGTTCAAGTCTAGCCACAAGGTGTGTGCGATATGCGGCGCAGCAGGGTAGATTGCGCGTAGCAACAGACCAAAGCATTCGCGCATCACTGCGGCATTGCTCTCCGAGTACGCATCAAGCGCATTGAGCATTTTCATCACGCCAGACACGATGGTGTTGTATTGCAGACGTTCGTAGTCGTTATTAATTTGCTTGAGCGTGTTGTGGATTTCAAAACGCAAGGTTTTGTCGGCTTTACTGAGTTCAACGCCATCAAGGGTATTGCTTGCTGATTTAATTGCATCAGCATGCTTAACGCTATACCCCCATAGACGACGCAGGTAGCGATAAGCACCTTCTACGCCGCTGTCTGACCATGCTGCGCTTTGCTCGGGTGGGCCAGCAAACATCGTGAACAGGCGCGCAGTATCGGCACCAAATTTTTCGATAATGTCTTTTGGCTCAACCACGTTGTTTTTCGACTTCGACATTTTTTCGATGCCGCCCATCACCACGGGCAGGCCGTCTTCGACGCAAATTGCTGAAATCGGGCGACCTTTTTCGTCGTGTTGAATTTCAACTTCGGCAGGATAGAACCAGCGTTTTTTGCCGCTGGCTTCTTCGCGATAATAACTGTCGCGCAGCAACATGCCTTGGGTAAAGAGGTTTTTGAAGGGCTCGTCAAAGTTGATCAAGCCTTCATCGCGCATCGCCTTGGTCCAAAAACGGGCGTACAGCAAATGCAATACCGCGTGCTCAATCCCGCCGATGTATTGATCCATGCCGCCAGCTGCATCTGAACCGGCGCCCATCCAGTATTGGGTGCCATCGCCGACCATGGCTTCCGTATTTTTTGGGTCGCAATAGCGCATGAAATACCAGCTCGAATCGACGAAAGTATCCATGGTGTCGGTTTCGCGCTGCGCGGCTGTGCCGCATGTTGGGCAGTCGACATTCAAAAAGTCGGCGCGTTGTTTCAGCGGATTGCCTGAGCCATCGGGGATGCAGTCAGTCGGTAGTACGACTGGCAATTGCTCGTACGGTACCGGCACATCGCCGCAGCATGGGCAGTGGATGATTGGGATTGGCGTGCCCCAATAACGTTGGCGTGAAATGCCCCAGTCGCGTAAACGCCAAGTGGTTTTTTTCTCGCCGGCGTCTTGCGCTGCTAAATCAGCAGCAACCGCATCAACGGCCGCTTTAAAGCTCAAGCCGTCGTATTTGCCAGAGTTGATCGTTACGCCACGCGTTTTGTCGCCGTACGATTCTGCCCAAGCATCCGTACTGAAGTTTTCGCCTTCAATCGCAATGACTTGTTTGATTGGTAAGTCGTATTTTTTGGCAAAACCAAAGTCGCGTTCGTCGTGCGCTGGCACGGCCATCACTGCGCCGTCGCCGTAGCCCATCAACACGTAATTGCCGATCCAGACTTCAACTTGCTCGCCAGTGAGTGGGTGAGTGACGAATAGGCCGGTGGCTTTACCGAGTTTTTCTTGGCTGGCGATTTCAGCTTCGGATACGCCGCCTAGTTTGCATTCTTCAATAAACGCCAGCAATTCTGGTTTGAGTTCAGCAGCGCGGGTGGCGATGGGGTGTTCGGCGGCTACCGCACAGAAGGTCACGCCCATAATGGTGTCAGCACGGGTGGTGAACACAAACAGCTTGCCGTCTTGCACTAAATCGCCGTTGGCATCTTGAATGTCGTGATTAAACGCAAAGCGCACGCCTTCGGATTTGCCAATCCAGTTGCGCTGCATGGCGCGCACCATATCAGGCCAACCGGTGAGCTGATCGATGTCGGCCAGCAATTCTTCGGCGTATTGTGTGATGCCAAAGTAGTAGCCCGGGATTTCGCGTTTTTCGACCAAAGCGCCAGAGCGCCAGCCACGGCCATCCACTACTTGCTCGTTGGCTAATACGGTTTGATCTACTGGATCCCAATTGACGACTTGGGTTTTTTTGTAGGCAACGCCTTTTTCCAGCATTTTTAAGAAGAACCATTGGTTCCACTTATAGTATTCAGGATCGCAAGTGGCGATTTCACGCGACCAGTCAAATGACAAACCCAGTGGTTTCATTTGCGACTTCATGTCGGCGATATTGGCGTAAGTCCATTCCGCTGGCGATTTGTTGTAGGCAATGGCCGCGTTTTCTGCTGGCAAGCCAAATGCATCCCAACCCATTGGCATCAAAACATTAAAGCCTTTCATCCGTAGGTGGCGCGCCAGCATGTCGTTGATGGTGTAGTTACGCACATGGCCCATATGCAACTTGCCCGATGGGTAAGGCAGCATTGAGCAGGCGTAATACTTAGGACGGCTCTCGTCTTCAGTGACTTCAAACGCGCGTGCATCTTCCCAGTGCTGTTGGGCGGCGGCTTCGACTTCAATCGGTGAATACTGTTCTTGCATGTGAATGGACCTGCGGATGGCTGACAACAATCTGCCGATTATACCCGAGTGCGTGTTTTAAAAGTGCTGCGTCGGGCTTGAACACTGACGATTTTGGTGACGAGCTGCCGCAAATTGGCTTGCAATAGCTTAAATAATGACAAATATTGAATGCTATTTGACTGACTCAAGAAAGAATTTGATCGGTTTAACTGGATTGATGGGTTTATCTGGCGTGAGATAGGAGTAACAACAATGCGGCAAAAACAGGGCTTTACCTTGGTTGAAATGGCGATTGTACTGGTGATTATTGGTTTGATTTTGGGGGCGGCGTTTAAGGGCAAAGATTTGATTGATAGCGCCAAGGTGAAAAATATGGCGGCGCAAGTCAATAAAATGCAAACCGCGTTTAATGCCTATTTTGATAAATACGGCGCGTATCCGGGCGATGGTTGTCCGGGCACCGGCACTGCGCCCGCATTGGGCAATGGCGTGAGTCTGTGTGTTGCTGGCAGTCGTAATGGCTTACTGAGTGATGCCACCGAAGCCAGTGATGCACTGATTTTGTTGCAAAATACCAATACGCTGACTGCTGCCGATTTAAATAGTGTTTTTGGCGTGCCGTGGCAGATTTCAGTCGCCGGCGCAGCGAGCGGCAATTATGCGGCCAATACCAACTATATGCAGCCGGGCACGGGCGCGGTGGATTTGCGCTTTGTGTGCGCGCTGGATCGTTTAATTGACGATGGTATTCCCAGCGCGGGGGTGATGCGCAGCTCGGCTACCGCAGGGGCGGTCACGGCAACAGGTACCAGCTACGATGCGACGTCTGACTGTTGGCAAGGCGCGACACAGGTCACGATGGGCGTGCGCATTTTGCCTTAATACCTGCCGTATGGGACGGCTGACGCGTCACCGCCGATGTGCCGGCATGGCGCTGCAATGCACGATCGCTATCGCGACGAGAGTGCGATGCTGTCTTTTGCTGCAATTGATTTTTGTCGGCTGGTTTGTCTGCGAGGCGCACTTGGATCGTCGGCTAAAGCCGACCCAACAAAGTCGTTGGCTTTCTGAACGAAAAACATCAGCAAATAAGGCTAGGTGAGTGAGCCGCAGCTTTAGCGTGGCAAGGCGCGCGTGGCTGGCCTTAAAGCCAGGGCGTCAATGACTAAGCTGATTCGTTTTTGAGCGCTTCGCGCAATAGGGCGAGCGTGACTGGGCGTTGCTTGGATAACGACAGGGCGTTAATGGTGTCGATTTGCCGATACAGATTGGGTAGGTCGCGCTCGGCATGGCGCATTAAATAATCAACTTGCTCTTCGCTGAGCTCAAAACCCAAACTGCGTGCGTGGCGTTGTAATGCGGCGGCTTTGTCGGTATCCGATAGCATTTTGAGTTGATAAATCAAACCCCAGCCCAAACGAGTGGTTAAGTCGTCGCGCAGCGGCAGCAACATCGGCGGTAAATGGCCGCTGACCAAAATCCGGCCATTGCCTTCACGCAGCGTATTGTAATGATCAAATAAAACGATTTGCTGCTCGGCGTCGAGGTTTTCTACGTTATCGACAATCAACGCAGCATCGCTGGCGAGGGTTTGCGGCAGCATGTCGCGTTTGGCATTCACTAAATACACGGTGTGCGCGTCGATGAGGCGCTCTTTGGCCGCAGCGAGCAGATAGCTTTTACCTGCGCCGTGTTCACCCCAGATATAAATCGCGCGAACGGTACGATCGCCACTGGCCCATTGGCTGAGTTGAAACAGCAGCTCGGCGTTTTCTCCGCGCACAAAATCATCAAAACTTTTGGGTTGTGGCAGGTGCAGATCAAGGACGAGCTGATTCATTCAGGGCGACCTTGTCGGTTTTGGAGGCAATTTATGCGCTGAAAACGCATTCTTCCTGTGAATGGGGGCAGGCGAAGTGTCAATTTTGATATAAAATGCGTGGTTTAGCTGATGTGCTCTCTATTCTAACGCACACGGCGGGTGTTTTGACAGTCAATGAGTTAACTCATTACCAAGCCATCCGCGCTCAGCCCAGATCACTCCAGTACGAGGCCTTAATCCATGTCCAAACAAAGTCTGAGTTACCGCGATGCCGGTGTTGATATCGACGCTGGTGACCAGCTCGTTGAAAACATCAAACCGTTTGCTAAACGTACGATGCGCCCAGAAGTGCTTGGCGGTATCGGTGGTTTTGGCGCGCTGGTTGAAATCAGCAAAAAATTCCAAGAGCCAGTGTTGGTGTCGGGCACCGATGGTGTGGGCACTAAACTCAAACTCGCATTCGAATTGAATCGTCACGATACCGTGGGGATTGATTTGGTGGGTATGAGTGTGAATGATATTTTGGTGCAAGGCGCAGAACCGCTGTTTTTCCTTGATTATTTTGCTTGTGGCAAGTTGGACGTTGCTAGCGCAACTGAAGTCATCAAAGGCATTGCTGCCGGTTGCGAGCAAGCCGGTTGCGCTTTAACCGGCGGCGAAACCGCTGAAATGCCAGGCATGTATCCTGTTGGCGAATACGACTTGGCGGGCTTTGCCGTTGGCGTCGTTGAAAAAAGCAAAATCATTGACGGCACCACCATTGCTGCTGGCGACGTGGTATTGGGCTTGGCATCCAATGGCGCGCACTCGAATGGTTATTCGCTGATTCGCAAAATCTTGCATCTGGCTGATGCCGATTACGCAGCTGAATTTGATGGTGGCAAGAGCTTGGGTGATGTGGTGATGGCACCAACGCGCATCTATGTGAAGCCATTGTTGAAACTGATGGCCGAAATGACCGTCAAAGGCATGGCACACATCACCGGTGGCGGCATTACTGAAAACGTACCGCGCGTATTGCCAGCTAATGTGGTGGCGCAAATTGATGCGGCTAGCTGGACGATGCCAAAATTGTTCCAGTGGTTGCAAACAGAAGGCAATGTTGCGCCACAAGAAATGTACAAAACCTTTAACTGCGGCGTGGGCATGGTGGTGATTATGTCGGCGCAAGATGCTGCTGCGGCTACGGCTTTACTTGAAGCTGAAGGCGAAACGGTTTACCAAATGGGTACTGTGCGTGCACGTGTTGGTGAAGAGCATCAAACACAAGTGGCGTAAGTTACCGCGCAGCTGATCGCGAATGGGGAGGCAAACATTAATATGGATGCCGGCCTTTTTTGCGAGGTGCTAGGCGAGACCAAGGTCGGTCTCGCTTTTTTATTTTTAAATCCACAACATTACATTTAGTGGGTATACGAATGCAGTCTTTTCTGTATCTAGCTTGCATTCATATACGTCACTCATTAGTTAGAATTTATGCCAAAAAATATTGTTATTTTAATTTCGGGCCGTGGCAGCAATATGCAGTCGATTGTTAACGCACAGATTGCCGGAGCGCAGATTGCGGCGGTGATTTCTAATCGGCCAGATGCGGCTGGATTGGCATGGGCGGCTGAGCGTGGCATTACCACGGCGGTGCTCGACCATAAAGCCTTTGCGGGGCGCGATGCGTTTGATGCGGCCTTGCAAAATTTGATTGACGGCTTTGCGCCAGATTTGGTGGTGTTGGCTGGATTTATGCGGATTTTAACCGCGGATTTTGTGAAGCATTACGTCAATCGCTTGATTAATGTGCATCCTTCATTATTGCCGGCGTTTATTGGCGTGAATACCCATCAGCGGGCGATTGATGAAGGCGTTAAATTAGCCGGTTGTACCGTGCATTTTGTAACGGCCGAGCTCGATAGCGGGCCGATTATTGCGCAAGCGGCAGTGCCGGTATTGCTCGACGATACTGCCGATAGTTTGGCGCAGCGGATTTTGCAGCAAGAGCATCAGCTCTATCCCAAAGTGGTGCAATGGTTTGTCGCAGGTCAGCTTGAAGTGCAAGGTTCGCGAGTGCGGGTGAGCGCGGCCAATGATGCAGCGGCCTTTTTGCAAGCGCCGGGTGGCTAAGGGATGAAATTTTGGCGCTATCTTTTTGGCTTTGCTTTACTGGCTTCAGTGTTGCTGCATTTGAGCGTACTGCTGGCTGGACCGATTTATGATTGGTGGACGCAGCCGGAGTTTGAGCAAACTGCGCTGAGAAAAACTGAGCGTAAATTGGCCGAACAAAGCTTAGACGACAGCGATAAACCGGCTGAGCTGGCGAATGTGCAAGCAGTGGATCAGCAGCAAGTATTTTTAGCGCCAGCGACTGAACCTAGCATCAAACCGACAGCAACCAAAGTCGCCAGCGCGCAGCCAAAGCCGCGACTCAAGACGGCATCCAAACCGGCGGTACTGGTCGCTTCCGCAGTTGTTGTTGCCTCTGCCGTGGCCAGCGAAAACATGCCGGTGAGTGTCGATGGCAGTGATAGTTTGGGGGTGAATGTCGCCAGTGCGGTTGTGGAAAATAATCCAGCGAGTGCGGTGGCCAGTCAGCCGGCGGCGGCGGTCACTGCGGATGCAGAGCCCGCGAGTAAGGTAGCCAATAAAGCCTCACGGGTGATGGCGCAGCTCAATCGTGAAGCGAATAAACGCTTTCCAAAAGTGGTGGATATTGGCTATTACTGGACCGTGTTTGATGCGCGAATGCAGTGGAAGATCGACAAAGATCAGTATGTTTTGCGCTTACAAGCCAATCCAGTCGGCAAAAAAATTGAGTATTTGAGCGAAGGTAAAATCAGCGCCAAACAGGGCGTAACACCAATGCGCTTTGCCGATTTGAGTCTGGGCCCCAATACACCTAAAAATTCGGTTGATTTTAATTGGGCCACGCAGACGGCCGTTGTGGGCCCGCCGAACGCGCTAAAAACCGAGCCTTTAGAGGCGGGCGATCAAGATTTATTATCCGCCGCCTTGCATTTGGCGCTGATGGGTAGCCGACAAACGAGTTATGGCATGTCCTTGTTTAGTGGTAAAAAACGCTACCCCGATGTGGTTTTTGAGCTTAAAGGCGAGGCCACATTGACTTTAGGCACCACTAAAGTGGATGCCGTTTTGATGCGCGCACAATGGAGTGATCGCCAAGTTGATTTTTGGTTGGCACCGGAATGGAATAATCTGCCGGTGAAAATGTCGGTCAATTTAGGCAAAGATGGTAGTTTTGAAATTTTGGCCAAGGAAGTGACGTTGGATGGGCGTAAAGTGCTAGAGTGGATTAGCCCGCAAAATCAGCAGCAGCGCCGACCTTAATGTCGATGATCAGTAATGAATGAGCGCTCATTTGAGTGTGAAACGTAATTAATAAAGAGAGTAAATCATGACCCCTATTCAGCTTTCCGCTACTTTGGATGTGCTTAACGCCGCGCTAGGTTTTAATGCGCCTGCTGATGCCGTGGTTTCACGCCATTTTCGTGAAAATAAAAATTTAGGCCCAAAAGATCGTGCCGTCGTTGCTGAAACCGTATTTGGTGTATTGCGCCATTTGCCACAGCTCGATTGGTTGGCCGGTGGTGATGCGGGGAGCAAACTACCGAGCACGCGCGATTTATTGTTGGCGTTTTTTACCCGCATTAAGCATTTAAATCTGCGTGAGTTGCCAGGCGTATTTGGTGATAATGATAAAGAACGTGCTGCTGGTATGAAGGGTATGTCGCTGCGTGACGCACCACTTCACGTGCGTGCAGCATTACCCCAGTGGGTGATTGATGCTTTATTGGCTTCTGGCAAAACCGAAGATGAAATTTTGGCCTTGGGCCAGTCGATGTTGCAAGCGGCACCGCTCGATTTGCGCGTCAATGGCATTAAAGCCAAGCGCGATGCGGTGGCGGAAGAATTAAAAGCCGCGGGCGATATTAATACCACGCCAACGCCATTTTCACCGTGGGGTTTACGCGTTGAAGGCAAGCCGGCGATTAATAAATACAAAGCGTTTATGGAAGGCCGCGTTGAAGTGCAAGACGAAGGGAGTCAGTTGTTGGGCTTACTATGTGGCGCCAAACGCGGTCAAATGGTGGCGGATTTTTGCGCTGGTGCGGGTGGCAAAACATTATTGCTGGGCGCAATGATGCAAAATACCGGCCGCTTGTATGCGTTTGATATTTCAGAAAAACGACTGTCAAACCTGAAACCACGCTTGTCGCGTTCGGGTTTGTCGAACGTGCATCCGCAATTGATTTCGAGTGAAACCGATCAAAAAATCAAGCGTTTGGCTGGCAAAATGGACGTGGTTTTGGTGGATGCGCCGTGTTCAGGGATGGGTACTTTGCGCCGCAATCCCGATCTTAAAGCGCGTCAAACCGCTGAGGGTGTGTTGGAGTTAAATGCCAAGCAAAGCAGTATTTTGAAATCAGCAGCGCGTATGGTAAAAGCCGGCGGTCGTTTGGTGTATGCCACATGCAGCTTTTTGCCGAGTGAAAATGAAGCGATCGTGGCTGAATTTTTAGCTAATCATGCCGATTTCCAATTGCTTGATGCGCGTGAAATCTTGAAAAAAGAGCGCGTTGAGATTGAATTGGCGAATGAATATTTGCAGCTCACGCCACAACAGCATCACACTGACGCCTTTTTTGCTGCGGTGATGACGCGAGTGGTACCGACGGCGGTTGTTGCTCCAGATGAAGAAGTCCCAGCAGCGGAATAAATCAGCGCCACCCAATAAAAAAGACCCGCAAGGGTCTTTTTTATTGTCTGAACTTTGATTCTCTGAACAGTTACTTATTTTACCACGCGTAATTGCGGCTTGCCCGTTGGGCGTGGTGGCGGATCTTTGGGCTCATCCGATGATTCTGGCGCACTTTCTGGTGCGCTATCGGCTTCTGCAAAATTATCTTCGTATTCAAAGCCCATTCCTTCGCCATTTTCGCGCGAAAAAATAGAAATCACTGCGCCGACAGGGATGGCGATATCGCGTGAAACGCCATTAAATCGAGCCGAAAATTGAATAAAGTCATTGGCCAGCTCTAAATTGCGACAAGCGCTATAGCTAATATTAAGGACGATTTCACCGTTTTTGACGTATTCCATCGGCACTTGCATCTGGCCGCGCACCGCAACGACCAAAAAAGGGGTGAAGCCTTGATCGGTACACCATTCATGGATGGCGCGTAATAAATAAGGTTTGGTTGACACGATTTGCATAAGATTCTCCGTGAGAATGGGGTGTGAGGTGGGGCTTGCGCCTCACACCTCTTCACAGCATTACTTGCGCATTGCTTTTTCGTTGGCAGTCAATGAGTCAATAAATGCTTCGCGGCTAAATAAACGCTCAGCATATTTCATCACTGGCGCTAGGCCTTTGGTGACTTCGATTCCGTAGTGCTCAAAGCGCCATAGTAGCGGTGCGATGGCAACGTCGAGCATTGAGAAATCTTCGCCCAAGATGAATTTTTGCTTGGTAAACAGTGGGGCAATTTGCGTCAAATTATCACGGATGGTGGTGCGCGCCAGTTCAAGCGCTTTTTTCGTTGAGCTGCTGTCTTCGAGGGTTTTAACGTGAATAAATAATTCGCGCTCCAAATTAAAGAGCATCAAGCGAGCACGAGCGCGCATCACTGGATCGGCTGGCATTAATTGTGGGTGAGGAAAACGCTCATCAATATATTCATTGATAATGTTGGATTCGTACAATTGCAATTCACGCTCAACTAAGACCGGAACTTCATTGTAGGGGTTCATGATGGCCAAATCTTCGGGCTTGCTGTGGATATCGACATCGAGAATTTCGAAATCCATTCCTTTTTCAAATAGTACAATGCGGCAGCGGTGACTAAATGGGCATGAGGTACCAGAATATAATTTCATCATAATGATGCCTATCAACTTTTAAGAATGAATGGGATTTTACTATTTTTGCAGCGCAATATCTAGTTGTTGTGCCATAAGTGCTTGTTATTAAATAAGTAATTGCGAAGTAATTGGCAATAAAAAAGGGCGGTTAATCCGCCCTTTAAATCGATTTCACACTTTAATGAATGTCTTTCCAGTATTCTTTTTTCAGTAAGTAAGTCAGAGGCACCAAGATAAACAGTAAGAACAGCACGACGGCGTAGCCGATTTGTTCACGTTTAACTTGTGCAGGTTCTGACATATACGTCATGAAATTCACCAAATCACCAACACGCTGGTCAAATTCTTTGTTGTCATAGCCGCCACTTTCAGTGCCTCGGGTTAAGAGGCCCGGTTGTGCCAGCTTAAGGGTATGCACTTCGTGCTCGCCTTCTTTTTTGACTTCTAGAATCTGCTGACCTTGCAGTTGCCAAAGTACGTTTGGCATGCCGACTTTATCAAATACGGTGTTGTTCCAGCCAGTAGGGCGGGTGTCATCACGGTAAAAGCCACGTAAATAGGTATACAGCCAATCAGAGCCACGTGAACGCGCAATTAAAGACAGGTCTGGCGGTGTGGCACCGAACCAAGCTTTGCCTTCTTTGGCATCCATCGCCACTTTCATTGGGTTGCCAATTTTGTCAGTGGTGAACATCAGATTTTTTTCGATCTGCTCTTGAGTTAAACCAATGCCTTCGAGGCGGTTATAGCGCATCGCTACCGCGCCATGACAGCTAAGACAGTAGTTCACAAAAGTTTGTGCACCCCGTTGCAGGCTTTCAGCATTACGCAAGTCAATCGGCGCTTTGTCCAGTGCAACGCCACCACCAGCTGCATGGCTGTTGATTGACACTGCCGCAAGCAAGGCAAACAGTAAGTGATTAATAATTTTTTTCATGCTCCCCGCCTTATCTCATTGTTACGCGGTCAGGAACCGGTTTCGTTTTATCGATCTTGGTATACCAAGGCATCGCGATAAAGAATAAGAAATAAATGACTGATAACACTTGCGACAAAATCGTACCAATTGTCGTTGGTGCTTGTGTCCCTAAGTAGCCCAAACCTAAGAAGGAAATGACAAACAGGGTCAGTGCAAATTTATAAATCGGTCCGCGATAGCGAATTGATTTCACCGGTGAGCGATCGAGCCAAGGTAAAGCAGCAATAATCATCGTTGCCGCACCCATCGCCAATACGCCCCAGACTTGCGAACCAAAGAACGAGGGTACCGCACGCAAAATCGCGTAGAACGGGGTGAAATACCAAACAGGGGCAATATGCGCCGGTGTTTTTAAGGCGTCCGCTGGGTCAAAGTTGGGTGCTTCTAAGAAATAACCGTTCATCTCTGGAGCAAAGAACAAGATGGCAGTAAACACCACTAAGAACACCGATACACCAAAAATGTCTTTCACCGTGTAATACGGGTGAAACGGAATGCCATCGAGTGGAATGCCAGTTTTTGGGTCTTTGTTCTTTTTGATGTCAACGCCGTCAGGATTGTTTGAGCCAACTTCGTGCAATGCCACCAAGTGAGCAACCACCAGGGCCAACAAAACTAAAGGTACGGCGATCACGTGCAGTGCAAAGAAGCGATTCAAGGTTGCATCAGAGACGACAAAGTCACCCCGAATCAACTCAGATAAATCTGGGCCAATCACCGGGATTGAAGCAAACAAGTTCACAATCACTTGTGCACCCCAAAATGACATTTGACCCCAAGGCAATAGATAGCCTAAGAATGCTTCAGCCATCAGGCACAAGAAAATCATCATGCCAAAAATCCAGATTAATTCACGGGGTTTTTGGTATGAGCCATAAATCAGGCCACGGAACATATGCAGATAGACCACGACAAAAAACATCGATGCGCCGGTTGAATGCATATAGCGAATCACCCAGCCGCCGGCGACATCACGCATGATGTATTCAACAGAGGCAAAAGCGACCGAAATATTGGTACCCGGAATCAAATTGCCATCCGGTTTGTAGTTCATGGTCAAGAAAATACCGGTGACGATTTGGATAACCAAAACCATCATGGCTAATGAACCAAAAAAGTACCAAAAGTTAAAGTTTTTTGGTGCGTAATATTCGGAAATATGTGCTTTCCAAGTCGATGTCAGCGGAAAACGCTCATCAACCCAGCCGAGTACTTTTTCGGGCACTTGATCTAGTTTGCTCATGTCTTCTCCCTTTATTAAGCTTCACCAACCAACAGTCGAGTGTCGGATAGGTATTTGTGTTCTGGGATAATTAAGTTGGTTGGCGCAGGGACACCTAAGAATACGCGGCCAGCCAAGTCAAATTTGGAACCATGACAAGGGCAATAAAATCCACCAAGCCACTCTGGACCCAAATCAGCAGGCGCTAAATCCGGGCGGAAAGTGGGTGAACAGCCCAAATGCGTACAGACGCCGACAGCCACCCAGATTTCAGGCTTAATCGAGCGTGTTGCATTGTGACAATACAGCGGTTGGTGATCGACGATGGACGTCGGGTCAGCCAGCTTAGGATCGTTTTTGGGTAAGAGTGTCAGCATTTCTGGGGTACGTTTGACGACCCAAACTGGTTTGCCACGCCATTCAATGGTGATCTTTTGTCCGGGCTCTAATTTGCTAATATCGACTTCGACCGATGCACCTGCCGCTTTAGCCCGTTCTGATGGGAAAAAGCTGGCAATAAACGGTACTGCGACCCCTGCGACGGCTGCGCCACCAGCGGCACTGGTCGCGATCAGCAAAAATCGTCTTTTACTATTATCTACTTGTTGGTCACTCATAACCCAATCCCTGATTGACTGAACGCAATATCTTTTAAAGTAGCAAATTCTACCTGAAAGAGGCTTGGAACTTAAAGCAGCTTTACTCGTCTGACGCTGCATTTTTACAAAAAGTCAGCGTTTTGTAGCTATTTTGGCGTAAAGCGCCAATTCTTCCGCCAGTTTGTCGGCTAAAGCTTGGGTGATTTCTTGTACGGTTTCTTGCTTGCTGCCAGGGTTGCTGATTTGAAATACCCGCACATTGACGCGCCAGCCTTGTTCGGTTTGCGTCAGGATATACTGCATTCTGGCCTCGGTCGGGATGCTGGTATTGCGCATTGGCATCATCAATTCGACCCTTTGCTTGCCTCGGCTGCGAATTTTCATGCCCTTGTCGGTGCGGTATTTGATGATATCTTCGAGGATGGCTTTGCTGCTGCGAGACGGAATAATGATGCTGGGGCTAAGCGGATCTTTGCTTACAGATGAGGTGTTATTGGGGTTTGGATTTGATGGTTCAGAGGGCGAAATTGTGGTGCAGGCACTGATAATGCTCGCAATCAGTAGGATACTGAGCGTGTGAACTGAGCGCAAAATTTGCCAATTAGAAGCGATTTTCATACTGGGTTATCCAAATCAAGATGGGTATGTTGAAGGCCAAACTGCTGCGCTAAGTGCTCTCCTAGTGCGGCGATGCCGTAACGTTCGGTCGCGTGATGGCCTGCCGCAATAAAACTGACGCCGCTCTCTTTAGCAAGATGAGTGACAAATTCAGAGGCTTCTCCGGTGATAAAGCAATCCACCGCCAAATTGGCGACCTCATGGAAATAACCTTGCGCGCCACCGGTGCACCAAGCAACATGACGTATGATTTGATCGGCTGGCCCAATACTGAGTGGTTGACGATTTAGGGCGACGGCAATGTGTCGCGTAAAAGTATCAAAAGACATCGGGACGGGTAATTCGCCGAGCCAAACTAAATTTTGGTCACCGCAGCGCCCAGTGGGTATAAGACCCAGTTGTTTGGCTAACTGAGCGTTATTTCCGAGTTCAGAATGAGCGTCGAGCGGTAAATGATAGCCAAATAAGTTTAAATCGGCGGCTAGTAAGGCGGCAATGCGTTGTTTTTTAGTGCGTACAATGGGTAATGCTTCGTTTTTCCAAAAAAAACCATGATGCACCAGCAGCGCATCGGCATTGAGTGCAATGGCGGCATCAATCAGCGCTTGCGATGCGGTCACGCCTGTGACGATATGTTGTATTTGATTGCGGCCCTCAACTTGCAATCCATTGGGTGCATAGTCCTTAAATTGCGCAACAGACAATAGTTGGGCAAGGTAAGCTTCTAATTCTTGACGTTGTATAGGCATAAAAGATCTACGAGATATGAAAAAACTTTGGTTGATTTTCGCACAAACGACCACGATCGGCTTAGCCATCTGGTTTTTGTTTTCGGTATTAAGTCCAGCACCAACGCCACCTGCGGTGGTGACGGTGAAAGAGGTGATTGCTTCGGCTCCGGTTTCGAGCGAGCTTTCTTATCGTGGCGCAGCTAAGCGGGCTAAAGCGGCGGTGGTCAATATTTATACCTCCAAGGAAGTCAAATCAGGGCGTCGGGCCTTATTTAATGACCCGGTATTGAAGCGCTTTTTTGGTGAGCGAGATGGTGAAGACGGCAATAAAGCATCGAGCTTGGGTTCTGGTGTTTTAGTCTCGCCGCAAGGCTATATCGTGACCAATAATCACGTGGTGGAGTCGGCCGCAGAGATTGAAGTGGCACTGGCCGATGGCCGTACGGCGAGCGCTAAATTAATTGGCAGTGATCCTGAAACCGATTTAGCGGTGATTAAAATTGATTTGGATCAGTTGTCGGCGATTGATTTTGCCAATGTCGATCAGGCCGAAATTGGCGATGTGGTGCTGGCGATTGGTAATCCATTTGGCGTTGGCCAAACGGTGACGATGGGGATTATTTCGGCTTTAGGTCGCAGTGAATTGGGGATTAACACCTTTGAAAATTTCATTCAAACCGATGCCGCAATTAATCCGGGTAATTCGGGTGGCGCTTTGGTCGATGTGCATGGCAATTTATTGGGGATTAACACCGCTATTTTCTCTAAAACTGGCGGCTCACTCGGTATTGGCTTTGCAATCCCGGCCAATATTGTGAAGCAAGTGATGGATGCCATTATTAAAGATGGCAGTGTCACTCGAGGCTGGTTGGGGATTGAGGTACAAGATGTGACACCAGATTTGGCCGCTTCGCTCAAACTTGAATCTAGTAAAGGCGCTTTGATTGCGGGGGTGGTTCGCAATGGCCCTGCTGCGGTGGCAGGGATTCGTCCGGGGGATGTTTTGCTTCGTATTGATGGTAAAGAAGTGAGTAATTCAGCACAAATGTTGAATTTAATCGCGGCATTACCGCCCGAGCAAGCAACGCCGATTACTGTCATACGCCAGGGCGAGCCTTTAACTTTAAATGCCGAAATCGGTATGCGGCCTAAATTTAGTCGCCGTTGATGGATTGACACAATGAAAAGCACCGCTGAAGTCTGCGGTGCTTTTTTTATGCCCCTCGTTGACGACGCTCGTTTCGAGCGCGGCGGATTAAAAAAGACGAGGGCTTGGGGTTGATGGGCCGTGCTAGACGGCTTGGCCGGTGTGTTGTGTCTTAGCCTTGCAACAGCAGCATCTCGGCGGCCGCTAAATTGTCTTGCTCTCCAAGAAGGACTAACACATCGCCGCTATTGAGCTGGAAGCTCGCATCGGGCTGGATAGGGGGCATGTTGCGGCGGCGAATGCTGCGAATTTCGACTTGGAATTGCTCTAGTTTGAGCTCGGCAATGGTGTAACCAATGGCATGCGCATTTTGGGTGAGTTGCAAGGTGTGTAGGCGTGGATAGTTACGATCGCCTTCATCGGCATCTTCATTGAGTCCGCGATAAAAGCCGCGAATCAATTGGTAACGGGCCTCACGAACTTCACGAATTCGGCGAATCACTTTATTGAGCGGCACCCCCAACAGCATCATGGTGTGCGACGCCAGCATCAAACTACCTTCCATGATTTCGGCTACGACTTCGGCTGCGCCAGCGTTTTTGAGTAAATCGATGTCGCTATCGTCTTGCGTGCGCACAATGACGGGGATTTCAGGGCGAATTTGATGGGCTAACTCAAGGATTTTCATCGCTGAATGCGTGTCGGCATACGTGACAATGATGGCGCGTGCGCGCATCAGGCCGGCGGCGAGTAACACTTCGCGTTTAGCGGCATCCCCAAAGACCACCGATTCACCCGCCGCAGTGGCTTCACGCACTTTTTCTGGGTCTAAATCAAGGGCGAAAAAATGGATGTCTTCTTGGGTTAAAATACGCGCCAAAGATTGGCCGCTACGGCCAAACCCACACAAAATAACGTGGCCATTGGCGGCCATGCTGCGTACGGCAATATGGTGCAAATTGGCGGCGAGATTCATCCATTCGGAGCTGGCTAAACGCAGTACTAATTTATCTGAATGCTGAATGAGGAACGGCGTAATGAGCATCGATAGAATCACCCCGGCAGTGACCGCTTGCAGTACATTGCTTGGCACTAAGCCGCCTTGTGCGGTGAGTGCCAGCAAAACAAAAGCAAATTCGCCACCCTGACCCAGTGCAAACCCAGTGCGTAGTGAGGTGCCTGCGGTGTTACCGAATAGCCGTGCTAAACCGGCAATAAGGGCAATTTTTAGCGGGCCCAATAGTAATAAACTGGCCAGCACAATACCCCATTCTGAAATTAAGATGCTGAAGTTTAAATTCATCCCCACGGTGACGAAAAATAGGCCGAGTAATAAATCGCGGAAAGGACGAATATCGTCCTCCACTTGATAGCGATACTCGGTTTCAGCAATCAACATCCCGGCTAAAAAAGCCCCTAAAGCCAGCGACAACCCGGCTTGTTCGGTCAGCCATGCAGTCCCGAGCGTGACCAATAAAATATTGATCATAAATAGCTCGCTGGCATGCTGTTTGGCGACCAAATTAAACCAAGGGCGCATGATTTTTTGCCCCAGCGAGAGTAGTACGGCCAAGACAAAGACGATTTTAATCGCGGCTAAAAATAGCGAAAATAGTAGTTGGTCAACTTGGATATTGAGCCATGGAATGGTGATGCTGCCATCGGGCAGGCTTAAGGCAGGAATGATAATAAGGAAAGGGACGACGGCCAAATCTTGGAACAACAAAATCCCAATCGCATTTTGCCCGTGGGGTGCATTGAGTTCGCTGCGATCACTGAGTAATTTAGACACCATCGCGGTGGAAGACATCGCCGCTGCGCCGCCAAGAATTAAGCCGGCTTTCCAATCTAAACCGGCAAATAAGACTGCGGCTGCGACGCAAATTAATACCGCCGCCACTTGTGCTGCGCCTAAACCAAATACAATTCGCCGCATGGCATTGAGTTTGGCGAGGTTAAATTCCAGCCCAAGGGTAAACATCAGAAAAACAATGCCGTATTCTGCCAAATGACTAGCTTCATCACTCGATTGAATCAATCCCAAGGCATAGGGGCCAATCAGCATCCCGACTAGTAAATAGCCCAGCATGGCCGGCAATTTGAGTTTGCGGCAGAGTACGACGGTGATCACTGCCGCAGCAAGCAGTACAAGAAAGGACTGTAAATTAATCGGCATGGGTTTCATTAGAGTGGAATGCAATTTGATTATAACTGAGCTGGCCCTGTTGCTGACGTACTGATTATTCACAGCCTACTGTTATCTAATGATGAGGTCTTTTATACTGCGGCCTTGTTTATGCGCTAGGTGTGTTGCTCTGTGATGAATGCCATAGAATCAAAAGTTGCATGGTCGGCCTGTGATGTGGCGCGACGCGTGATGCAAATTGAAGCTGCCGCTATTTTGGCGGTGTCGACGCGTTTGGATGCCCAGTTCGATCAGGCTTGCCAGCTCGCTCTGAATTGTCAGGGGCGAATTGTGGTGATGGGAATGGGAAAATCGGGGCATGTGGCGCGTAAAATTGCCGCGACCATGGCCAGCACCGGCAGCCCCGCTTTTTTTGTCCACCCTGGTGAGGCCGCACACGGCGACTTGGGAATGATTACCTCCGTCGATATCGTGTTGGCCTTGTCCAATTCTGGCGAGAGTGATGAATTGGTCGCATTGTTGCCTAGCTTGAAACGCTTAGCGATTCCGATTATTGCGATGACTGGCAATGTGAATTCGACGCTAAGCCAAGAATCCACCGTGCATTTGGATGTGGCGGTTAGCGAAGAAGCTTGCCCGTTGAATTTGGCACCAACGGCCAGCACCACGGTGGCTTTGGCGCTGGGTGATGCGCTGGCTGTGGCTTTACTTGAGGCGCGTGGCTTTCAAGCGGAAGATTTTGCTTTGTCGCATCCTGGCGGCACTTTAGGGCGGCGTTTATTGGTGCATGTGCGTGATTTAATGCATCAGGGCGAGCGTCTCCCGGTGGTAGGGCAAGACTTACCGCTGCGCGATGCTTTGCTCGAAATTAGTCGTAAAGGTTTGGGGATGACGGCGGTGGTTGATGCGGCCGGAGTCTTAGTTGGCGTGTATACCGATGGTGATTTGCGGCGAACCTTAGATTTGGATGTGGATATTCGTACCACTCCGGTGAGTGCCGTGATGACGGCAAATCCTGCTACTATTGAGGCTTCGCGTCTGGCTGCTGAGGCGGTTCAGCTGATGGAGTCACGACGGATTAATGGTTTATTGGTGCAAGATCAAGGCCGATTAGTCGGCGCATTAAATATGCATGACTTGTTACGTGCCCGCGTTGTTTGATTGGGTATAGCGCTGAACGCAATGAAATCCATACGCTGCCATTGAATACCTGTAATGTGGTATAAATTTTTATTAGAAGGGAAGCTGAATGCTTGAGCAAGCAAAAAAAGTTCGTGTGATGATTTTTGACGTTGATGGCGTCATGACGGATGGGCGTTTGTATTACACCGATGCTGGCGAAGAATTAAAAGCGTTTCATTCTTTGGATGGGCACGGTTTAAGAATGTTGCAGCAAAGTGGCGTTCAGCTAGCCATTATCACTGGTCGTACCTCAAGCTTACTCACGCATCGAACCCAGAATTTGGGGATTGATTTGGTCTATCAAGGCGCACACGATAAATTAGCCACGTTTGAGCAGCTGCTGTTAGATACCGGCGTTACGGCTGAGGAATGCGGCTATATGGGCGACGATGTCATTGATTTGCCGATTATGCGCCGGGTGCCATTTGCCGTTGCGGTACCGAATTCACCGACGATTGTTCGCCAGCACGCACATTACATTACAGGTAGCCAAGGCGGTTTGGGCGCGGTACGTGAAGTGTGCGATTTAATTATGCAATCGCAAAACACCTATGATGCTGCGATGGCGCCATATTTGCGCTAGGGGATCGGTTTGCGTAGTTTAACCACCTGGGTTTTACCCTTGCTTTTATTGCTCTTGGTCGGTAGTTTAATCTGGGCCTTAAGCCGCGTGGCCACTAATTTAACCGCCCCGCAGCGCTTGGATTTAAATGCCCCCGATTTAATTGCCGATGAAGGTGTATTACGGCGTTATGACGAAGCTGGCATGAAGCGTTCACAGTTGGTCGCTAGCCGAGTCACGCATGTGCCGCTGCAAGATACCATGCTGTATGAAAAACCGGTGTTGACCCAAACGGAGGCCAATAAGCCGACGATTGTGGTGATTGGCACCCGGGCAAAGTCGATTCATAAAGGCTCAGAAACATGGTTTTATGACGCGACTCAATTGCGCCGAGCCCCGTATGAGGGCAGTGCCGAGTTAGTCATCAATGGGCGTGATATTTGGATTGATGGCCAAGCTGAAATCGCTAAATCAGATCAGTTTGTGACTGCCGATATGGGTAAAAATCATGCCGAAGGCGTGGGGTTTATCGCCAATAATAAATTGCAAACCTTAGAACTTAAATCACAAGTAAAGATGACCTATGTCCCGACTCCTCGTCCTGCCGCTGTTCGCCCTACTCATTAATTCACACGCTTTGGCAGAAACGGCTGATCGTGAAAAACCAATGAATATCACTGCAGACAATTGCGTTGCGGATCAGAAAAATTCGCAAACAGTCTGTACCGGCAATGTGATTGCCACGCAAGGCACGATGAATATGCGTGCCGATAAAGTGACCATGAGCGAAGATGCTTTTGGCAAGCAGTACGCCAAAGGCGAAGGTCGTCCGGTGCGCTTTAAGCAAAAACTCGATAGCGGCGAAATGCTCGATGCTGAGTCACTGCGCTTTGATTACGACGGTGCGAAAGGCGAAATGATATTAATCGATAAAGCTTGGGTTAAAAAAGGCCAAGATATCGTGATGGGCGACACCATTAACTACAATCTGAATACTGAGTTTTATCAGGCACAAAGCAAGCCGGGTAATCGAGTGAACATCACCATCAACCCCAAAAAGAAAGACGCCGCCAAATGAGTGTGTTGAAAGCGCAGCATTTACAAAAATCGTATAAAAAACGTACCGTCGTGCGTGACGTCTCCCTAGAGGTCGCCAGCGGTGAAGTGGTTGGTTTATTGGGGCCCAATGGCGCTGGTAAAACGACGAGTTTTTATATGATTGTTGGCTTAGTGAAAATGGACGCCGGTTGTATCGAACTTGACGGCATTGACGTCAGTCAGCTGCCGATTCATAAACGTGCCCGGCTCGGGCTGGGCTATTTGCCGCAAGAGGCGTCGATTTTTCGCAAAATGACCGTCGCGGAGAATATTAAAGCGGTGCTTGAACTGCATTACAGCAGTAAAGACGAAATTGAGTCGCGCTTAGACGAGTTGCTGCACGATTTACATATTGCGCATTTGCGGGAAAGTGGCGCAATGAGTCTTTCGGGCGGGGAGCGCCGCCGTGTTGAAATCGCCCGCGCACTCGCCTCTAATCCACAATTTGTTTTGCTCGACGAGCCATTTGCGGGGGTTGATCCGATTGCGGTGATTGATATTCAGCGCATTATTGGTTTCTTAAAAGGGCGCGGCATTGGTGTTTTGATCACGGATCATAATGTTCGCGAAACCTTAGGGATTTGCGATCGTGCCTATATTATTTCTGAAGGTGCTGTGATGGCGGCTGGTAAGCCCGATGAAATTGTCAATAATGAAGATGTTCGCCAAGTTTATCTGGGCGAGCATTTTAAAATGTAGTGTTTTTGCCAACCTAGGTTATTCCCTTCATGAAGCAAACTTTGCAGTTGCGGATGTCGCAACAGCTCAATTTAACGCCGCAGCTTCAGCAATCGATTAAGCTTTTGCAGTTGTCCACGCTTGATTTTCAACAAGAAATAGAGCATTTTTTAGCCGAAAATCCAATGCTTGAACGCGAAGATGGCGTGCAAGATGCGGGTGAAGAGGCCGAAAAACCAGAGGTGAGTGAGGTTGTTGAGGACGGCGATAGCTTACGTTGGGAAGACGTACGCGCGAACACTTCGTTTGATGAAGGCGATGAAAATGATCCCGCACTTCGGGTGGCCAAGTTGTATTCACTGCGTGATTATTTGTTAGAACAAACGGGCTGCTTGCCCTTGTCGCTGCGTGATAGTGCATTGATTTCATTGTTGATTGATGCTTTAGATGATGACGGAATGCTGAGCCAGAGCTTGGATGAAATTTACGCCCAGCTACCAGAGGGCTTGGTATTAGAGTTTGAGTTAGAACCAGAAGAATTACAAATCGCATTGCAACATTTACAGCAACTAGAACCACTTGGTGTTGGCGCTCGTGATTTGCCGGAGTCATTAACCTTGCAATTGCGGGTCTTGCCAGAAAATACCATTCGAAATATTGCCATTCGATTGGTGAATGAAGGTCTCGATTTATTGGCGCAACGGGATTACACTAGACTTAAACGCCAACTACAGTGTGATGAAGTTGTCCTTAAACAAGCTCAAACACTGATTCGCGGTTTAACGCCAAGGCCGGGCGCAAACTGGTCAGCAGAAACAACGCGTTATGTATTACCAGATGTGATTGTGACCAAGGTGCGTGGGCAATGGCAGGTACGTTTAAATAGTGCGGCGCAACCGAAGTTAAGAGTCAATGAGTTGTACGCTAAATTACTCCAGGGCGATTCAGCGGCGGCACTCAGTGGTAAGCTACAAGAAGCACGTTGGTTGATTAAAAGTGTTGAGCAAAGAGGCAGTACCATATTACGGGTGGCCGAAGCCATCGTAATACGACAAAAAGCTTTTTTTGAATACGGTGAAGTGGCAATGCGGCCTTTGGTGCTGCGCGATATTGCCGATGAACTTGAGTTGCATGAATCGACGATTTCTCGGGTAACCACGCAAAAATACATGCTGACGCCACGCGGTGTTTTTGAGTACAAATATTTTTTTGGCAGTCATGTTGAAAGCGAAAGCGGGGGTGAAAACTCTGCGACATCGATTAAGGCTTTGATTAAACAACTGGTACAGCAGGAAAATCAGCACAAGCCATTATCCGATAGTGCTATAACTGAAGAACTCGCACGGCAAGGTGTGGCAGTTGCGCGGCGCACCGTTGCTAAGTACAGGGAGGCATTAATGATTCCTCCCGTTAATCTGCGCAAGTGTTTATAAAAACACTGCCTTATAAAAGCATGAAGAACCGAAGGAGTAGTATATGAACCTCAACATTAGTGGTCATCATCTGGAAGTTACACCAGCGATTCGTGAATATGTTTCAAGTAAAATTGAACGCACGACCCGCCATTTTGATAATGTGATTGATGTTTTAGTCATTTTGTCAGTGGATAAGCTGGAGCATAAGGCCGAGGCGACAATCAATGTCGTTGGTAAAGATCTGCATGTTGAGTCTGTCGATAGCGATATGTATGCCGCCATCGATAGCATGGTCGATAAACTGGATCGCCAGATTATTAAATACAAAGAAAAATTATCTGGTCATCGTAATGATGCCCTGAAGCATCAAGTGGTAATCGAAGAATAATCCGTTGCACAAGCAACACAACGGGAACGCCGCGAGTCGTTCCCGTTTTTGTTTATCGGAGTGCGAGTTACAATAGCAGCTCCTTTAAGGACATAAGTTTGAACATGAGCCTGATTAGCAAAATACTCCCAGTAGCCAATGTTTTTTTAGATTTGGATGTGGGTAGCAAAAAACGCGTTTTTGAACATGTCGGTATCCTGTTCGAAAACAGCCATGGGATTGCGCGTAGCGTAATTTTTGATAGCCTGTTTGCCCGCGAAAAGCTCGGCTCAACGGGTTTGGGTCAAGGCGTCGCCATTCCGCATGGTCGGATTAAAGGCTTAAAAGAAGCGGTAGGGGCCTTTGTGCGCTTGAGTGCGCCCATTCAGTTTGATGCGCCGGATAGCAAACCGGTGTCATTGATTTTTGTGCTGTTAGTGCCAGCCAATGCCACTGATCTACATTTGCAAATTTTGTCAGAATTAGCACAGCTGTTTTCTGATAAGCAATTACGCGAAGAATTAATGACCTTGCCCGATCCCGAAGCGGTATGGCAGCGCATTTCGACATGGGAGCCCTATGCTCCCGACTTCTCCTGATCGATTTGAGCCCTCAGCCAAGATCTGAGGGTTTATTTTTTGCCCGATGCCCATTTCGTTTTTGACCCATACTGGCATAAAATCACTGCTTTTTAAGCCATAGCGAGGCCGCATGCCGCAGATCACCGCTCGACAACTATTTATTGATAACGCCGAAAAACTGCGTCTGACTTGGGTTGCTGGGCAGTCGGGCGCAAATAATTTATTGTCCAATGATGCCTCAGAGCAAAAGCCATCGCTATCTTTGGTTGGGCATTTGAACTTTGTGCATCCCAATCGCATCCAAGTGCTTGGGATTGCTGAAGTCGCTTATCTCAATGGCTTATCAATGGAAGTGCAGCACTCGAGCCTGAATCAGCTATTTGCCTATGATATGTCGGCGATGATTGTCGCCAATGGGCAAGCGGTGCCCGATTCTTTGCGGGAAGCGGCTGAGCGTCATCATGTTCCCTTACTCACTAGTCCGGAGCAATCACCGTATTTAATGGAGGTATTGCGCTACTATCTTAGTAAAGCTCTGGCTGTATCAACACACCTGCATGGGGTATTTTTGGATGTGTTGGAAGTCGGTGTTTTGCTGACTGGTGAGTCGTCGATGGGTAAGTCCGAGCTGGCACTGGAGCTGATTTCCCGTGGCCACGGCTTGGTGGCCGATGATGTGGTTGAGGTGTATCGCACCAATCCAGAAACCTTAGAAGGGCGCTGCCCGCCGATGTTGCGTGACTTTTTAGAGGTGCGCGGGATTGGGGTGCTCAATATCAGAACCATCTTTGGTGAAACGGCAGTCAGGCCGAAAAAAACGCTGAAATTGATTGTGCATTTGGCCAAGGCCGGCGGTGAAAATGTCGCACCAGTTGATCGCTTACAAATGCAAGCGGCAACGCAGGCGATTTTGGATGTGCCGGTCAGAAAATTAGTGATTCCAGTCGCGGCTGGGCGTAATTTGGCGGTACTGGTCGAGTCGGCAGTGCGAAATTATATTTTGCAATTACGCGGTATTGATTCAACGCGTGAATTTATCGAGCGCCACCAAAAATTTATGGAGATGGGGGAATAATGGCACACAGCCAACATCAACAATTGGTCTTGCTATCGGGTTTGTCGGGCGCGGGTAAAAGCGTGGCTTTAAAAGCATTGGAAGATTTGGGCTTTTATTGTTTAGATAATTTACCCGCACCGCTTTTGCCGCAAGCGGTGTCGATGCTCGATTTGGATGGTTACCCTAAAATTGCCATCGGGATTGACGCTCGTAGCGCGCATAACTTGGCCACTTTCCCCGATCATTTAGCCGCTTTGATGGATTTAGGGCTGGATGTGCGGATGTTGTTTTTGGAAGCCAATAACGAAGTTTTGGTGAAACGCTATTCAGAAAGTCGCCGCAGTCATCCGCTGTCGCTGGGGGAATTAACGGTGACCGAATCGGTGGCGGTTGAGCATGAAATGCTAGAAAGCATCCGTGAGATGTCGCATGCCATCGATACTTCGGGTTTATCGGCGGCGCAATTACGCACTTGGGTACGGGAGTTTATCGCGACCGATCAAGCCAAATTAATGCTGATTTTTGAGTCGTTTGGCTTTAAGCATGGTTTGCCGCTGGATGCCGATTTTGTTTTTGACGCGCGTTGTTTGCCCAATCCATTTTATGACCCGGCGCTACGTCCTTTAACGGGTATGGATCAGCCGGTGGCCGATTTCTTAATGCGACAAGCCAGTGTCGGCAATTATTTGACGCATATTTTGGGCTTTTTAGAGCGCTGGTTGCCGGAGTTTGAGCGTGATCAGCGTAGTTATGTCACGGTGGCCATTGGCTGCACCGGCGGTCAGCATCGTTCGGTGTATTTGGCCGAAGAGCTACGCCGACATTTTTCACGCAATCGTCAGGTCTTGGTTCGGCATCGTGAACAGCATCAGCGCAGCTAAATCATGGCGCGATTGGCTGAGCTTATTGCGCTCAGGTGATTATGTGGTGATGGGGCTTTGTATCGTGCTGTGGGGGGGGATTACCGCCTTCTGTTGGTCACAAGCTGGGGCGACTCGCGTTAAGATTTTTCAAGATGGCCAACTGTATGCCGAATTAGATTTAGCCGCAGCGCGCATCTTGGCCATTGATGGCCCGCTTGGCAAAACCACGATCGAGGTGGCCGCAGGCCGTGCACGGATCGCTAGCGATCCAAGCCCGCGCCAGTATTGTGTGCGGGCTGGATGGTTGACTCAAGTGGGGCAAAGTGCGATTTGCTTGCCCAATCGCACCAGTATTGAACTCGTTGGTCAACGTCCTGCCCGTTATGACAGTCTCAGTTACTAAAATCACTTTAAATGTTAGTACCACCGATGAGCAAATTGCCCGCTTTGCCGCATGCGCCATTGTGTTAGCGGTAATTGAATCGGGGATTCCATCACCGATTCCGGGCTTTAAACCAGGGCTGGCCAATATTGTCACCTTAATCGCTTTACAGCGTTTGGGCTGGTCCGCCGCAGCGTGGGTGTCGATGTTGCGGATTTTAGGTTCAAGCTTGGTATTAGGCGGAGTGTTTTCCCCTGGTTTTGCTTTAAGCTTGGCGGGTGGCGTTGCCAGTGTATTGGCTTTGGCGCTGGTGCAATATTTACCGCGACGCTATTTTGGTTTAGTCACTTGGTCACTGTGCTCGGCTGTGGCGCATTTAGTCGGGCAGCTGCTGATTGCGCGTTTATGGTTAATTCCGCATAACGGCATTTTGGTTTTAATCCCTTTACTGTTGGCAATGGCCATTATTTTTGGCGTGGTAAATGGCTTGATTGCCACCCATTTATTACGCACTCACCCTGCTGTGGATACGACACAATGAAGACAATTACGCTGGCTTTTACTGGCGCATCCGGTTTGCCCTATGGTTTACGCACGCTAGAATGCTTGCTGTTGGCCGGTTGTAAAGTGCGTTTGGTGTATACCCAAGTGGCGCAAATTGTCGCCAAACAAGAGTTAAATTTAACTTGGCCTAGCCGTGCCGCCGATTTGGCTGAATTACTGCGTGCGCAGTATGGCGTGACTGCAGAGCAGTTACAGGTTTATGGTCAGCAAGAATGGTTTGCACCGATGGCTTCGGGCAGTAACCCTGGGGACGGTATGGTGGTGGTGCCGTGTACCATGGGCGCTTTGTCGGCGATTGCTAATGGCGCGTCAGATAATCTCTTAGAGCGTGCGGCCGATGTGATGATTAAAGAGCGTAAAACGCTGATTATTGTACCGCGCGAAACGCCATTTTCAGCGATTCATCTAGAGCATATGCTGAAATTATCGCGTCTTGGCGTGGTGATTTTGCCGCCTAATCCGGGTTTTTATCATCACCCGCAAACCATAGAAGATTTAGTCGATTTTGTTGTGGCGCGAATTTTAGACCAGCTGGCGGTACCGCATCAACTCATGCAGCGCTGGGGCGAGTCCTGAGGTCAATGCCGCGATAAGGCAATGTTCAGATTGCGTGTTGATGGTTTTAAGTGCCTACGGCACGGCTGTTTACAGTCGCAGTCCGCGACGGGGACCCTCTTTCTTTGACTCGCCAAAGAAAGAGGGGGAAAGAAAGGCGCCCCGAGCGCGCCCAGCTCCGCTGTGCCCTCGATCGTCGTGAGTCAAACGATAAAGCTGTTTGTCTCGCTCCTCACTCGGTGCGCTTAAACGGGTTTTTAAGCCCCAGCTCGACGAACGCGGCACAGCATCAATACCAAATCTGAACATTGCCCCGCTTGGTACGGTATTGCTCTCTAGCCTTTGTCCATCAAGTACTAGCTTGATATACCCGTATGTAGTGCTCGTATACTGATGCGTCTAAAAAACACATACAGCGCAATCGCCGCAAACGTCAGCGCAATCACCAGCGCCAGCCAATAACCTGCCGGGCCATGCGGGCTAAATGGGCCGACACCAAATGTCAGTGCGTAACCGAGCGGAATGCCAATCACCCAAAATGCCGTTAAGTGGATAATCAGCGGCATCCGCGTTGATTTATAACCGCGCAATACACCGGCGACCACAATTTGAGTGGCATCTGAAAATTGGAAAAATCCCGACAACAATAGCAATTTGGCTGCGAGCAAAATCACCGCTGGATCGCTGGTATACCACGCCGCAATCGTGCTGCGAAATGCAATAATCATGCAGCCAGAAATAATCGCCAAGATAAACCCTAGGTAAATCCCCGTCTCACCAATAAAGCGTGCCAACTTAAAATCACCTGCGCCAACGGCTTGCCCAACGCGAACGGTGAGGGCGGTGCTAATGGCCAATGGAATCATAAAAGTCAGCGAAGAAAAATTGAGCGCAATTTGATGCGATGCCACGGTGGTAGTACCTAACTTGGCCAACAACAAGGCAATCAAACTAAACGCGCTCGATTCAACAAAAAACATAATGCCGATTGGAATCGCCAACTTGGCCAATTGCTTTTGCGTCTGTAGACGTAGACCTTCGATATGCCGAAATGGGTGCGTGTCACGATAAATCGGCGAGACGCGAATCCAAATAATCCACATAATGGCGCTCAACCACATGCACATTGCCGTGGCCCAAGCGCAGCCGACCGCCCCCAACTCGGGAAATCCCCATTCGCCATAAATTAAGACGTAATTGGCTGGAATGTTCAGTAGCAGCGCAATAATCGAAATGACCATCATTGGCTTGGTTTGATTTAAGCACGAGCTATAGCCATACAAAACGCGCGCAATTGCCACCGCCGGAAATCCCCATGAAATCACCGCTAAAAAGCGGCTGCCTTTTTCGGCCACATCGGGCGCTAAACCAATATGCGAAAAAATCGGCAGCAAACTATGCGCGATCAACATCATGATTAGGGCGATAAACAGCCCTTGATATAAAGCTTGTTGTGTTAACGACGGGATCTCATGCCACGCCTTGGCGCCAACTTTTTGCGACGCCATTGGGCTAATGGCAATCAATAAGCCAAACATGGTGACAATCATCACGCTCCAAATCGACGTGCCGACTGAAACTGCGGCCAAATCTCCGGCCGATAAATGACCGGCCATCACCGCATCGACAAAGCCGGTGCCAGTTTGAGCGAGTTGGCCAATCATAATTGGCCAAGCGAGAATCCAGGTGGCTTTAACGTCTTGCAAACGGGGCATTGCTATCCTTTGGGAATGGGGCGTGCTGGCTCATAAATGGCCAATAAATCAGGAAAGCGGCGTTGAAACAATAAGGCTTCAGTGCAAAGCAAATCCAAAATCAATAAACTACCATCGGGTAAATTATGCGTTGGTAGGTGTAAGCTTTGGGCTGCGGCAAACGCCCGAATTAATGAATGCGGGCCGGTATAGGGCGCAGCACGAAGCTGTAGGCAGTGGTGTTCGCGATAGTGATCAAAATTAAGCCGTCTATTTTTGCGTAGCGACGATGATTTTGGACGCTGTATCGTTTCTACTTCTAAACAATCATACATGGGCAAGCTCCTAAGAAACTCGCCGGTGATTCTGTGGTATTGGATTGAATCACCGACGCTTTAGCGGCATTTCGAACGCGCCCCGCAATTTGTCGATTAATTGGCGCAAAAAACAAAAAACCCACGTGCAGTGGGTTTTGCACGCTTTAGCGAGTATTTATAAAGCGCCCGCAAGCTGGGTTTCAAATCGGCGCTGAGGTCATTCTGCACTTGGCATGTTGTTTCGGTCAAGTACGGGTTAAGCCTTATTTGGCGGCGATTGACGTTGGGTTTTTTGCCGCGTTGGAGCGATTTTATCGGCGAATCAAGGCGCTTTGCTATCAATCCATAAAGTGATTGGGCCGTCATTGATTAAAGCCACCTGCATATCCGCACCAAATCGCCCGGTCGCCACGGGTTTGGCCAGTTTGACGCTGAGCTGGCGAACGAATTCATCAAATATTGGCTGGCTGATTGGTCCCGGCGCTGCCTCGCCCCAACTGGGTCGATTGCCTTTTTTGATATTGCCAAACAGCGTAAATTGGCTAACTGCCAATACGTCAGCGCCTACTTCCCGAATGGATAAATTCATCACGCCGTTTTCATCATTAAATAGCCGTAAATTGGCGATTTTATTCACCAGCCATTGGATGTCTGCCGCAGCATCTTCATGACCAACGCCAACTAGCAGCAATAATCCGGCATTGATTTGGCCGACGGTTTCTTGGCCAACATCGACTTGAGCTTGTTTGACTCTTTGAATTAAAACGCGCACCGGAGCTCTCTTTGATCGCAAAAAACCTAATTTTAGCGCCGATTGGCGGGGCATGCTGCACCGTGAAGGTACGTTTGGAAACATTTAAATTGGATAAAAGCGCGCTTAATTGGCTTTACTGGCTAGTCAGGCATACGGAATTTCACTAATATCTAAGGCTCGAATTAATTAATTTGTTGTCGCTAAAGGATGTAATCATGAAACGGGTGGGTCTAGTCGGTTGGCGCGGTATGGTGGGTTCGGTTCTGATGCAACGCATGCAAGAAGAAAAAGATTTCGATGTGATCGATCCGGTTTTCTTCACAACGTCGCAAGCAGGCCAAGCCGCACCTAATTTTGGTAAAGACGCTGGCACCTTGCAAGACGCCAACGATATTAGCCAATTGGCGGCAATGGACGTGATTATTTCTTGCCAAGGCGGCGACTACACCACCGAAGTGTTCCCAAAACTGCGCGCTAGCGGCTGGCAAGGCTACTGGATTGACGCCGCTTCTACCTTGCGCATGGAAGACAATGCCGTCATCGTACTCGATCCGGTGAACGACGATGTGATTCAAGGCGCACTGGCCCGTGGCGTAAAAAACTACATCGGCGGCAACTGTACCAACTCGATCATGCTAATGGGCATGGGCGGTTTGTTTAAAGCCGGTTTAGTCGACTGGGTTTCTTCAATGACCTACCAAGCGGCTTCAGGCGGCGGCGCGAATCACATGCGTGAACTCCTTAAAGGCATGGGCGTGGTGTACAACGCCGTGGCCGATGAATTGGCGACACCAGCTTCAGCGATTTTAGAAATCGACAAAAAAGTCGCGCACACCATTTCAAACGATGTGCCGACTGAATTCTTTGGCGCGCCACTCGCTGGTGGTTTGATCCCGTGGATCGACAAGCAACTCGATAACGGTCAAACCAAAGAAGAATGGAAAGGCCAAGCCGAAGTGAATAAAATCCTCGGTTCTGACGCCACGATTCCAGTCGATGGTTTGTGTGTACGGATTGGCGCGATGCGTTGCCACAGCCTCGCATTGACGATCAAACTGAAAAAAGATCTGCCACTCGCAGAAATCGAATCCATCATCAAATCGGGCAACGATTGGGTGAAATGGGTGCCGAACGACCGTGAAGTAACGGTGAAAGAGCTGATTCCTGCGCAAATCACCGGCAAACTCGATATTGGTGTAGGCCGCGTGCGTAAATTGAATATGGGCCCAGAATACATCAGCGCGTTTGTGATTGGTGACCAATTACTCTGGGGCGCTGCTGAGCCTCTGCGCCGTATGTTACGGATTTTGTTGGCGAAATAAAGTGTTAGGTGTTTAAAGATAACGGCGCGCAGAGCGCCGTTTTTTATGGGCCGTCGGCCGAGTGCGCGGGTTGCTTGCTGTGCAGTGGCGAGGCGTACTGTGATGACGACTTGCTGCTGACTTTACCGACCCATTGAATGAGTATTGAGCGATGAATGTATTGAGTTTAATTGGCATGTCCGCCGCGCTATGCACCACCGTCGCCTTTGTGCCGCAAGTGTGGCAGGTTTGGCGTAGCCGTTCGGCGAAAGATATTTCCTTAGGAATGTATTTGATTTTTGTTACTGGGGTGAGTTTATGGCTGGTGTATGGCTTTATGCTCGGAGATTGGCCGTTGATTTTGGCCAATTCAGTCACTTTGGCGCTGGCCGGTGCGGTGCTGGTAATGAAGATTTATTTTGATTTATGCAGTAATAAAAAGCATAAATAATGGGTATATAAATGTGGCCCATATTCAATATGAGCCACATTAAAATACTACATACCGGTATAGAGCGGCCCACCGCCGCCTTCAGGCGGTACCCAATGGATGTTTTGCTGCGGGTCTTTGATGTCACAGGTTTTGCAATGCAAGCAATTTTGCGCGTTGATTTGTAAGGCGGGTGCGTCGTTGTGTTGAATAATTTCATACACGCCAGCAGGGCAGTAATGGCTTTCTGGTGAGCCATACTGGGCCAGATTGACGGTAATTGGAATTAAAGTATCGCGTAATTGCAAATGGCTGGGTTGATCGTGATCGTGCGAGACATTGGCCAGCATTAAAGAATCAAGCTTATTGAACGTCAGTACGCCATCGGGTTTAGGGTAATGAATCGCTGCGACGCTATTGAGGCGTTTTAGCGTGGCATTGTCAGGCGTGCTGTGGCGTAATGTCCAAGGGGTATTGATCCCTAGCTTAGATAACCAAAGCTCTGCACCGGCATACATCGTGCCTGCTAAAGTGCCGAGTTTAGAGATCGCCGGTTTGATATTGCGAACTTGTTGTAGTTCTTGCCAAATACTCGATTGCGCAAAGGCGGAGTTAAAAGCAATCAGTTCATCGCGTTGTCGATCATTGGCAATGGCGTCGACGATGGCTGGCGCGGCTAACATGCCCGATAGCATGGCGTTGTGGGTGCCTTTAATGCGTGGAAAATTGAGTAAACCGGCTGAACAGCCGAGCAAAATCCCACCAGGGAAGGTCATTTTTGGCAAGGATTGCAGTCCACCTTCGGCAATCGCGCGTGCGCCGTAAGCAATGCGCTTGGCGCCAGCGAAAGTACCGCGAATTTTAGGATGGGTTTTAAAGCGTTGTAATTCTTCGAATGGCGATAAAGTCGGATTTTGGTAGTTCAAATGCACTACATACCCAATCGCCACCAGATGATCAGGCAAATGGTAAATAAACGCGCCACCGCTGGTGCTGTTGTCGAGCGGCCAACCTTGGGCGTGCTGTACTAAACCAAGATGATGCTGTTCGGGTTTGACTTGCCAAACTTCTTTTACCCCAAGACCAAAATGCTGCGGATCGGCGTCTTGACGTAAAGCATATTTGTTTTCTAAATCACCAGCGAGTGAGCCGCGCGCGCCTTCGCAAAATAGCGTGTATTTGGCATGAATCGCCATGCCGAGCGCGTAATCGGCTTTGTGTTGGCCTAATTTATTGATGCCCATATCGCCAACGGCCACGCCCATGACGGCACCTTGATCGTCGTACAATACTTCGGTAGCGGCAAAGCCGGGGTAAATTTCAACGCCAAGGTTTTCTGCTTCGCTGGCGAGCCAAGCGCAGACTTCGCCCAGCTTAACGATAAAACAGCCGTCGTTGTGTAATTGTGGTGGCAGTAAGATTTGTGGAATCTTAATGCCGGTGTCTTCATCGAGTAAAAAGAATTCATCTTGGCTGACTGCGGTGGCCAATTGCGGCGCGCGCTGTTGCCAGTCTGGAATCAGCTGATTGAGCGCAATCGGGTCAATCACCGCGCCAGACAAAATATGCGCGCCCACTTGCGCGCCTTTTTCCAAAATACAGACTGAAATTTCGGGGTTGAGCTGCTTTAAAGCAATGGCTGAACTCAGGCCAGCAGGGCCAGCACCAATAATCAGCACATCGTATTCCATGACATCGCGTTCTTGCATCTCAATCTCGCTTCTATATCTGTAAAATCGAATATGTTTATAATAACAATGTGTTTTACATATAGTTTACCGCCGAATACAATCTTGTGCAAAATGGCATTTGTTCTATAATCGCGCGCGTTGATGACCATCAAAGGTCGCTATGTAAGGAAGCAGTATGAAAATTCTAGTCAGCATTAAACGGGTCGTTGATTATCAAATCCGTCCACGGCCAGCTCAAGATGGTTTGGACGTTGAGTTGACCAATGTCAAAATGAGTATTAATCCATTTGACGAAAATGCCGTCGAAGGCGCAGTACGCTTGAAAGAAGCTGGTGTGGCCAGTGAAGTGGTGGTGGTTGCTGTGGGCACTGCCGCCAATCAAGATGTGCTACGTCATGCTTTGGCAATGGGTGCAGATCGGGCCATTTTGATTGAGACGCCTGCTGTGGTGCAGCCATTAACGGCGGCAAAATATCTGCAAGCCATCGTTCAGCGTGAAGCGCCAGATTTGGTGCTGACGGGTAAGCAAGCGATTGATGATGATGCGGCTGAAACCGCGCAAATGCTGGCGGGTTTATTAAATTGGCCGCAAGCAATGTTTGCCTCCAGCATTCAACTAGCCGATGGCCGCGCCACCGTGGTGCGAGAGATCGATGGTGGTCAGGAAACCTTGTCCTTGCAATTGCCGGCGGTGATTTCTGTGGACTTACGCTTGAATGAGCCACGTTTTATCAAACTGCCGGCATTGATGATGGCCAAGAAAAAACCGATTGAGACTTTGCCTGCGGCCGATTTTTCCGTCAGCGCACCGGTGTTAACGGTATTGCAGATTGCTGAACCGCCAGCGCGTAAGCCGGGGAAAATTTTGAATAATGTGGCTGAGTTGGTCGCTGCATTGCGAGCAGAGAAGGTGTTGCCATGAGCGTTTTAGTGATTGCTGAATTAGACAGCCACGGCATTAAAGCCGCTACGCGCTCGGCGATTTGTGCTGCGAGCCAACTGGGCGAAGACGTGCATTTATTGGTAACAGGCAATGATGTAGCAGGTATTGCTCTCGAGGCCACAAAAATAGCTGGCGTGAGCAAGGTACTCCATGCTGATGCGCTAGCCTATGCCCATGGTTTGGCCGAAAACCTCGCGCCTTTATTGGTGCAACTCGCGGTCAATTATTCTGCATTGGTCGCTGCAGCCACCAGCTTTGGCAAAAATGTATTGCCACGTGCTGCGGCATTGCTCGATGTGGCGATGGTGTCTGAAGTGATTCAAATTATCAATGCCACGACCTTTGTGCGACCAATGTACGCTGGCAATATCAATGCCACCGTTGTTGCGCCAGCCGGTTTGCGGATTTTGACCATTCGTCCAACGGTGTTTGAAGCGGTTGCCGCGACGGGGGGGGCTGCGGCACTGGAAACGTTGACAGCAACGGCCGAGAGCGGACAAACCACATGGCTGAGCCGTGATTTGGTTCAGCTTGACCGCCCAGAGCTGGCAACGGCGCGGGTGGTGATTAGCGGTGGTCGTTCACTCGGTAGTGCCGAGGGCTTTAAGTCAACGCTCACGCCATTGGCTGATGTCCTTGGCGCAGCGATTGGTGCGACACGCGCTGCGGTGGATGCTGGCATGGCGCCCAATGATAGCCAAGTCGGTCAAACCGGTACCGTGGTCGCGCCTGAGCTGTATATGGCTTTTGGCGTGTCGGGCGCAGCACAGCACGTGGGCGGGATTAAGGACAGTAAGGTGATTGTGGCGGTGAATATCGACGCGGACGCACCGATTTTCCAAGTGGCCGATTATGGTTTGGTCGCGGATTTATTTACCGTGATTCCTGAATTAGAAGCGGCGTTAAAAGCTGAATAATTTGAACCACAAAGACGCAGAGGCGCAGAGATTAAGCAGCACTGAAAGCGGTCCCATTTTTTAGGACCTTAATGCTTTTATCTGTCTCTGGCTGCCTTTGTGATGATTGTTTTTGAAGGAAGTTAAATGTCTAAGTTTGCCCATGAAACCGTGCTGAGTGTTCGTCACTGGAATGATACTTTATTTAGCTTTACCACCACGCGCGATGAATCGCTGCGTTTTGAAAATGGCCAGTTTGTCATGATTGGCTTGGAAGTAGATGGCAAGCCATTAATGCGCGCCTATTCAATTGCCAGTGCCAATTACGAAGAAGAGCTCGAGTTTTTTAGTATTAAAGTGCAAAACGGCCCACTTACATCGCGGCTGCAGCATTTAAAAGAAGGCGATAAATTATTAGTGAGCCGTAAACCCACCGGCACTTTGGTATTGTCTGATTTAAAACCGGGTAAACATTTGTATTACCTCAGTACTGGTACTGGTTTAGCGCCTTTTATGAGCTTGATTAAAGATCCTGAAGCGTATGAACGATTCGATAAAATTATTTTGATTCATGGCGTGCGTACCGTTAGTGAATTAGCGTATGCGCATTACATTGAGCATGAATTGCCAAATAACGAATTTTTTGGTGAAGAAGTTCGCAATAAATTAATTTATTACCCAACTGTGACGCGTGAGCCATTCCGTAATCAAGGCCGTCTGACTGATTTAATTACTTCGGGTAAATTATTTGCAGATATCGGTTTGCCGCCGCTGAATCCAGAAACCGATCGCGCAATGCTGTGTGGTAGCCCGGCGATGCTTGCCGACACGTGTAATCTACTTGATTCATTAGGCTTTAAAGTGTCTAAACGCATCGGTGAGCCGGGTGATTATGTAATTGAGCGCGCTTTCGTGGAAAAATAATCTGTAGGTTGGCGAGCTTTTTTTAACTGCAAGCTTTGCATAAGTCTCCTCTCTAGCTAGACTATATCGTACATACAGTCATCAACGTTTTTGGAGTAGGTCTATGCAAGTGAATGTACGCTTTGAAAATAACCGCGCCATCCTCGCTTTGAATGGCAACTTTACCTTTGAATTTCATCGCGAGTTTAAGCACGCAACCACCTCGGCTTTGCAGCATCCAGGCCTCTCGGATATCGAAATTGATTTCTCGGCCGTGGATTATATGGATTCGGCGGCCTTAGGGATGTTGTTGCTACTCAATGAGCGCGCTGGTGGTAAGAAAATTACCTTAGTCAATTGTAAAGGCACGGTGAAATCGGTACTCGATATTGCCAACTTTGGCAAAATTTTCGAAATTCGTTAAGCCATTTAATATTGTCAGCATGCAAAAAAGCCCTCGGACAAAATCCTAGGGCTTTTTTATGGTGCATGTGTGGCTGAGCTGGCAGCAGCGCGTTGAGCCATTGGCATTTGTGGACTTTAGGCGGCGCTGGATTTGAAATTAGACGCTATGCTCGTCGATACCCAGTTCTTGGATTTTTCTAGTTAGGGTATTGCGTCCCCAGCCTAGTAATTCCGAGGCCTCTATTCGTTTACCCCCGGTTTGGGCCAAGGCTTGCTCGATAACAGTGCGCTCAAAATCGAGCATCATACTGTCTAAAATCCGGCTTTCGCCGCGTTGCAGGCGGTGTTTAACTTCCGCCGCTAATGACGATTGCCAGTCGCCAACCAGCTGATTGCTGATGATTTGGGTTTGCAATTCGGGAGGTAAATCATGGCTTTCAACGCATTGCCCGGGTGCCATAACGCTGATCCAATGGCAGATGTTTTCGAGCTGCCGAACATTGCCCGGAAAGTGATATTGAGTTAGCTGCTGCATGGCGGCGTCGCTTAAGCGTTTGCTTTCAACCTCGAGGTTTTTAGCCGACTGCGTGAGAAAATGCTTGGCCAGTAGCGGAATGTCTTGCTGACGTTCGCGCAGGGCGGGTAAGCGCAAGCGAATCACATTGAGGCGATGATATAAGTCTTCGCGAAATAGTTTTTCTTTGACTCGGTCTTCAAGATCTTGATGCGTGGCGGCGATGACTCGTACATTGGCTTTAATGGGCTGGTGACCGCCAACGCGATAGAAAAAACCATCCGACAGCACGCGCAATAAACGTGTTTGCAGATCAAACGGCATGTCACCAATTTCATCCAGAAAGAGCGTGCCCCCTTCGGCTTGTTCAAAGCGGCCAATCCGTTTGGCGTCGGCTCCGGTAAATGCGCCACGCTCGTGACCGAATAATTCAGACTCTAATAAATCTTTAGGGATTGCTGCGCTATTAATGGCGACAAAGGTTTTGTTCGCGCGTGGGCTATGCCGGTGCAGCGCACGGGCAACTAGCTCTTTGCCGCTGCCAGATTCACCGGTAATCATCACCGTCGCCGCTGAATGAGACAAGCGGCCAATTGCGCGAAATACATCCTGCATCGCGGGGGCTTGGCCGAGCATTTCAGCCACCGCTGAATCGGTTTCATGACTAGGGCTGCGTACTTCACTTTCTTGCATGGCGCGGCGAATCAGTGCAATCGCTTGGTCAACGTCAAATGGTTTGGCAAGGTATTCAAATGCGCCACCTTGAAACGCCGAAACGGCGCTGTCCAAATCAGAATGCGCGGTCATGATAATGACTGGGATTTCAGGCCATTCGCGTTTGACGATCTCTAAAAAACTTAAGCCAGATTCGCCGGGCATGCGGATGTCACATATCACCGCTTGTGGGCGTTCGGTTTGCAATCGAATCAGCGCTTCGGTGGCAGAAGCAAAGGCGGTATGGGCAATTTGTTCGCGACTGAGTGCTTTTTCAAACACCCAGCGAATCGATTTATCATCGTCAATAACCCAAACTGGTTTCATGATGTGCTTCCTGTGTCTTGCCATGCATTAAGGGGCAAAAAAAGACTAAATGTGGTGTGACCCACTCGGCTGTCAAATTCAATCACGCCGTGGTGTTGCGCAATATATGTGTGTGCTAAATGTAAGCCAATGCCAGTTCCACCTGGGCGTCCTGACACCAGTGGATAAAACAAGGTCTCTTTTAAGTGCTCAGGAATGCCAGGGCCGTTATCACTAATGTCGATACGCAAGGCCAATGGGTAGCGATGACGATTGAGCGTGACTTGACGGGCAATTCGGGTACGTAATATCACCTCACCAATATTGGACATAGCTTGAATGGCATTGCGCACAATATTGAGCACCGATTGAATCAATTGCTCTTTATCGGCAATTAAAGTCGGGATGCTGGTGTCGTAATCTCTTTTTACCGCTAAGCCGTTGGGCGTTTCGGCCAAAACCAGGCTGCGTACCCGCTCTAAGACTTCATGAATATTGAGTTCTTTCAGTTGTGGTAAACGATGTGGCGTGAGTAGGCGATCAAGCAAGCTTTGCAGGCGAGATACCTCGTCAATAATGACGTCGGTGTATTCTTTGAGTTGTGGATCGGGTAATTCATGCGCTAATAATTGGGCTGCGCCCCGAATGCCGCCGAGGGGGTTTTTAATCTCATGCGCTAAATTACGAATTAATTCGCGATTGGCTTGTTGCTGCGCTTGCAAGCGTTCTTCATTAATAATTCGGCGCTGTTGATCAATACGGCGTATTTCTAGTAGTACCGTTGCTGCTGCTGATTCAATGGGCGTGACATCCAGCGTGACATACATTTCACCCTCAATGCCAAAAACAATGAGTTCGTGCTCAGTGATTGAGATCCGCTTTTCTAATGCAGTTTGTGCCGCAAAAACTAAAGGCGAGTTCTCGCCAAAGCAATGCGCTAATGATTGCTGCTCATTTTTTTTAACATTAAATAAACTATTTGCCGCTGGATTAGCATAACTAATATAGCCATCTTGATTGACAGCTAAGACAGCAGCGTCGAGATAATCGAGGCCAGCAAAAATAGGATGGCTCATAATGCGGCTCCATCGGATACAAACTCATTTGAAAAAGACAGATTGTCGCGCTGAAAAGTCAATTTAACTAAAGCAAAATATAGGCCAGCTTTTGGCGAGCAGATTGCGCCAATCTTTCTCAGCCTTGCACAATATTGGTGCTGCGGTGCTCGATCCGTCGCTTTAACGCACTCGCGTTAGCTCCGCTTGCAGTGCGGTGACGTTTTTTTCATGCATCACAATGGCTTCGCGCAAGCGGCCGATGCGATCAAGATAGAGCTTAGGATTGGCTTGCTCGGCAGCGGAGCGATTGGCATCGGCTTCTTGTAAGTTCTTTTTGGCTTTATTGAAAAGCTCGCGCTCACTGCTGAGCTCTTCTTCTAAAATTAATTTACGATTGCTGTCACGGGTTTTTTGCGTTGCCGCATCGACTTTGGGGAAATTGACGGGCGAAGGGACCGCAACACGCGGTGATTTAACACTCTCGTTATTGCGGCGAATGGGGTTGGCTGCGGGTTGCGATTCACTCATGATGCGCACGGCACCTTTAATCGGTGAATTAGTAAATGTCACATTGCCATTACTATCTACATATTTGTAGATATCGGCATGCGCCATATTGCAGAGAAATAGAAGGCCAATGAGTCGTTTTGAGTGCATAACAGAAAGGTATCACAGCCTGCGCTTTGTGCCTAATCAGCAGTGTATGAATTGTATTTCAAGTGAATTTAATCGGAATTTTTATCTGAATGTCCTAAGTTTTTGTCGGGTGCGATCAGATCACGAATTCTTTGTTTTAAAACTTTGGCCTCTGGAAAACCATTTTCAATGGTTCTATCCCAGACCAATACATCATCGCAATGGATTAAAAAAATACCACCGGTACCCGGTTGCAATGCCACTTCGCCTAATTCAAAAGCAAAAGTTGAGAGTAATTCTTGCGCTAGCCATGCGCTGCGCAAGAGCCAGCTGCACTGAGTGCAGTAATGGATAACGATGCGTGGTTTTTTGATTGAGTTCATGATGATCAAATTAAAGTGAAGGCGCTATTTTGCCTAACATTGTGGGCTAAAGACAATCGATTTAATGTATTTTTAGGTGCGTGGATTCAGGGGTATCTGTTTGTATGCAATTGCGACCATTGGCTTTGGCTAAATACATGGCATTGTCGGCACGCGACAATAAATCATCTAAGGTTTGATCGTGCTTGAGTAAACTGGCGATGCCGATGCTCACTGTGGTGTCCATGTGCTGGTTTTGGGGGGGTAAAAATGAGTAATCGGCAATTGCGCGTCTGATTTTATCGGCTACAATTTTCGCTTGTTCTCGCGTTGTTTCTGGCAATAAAACCACAAACTCTTCCCCGCCCCAGCGGGCGACTAAATCCGTTTCCCGGGTATTGGCTAAGCACAATTGGGCTATTTTTTTTAAAATCTGATCGCCAAATAAATGTCCGTATTGATCGTTAATCATTTTAAAGTGATCGACATCAATCATCATCAAGCTCATATTTTTTTGGTAGCGCAAAGCATTTAAAAAAACCGCTTGGGCTTTTGATTGCCATTCACGACGATTATTTAACTGGGTTAGTTCATCGGTGGTAGCTAAAATACTAAGTTCGAGATTGAGTTTTGCCAATGTGTCGGTTCGTGATTTGACCTCTTGCTCCAAATAAGCTTGATTGTGCATAATTTGTGTTTGTGTTTGCGCTAAATATTGCAAAGCCAATGTAATAGAAAAAACAAAAATTTGGATTTGTAATAATGAAATAATCATGTTTTGTGGATTCACAAAACCATAGCCTTGGGCTGTTAAGCCAATACACATGAGTGTAATGAGTAAGAGTGAAAAATTGGTCGCTGCAATTTTAAACCGGACAGCAATGTAGAGCATCAAAGGGAGCAATAAAACCAAGGTGCGATCTAAAATAAAATAATTAATGATAATTGGAATCGGGATCATGATCAAAAAATAAATAGGTTTTAAAAACTCTTTAATTAATGTTCTTGACTTCAGGTAGGGGTATAGTGGAGTAAATAAAATAAGTCCCGACGAATCTGCCAGCATTAAAATCATGCCGCGAATTAATATAGAATCTAAATTTATCGGAATTAAGCCTACAGAAATTTGCAATGCGGTAAATAACGGCATGGTGACTGCGACGGGAATAAAGCAGACACGCAGCCAAATTTTGGGTAATACCATGGGTTGTTGCCACATGGCGTTGCCGTATTGGCTGGTTAAGGCCTGATAAGCGCGTGCAGCTAAATACGATTGCAAGGTGTCAATCGCGGCAAAAATACCTCCGCTGATTAAAATGCTGCCGATTTGATGTTGCCAGTGGCCATGAAATAAATAAGGGGTATTGATGGCGAGGCTGCCAAAGTAAACGATGACAAGGCCAGTGCGGCCTAGTTGCAAAACGGTAAATAAACCAATGCCTGCGGCTAGCCAAATTAAGCCCATATTGCCGGGATTGATTGTCCCGAGTTGAATGGATAACACCCCAGCAAATAAGTAGCTGACTAAAAATAGGGTAGCGGTGATGATTTTTGTATGAGCGCTCATTTTTATAAATGTAGTATGTTTTGCATAAGCATAGTTGTCAGTTTACGTCGGTGTGCATTAAAGTTGTGAATATGGTAAGTAATGTAATTTTGTTTTGATGATGTGTGGCCAAGCAAAGGCGATAAAAAATGCCGCTCACTTACTCTTAAGTGAGCGGCACTAAGCCACTGAGGACCGGTTTTTCTTAGCCGAATTAAATTAAGGAGGCGATTGGTGCGAGCTAATTTCGGCTTGGGCTAATTTTAAATATTCGCCCCATCGCTTGGCTACTTTGCGGGCCAAACCAGTGATTAAAGATCGCCAGAGCTTCACCTGAGGTCTCCATATCGACGAGCGCATTATTCACAGCAGTTTGTAGCGTTTTTTCGCCTTTGGGCATCGCGACACCAAAGGTTTTCGTATCCAACGCAAAATCACTCACCTCAAATTGATTACGCTGTGCTGCAGGAATTTGCGCCAATGTGGCGGTCATCACTGGCCCGTCACCCAACATTCCGTCGACAACCCCCGCCAATACCGCCTTTAACATTTCTGGTTTATCTTCAAATTCAGCGAGTTTAGTCTCTGGGAAGGACTTGCGCATTAATTTGACCGAGCTGGATGCCGAAGTCAGCGCAATTTGGCTGCCTGCTAAATCTCTTTCAGATTTAAAGCGCCCTTTTTTGGCCAGAATGCGCGTATCAGTTACAAAATAACCGGTACTAAAAGCGACTTCTTTCTCGCGCTCTGCGCTGCGTGCTAAATCAGCGATGACAATGTCCGCTTTACCTTCCTTAATCCAAGGAATGCGATCGTCCGACTCTAAGGTTTTAAACACAGGCTTCACCTTCAAGCGCTTGGCAATTCCCAAAGCAAAGTCAATGTCATACCCTTTGAGTGCGCGGGTTTTAACATCGAGTTGTGAGAATGGCGGCGAAGAGTCTTTTACACCAATGACAATTTGGCCACTTTTTTGAATGGTTTCTAGTGATGCGGCTTGAGCCAATTGAAAGACAAGAACGGCTGCTAAAGCCGTGCCAATTTTGAACATAGTAATTCCTTGGTTTAAATAAATAATGCGTGGTTCTGCTACATCACATATCAAGCTGGTTTTTAAGATTAATTATTGCTCTGCCGATCACTTCAATGCGTCCACTCTCGGCTGCCTGACAAGGCTATACGCTGCGGTTAAAATATCGGTGAATAGCGTAAGTGTCAGTGGTACGTCTGATGGTGGCAGTGGCGCGAGATCTTATTTTGCTAGGAGCCCAAAGCCTTTAACACGACACACTTGCAAAACGCTCGGAATGCGCATCTAGAAAATCTGCCGCCGCACGCTGATCAGCAAACGGTTGTGGCACGAATCAATGCGCTTCGTGCAATAGGCCGACCCAATTTGCGTCGTCGGTAAACGCCATTTTCTTACCAAACAAAACCATCTATTCACCCGCAAAATTTAATCTCCGCGCATGTCGTTTTGGCTCTTGGTTGCGGATTGGCGCCTGCGTATACAGATCAATGCCATTAAATTGAAGCACCATAATTTAGGTCTTTAATTTGTATCACGAGCGCGACCTAGATCCGGTCGCCCAGCATCTTGCCTTGCTGCTGCTTACTTGGCGAATTTAATTCAGGCATCTAACTATTTTTCTTCATCAAAGCAACAATGAAGAGGCTATTGCTTAACGAGGCATAGGAATTTGCAGAGGTATTGCTCGCTAAGCTTTACAAAAAAAGAGCCCAAGTAACATACATCAATACCGTAGGTGCGGCGTAATCCATCCATTTAGATGGAAAACTTAAATCCAATCACCATGTTGAATTGAAGAAAAATTAGTAAGATTTTGCAGAAAGCAAGGGAAATAATACACACAAAGATGTAAAAAAAATGTAACATTTGCGTCATTGTTTTGAGCGATAAAACAAGCCAATTTTATATTTTTACGTCTAATAGAGTAAGGACATCATGCTTAAACATCTTCTCGCCGCAACTCTTGCAGCTACTTTTGCCCTGCACGCCCATGCAGAAAGCTACACACTGGAGTTGGGTCAAACTCACATCAACCGTGACCTGCCATCGGCTTCTGGCCTGAATTATCGCAACGGTTTTTTCTATGCGGTGGGTGATGATGCTCAATGGCTGTTTGAGCTCGATAAGAATTTCTATATCACTGATAAACAGTTGATTAAGGAATACCCAATTGACCCAGTTACGGGCCGGATCAATAAAAAAGTAAAACCTGACTTTGAAGCCTTAGCGCAATTTCGCCAAGGCAAACAAACTTGGAGCTTAACGCTAGGCTCGGGCAGTAAATCAAATCGCGAAGTAGGCTTTTTGCTCTCTAGCGATCGCATTAGCAAACATGAGCGTAGTCTGACTAGCTTATACACGCAGCTGAAAACTGCAGCGGGTATTGCTGAACTCAATATTGAAGGCGTGGCACTGGGCAACGGCAAAGCGTACATCTTCAACCGTGGCAATGGCGGCGGCAATCTGATTTTTGCTGTGAAGCAGCATGAGTTGATTGAATATATGTTCAATAAACTAGAAACCTTCAGCAAAGTAGAAACTTTCAAAGTGACTTTGCCAGTAGTGGCGAACTTTGAAGCGGGTCTGTCAGGCGGCGATGTCTGGGCGAAAAATAACAGTTTGGTTTACACCGCCTCAGTGGAAGCCACTGGCGACTCATACAACGACGGCCAAATTTTGGGTAGCTTCATTGGTGTCATTCCATTGGAAAAACTGAAAGACGGTGCGGTACTTAATTTGACGCCAACGTCAGTACCCTTGCTCGACCAAGGCGGTCGCGTCGTGATTACCAAGGCAGAATCTTTAGCGATTATTAGTAGCGAAGAAGACGAAATCAAAGGCGCAATCGCCAGTGATAACGATGATGGTACCAGTGAGTTTTTCTATTTCAAGCTAGAAAAGAATGATTAATTGAGGTTAATCCTCAATCGCCACAAATACCGAATGCCGTTCACTTCAGTGAGCGGCATTTTTTATGCAGTCTTGCGCGTAAAACATCTTTCTTTGGCTGGGGTGGCTAGCGCGGCAGCGATCGCTGCCGGTGGAGCGGCTCAACCCTTACCTTATTCCGATCGTTAGCCATAAAAAAACCCGCATCAGCTGGGCTGTGCGGGTTGCTTACTTATTTTTTAGCCTGCATGCAGCAAGCTAAAAAATTAGAGAGAGTAGTACATGTCAAATTCAACTGGATGCACATTCATGCGTGAGCGATTAACATCGTTCATTTTGAGTTCGATGTATGAATCAATCCACTCGTTAGTGAATACGCCGCCACGAGTCAAGAATTCACGATCAGCATCTAAACACGCCAAAGCTTCGTCCAGTGATGAGCAAACTGTAGGAATCAATTTGTCTTCTTCTGGTGGCAAGTCATACAGATTTTTGTCTGCTGGATCACCAGGGTGAATCTTGTTTTGGATCCCATCCAAGCCCGCCATCATCAATGCAGCAAAGCATAGGTATGGATTAGCCAATGGATCTGGGAAGCGCGCTTCGATACGACGGCCTTTTTCAGACGCAACGTGCGGAATACGGATCGATGCAGAACGGTTTTTAGCCGAGTAAGCCAATTTAACCGGTGCTTCGTAATGCGGTACCAAACGCTTGTACGAGTTGGTACCTGGGTTGGTGATCGCGTTCAATGCTTTAGCATGCTTGATGATACCGCCGATGTAGAACAGCGCCATTTCAGACAAACCAGCGTATTCATTACCCGCAAACAAGTTTTTGCCGTCTTTCCAGATTGACTGGTGAACGTGCATGCCCGAACCGTTGTCGCCAACGATTGGTTTTGGCATAAACGTGGCGGTTTTACCGTATTGGTTGGCTACGTTGTGCACCACGTATTTCAGGATTTGAGTCCAGTCAGCGCGCTGGGTCAAAGTCGAGAATTTAGTACCGATCTCGTTTTGACCTGCGTTTGAAACTTCGTGGTGGAACACTTCAACGGGCACGCCCATTTCTTCCAAGATCAACACCATCGAGGCGCGGATGTCTTGATGGCTGTCCACTGGTGGTACTGGGAAATAGCCGCCTTTAACGCGTGGACGGTGACCTAAGTTGCCGCCTTGTACTTCATCAGCAGTGGCCCAAGCGCCTTCGTCTGAACCGATCTTTACGAACGAGCCTGACATATCCGTATTCCAACGGATGCTGTCAAAAATAAAGAATTCTGGCTCTGGACCAAAGTAAGCAGTGTCACCGATGCCGGTGGTTTTTAGATACGCTTCAGCGCGGCGGGCTAATGAGCGTGGATCACGATCATAACCTTTGCCAGTTGCTGGCTCGATCACATCGCAAGTCATGATCAGCGTTGGCTCATCAAAAAATGGATCGATGTTGGCTGTTGCAGAGTCTGGTAACAACAGCATGTCGGAAGCTTGAATGCCTTTCCAGCCGGCGATCGATGAACCATCGAAGGCGTGACCCGCTTCGAACCATTCTTCATCAACGACGTGAGAAGGAACAGTTACGTGGTGCTCTTTACCGATGGTATCGGTGAAGCGCAAGTCAACGAAACGAATGTCGTTTTCTTTAATAAGCTTGAGAACGTCGGCTACCGCCATGTTGTCGCTCCTGTAGGACGAGTATGAACAAAAAGTGGGATAAAACGGCAATAAATGCTGTTGCAGTGATTACAAGCACAAAGTGTGCCAAGCAAAATCTTACATGCAATCTATTGTGCCACATCTTTTTGCTGTCGAGGACTTACTTTTGAGTATTTTTTTAGTGCGTATATTGGTTTGCTGCACTGCTTTGGTGCGTCAATAAATGTAGCTGTAACGTAAGACATGCCGCTAAAATAGCTCGCTCGATGGCAGAGCGCCAACAAGGGGATTTGAGATGAGTCAAAATAACGAAATTTTGCAAAATGCGCGCTCACGCGCCATGAGCCAAGGTTTACCTTACGCAGGCGTTGTCACTCCGAGCGAGGCGTGGACCTTATTGCAAAGCCTGCCCAATGTGCAGCTGGTGGATGTTCGTACGCATGCTGAATGGCAGTTTGTTGGCGTGGTGCCCGGCGCGGAGATGATTGAATGGAAAACCTATCCGGCAATGGCCAATAATCCGCATTTTCTGGTGCAGTTAAAAGCCGCTGTTGATCCTGAGTCCGTCGTACTGTTTTTGTGTCGAACGGGGATGCGTTCACACGATGCCGCTATTTTGGCCGCTGAGCACGGCTACACTGCGGCGATGAATATTTTAGAGGGCTTTGAGGGTGACAAAGACGCGCAGAGTCACCGTGGCAGTAAAAATGGCTGGCAAGCGGCCGGATTGCCTTGGACACAAGGTTGATGTTGTCGTTTGGTCGGCGTCTGGATCTGTAAGCTAACGACTGTGATGCTTCCACTTCAGTCCTCACACAACCGTTGCATGGCAAGGCGTCGAGGCCACAGATCAGTACACCGATGGACCTCGAGTACGACAAGGCAAGGCAACGATGCAAGCAACGGTTGCTTAATACTTACACCTCACTTTTTAATGGGTGCCGCACGATGACTCAACCGACGTATGTGGTGATTGGTAATCCGATTGCGCATTCTAAATCACCGCAGATCCATGCTGCGTTTGCTGCACAGTTTGCAGATCATCCCGCCGTAGTCGGTTTTGACTATCAGCAATTACTCGCGCCCTTAGATGGTTTTTCGGCAACGGTGAAGGCCTTTGCCGATGCAGGTGGACGTGGGGCGAATGTGACGGTGCCGTTTAAAGAAGCCGCTTTTCTTTGGGCTAGCGAGCAACTGACTGAGCGCGCCGCTGCTGCCGGTGCGGTCAATACCTTGGTGCGACAAGCTAACGGCACTTGGCAAGGCGACAATACCGATGGCGCTGGTTTAGTCGCCGATCTGTTGCGGCACATTGATTTGCAGGGTCAACGCATCTTATTGCTTGGCGCCGGTGGCGCGGCACGCGGCGCATTGTTGCCGTTATTACAGCAACAACCCAAATCGCTATCGCTTGCTAATCGAACGCAAAGCAAAGCGCAGCTGTTATTAGATGAAGTGGCAGCGCCTTGGCTGCATGCTCAGGATGTATCGCTGCCGGTGCTGGCGCTGGGCTTTGATGACTTACTTGATGAAGTAACTGCTACCAATCTCTCGCAATATGACGTGGTAATCAATGCCACATCGGCCAGCTTAAGTGGTGAGCGCTTACCGATTGGCGATACGATCTTTGCCGCCAATGCACTGGCTTACGACATGATGTATGGCAAGAATGAAACGCCGTTTTTGGCGCAAGCGCGTGAAGCGGGCGTGCAACAGCGTGTCGATGGTTTAGGGATGCTCGTCGGGCAGGCCGCTGAGGCGTTTGAGTTGTGGACCGGTTTACGGCCGGATGTTACGCCGGTATTGCAGTGGATGCGCGAGCAAATTTAATGATGTATATGAATGTAGGCTTTTATTAATATCGCCTGTATTCATATACCTATAGGTAAATAATGACAAAGACGGGGATTTTAGGCTGGATTGGCCGTGGTTTGGCGGCGCTATTAATTTTGGTTTTATTGTGGAATATCTGGATGTTTTTGCATATTTTGGCGTGGCGCTGGATTAATCCGAGCGATAGCGCATTTATGCAAACGCAGTTGGAACGACTACAACTCGAAAATCCGGCGGCGCAGCTGGAGTTTGAATGGGTCGATTACCCGCAAATTTCACCGCATTTAAAACGCGCCGTAGTGGCAGCAGAAGACGCTAAATTTTTGGATCACGAAGGTTTTGATTGGGAAGGCCTGCAAACGGCGTGGGAAAAAAATATCAAAAAAGGGCGGATCGTTGCTGGCGGTTCGACCATTACTCAGCAGCTGGCAAAGAATTTATTTTTATCCGGTAGTCGCAATCCATTGCGTAAAGTGGAAGAGGCGGTACTGACGGTGATGATTGAAGCTTTGCTGGATAAGCGACGAATTTTTGAGATTTATTTAAATGTGATCGAGTGGGGAGACGGGGTTTTTGGCGCGCAAGCAGCTGCGCAGCATTATTATCGAATTGATGCCAAAAAATTATCCGCCTCGCAATCAGCGAAACTTGCCTCAATGGTGACCAATCCACGCTATTTTGATCAAAATCGTAAAGATCGACGTTTACTACGTAAAGCGGCGATTATCCAACGGCGCATGCCGTACGCCGAAATCCCATAAATGCCACGTTTGAGCCACAGACCGTATCGATTGCACACGCCAAGTTTGCTAGAGCACGGGCCCAGCATGCAATATGTAGTTCGTGTGATGCAGCGGGCGGTTTGCTGTGCTGGATTGAATCTGGGCTGACGATTTAAAAATATGGGTATTCAAGTTAGTTGTGAGTTGCAGGGCCGATGGTCAGCGCTGGTGCTTAGAGGGCAGCAATCGTCAACCACAACGATTTTTAGCCGTAGGTCAGCATGCTTGTTATTTAACGTATTGGCTTGAACAGTATTAATTCAATAGTTTGCGCGAATATACCCCTGAGGTGAGTGCTATTTTAGTGAAAGTAAATCCTGTCAATCAGGCAGCAATCCTTGTGCTGCATCCTGTTCTGGTCAAGTGGCGCGGCTTTGGCTTACTCGGTCTGCTGATGGCACTGTGGCAGGCGGATGTCGATAGCCTACTGATCACACCTTGTCGTTTGGCCTTGGTCATTTGTGGATGTGATGCAGTAAGGAGCGGGCAATGCGCAGCTTAGCCACGGCGCTAGAGATGTTGGGCCTGACCGATGTTGGCCGTTTACGGTCACACAATGAAGATACGCTTCGTATCGATACGGAGTTGGGTTTTTTGGTGTTGGCCGATGGCATGGGTGGCTATAACGCCGGTGAAGTGGCCAGTAGTATTGCCGTTGAGGTGATGCATGAAGTGATGCAGGCGCAATTGGCCATGATCGCACTGCACAGCAAAAATGCGCATAATCTCTCGGCGCTCGCCTATGAAATGCTCGCCATTGCGATTAATCGCGCTAACGCGATGATTTTTCAAACCGGTGAAAAACATCCGCAGTGCGCCGGTATGGGTACGACTTTGGTCAGCGCCTTATTTTTTGACAATCGGGTGGCGATTGCGCATGTCGGGGATTCGCGGGCTTATCGCTTTCGGCAGCAGCAGTTGCTGCAGTTGTCGCGCGACCATTCTTTTTTGCAAGAGCAAGTGGATGCGGGCTTAATCAGTGCCGCTGATGCGCGGCATGCGCCGTATAAAAATCTGGTGACGCGCGCGGTTGGCGTTGCGCCAGAGGTACAGCCTGAGATTCATGAATTTGCCGTTGAAATCGATGATTTGTATTTATTTTGCTCTGATGGTTTGAGCGATATGTTGACCGATGAAGTGATTGCTTTGCAAATGGCCACGCCCGAGTGCAATTTAAATCTAATGGCGAGTACCTTAGTCGAATTAGCCAATGCTCATGGTGGTAAAGATAATATCTCCGTGATTTTGGTAAAAATTAATCGGGATTTTTCGGTACAGACGGGTTTATTAAAAAAAGTAGGTCATTGGTTTAGTTAGCCGTTGATTTAACGTGTTGCGTAGCGTGAATTGACGGATTTGAAAGTATCATTTGCGGTCGATCTTAGTTCGACAAAATGGGCACACAAGACTGTGCAGGAGTTAGCGCATTGGAAGTTTGGATTTATGGCTAAATTAATATTAAGTTTTGAAGGCAAACCCGTCAAAGAAATCAATCTAAGCGCCCAGCGCACTTTAATTGGACGTCGATCGAGTAATCAGATTCAGTTGGATCATTTAGCCGTTTCGGGGGTACATGCGGCACTAGAATGTATTGGCGAAGATTATTTTATTGAAGATCAACACAGTAAAAATGGCACGGCGCTGAATGGTAAAAAAATAAAACGTAGCCGATTAAATAATGCGGATGAAATAAAAATTGCCAAATATCGCCTGCAATTTATTAAAAATAATACCGCACCCAGTGTGAACGAATTTGAATCAACCATGCCAATGAATCTGGATGAAGCGCCACGCAGTGCGTTAATACGGGTATTAACTGGCCTTCATGCTGGGCGTGAATTGTTGATTGATAAACAGTGCTGCACATTGGGTAAAGCCGGAGTACAAGTGGCAAAAATTCTGCGCCGTGAAGAAGGTTTTTTTCTGGCTCATGTGCAAGGAAAAGAGCGCCCACGGGTGAATAGTCAGCCGCTTCATGCATTAGAGCAGCAATTAAATGAAGCAGATTTAATTGAAATTTTAGATATTCGAATGGCGTTTTTCTTGCGGTAAATTATGACTTCATTGCGTGTACTCGGTTGTAGTGGTGGTATTGGCGGCGCACACCACACTACGGCTTTTTTATTGAATCAAACCATTTTGCTGGATGCCGGTACCGGCGTGGCCGATTTAAGTCGTAGCGAATTATTGCAAATTGAACACGTATTTCTTACGCATGCGCATTTAGATCATATTGCCTATTTGCCTTTATTGCTCGATGCCACTTTGGGGGAGCGAACGCGGCCAGTGATCGTGCATGCTTGCGCTGCGACGATTCAAACGCTGAAAACACATATTTTTAATTGGCAAATTTGGCCCGACTTTAGTGTGATTCCGACGGCTGAGCAGCCCTTGCTGCGCTTTGCGGCGATTGAAGTGGGGCAAACGCATGGTGTTGATGCTTTGGCCATCACGGCATTACCCGCCGAGCATACGGTTGCGGCATTGGCGTTTCAAGTGAGTAATTTAACGGCATCGCTGGTGTTTAGTGGCGATACCATTGGTGGGGCCGCATTTTGGCAGGCGGTGAATCAAATTGAAAATTTAAAGATACTGATTATCGAAACGGCGTTTGCCGAATCCAATGCCAAACTCGCTCATTTGGCCAAACACCTTTGCCCGAGCACTTTAGCGGCCGAGCTAAGATCCGTGCCGGCGGGAGTTGAGGTGTTGATTACGCATTTAAAACCGAGCGAAGATCAACAAACAATGGCCGAGGTCTTAGCCTTGCAGCCAGCAGTAGTGGTGCGGCGCTTGATTCAAGGAGAAACCATCTGCTTTTAATGGTCTAATCCACCTGAGCCTACAAAATGAATGCGTTCAAAATCAGCACCGCGACTTAAAATACTGACTAAACGAATGCGTATTTTGCGGTAGCCATCCCAGAGTTCAAGCAAACGACCTTGCCGAAACCAGCCTGTTGGCAGTAGCAAGGAATTAGGGACTTTTAAGGCGACCATGGCCGGCAGCAATAACACGTCGATATAGTCGGTTTGGCCAAAACGCGCGGCGTCTTGAGCGCGAATTGATGCCGCTTGCGGCATGCCGGGTAAGAGTTGTACCCCGATTTTAAGCTGCTGGTTTTCCTCTGACAGCCAACGAATTTGTCCCATCAAATACTGCTGCTGGTCTTGAATGATCAACAGTTGCTGTAAAGCCATTCGCTCCTCGCCAACGGGCCCTTGTAAGCGTAAACCGGTAGCGGTTTCATCGAGTACTTGCCAAGTTAGGGTACGAATCAGCGGTGCGGGTTGCGAAGGCGTGCTGGTTTGGCCAAATAAACGAATTTGCATTAATTCTTCACTGCTGATTTGTGCCTCGGCTTGCGGTGGTGGCGTAAAACGGTCTTTTGCCATCCATGCATGTAAATTACTGAGGCCAAAACCAATTTGAGCCGTTTTTTGGCTGGCTCGACGTGCTAAACAGCGCTCTACTGGATGCTCGCACCATTGGCGATATAAATCAGTGAGTAGTGCCTCCGCCGCAGGCACACCTAATGCCGTGCCTAAGCCGATTTTTTCGGGCATTTCGCCACGGCGGAGTAATTTAATGCGTTTACTCAGCGCTTGGGCTAATTGCAAAGTGCTGATGGCCATTTGGCTGTCTTTGCTCGGCCGATCACGGCGCTCTGGCGCTGCAGGGTGTTCAAAATCAATGGTAAAAGCCGGGCGATTCGGTAGCGTTTCGGCAATATGCTCTAAGGCGCAGCGGCTAGAAAATACTTCTAAACACGCCGAAATCCACGTTAGGTAGCGCAAATTGTATTGAAATGGGTTGGCCGCCGACAGCAATAAACTGTGGATAAAGATATGTTCTGGCGTGGCCACGCCGCCAATAGTCATTAAACTATCTTTGGCTTTTTGCTGCTCCACACCTAAGTGCTGTGCTTGGCTGTAATGACTAAATTGCTGCGCCCACTGCGTGGCTGGAATCACACGGTGCACCAAAATATAAGCAATATTAACTTGTAAGCTGTAATACAAGGTCCGCTCAGCCAATAAAGTCATGTATTCAGCAACGTCGCTCTGGCCGGCGATGGCCGCTTGCCAAATCGATGCATAGCTTTGTTCTAAGTCTTGCCACAGCGTGAGTGCAGCTTGCCAAGCTTGATGTTCGATCTCAGTGAGTGGTAGCGCTTTTTGGGTGTAGCGATTTAACCAGCCGTCTTGTACTACATGGATGGTTTCGCGAAATTGCTCAATAATTTTTAAGCGATCTAAGGCCGTAATCTGGCTGTGATTGAGCGCGCTGATGGCTGAGCGGATTTCGGCATGCGCTACTGGCACATTAATTAAAGGCAGTAATTTCAGCCAATCTCTGGCGCTTCTGGCATCTTGAAATGCTAGTGTTGCGACAGGTGCATCCGTGGCGCTCGGTTCGAGTGGTAATTGGGTATTCATACAACGATTTGCATTAATTGTTGTTTTAATTGCGCTAACTGATCCGCGTTGACCATCGGTTCGGCTGGGCGCTGTGCGGTAGCCCAGATGGAGGCAGGGAAGTGTGGGTCATTTTCCCAGCGCGGAATAATATGCCAATGCACATGCGGTACCATATTGCCTAAGCTGGCTAAATTAATTTTATGCGGCTTTAAGCAGTGTCGAACGATGCGCTCGACTTCCCAAACGATATCCATCAATTGAGTTCGCTCGGATGAATTTAAATCGCTCATTTCAACTCGGTGCGCGTTTAAAATCACCCGGCATAGTCCCGGATAGCCAACTTCATCGGCCAAAATAATCCGAGCAAAATCATTTTGCCAAATTAACTCACCACCCTCGGTGGTACACAGTAGACAGTTAGCCTGCATTCACAACCTCATGCATTTTCATTTAATGATTACTGCGCAAAAGCATTTTGCTTAAAAAATAGGGCGCAACAATCATCGCGCCCTACATTACACCCTATCCGTATGGCTTACTTACGGTGTGGGTGTCTGGTCATTCTTGCGAACGGACTTAGAGTAACACACGTTCAATCCCGCCTTGACTGGCTTGTTTGACATAGTCCGGCATCCAGTTCGGGCCAAGGATGTTTTTGGCGATTTCGATGACAATGTAATCGGCCGTGGTGTCTGAATCATCATCATATCGGCTTAAACCTTGCAGACATGAAGGGCACGAAGTCAGAATTTTTACTTTGGCTTTGCTGTCATTGGCATCGCTACGCAGTTTAGCCGCGCCTTTTTCCATTTCTTCTTGCTTACGGAAACGCACTTGCGTTGAGATGTCTGGGCGAGCGACGGCAAAGGTGCCCGACTCACCACAGCAACGATCATTCAGATCAACACGCTGCCCCATTAATTCATTGGCGACATCGATGCCTTTATAGGTTTTCATCGGCGTATGGCATGGCTCGTGATACATATACTGGGTACCACTCACGCCCTCAAGCTTGATGCCCTTTTCAAGCAAATACTCATGAATGTCGAGCAGGCGGCAGCCGGGGAAAATATCTTCAAAGCGATATTTTTGCAGCTGATCCATACACGTACCACACGACACCACCACGGTTTTAATATCGAGATAATTCAAGGTGGTGGCCAAGCGATGAAATAATACGCGGTTATCCATCGTGATTTTGTCGCCCTTGTCTTGCTGGCCGCTTGAGGTTTGTGGGTAGCCACAGCAGAGATAGCCCGGTGGTAACACCGTGGTTGCGCCCACATGCCACAGCATGGCTTGCGTGGCTAAACCCACTTGGCTAAATAAGCGCTCTGAGCCGCAACCGGGGAAGTAAAACACCGCATCAGTGTCTTCATTCAGGCGTTTTGGATCGCGAATCACCGGTACCACATTGCTGTCTTCTACATCAAGCAAAGCGCGGGCGGTTTTTTTCGGTAAGCCGCCGGGCATCGGTTTATTCACAAAGTGAATCACCTGCGCTTTTAAGGAGGCCGTGCCTAGCGTTGCTGGGGGTGCTTTGGTGATGCTTTTAATTAAGCCAAAACGTTTGGCGAGCGTGTGCGCCAAGCGTTGGCCTTTATAGCCCCAGCCTATCATCACCGTGCGCATCAATTTGATGGTCGCCGGGTCTTTCATCGTTAAGAACGCCATGCCGAGCGCAGAGCCGGGATTGAATTTCTTTTTGCCTTCTTTACGTAAGAAATTACGCATGGCAATCGTTACGTCACCAAAGTCGATTTTAACTGGACATGGATTCACGCAGCGATGGCAAACGGTGCAATGGTCGGCAACGTCGCCGAGTTCTTCAAAATGCTTGAGCGAAATCCCGCGCCGCGTTTGTTCTTCGTACAAGAATGCTTCGGTGAGCAAACCGGTGGCTAAGATTTTATTGCGCGGGCTATACAGCAAGTTGGCGCGTGGTACATGCGTTGAGCAAACCGGTTTACATTTACCGCAGCGCAAACAGTCTTTGACCATATTGCTGATATTGCCGATATCAGACTGCTCTAAAATCAGCGATTCAGTACCCAGCAGGCTAAACGAGGGCGTATACGCATCGCGCAAATCCGCGCCGGGCATTAATTTGCCTTTGTTAAAGTGCCCGTTTGGATCGATTCGTTGTTTGTAGGCTTCAAACGGTGCGAGTTCTTCACGGGTTAAGAATTCATACTTGGTAATCCCGATACCGTGCTCGCCAGAAATAACGCCATTGAGTTCACGCGCCACCCGCATAATGCGCGCAACAGCATGATGCGCGCGTTGCAGCATCTCATAATCATCAGAATTGACGGGGATATTGGTATGCACATTGCCGTCACCGGCGTGCATATGCAGCGCAATCCAGGTGCGGCTTTTCAGCACTTTTTGCTGAATCGCGTGAATCGCATCCAAAATTAGTTTATCGGTTCGCCCGCCAAACAGCGTTTCTAAATCAGTGAGTAATTCGCGTTTGTATGAAATCCGCAGCACGGAGTCGCGTAGCGCATGAAATACGCTTTGCGGTAATTCATCCAGATCGAGTTCTTTTTCCAGAGGCACCATTGGAAACGCGGTTTGATACAACTCAAACGCATCGTCCAAATTGCGACCGACCCATTGCCAGTGAATGCGTGAGCGTTCAATAAAGGCCAGCGCCGACTCACGGCGATCACCAATCAGCACATCGTGGCTTACCGGCGCATCACTGGTATCAAACGGCAGACGACCTTGCTGGAAAAACGCCGTTAGTTTGTCGAGCAACTCGAGTTTATTGTGAATCGACAATTCAATATTAATGCGCTCAATCGCATCAGAATAGTCGCCCAAACGCGGCAGTGGAATCACCACGTCTTCATTGATTTTAAACGCGTTGGTGTGCTTAGCAATCGCCGCAGTTCGGGCGCGATCGAGCCAGAATTTTTTGCGTTGCTCGGGTAATACCGCCACAAACCCTTCGCCGCCACGCGCATTGGCTAGCTGCACCACATGGCTAGTGGCTTCGCCGAGTGCGCGCTCATCGTCCGATACAATATCGGCGATCAACACCATTTTAGGCCGACCTTTACTCTTGGCCTTGGTGGCATAACCCACAGCGCGCACATAGCGCCAATCTAAATGCTCTAAACCCGCTAGCTGAACCGTTGGATGGGCATCTAGATAATTTTTAATCTCGACAATCGACGGCACTGCGCGGCTGACTTCACCAAAAAACTCTAAGCACACGGTGCGCACATGATTGGGCATGCGGTGCAACACAAAGCGCGCGCTGGTGATTAAGCCATCACAGCCTTCTTTTTGAATCCCCGGTAAACCGGATAAAAACTTATCGGTGACGTCTTTACCCAGACCTTCTTTTCTAAATTTGGAGCCCGGAATTACCAAGGTTTCTTCGCCGATTTTGGTTTTGCCATCGGGTTTAAATTTGCTAATGCAAAACGTCGCTTGCGGCGCATCGTGGATTTTGCCCAGATTGTGATCCATCCGCTCGATGAACAACCAATTGCCATCGGGATCGACCATTTTCCAGCTGATTAGATTGTCCAGCGCCGTGCCCCAAAGCACGGCTTTTTTGCCGCCGGCATTCATCGCCACATTGCCGCCAATACAGGAGGCATCGGCCGAGGTTGGATCCACTGCAAACACTAAACCGGCTTCTTCTGCCGCCTCCATTACGCGGCGGGTTACAACGCCTGCGCCGCAATGAATGGTGGTCACATCGTGATCAACGCCAGCAATGCGCATGGTCTCGACGCCTTGATGGCGATCGAGTTTTTCAGTGTTAATCACCGCCGAAAGCGGCGTGAGTGGCACTGCGCCGCCGGTATAACCGGTGCCGCCGCCACGTGGAATCACGGTTAAACCCAGCTCGATACACGCTGCGACTAGCGGCGCCATTTCGGCTTCGGTGTCCGGGCACAGCACCACAAACGGATATTCAACGCGCCAATCGGTGGCGTCAGTCACATGGCTAACGCGCGATAAACCATCAAATTGGATATTGTCGCGGCGAGTGTGGGCGGCCATTTTTTTAAGCGTTTTTTTGCGCAAAATAGCAACGTCACGAAATTCGCGTTCAAACGCATCCACCGCTTGCCGTGTGCGAGTGAGTAAAATATTCACCCGTTCATTACTTTGGCGACGCTTTTCAATTTCGTGCAAACGATGATGCATCGCTTCAACCAACAGTTGTAAGCGCTTATTGTTTTCCAGTAAATCGTCTTGGACGTAAGGATTGCGTTTAACGACCCAAATATCACCCAATACTTCAAACAGCATCCGTGCCGATCGGCCGGTTTTACGCTCTTGCCGTAATTCATCCAATACCCGCCATGCATCTTCACCCATCAGGCGAATGACAATTTCACGATCGGAAAAAGAGGTGTAGTTGTAAGGAATTTCGCGCAAACGTTCAGGCGAGGTCACGTGGCTCACGGCGGTGGGATCCATCATGAAGGGCGTCTCCGGCAGGCAATTACGGCTAAAGAGTGAATTTTAACGGAAAAATGCTCGGTGAAAGTCGCAAATTTAATGTGGGTATCGTAAAAAAACGTAATTGGCTGACACTAAGCTGGTTTTGCTCAGATTTTATGTTGATTTTTACGCGGTTTTTGGTGTTTTCCGTCGACTTCAGGCCGTTATTGAATCACTCGGGGCGGTTGGCGTTGGCTTGAGCCGCCGCGCAGGTGCGATTTTCTCCGCGACTTGTCCCTAGCTGACATAAGCATGCTAGCAGCGCTGACTACGCCTTGGTTTTCCGCGAAAAGCGCGTATCTGGGGCGGGAAATACAAACGTCAACAGGCCCTAGGTAAACGGCAGCTCCATCGTTTCTAGCTCGGCTTGATGAATTTCATTGAGTAACTGTAGGCGTAAGTGTTGATGTTCAATTTGATGGCGTTGTGCCAATTCAGGTTCGAGTTTGGCGGTATAGCTTTGGGCTAAGGCGGCATGAATGCTGGCTTGCTGATGACGAATCCCTAAATAACTGGCGGTATACAGTGCCGATTGCAGTGTTTCAATGGCTAAATCAATTTCACCTTTGGCGGTTTGGCATTGCCCCAAAACCAGCATGGTATTGGCTTCGCTCCATTGATGGTGATGCAGGCGATTGATTTTGAGTGCCACCATCAAACTCATCGTCGCGCGATCAAGGTCGCCACGTAAGAATTGAATCAGGCCAATATTCATATAAATTTCGCCTTCATTGCGATAGCTTTGATCGGCTTTCACTAAGGGCAGGGCACTTTTTAAGGTGCGATAGGCTTCATCCAATTGCGCGCAGCCAATTAAATCGGCGGCAATATTAATCAAAATGCTGGCGTGTAAATGATGATCTTCATGGCTGGCGAGTTCTTGCGCTTTGCGATGGTGGGTGAGCGCGGTTTGGTAGTGTTCATGCGCATAATACAGTTGCCCTAAACCGATATGCGCTTGGACGCGAGACTCAAGGGCAATCGCTTCGTCGGGCAAGGTGAGGCAGCGATTCCAGCTATCGCGGGCAAGGTGATAAGCACCTAGGGTATATTGCACACGGGCATATAAATTAAGGCGTGCACCTTCATACCTTGCGATATTTTCTTGGTCGGCGAGTGCGTTCAGTTCGATCAGTTGCTGTAGTGATTCGGGGTAGCGGCCAAAATTAAAATGCGCTTGCGCGCATAAAAAAAGGGCTTGAGCGCAAAGGTGTGGCAATTTGAGTTGCTGAGCCAAAATTTTGGCGCTCAAGGCCAGTTGCAAGGCCTCGGCGCTTTGGGTGTGGACTAATTTTTGCGCACGATTGAGGCTACGCTCAAGTTCAGCAAGGGTCATCATTGATATCGCATTAGGCGGAATCAGCAGCATACCATTGTTATATTTAATATTTACAATCGCATCAGTTTGTTGTCAGTAAAATGGCACGACAATCCCCGGGTGTTAAGTCAGCTTTCTCGCCAAGTAGTAAGCGATTATGGCGAATGAGTTGTTCGGCCACGCGATCGGCGGCCTCAGTCGCGTCGATTTGATAGTCGCTGAGGCGAGTGGGCAAACCCATGGCGATAAAAAATTGCTCAGTCGAGGCAATCGCTTGCTGTGCGACGCTGATGTCGTCGCCAGTGAGCTGCCATACGCGGCGGCCCATTTGCGTTAATTTGGCTTGTTTGGCAGTAAAACGATAGCGCCACAAGGCAGGCAAAATAATCGCCAAAGTGCGTGCATGATCTAGGCCATACAAAATCGTCAGCTCATGGCCCATGGCATGGGTGGCCCAATCTTGGGCTTGGCCAACGCCGACTAAGCCAAACAAGGCTTGGTTGGCCGCCCACATCATATTGGCGCGCGCCGCATAATTGTCAGGGTCATTTAGGGTAATCGGGCCGACTTCAATTAGCGTTTGCAAAATACCTTCGGCCAAACGATCTTGGACTCGGGCATCGCCAGGATAAGTTAGGTATTGCTCAGTGGTGTGAACAAAGGCATCGACAATGCCATTGCCAATTTGCTGAGCCGGCAAAGACACGGTGCAATTGGGGTCAAGAATGGCAAAGTTGGGGAAGACCAAAGGGTTTTTAAATGACAGTTTGTCATTAGTTTCGCGGCGTGAAATGACCGCTGCAAAATTACTTTCTGATCCGGTAGCCGGTAGCGTTAACACCACGCCAATCGGTAAGGCCTGCTCAAGTGGCGTGCGATTGCCAACGATCAGCCAGCAATCGCCAGCATGCGGAATCGCCGCAGCAACAAATTTAGCCCCATCGATGACCGAGCCACCGCCGACGGCCAAGATATAGTCGAGCTGATGCTCGCGGGCAAAGCGCACCGCCTGCATCAGGGTTTCGTATTCAGGATTGGCTTCAATACCAGAAAAAGCTTGCCAGTGATGATCTTTAAGCGCGCCGCAAACTTGCTCATACACCCCGTTGCGATGAATGCTGCCGCCGCCATATAGTAATAAAACGCGCGCTTGCGGGGGAATTAAAACGCTCAATTTGGCGATACTGCCGTGGCCAAATTCGATACGACAAGGATTGTGAAAGCTAAAGTTTTGCATCGTCCGCCACCAAAAAGTCAGTCAATAGACCGAGTATATCGCGGTGTGGTGGCGCAATGCCTTGCTGTGTTCGATCTATTTATGCGGGCACCAACACCGGTGGGACCGGTAAATTACGTCGCGCCAATTGCTGCTCCAGTTGCGTCAGCCGCGCAAACAGCTGTGGGTCGAGCAAGCGGTGGAAATTTTCTTGGTAGAGCCGATGATGATATTCCGCTTCAGGGGCTTGGCCCATTTCACGAAATAGACCGGCTAAAAACTGGTGAATTAAAAAAATCTTATGCCCGCAACCCATGCGCGTTGATATGTCGAGTGCGCTCATAAAGCTGGTCACGGCCGCCGACCATTGCCCTTGCGCTTGCTGGGTACGGCCATTGACGATGTGCCAGCTAATCTCGCCCCAAGCCCAAAAATGCACGAGATGACGGCCTTCTTGGATAAAAGTATTTGCCTCTAGGTATTGCCCTCTGGCTAAGGCAAGAAGTGACTTGTAGGTGAATACTTCACCGAGGTATTCCAGATGCTGGATGGTTCGAGTGATGGATTCAGCTTGATTGAGCACCACTTGCGCCGCAGTAAAATCCTCTAGCGCGTATAAATCAGCCACAAGATTAATACACAGTCGAGCTTGCAATTCATGATCGGTTTGCGCGTTGATCCGGCATTCGGCTTGACGATGGTGGTGCAGTGCATCGGCAAAGCGGCTACAGGCGAAATAGATTTGCCCTAAACCAATATGCGCATTAATCCGGGTTTCATTGGCAAATTGGGCATTGCCCAAATCCAGACAATCAGACCAATAATCAATCGCCGTGCTGTATTCTCCGAGTGTGTAATGCGCGACGCCCAAATGATGCAATAGATCGCCGCGTTCGGCCTCTAAATCATGGGCCTCGGCGATGACTAAAGCCGGCAGTAAGACGTGACAGCCTTCATGGATTTGGCCAAAAGCAAACAACATGCTCATCTGTTGATGTAAAGCGGCAATCTGTAGCTGTGGGCTGCAGCCGGTTTTTGCCCGCAGTGCGGCTTCTGTTGCCAGTGCCAGCGAGGCGTTAGGGTCGGTGTAAGTGAGCTGTTTGCTGCGCTCAAGTAGCGCTAGAGCTGGGCTTTCTGATAGATCCATTTTGCTGCGCCTGCACAATGCGGACTTCGAGCTTACGCATCGCGCGAAGCGGGATCAAGTTTTTTAGCGACTTTGGTTATTAATTGTCACTTTCGAGTAAGCGTGTTTGCCCGCGACAGAGTTGATGCAGTTGATTGAGTGTGGTTTCCCGCAGGTGGCGAGGCAGCGTTAAGCTTAGAATCACTTCGGTATTGGTAAAGTCGCTGCTGCCAATATCAATGCTGTGTTGTTGCAAATAGTGGCGAACTTTATTTTCTTCGGCAAACGGCAACGCCACTTGTAATACATCCATCGGCACGGTCTCGATATATTCAGCGGCCAATAAAGGACGCGCAATCGCCTCGGTATAGGCCCGAGTTAATCCACCGGCACCGAGTTTAACCCCGCCAAAGTAACGAATCACCACCGCCAAAACGCCATCTAAATGCTTATGTTGCAAGACTTGCATCATCGGCCGCGCGGCGGTGCCCGATGGCTCACCATCGTCAGACATTCCCGATTCGCCACCAGCGAGTAGGGCCCAGCAAACATGTCGCGCTTCGGGGTGTTGTTGTTTAAAGTCGGCGACCAAGGTCAAAGCGTGGGCGCGATGATCCACCGGAATGACATAACCGATAAAACGACTTTTTTTAATAATGATTTCTGCGTCAACCGCATTGGCTAGTGTGGTGCTCATGCCAGCATTTTACCCGCCATGCTGGATAAGTCGATCAGTAAAAGTGGGCTTGCCGCGCTGCAATTTGCCGCGCATGTCGCTTGAACTTGGCCGTTTTTTGTTTGATCTATCGCCAATGATTGGGATATTGAATCGACTGATTGCGTGTTTAGCGCAAAAAAGCCTACTAATCGAGCTGCGCCTAGCTGCCCCTTGGTGTAGCCTTATTGTTTTTTAATGGTGTGGAGTTGCGCTGTGATTAAAAGCATTATTTCTGATATGGATGGCGTAATTTATCGCGGCAAGCAAATGATTCCGGGGGCCGATACCTTTGTACAAAAATTGCTTTCGGCTAATGTGCCGTTTTTGTTTTTGACCAATAATGCGTCACAAACGCCGCTCGATTTAAAACTCAAAGTGGAAAGCTTGGGCATTCATGGCCTGACCGAAGACAATTTTATTACCAGCGCGATGGCCACCGCGATGTTTTTACGTAGCCAAAAAGAAGGTGCCAAAGTGTATGTGATTGGCGGCGGCGGCTTGATTAATGAGCTGTATAACGTTGGGTTTTCGATGTCGGAATCCAATCCCGATTATGTGGTGGTCGCCAAATCAACGACGTTTAGTTTTGAGCAACTGAAAAAAGCCGTGCACTTTATCGACCATGGTGCCAAATTTATCGGCACCAATCCCGATATGATCGACCCCGTTGAGGGCGGCTATGAGCCAGCGGCCGGTACGATTTTGGCGGCAATTTCGGCGGCCACCGGCAAAAAACCGTATATCGTTGGCAAGCCGAATTCTTTAATGATGATGATCGCCAGTCGTAAATTGGGCGTTCATCCTGAAGAGTGCTTGATGGTCGGCGACCGGATGGACACCGATATTGTCGGTGGGCTTGAAGCCGGAATGAAAACCGCGCTGGTGCTGTCGGGCGTTACTAAACTCGATATGCTCAACGAATTCCCATATCGCCCTGATTATGTGTTTAACGACGTGGGTGAAATTGAGTTTGCTCAGCTGTAATTGCGGGTGGTTTGTTTCGCCGCTGAGTGAAGGCTTTGGCGATCGATGCTGATGACGCCCGCGATGAGATTTTCATCGCGGGCGTGGCCTAGAGATTAAAACCTAGGCGGCTATTTTTTGCTGCTGGCGCGATGACTGCATATTGCCGGGTTTTAGACGGCGTAGCGCTTGACCATCGGCATTAAAGACATGAAACGCATTACTTGGCGCGCTAATACTGATTGGCGTGCCGAGTTTGACCTCGCGTTCACCATCGCCGCGAACGACAATATCGACGCCATTGGCCAGCGTGAGATATAAGTAGTTAGCTTCGCCCAAATGTTCCACCAAGTTAACGACTCCTACTAGGGGTATACCGCTGTGAGCGTCTTCAATTAAATGCTCTGCGCGTATACCTACAGTAACTGCATCGCCCACTTGTGCGCCGTCATTGGCTACTAGTGCGGTAATGTCGATGCCGCCTGCCAAAGTAATTGATAAACCTTCGGGCAAAATTTCTTGTACCACGCCTTTGAGTAAATTCATTTTTGGCGAACCAATAAAGCCCGCGACAAATAAATTTGCCGGTTGCTGGTAGAGTTCAAGCGGCGTGCCCGCTTGCTGAATATGGCCGCCTTCCATCACCACGATTTTGTCACCGAGCGTCATCGCTTCGATTTGATCATGGGTAACGTAAATCATCGTGGCGTTTAAATCGCGATGTAATTTAGCGATTTCCAGTCGGGTTTGCACGCGCAATGCGGCGTCAAGATTGGATAGCGGTTCGTCAAACAGGAATAATTTTGGCTCACGCACAATTGCCCGACCAATTGCCACCCGCTGACGCTGACCGCCGGAGAGTTCGCGCGGTAGTCGTTCGAGCAAATGATCAATTTTTAAAATCTTGGCGGCATTTTTAATCCGCACGTCGATTTGCGCTTTGTTTTCACCGGCGATTTTGAGGCCAAACGCCATGTTTTTGTACACGCTCATATGCGGATACAGCGCATAGCTTTGGAACACCATCGCGATGCCACGCTCGGCCGGAGTCAATTCATTCACCACGGTATCGCCAATCGACAATTCACCGCCAGTAATGGATTCCAAGCCGCAAATCATCCGCAGCAGTGTCGATTTACCACAGCCCGAAGGGCCGACCAGCACCACGAACTCGCCGTGCTGTACGTCTAGATTGATGCCATCCAATACTTTGGCTTTGCCATCGTAGGATTTAGAAAGGTTATTTAGTGTTACGTTTGCCATGGGGCACCTCTTAAAAACAATGATTTAGGTCGCGCGATGGCGTTAAAAAATCCACCACAGAGGCACAGAGACACAGAGGAAAGAACTGGCTCGCTGTCGTGTTCTGGCCTAGGGGCTGTTGACGTTTGGTTTGTATATCGTTCTCGATGACGCAAGTTCGAGTTACTCCGTTCAATCTTGTCCACATATCCACCACAGAGGCACAGAGACACAGAGACACAGAGGAAATAACTGGCTCGCTGTCGTGTTCTGGCCTAGGGGCTGTTGACGTTTGGTTTGTATATCGTTCTCGATGACGCAAGTTTGAATTGCTCCTTTCAATCTGGTCCACAGGGCACTTTAGAAGCCGCATTAGCGTTTTTCTCTGTGTCTCTGTGCCTCTGTGGTGAAGGGTTTTTTACCCACTTATTTCACCGCTCCGCATTAAGAACTTCAAAAATCGCCTTGCGTTTTTCTCTGTGTCTCCGTGCCTCTGTGGTGAAGGGTTTTTTACCCACCTATTTCACCGCTCAGCGTTAAGAACTTCAAAAATCGCCTTGCGTTTTTCTCTGTGTCTCCGTGCCTCTGTGGTGCAAGGTTTTTTTACCAAACTTATTTCACCGCTCCCGAAGTCAGGCCGCGTATCAGTTGGCGTGAAAAGATGCTGTATAAAATCAGCACTGGAATCACTGCCAGGCTGAGTGCCGCCAAGACGGAGTTCCAGTCGGTGACGTATTGACCAATAAATTGCTGCACGCCAAGGGTGACGGTTTGGGTTTCTTCGCCGGGCGCTAAAATCAGCGGGAACCACAAATCGTTCCACACCGGAATCATCGTAAACACCGCCACAGTCGCTACGGCGGGGCGAATCAGCGGCAGAATCACTTGGAAGAAAATCTTGAATTCACCAACGCCATCACAGCGCGCGGCTTCTTTGAGCTCCTTTGGAATTTGGGCGATAAATTCGCTCAAAATCATCACCGCCAACGGCAAACCTTGCGCGGTATACACCAGCACCAAGGCGGTGAGGGTGTTGATCAGATTGAGCTGAACGATGAGCTCCAAAATCGACACCGTACCCAAGCGAATCGGCACCATAATCCCGATCATCATATAAATCGCCAAAATCCGATTGCCACGGAATTTGTATTCCGACAACGCCCAAGCCGCCATTGCGCCAAACAGCAAAATCAACGCGAGTGAGGCTAGCGTGACGGTCAGGCTATTGCCGAAATACAGCATGAAATGCGATTTAGCAATGACCTTCTCGAACCCGCCTAAAAAGAAGGTTTCAGCGGTGGGAAAAGCCAGCGGATTATCAAAAATCGCCGCTTTGGTTTTAAAGGCATTCATTAAAATTAAAACAATCGGAAATAAAGCCAGCAGCGTGTAGCCACCCAGCATGCAATGCACGCCGAAGGCGGAGAGGGGTTTACAGATATTTTTTTTCATAGAAACCTCGAAATGATAAAACCCGACGCAGAGGCGCAGAGACGCAGAGGAAAAACGAGTAAATCATGTTTAATTTCGATCAAATTATGAGAATGAAATGTGTTTTTCTGTCTTTCTCTGCGTCCTCTGTGCCTCTGCGTTGGCCGTTTTTTTAACCAATCACAATTCGTAACGCGTTAATTTGCGCTGCACGAAGTAAAAGTAAGCGCCGACGCCACAGAGGATGACCAGGAACATCAATGTCGCTACTGCTGCGCCCATGGTTGGGCTGCCGATTTGGCTTTGATAACCAAAGAAGGTGCGGTAAAACAGCGTCCCCAAAATATCGGTACTGTAGTTCGGCCCCGCAATCGCGCCTTTGACCGAGTAAATCAAATCAAAGGCATTAAAGTTGCCGACATAAGTCAGAATCGTTACCAGCCCTAGCGTGGGTAAAATCAGTGGTAGTTTGATTTCCCAAAAAATACGCCAAGCAGACGCGCCTTCGACGTAGGCCGCTTCGACGATGTCTTCAGGCACGGCCAGTAGTGCGGCGTAAATCAGCATCATCGGAATGCCGACGAATTGCCAAACCGAAATTAAAGCCAGGGTAATCAGCGCTGAGCCTTCTTCACCCAGCCATGGCTGGAAATACGCCCCTAGTCCGACCGCATTGAGTATTGATTCTGAAACGCCCCACAGTGGCGACAAAATCAGTTGCCAGATGAAACCAATAATCACCACAGAGAGCAGCGTGGGGAGGAAAATAAAAGTGCGATATTGCCGCGCGAACTTGAGCCCTTTGAGCGATAAGAATGTCGCTAAGATCAAGCCAATGGGGTTTTGAATCAGTAAATGAATCAAAAAAAACTTAAAGTTATTGCCCATCGCATTCCAGAACGCGCTTGACCAAGCGGGGTCGGTGAGGATGGTGAAGTAATTGCTAAAGCCCGAAAAATGGGCCACACCCGCGTCATTGGTGGTGTAAAAACCAAGGCGCAAGGTGTCTAGTAAAGGTAAGGCGCTAAAGACCGAATAAATCAGTACCGCGGGCGCAAGAAATAAAACGATATGCCAGCGTTTCATCACAACTCCAAAAAATCAAAAAAGACGGGTCAATCACGGTGGATGTCTGTGGTGGGTTGTCGCTTACGCTCCGTAACCCACCCTACTGGTGTCTTCAGGCAGAAAAAAACCGGCGGCACGCCGCCGGCTCAACTCACGCTGGGGTGAGGGGCAAATCGATTATTTTTGCTGCGGGGCGTACCACTTAGCAAAACCGCTTTGGATTTGCACTGCGGCTTCTTTGGGCGCCATTTTGCCGTTGAGCACTTGCGAGCTGACATTCCACAATTCGTTTTCCATTGCTGGCGTGCCACGGTTCATGATTTGCGCATTAAGGCGAATGGTTGATTTGCAGGTTTTGCGCCAATCGAGCATTTGCTTGGCAACAGGGTCTTGCACCGAAATCAGGTGATTCGATAGTGAGAAAAAGCCGGTGACTTTATTGGTGTAGAGGTCGGCAAACTCTTGTGAACCGAGCCACGCCAAAAATTTATACGCATCGGCTTTATTTTTGGCTTTGGGATTCACGCCCATGCCGATATCGGTGTGATCCGAGATATAGCATTGGTCGCCCGCTTTAGCGACAGGCGGCGGGAAGGCACCAAAATCCATGCCTTCTTTATTAAAGTAAGCGATGTCCCAGCTACCGGCTGGATACACACCGGCTTTGCCCATGGCGAATAAGTTTTGGCTATCGGCATAGGTTTGCGCTGAAGCGCCTTTACCCATCAACGGGCCCATTTTGCTCAGTTGTTCCCAAGCGGCAACAAATTGTGGATCGGTAAATTTGGCTTTACCAGCGATCAAGGCTTTACGGCCGTCTTCGCCTTTCCAGCTATTAGCACCGACATTGGTCAATACCGTTTGGTTGGATTCCCACTGATCGGCTGTACCTAGGGCGATGGGGGTTTTGCCAGCGGCTTTGATTTTTTCCATTGCGGCAAAGAACTCAGCTTGCGTTTTTGGCACTTGCAAGTTCAGTTCTTTAAAGATTTTTTTATTGTAAAAATAGCCATGAATCACTGAAGCCATTGGCATGCAGTAGGCTGTTTTGCCATCATCAGTTTGCCATGCCACTTTGGCAGACGCTGGGAAGTTTTCCATGCCGGCTTTGCCGTCGAGTTTTTCTAGCTGACCTTTTTTAAATAAATCGAGTGATTTATCAAATGGACGACAAGTGATTAAATCACCAGCAGTACCGCCGGTTAAGCGCGCCGTTAAGCTTGAGTCATATTCAGTCGGGGCGGTTGGCGTAAATTTGACTTGAATGCCGGGGTTCTTTTTTTGAAATGCTGGAATTAACACTTCTTCCCAGAGGGCCTTATCATCGACCCGCCAAGATTCGATATTCACAGTGCCTGCTTGGGCGGTTCCTGCTGCCAATAAAGTCGCTAGTAAAAGATGACGTGTGCTGAGCGTGCGCATGCGATTTAATCCTCGTGTGTGTGCCGTGATCTATTTGTCTCGGTGGCGCTAAATTAGCACCGAGTAATTTGTGACACTAGCGACGAGGATTTTTTGCTCAAATTATGTCGATGTTGTTGAATTTATTGGACTACATGACATTGGCTTGAGTTTTGTACGTTACAAAAAATCACAGGACAATGCTCAAAAAACGACAAAATGCTGACAAAACCAGCTTTATCCTATGTAATCCCCTGGTTTGGCCAAATTGCATATCGGCATAAAAAGAAATGTTTTATTACGCTTTTCCTTGGAAGCTTACGATATAGTCGACTTAATTCATGGAGAATTGCGACAGGTGTTTGAATCAATAGTGAAAACCATAAAATACCCTGCGATCAGTCTGCTTTTGTTGCTACTGAGTAGCGCACTACATGCCGCAGAGCCGCTGGATGTGTTGCATTGGTGGACTTCGCCCAATGAGCGGCGGGCGGCGGATTTTTTACGGCAAAAAATGGCCGAAGAAAATATCGAATGGCGAGACTCGGCGATTCCGGGGGGCGCCGGTGGCGGGGCGATGAAGGTGCTCAAAAGTCGTGTGTTGTCGGGCAAGCCGCCGGCGGTGTCGCAGTTGATCGGTCCGGCGATTAATGAATGGGCTGAGTTGGGCTTGATTTTAGAGATAGACAGTGCGGCGGTACGCTGGCAAAACCAGTTGTTTCCCACGGTGTGGAATCTAGTCGAGCATCGGCAGCATACGGTGGCGGTGCCTTTAGGGATTCATCGCATCAATACCTTGCTGTATAACAAAAAAATATTTGATCGCTTGGGATTAAAACCACCGCGTGATTTTAATGATTTTCGCCGGATTGCTTTAGTATTGCAGGCCGCTGGGATAACGCCTTTGGCGCAAAGTAGCGAAGCTTGGCAAGTGGCGACACTATTTGAAACGCTGGTGCTGGCCGAGGGCGATGTGCCGTTTTATCGAGATTTATTTGTAAAAAAAAATCCACAAGCGTATTTAGATCCGCGTTTTGCGCGCGCCTTAAATCGTTTGCGCGAATGGAAAACCTATACGCCCAAGGGCAATAGTGATGTGTCGTGGACCGAGGTGGCCAAACAATTTGCCAGCGGGCAAGCGGCGATGTTGGTGATGGGCGATTGGATGAAGGGAGAATTGGTCGCGCAAGGTTGGGTATTGGATGTCGATTTTGCCTGCAGTACGGTGCCAAAAACCGAAGATAGCCATTTATACAGTATTGATACCTTGGTGATGTTTGCTGGGGACTATGCCAAGCAAGTCAATCAAGAGCGCTTTGCGCAGTTGATGTTGTCGCCGGCGGTGCAAATCGGTTACAACCGGATTAAAGGCTCGATTCCTGTGCGCCGAGACATGGATATCGCCAGTTTGGATAGCTGTAGCAAGGCTTCATGGCGGGCTTTTTCACGCGGTAGCGCGTTTCAAGCGCCAAGCTTAGTGCACCGGATGGCGGCCGATGAAACCTTTAAAGACGTAGTGGTGGCGCAGATTCAAACCTTTTATTTAGACGATAAAATTTCAGTCGTTGAAACGCAGCAACGGTTAGCCGCGATGGTGAAAGCGTTAAATCGCAAAGACGAATAATCGATGTGGACTTGATCGCGAACACCGCTTGCGACGAGCGCCATATTGGAGAGATCGATTGAAAAGGACAGGGAATGAGCCGTAATATTTTAATTGTGGATGATGATTTAAAAACCCGCACGCTGCTTAAAGCGTATTTGGAACGCAATCAATACGATGTTCGGCTTGCGCCCGATGGCGAAACCTTTTTGAACGAATTTGATCGCCATAAAGACGAGCTCAGTTTGGTGATTTTAGACGTGATGCTGCCCGACACCGATGGCTTTGCTTTGTGCCAAACAGTGCGCAAAAATAGCAATGTGCCGATTATCATGCTGACCGCCAGCTCGGACGAAACCGATCGGATTGTGGGGCTTGAATTAGGGGCCGATGATTATATTGCTAAGCCATATAACCCCCGTGAATTACTGGCGCGCATTAAAGCGATTCATCGCCGTACCGGTATTGAGACCGGTTCAGGGACGGGGCGATACTATCGTTTTGTCGGTTTTACACTGGATACGGTAGAGCGTAATTTAATGTCGCCCGATGGTGAGGTCGTCAAACTGACGGGCTTGGATTTTCAGCTATTGAAAATGTTTTTAGAGCATCCCGGACAGATTTTGGATCGCAGTCAATTGGCCGAAGAAACGCGTGGCCGCGATGCCGGACCACTGGATCGCTCGCTCGATGTGCAAGTGAGCCGCTTACGGCAACGCTTAGAAGACGATGGCAAGCACCCCAATCTGATTAAAACCGTGCGCGGCGCGGGTTATGTGCTCTCAGCCGAGGTGACCATTAGTCATGTTTAAAGGGCAGTGGCAATGGCTGCGTGAATTGGCGCGGCGTGCGCGCTTAATGAGCATGCCGCGTTGGTTAGAGCATATTTTGCCATCGCGATTATTGCCGCGATTATTGTGGGTGATGGCGGTGGGGGTGTTGGCTTCGCAATTAATTGGTAATGCCATTTGGGCCAATTATTTGCAAAATAAGTCCGAGCAAGAGGTCAGTGCGGCGGCCGATCATATTGCCCTTGGCGCGGTGAGTGCGGTGCATTTTTTTCAAAGTTTACCGCCCAATTATCGGCCGCTAGTGATTCAGCAATTGCGCGAAATGGGCGGTACACGGTTTTTTGTAACGGTCAATGATAGCCCGATCCCTGTGCAGGGTATTGCCGCGCAGCCATTGTCCAATCAAGTTTTGCAGGTAATACATCGTATATTTGAACAAAAACTACCGCAGTTAACAGATTTGCGTTTGGCCTTTGCTTGGCCCAATCAATTGGCAGTGTCTAGCGATGGGATGACTGTTTCGCAATTGCCCGATCACTGGATTAAAAACACCTTGTTGATGGCACCGCGCCCAGCTCCGGTGTTGGTGATTCAAACTGAAATCGAGCCGGGGCATTGGTTGTATTTGGCCACGCTGATGCCTGATCCTTATTTTTTGGATAATAGCGATCCGATGCCGCCGCAGCGTTGGCTATTGCAATTGATTACCTTGATTACGGTCTTGCTATTGACTTGGGTGGTGGTGCGCTGGATTACCCGGCCTTTGGCGGCGCTATCAGAAGCGGCTGAGGCTTTTGGTAAGGGCGAGTCGCCGCCATTGCCAGCTGAAGGCAGCGAAGAATTTATTCGCACGGCGAATGCGTTTGGCGCGATGCGCGAGCGGATTCAACGCTATTTAGAAGACCGTGAAAAACTGTTTGCGGCGATTTCGCATGATTTACGCACGCCGATTACGCGGCTGAAATTACGCACCGAAATGCTCGACGATGAAGCCATCCGGTTGGAGTTTCATGAAGACCTCGACGAGCTCGACATGATGGTCAAAGGCGCTTTGCAAAGCGTGAAAGACAGCGATATTCATGAAAACCGCACCCGAATTCGCTTAGATGCTTTATTGGGCCGGATGGTGAGAGATTCGCGCATGGCAGGGCATGAAATTGCCTATAGCCGTTGTGGTTTATGGGTGATGGTTAAGCCGTTGGCACTCAAGCGCGCCTTGAGTAATTTGATCGACAACGCGCTGTTTTACGGTGAACGGGTTGAGATTTCGGTACTTGAAGGCGTGGGCAAAGTGGTGATTGTGGTGCGCGATCATGGCCCGGGCGTTCCCGATGAAGCGCTGGCAACGTTGTTTGATCCCTATGTTCGTTTAGATCATGGCCGTCAGCACAATCATCAAGGGCATGGTTTGGGCTTGGGGATTGCACGCAATATTATTCAGGCCCACGGTGGTGTTTTAGAGCTAAGCAATCATTCGCAAGGCGGCTTGCAAGCGATGATTATTTTGCCTAAGGATTGAAAGCTGGGTGAAATCCCATGGGCGCATGGCATCGAGAGTTGCAGTACAATCGCAATATTCGAATCTTTAATAAGGCCAATACGGTGCTTGAATTTTCTCATCCGATGGATATATCGGCTTTGCGTACCACGTTTGCTGAGCAAGGCCTGGTTATTTTACGCGGCTTTGCGCTGCCGGCTGAAGTCGCTTTGATTCGAGATGCGGCCATGCAGGCCCTTGAAGCCCGTGCTGAGCCGCTGGAATTGGAAGCCAGTTTGGCGTATCCGGGCGCACCAAGCTCGATTGATGCGCAAGGCGGCCAAACGATTCGACGTTTACGCGGCATGGTGGCGCGCTCGCCGGTGTTTATGCAATGGGCGACGCATCCACGCTTGTTGGCGTTATTGCGGCCTTTGCTGGGCGAACGGATTACCTTAACGCAGGTGCACCACAATAGCTTGATGACTAAGCAGCCGAGCTTTAGTAGCGATACTTTATGGCATCGTGATTTACGCTATTGGCGTTTTAGCCAGCCGCAATTGGTGTCATGCTGGCTGGCTTTGGGCGATGAAAATCCAGAAAATGGCGGCTTGGGATTTATTCCTGGGTCGCACCATTTGACCTTGCCTGAAGCCGCGTTTGATGCGCGTGAATTTTTGCTCGCCGAGCATCCAGACGCCGCGCCGTGGATTGCCAAAGCGCAGTTTCCACGCTTGAGCGCAGGGGATGTGGTGCTGTTTGATGCGCGCACTTTTCATGCCGCGAGCCGTAATAGCACCGAAAAAACCAAGTATTCTTTAGTGATGAGCTACCATGCCAGTGACAATTTACCACTCAAAAATAGTCGATCTGCGGCTGAACCCGGTGTAGATTGCTAGGGTTTGTTGACGTTGGGTTGACTTAGACCCTCATTGTTTTTAAGGAGATTCAGATGCCGGTTAGTCCAGAGCAATTTTCATCGCTGATTCAGTTAGTGTCTCAATTGCAGCCCATGCCGGCGTATCAAGCGGCAAAAGAGCTGGAAATACTCAAACCCGAAATGACCGATGAGCAGCGTCATGCCTATGAGCAAGCTTTGGGTGACGCTCAGCGCCAGCGCAAAGAAATTGAAAAAGCCAATGCCGCAGCCACTGAAGACGCGTTTGATCAAGACGAAGATTAAACCGAGCTGGCGGGGCGCACTTGAAACGTACTTAGTGACTGGCGCACGGTGCGATAAAATTAAGCGCGTTAGCTGGTTTTGAAGACTGGCTTTTTGATTTGGGATCTGCATGGGTATATGTAGCTAGGCTTTTTAGAATGGACTGTCTAGCGATATACCTTTGATTTTTTGCTTTTAACTTGTTCGGGAAACACATTGATATCGCGGCCGCGATCGGCAGCGGTTTGGTGAACTGAAAAAGGGTAGAGTTGCAGCACTTTTTTCACGTATTGCTGTGTTTCTGGATAGGGCGGAATCCCACGGTAGTGATCGACTTTTCCTTCCCCGGCATTGTAACTGGCTGCCACTAAGGCGATATTGCCTTGGTAGCGATCGAGTAGCCAGCGTAAATAGCGCACGCCACCTTTCACATTTTGGCTGGTATTAAAGACATCTTTAACATTAAACCGCGCTGCGGTTTCGGGAATCAGCTGCATCACCCCCATCGCAGATTTGGGAGAAACGGCACTGCTATTGAGCCCTGATTCAACCTTGGCAATGCTCAGTGCAAAAGAAGGATCAACCCCGTGCCAAGTGGCAATTTTGCTAATGATGTTGGCAACCACTTGCTGATTGGCATTCATTTTGGCGCTCAGGATCGGTGATTTACTCATCACCGGTTCCACATCCGCTTCGACGCAGCGGGGCAGGCGATGGCCGCTAATGCGGATGGTTTCTAGCATTTTTTGCGCTTCTTGATGGCCTTGTTCGGCAGCGATAGATAATAAACTCGCAGCAGCAACCCGATCTTCTGGCACACCAATCCCAAAAGCGTACAGCATGGCTAAACGATATTGCGCTTCGGTGATGCCTAAACGCGCGGCATAGCAATACGTGACTGCGGCAGCCCATGGATTACGCATTTCTTGTGCTGTGGCTTTGGCGAGTCTGGCTTGCCATTGTGCCTCGTTTTCATTGCCAGAAACCACCGACAAAGCCAACGACAGACTGAATATTGTTGTCAGCATGGCGGTTTTCCTAATGGTTAAATCAAGAGATTCAGCATAGTCTCAATCTGCTGGTGGTAGAGATTGAGCCTGATTAAAGGCTGTGCGCAAAAAGGATATGCAATGACGATTCACGTGCGACTGATGACGGGCCCAAATGGCACGCAAATTGGTATTTTAGCTTTATCAGCGCCAGAGCGGATCAACGCTCAAAACTTAAGTATGGTCCGGCAAATGTCTGCTGCGCTGAACGATTGGCGTGATCAAGCGCAGATTGTGGCGGTGGTGATGATTGGTGCCGGTGAGCGTGGGTTTTGTGCCGGAGGGGATTTAAAAGCCTTGCATGCGGCGATGACTCAGCCCGGTGAATTGGCACAAGGCGATGCTTTTTTTTCTGAAGAATATGTACTGTGCCAAATGATTCGAGACTATGCCAAGCCGGTGATGGCGTGGGGGCATGGCATTGTAATGGGCGGCGGTTGGGGTTTATTTGCTGCGGCGAGCCATAAAGTAGTGACCGAAAATAGCAAATTGGCGATGCCAGAAACGGCGATTGGTTTGTTTCCGGATGTGGCGGCGAGTCGCTGGCTGGCTGAATTAGCCGGTTTTGGTCCTTTTTTAGCTTTGTCTGGCGCGGCGATCAATGCCAGTGATGCGCTGTATTGCGGTGCCGCCCAGTGGGCTTTGCCCGAATCAAGTCGGCACCAAGTTTTAATGGATTTAAGTGCTTTGGCTTGGCAGGGACAGGCTGAGTTAGATCGTGTTGTATTGAGCGATTATTTAACGCAAGCGGCGCAGCAAGCCGAGCTAACGCTGCCTGAAGGACATTTAGCCGCCCATCCAGATTTGCTGCGCGGCTGCGCCAGCGGCAGTTTGAATGATGCTTTGCATCACATGAGTTATTTTTCAACTTTGGATGATGCTTGGCTCGCGGCGGCTGCGCTGCGGGTGCAGCGCGCGTCACCCACGTCTTTGTGGCTGGCGTGGACTTTGCAACAACGCTGCGCGGCCTTGTCGTTTGCACAGACGGTACAGTTAGAAACTGAGGTCAGTGCGGCGTGTTTACGCTATGGTGATTTTGCCGCCGGCATTTATGCCACATTATTTGATCGCAGTCGTTCCCCTGTTTGGCAGCAAGGTCAGGCCAATCAGTTGGAAGTCTCTAATTTGGCGCAGGCGTTTCCGATGTTATGTAATTGATTATTTGTATAATCAATGTGAAAGTTTGAAACTTTTTGTCTTTGCCGCCCTCTTAGCAGGTGATACAGTATCGACACCGATCAATCAGGAGATTCAAAATGCAATCTTTTAATACTAACACCACGACGTATGGCAATAGCGCCTTGTCGGCAGAACGCAATCAAGTGCTGCGTAATACCTACTTTTTATTGGCTTTGACGATGCTGCCAACCGCTGCAGGCGCCTTGCTCGGTATGTCTATGCAGTTTCGGATGAGCGGTTTTTTAGGTTTTGGCTTATTTATGTTGGTCAGCTTCGGGGCGTTTTATGCCATCGAAAAAACCAAAGAAAGCAGTGCTGGCGTGTTTATTTTGTTGGGCTGGACTGGCTTTATGGGCTTGTGGCTCAGCCAAATTTTGCAAATGGCAATGAAATTTAGCAATGGTCCAGAAATGATTGGCATGGCTGCAATTGGCACCGGCGCGATTTTCTTTACCTTGGCGACCATCGCTACCGTGACGAAAAAAGACTTTTCCTTTATGGGTAAATTCTTGTTTATCGGCATGGTGATTGTCTTATTGGCGGCGGTCGCCAATATTTTCTTTGCGATTCCAGCTTTGTCATTGACGATTTCTGCTGCCGTGATCATGATTTTCTCGGCGTATATCTTGTACGATGTGAGCCGTATCGTGAATGGTGGTGAAACCAATTACATCAGCGCCACATTGAGCTTGTACCTGAATGTGTACAATATTTTTGTTAATTTGCTCAGTATCATTATGGCGTTTACCGGCAATAGCCGAGACTAAGTCATTTTAGATGGGTTGAAAAACGCCACTTTTAAAGTGGCGTTTTTTTATGCCGAAAAGAAAGCCCTGTTGCTGCTATCGAACGTCGTAGATCGCGGGTGAATGGGGTGGGCGAAACTAAACGCCAACAGACTCTAGGTTTTTATAAGCCACGGCGCTCGATCAGTGCTTGCGCCAAAGTACCGGGGTCAACATGTTCCAGCTCGCCACCAACAGGGAGTCCGCGGGCAATACGGCTGACTTTTAGGCCGCGCGCGCGCAGCATTTCAGCCACATAATGCGCGGTGGCTTCGCCTTCGGTAGTGAAATTGGTCGCCAAAATCACTTCGCTCACTTGGCCATCACTGGCGCGCTCGAGTAATTGTTTGAGCGCGATATCGTGCGGACCTATGCCATCGAGCGGGCTTAAACGGCCCATTAAGACAAAATACAAGCCTTCATAACTGCGGGTTTGCTCAATCGACATGAGATCGGTTGGCATTTCGATGACGCATAATTGCGCATGATTGCGTTGCTCATCCAAACAAATGTCGCAGGTGTCCGCCTCGGTAAAAGTATTGCAATGTCGACAATGCTTCAGAGTCCCCAAGGCGTTTTCTAGCGCATGGGCAAGGTCTGACGCACCGACTTGATCGCGCTGCACCAAATGAAACGCCATTCGCGCTGCCGATTTGGGGCCAACGCCGGGTAAAACGCGCAGTGCATCAATTAGATTTTGTAATGAGGCGGGGATAGGCATAGGTATTGCTCTGGTGGCGTTGGTGGTCGGTGCCTAAATAGCAATACCACGGGTTTTGTTATGACGTGGAAAACATGTGTTGGTATTAGTAAGGCGTTATCTCGTAGAGATAACGCCTTGGGTGCTGCGTAGTATCACGATAAATCATCGCCATTGATCACTGCTTGCGCGCGATGATTTGGCGATGTGAGCCCATTAAAATGGCATTTTAAAGCCGGGTGGCAATTGCATGCCGGCGGTAAAACCACCCATTTTGTCTTGGCTGGTAGCTTCTACTTTACGCAGCGCATCATTAAATGCAGCAGCGATCAAGTCTTCGAGCATGTCTTTGTCGTCCGACAATAGGCTGTCGTCAATCGCAACGCGGCGCACCACATTGCTGCAGGTCAGCGTGATTTTAACCATGCCAGCGCCAGATTGACCTTCAACTTCAACGTTGGCCAATTCATCTTGGGCTTTTTTCATATTTTCTTGCATTTGCTGCGCTTGTTTCATCAAGCCAGCCATTCCGCCTTTACCACCAAACATAAGATTTCCTTTTTAATCATGAAGAGAAAAGCGGCCAGCGACAAGATGAGGCTTAAAGATTGGCTCGCGGCCTATCTGTGCATCGCTGGCTGATTTTTTTTAAATGGGTTTGATTGAGTCCAATGCAATACTTGCGCCAAATTCTTTCACCATGGTTTGCACGAAAGGATCGTTATTGATCGCCGCAACGGCTTGATCTTGACGTTCTTGCTTTTCACGGTAATGAATATCGGCTGGCGTTTCAGTTTGTACTTCGCCAATTTGTACATTGAGCGCGATATCGCGACCAAAATGCTCACTCAGCGCGCTGCGTAATTTTTCTTGGTAATCACGCGTTGCCACACTGCGATGCACTTCTTCAACTTTAATATTGAACTGTATATCGCTGTAGCTCAATAGCTCCGAGTGCTGCGCGAGCATACCTGCTTGCCCCAGTTTGAGGTGCACCACCAGTGCCCGCCAATCACCATTAAATTGAGCCGGCTTAACTGGCGCACTGGTGCGAGCTGGCGTCGGAGCGGGCATCGACATGGCCGCAGGCGCTGCATCTTGCTGCCAAGGTGGTGAATCATTGCGCGCTGGGGCGCTGGCGGGGGCAGAGCTGCTTGGCGCTAGATTGTTTGCGACCGGATTACTGGGTGCTGGATGATTTGAGGCCGGATGCGTTGGCGCTGGCGCACTCGGTACCGCGGGTGGATTACTGTTGGCTGGCAACGCCGTATGGCCTGCGCTGCTGGGGGCAAACGCCAGCATCCGCAAAATCGTCATGGTAAAGCCGGCGTATTCATCCGGTGCCAGCGGTAAATCGCGTCGTCCATGCAGTGCAATTTGGTAATACAGCTGGATGTCTTCGGGTGAAATCGCTTGCGCCGCGGCGACGATTTGCTCGCGCAGCGGTAAATCATCCGCCAGCGCATTAGGCACGGCTTGCACTAGCGCAATCTGTTGTAATAAAGAGGCTAATTCATGCAAAGCGGCCTCATACGAGAGGCCTCGCTCGGCAATGGTATCGGCGGTTTTGAGTAAAGTACTGCCATCTTTGGCCACCAGTGCCGTGAGTAAATCAAATAAATAACTTTGATCCACTGCGCCGAGCATGGCGCGAACGTCGGCTTCTTCAACTTTACCCGCGCCGTAGGCGATGGCTTGGTCGAGCAAAGACAAACCGTCGCGCATCGAGCCGCTGGCGGCGTGGCCGATGAGATTGAGTGCCAGGGGTTCAAATTCGATTTGTTCGGCTTGTAATACCTGATGCAAATGGCCGGTGACTTGCTGCGGCGTCATTTGCCGTAATGAAAACTGCAAACAACGACTCAGTACCGTAATCGGTACTTTTTGCGGATCGGTCGTTGCCAGAATAAATTTAACGTGGCTAGGCGGCTCTTCCAGTGTTTTTAGCATGGCATTAAATGCCGACTTGGAGAGCATGTGCACTTCGTCGATAATGTAAACTTTGAAACGGCCGGCGGTCGGTGCATACTGCGCGTTGTCCAAAACTTCGCGAATATTATCGATACCGGTGTTGGACGCTGCGTCGATTTCAAGTAGATCGACAAAACGCCCCGCATCAATTTGCGTACACGCTGAGCAAACGCCGCAAGGCTCAGACGTAATGCCGGTTTCGCAATTGAGCGCTTTGGCCATAATCCGGGCAATGGTGGTTTTACCCACCCCTCGGGTGCCGGTGAGCAAATAAGCGTGATGCAAGCGTTCACTAGCAAACGCGTTTGCCAGTGCTTTAATCACATGTTCCTGCCCGACCAATTGGGCAAAAGTTTTTGGTCGCCACTTACGGGCTAGTACTTGATAGCTCATAGCGACATTCTAACAGATGCGATAGATGAAATGACGATGAATCCGCCTGAAGCATTACCAGAAAACCACGATCCTAAGCCGCAAGCGCCGATAGAGCCGCCACTTGAGGCGTGTTGCAATAGTGGTTGCTACCCCTGTGTTTTTGATGTGTATACCGAAGAGCTGCAGCAATATCGGCTGGATTTGGCCGCGTGGCAAGCGCGGCAAGGCGGCGATACGCCGCTGCCAGCGTCAATTTAAATACCCCAAAGTCAACTTCGTTTTGCGTCCGCCCGAATGACTTGGGCACCAAGCGCGGTTTCTTTTATGCGTTAACAGGAATCTCATGTTGAAAAAATGGATCACTTTGCTGGCCTTGGCCATGAGTAGTAGCTGGGCAGCAGAAACCACCATGCAGGCTTTACCGCTTGGCGTGAGCAATGCTTTAAAAGCGGCCAAAATTCCAGCCGATGCGATTTCGATTGCGCTGCTGCCGCTCGATGGCGCGGGGCAGGCGCAATTTTATCGGGCGGACGTGCCCTCCAATCCAGCCTCAACGATGAAATTAATCACCACCTACGCCGGCTTGGAATTATTAGGGCCAGCATGGCAATGGCGTACCGAGTTGCGTGCCAATGCTTTGCCCAATAAAAATGGCGTATTAGAAGGCCCGGTGTATTTAAAAGGCTCGGGAGACCCAAAGCTAACGCTCGAGCGTATGTGGTTATTGGTGCGCGATTTAAAAGCAGCTGGGGTAGATGACATTCGCGGTGATGTTGTGCTCGATCGCAGTGCTTTTGTCATTGATGAAAAAGAACCCGCTTTTGACGATGATGGCGAGGCCAGTGATCGGCCGTTTATGGTTAAGCCCGATGCTTTACTGACTAACTTTAAATCTATTCGCTTACGTATTCGCAGCGATGGCGAACGCGTTCGGGTGTCGGCCGAGCCCGATTGGCCAGAAGTGCGCCTGAGTAATCAATTGGCAATAGCGGCAGGTGGCAGTTGCGATGCGTGGCAAAAGCGCGTGCAATTTCGACTTGGGCAAGCCACGCCGCAATTGATGCTGCAACTGGTCGGTGAAGTACCTGCTGGGTGTATTGGCGACAAATATATGTCGGTATTTGATGCGCCGACCTATACCTATCAGTTGTTTCGTAATTTATGGCTTGATGCCGGTGGCAAAATTAGCGGCACAATGCAGCTGGGCAAAACCCCAAACTCGAGCGTATTGCTGGCCAGCAGCCAATCTGACTCGCTCACCAATACCATTCGCGATATTAATAAATACAGTAACAATATGATGGCGCGGCAATTGTATTTAACGCTGGGCGCAGTGCAAGGAACGCCGCAAGACGGCGCAAATAGTGCCGTGCGCGCCAATGCGGTGATTACGCGCTGGTTGCAAAACAAGGGCTTCAATTACCAAGAACTGGTGCTGGAAAATGGCGCTGGTTTATCGCGGAAAGAGCAAATCAGCGCCCGACATTTGGCAGAACTACTTAAAGACGCATGGCAGTCGCCATTGGCGGCTGAATTTATCGCCTCTTTACCGATTGTTGGTCTAGATGGCACGATGAAAAAACGGCTCAAAGACGAGTCTAGCGCCGGGCAGGGGCATATTAAAACCGGCACGCTCAAAGACGTGCGTGCCGTTGCCGGCTATATCCGCGATGCACAAGGCAAAACATGGGCGGTGGCGGCGATGATTAATCACCATAACGCACCCGCAGGCATGGCCGCGCTCGACGAATTACTGCAATCAGTACGTAAAACGCCGACGCTCAATTAATCCTCTGCCAGCGTGCGCTAGTGGTGTTTGGCATCAGGTACCGATGCCCCCACTATTTTTGTCGTCCACGATGCCGCTATTGCGGCTTGAAACGCTGTTTTAAGCCGCAATAGCGGAAAAAATACAGGTATTTTTGCAGTCCAGCGCCCAATTGATAAAGAGCTTGGGAAGGAAGTATTAAATGCTGGTAAAATGCCGCGTTTTCCCGCACACCATTGGACAATTCGATATGGATAAGATTCTCATTCTTGATTTCGGCTCACAAGTTACGCAGCTGATTGCCCGTCGTGTGCGCGAAGCGCATGTGTATTGCGAACTGCATTCGTTTGATGTATCGCTCGACTTTATTAAAGAATTTAATCCGAAGGGCATTATTTTGTCCGGCGGCCCTAACTCGGTTTACGAGTCTGATTACCAAGCTGACCCGGCTTTATTTGAGCTTGGCATTCCGGTGATGGGCATTTGCTACGGCATGCAATGGATGGCGCAAAGCTTGGGCGGTAAAGTTGAAGCCGGTACGGTACGCGAATTTGGCTTTGCTGAAATCGAAGTGAATGCAGAAAATAAATTATTCAAAGGCTTGTCAGACCGTACTCACGGTGACAAAACTTGCCTCGAAGTGTGGATGAGCCACGGTGACAAAGTTACTGAGATGCCAGCCGGCTTTGAAGTGATCGCCAGCAACGCTTCTTGCCCTATCGCCGCGATGGCCGATGTTCAACGTGGCTTTTATGCGGTGCAATACCACCCAGAAGTAACGCACACGCTCAAGGGCCGCGAAATGATTAATCATTTCGTGCTCGATATTTGTGGCTCTGAACCAAGCTGGACCATGCCCAACTACATCGACCAAGCCGTGGCAAAAATCCGCGAACAAGTCGGTTCTGATGAAGTGATTTTGGGTTTGTCAGGCGGGGTGGATTCATCGGTTGCCGCGGCACTGATTCACCGCGCGATTGGCGATCAACTGACTTGTGTGTTTGTGGATAATGGTTTGCTGCGTTTGAACGAAGGCAAGCAAGTCATGGAAACCTTCGCCGAGCATTTGGGCGTGAAAGTGATTCATGTTGATGCCGCCGCCCAATTTATGGGCCACTTGGCCGGTGTAACCGATCCAGAAGCCAAACGTAAAATCATCGGCCGCGAATTCGTTGAAGTATTCCAAGCCGAATCCATCAAATTACCAAGCGCCAAATGGTTGGCGCAAGGCACGATTTATCCTGACGTGATCGAATCGGCCGGAGCCAAAACCGGTAAAGCGCATGCGATCAAGAGCCACCACAATGTGGGCGGCTTGCCAGAAACCATGAAGCTATCCTTGCTTGAACCACTGCGCGAATTGTTTAAAGACGAAGTTCGCGAATTGGGTGTGGCGCTAGGCTTGGCACCAACGCTGGTTTATCGTCACCCATTCCCAGGTCCAGGCCTTGGTGTGCGTATTTTGGGTGAAGTAAAACAAGAATTCTGCGAATTACTGCAACGCGCCGACGCGATCTTTATCGAAGAACTCCGCGCAGCAACCGATGAAAAAAGCGGTAAAAACTGGTACGAACTCACCAGCCAAGCCTTCGTCGTCTTCCTGCCGGTGAAATCCGTCGGCGTCATGGGCGACGGCCGCACTTACGACTACGTTGTGGCCCTGCGCGCCGTCGTGACCAGCGACTTTATGACCGCCAAATGGGCTGAATTGCCATACGATTTGTTGGGTAAAGTGTCTAACCGCATCATCAACGAAGTCCGCGGCATCAACCGCGTAGTTTACGATGTATCTGGCAAACCACCAGCAACGATTGAGTGGGAGTGATCCTGTCTCTGGTGCCGTTGTTTGAATGGTGATAAAAAGCCCTGTATTTACAGGGCTTTTTATATTTTTTGCATTGAGTTAATTGGTTTATGTCAAATGTAAGGCCATATTTTGTGGTTTTCTGTTGTAGTGAATAATGAATTATTTTAGTGGTGCAGTTTTATTTAAATTGTTTATGTGGTGCCTGGGTGTTTTAATTTTATTGAAGCCAATGTCTAGTTGATATTTTGTGTTTAAGTATTTTGTGGTATAATTGACTTAACTAATTAAATTATATTTACAGATAAAGATGTTTATAGGAAAAGTCGTTTTTGATTCTTCGCAGTTGGCGGCGGCGTCAAGAATATTTTCGTCGTCAGTATTTAAAGAGATGGCCAAAAGTGCCCAGTCTCCATTATTTGCGCGCTTAATAAAACAAATGAAAGTTGTTGATGACAATAATTGCAGAATATTAGTTGGGCAAGTTTTTGATGATGTTTTTAATGTTTTGAAAAATAAAGCATATCGTCATGAGTATGCTTATAAAGCCGCAGTAACAAAAAAAATACTTTTCGGTGTTCATTCACTAAATACGGCAGTGATGCTTTCTGAGTTTCGTGTTGCTAATAGTAAGGCTGATTTAGTGATCTTGAATGGGACATCTACTGTATATGAGATAAAGTCCGAAAGAGATAAATTAGATCGACTTGAAGGTCAGATTAAATCATATTTGAAGGTTTTTGCAAAAGTTAATGTTATAACGGGTGAGAATCATCTGGATGAAATATTAAATAATTATGATCCTGAGATTGGTGTTTTGTTATTAACGGATAGATATCAAATTAAAATAGTTCGCAAACCCGTAGAGAGAAAAGACCGGATAGAACCTGCTGTTTTATTTGAGTCTCTTACACGGAAGGAGCACCTTGAAATTCTTACTCGATTTGGCGAACCGCTTCCTAATGTGCCTAATACGGAATTGCATGCAGTGCTTAAGGAAAAAATTGTTAGTTTTAAGCCTAGCGATCTCCATGATGTCGCATTAGAAACGCTAAAATCGACAAGAAGTTTGTTGGGGCTCAAGCAATTTACAGCACAATTACCTGAATCATTGTATGCTATTGCACTAACCATTAAGGTTAGTCGGCAAGAACAAAGCAATATTCTTACAGCAATTGGGACTCCGACTTGTGAGGCTCTTCACTGGGGTTAATTTATGTACTATCCGTATTTTAGAGGTAAGCAATACGATTTGATCGTTATACGTGAATGTGCAGAGCTAATGGCACAAAGTCAGTTCGTGCCAATAATTGAGCCAGTAAAAGAATCAACAGCTGCCTTGATACGGGCGCTAAGAACATTAATTGATAGTCAGTGTGATTCAGTTCTGATTGTAAATCCAGTTAATGGTAATCACTCAACAGATCCTAGTGCAATATCTGAAATTTTGAATGTGACATTTCAAGGCGATTCGCATGTCCGTGTGGGTATTTTACTAGAGAAAGAAACTAGCGCACGGGAAGCATTTGATTTAGCTAATGATTTTCCTCAAAGAAAGATTTCATTTATCCACTCGGGGTTTACTGATCCGGTGGCTTTAGTTGAATTGCTTCAAGATGAAAAAGAACGTTATGGACACATTTTTTTAGATGATGGGCGTGGTAAGCGATACCAAAAACATTTTAAAGAATTTCATCGTGTTTTAATTAAGGATGGTTTTGAAAAGAGATCAAATAGGGAGCATCCAGATGTTGAACATTTCTCTGATCTTCATGCTACCTATGAAGATGAAGGAATGGATGGCTTCGGTGATTTTCTGATTGTTGGGGATGATTATTCGGAGTCGGGTGGTCCAGCATATGCGGTTGCTATTCATATCACCTACATCGATGCAGATGATGATGATGGAATGTACATTTTCCATTTCAAATCTGATAGAAATGATACGCCTACAGACCCTGGCGGAAAGTTTGCAGAGGCATTGAGCAAGTTAATTTCAGAAGTGAATAGCGGCACCACAAAAGTAACACAAACAGAAGCTATTGAAGAGTTTAGGGCTCTTTCTGCAAGTGGACATTTCCCTGGTTTAGGAACTGTAAAAAAAATAGCAATGAAACATCATATACAAACATTAGCAAGCTATTTGGTAGATTGATTATGTTCTGTTGTTCAAATTGTTTTGACGATAAACATTTAAGTAATTCTATGTCTTTTCTCTCAACCAGTGAGGGCTGCTGTGATTTCTGTGGTAGTGCACAATTTCCTTTACTTGATCCTGTTTTGCTGAGGGAACAGTTTGAGCTTCTTGCTGGAATTTATATTAGAGATGACAATGGTCGAACTCTTGTTGAATGGATGCAAGAAGACTGGTTGATATTTAATAGTACTGCTTTAAATTCTCATCAAATGAGGGCGTTGCTGTCTGAGATTTTGGATGACGGTGAAATTGTGAGGCAAAAATTTGTCCCACAATCTAATGGGGATATTGATGTTAGCGAGCGCTGGCAAGAATTTCGTTTGGAATTAATGCACGCAAATCGATACTTCCCTGAGTCAGCGATCGACATGATGGACTTAAAGGAATTACTAGAGCATTTAGTAATTAAGTCCGAAAATGCTCCGCAAGAGTGGTTTCGTGGGCGAATCTGTTTAGACAATCCCTTTACTCAACAGCAAATGAGTTCTCCACCTAAGCATTTAGCTTCACATGGACGAGCAAATCCTGCTGGTATTCCATATCTATATATGGCATCTACGGAGCAAACTGCTGTCTCTGAGATCAGGCCTCATACTGGTGAAGCTGTCACAATAGCTAAAGCTAGTCTTCGTGGAGATTTGATTTTTGCAGATCTGCGTAATCCAAGAAAGACTATATCGCCTTTTTTGATTGGTGATGAAGAAAAAATTAAAAAGACCCGCAATTTTATCGGTTTTCTTGAATTGTTGGGACGTGAGTTAACTAGACCCGTTTTGCCTAGGTCAGCTGCATTTGATTATGCGCCAAGTCAATATTTGTGTGAGTTTATTAAGAAATGCAATTATAGTGGCGTAATTTATAGTAGCTCAGTCGGCGATGGATTTAATTTAGCATTGTTTGATCCTTCGTTAGCGGATATAAACAATGTCTATCAGAAGTTAGTTTCGAGGGTATCAGTTATTATTGAATAGCGACTTAATTCTTGCGTTGCCCAACGCTTGAGAAAAAATACGCGCCCAAAATTCTAAATGGATACCTTCATACTTGAACGCAAAAGCCAATTGCACACTAAACGTGTCAAGCGAGCGGTAGATTTTTGGATAAACGTTCAAAACGTATGTCACCGCCACTCGACGTGGAGCGCTTTCATTCTGTAATGTGCATGGACATGGTAGGTCAGCGATAGCTGATACCCGATCTCAGCCATAAAATCGATTACTCCGCTATAAAAACAGTTATTAATTGATGTTTTTTAATAAAAATGATTATAGCTGGCGTGTTTGGGGCGTTTATGTCGAGCACCACGCTCTCATCTTGATTTCATCTAAAGTAAGCAGTGCTTTGCGGTGCCATTTCATCCTCATTCAAAGGTCTATATGCAAAAAAATAATGCCTTATTGATTTTGAGCCTGTGCATCGGGGTGACTTGTGCGCCAGCATTGTCAGGCGAGCTGTGGGAAATTACATCCAGTTCGATAGGGCCGGATGGTGTCGCCATGCCTTTGACGCAAAAGCAATGCCTGCCCAATAACGGCATGAATCCGAGCGCGGTATTGGCGGGAATGGGGCAGTGTGTCTTTGATCAAAAAAACGGCAATGCCAGCGCGATGGCTTTTACCATGACGTGCAAAACGCCCAATATGCCGCAAGGCTTGGATGCGATGAAGATTGTCGGCGACGCCAAAATGAGCGCAGATCGTTTTGATCTGCGTTACACCATTGCCATTGCCGGCAGCGCGGTGCAACAAAGCGGTGGAGATTTCAAAATGTCGGGCAGCGCTCAGGCTAAAAAACTCGGCAAGTGCACTGAATATTGAGCTTTAGCCAGAGCCGGGCACAGCGAGTGGTGGCAAGCTCAATCAAGCAATCGAGCGTAGTCGATCTGTGATCACTTTCAATTTCAGCGGGGCCTGTCGTTCAGAATCTTGCTGCGTGGATGGCGGATTAATTAAAAGCCAAACTGGTAATTTTGCTGAGTGATGACGTAAGTTTTAATTCGACGCTAAATTGACTGTGAATGGCAATTGATTTTTATTGTAGGTATATGACTGTAGGCTATTATTTGCAAGTAATGTAGAGGTATACCCATGATTTTTTATTGTAAGTATACAGCCATACTCGCCAAATCTATTTAAGGTACCGGATTGCGGTACCGCCCAAAATAAATACCGATTGCAATTGCCGCTGGCACTGTCATGATCGGGACACTTTTTGAATTTTTTGAGATTGAGTTATGCCAGCCACAGCTTACCAACAGCTTGTCACGATATTTACCCGACTGTATCGCTACGAACATCTTGCCGCGATGGTGGGGTGGGATCAGGCGGTGATGATGCCGCCTGAGGGCAATGAGGCGCGTGGGGCGGCGATGGCCGAGTTGGATGTGTTGATGCATCGCACATTAACCGATGCGGCCTTGGCCGAATTGTTGACGGCAGCAAGTCGAGAGCCACTTAGCGACGCCGAGCAAGTGAGTTTACGAGAAATGCAGCGGCAATGGCAGTTGGCCAATTTGCTGCCAGCCAGTTTGATTGAGGCCAAAACCTTGGCCGGATCAAAATGCTCGCACGCATGGCGCACGCAAAGAGCGAATAATGATTGGGATGGTTTCTTGGCTAATTTTCGGGCGGTGGTGAGTTTGGCGCGCGAAGAAGGCATTTTATTGAGCCATCAAACCGGCTTGTCGCCGTATGAATCTTTGCTCAACAAATACGAGCCGGGCATGACTTGCGCTGAGCTCGATCGTATTTTTGCCGATGTTAAAAGCTGGCTCCCCGCGCTGATTCAACAAGCCATGGCCCAACAAGCGACTGAAACCCGCATCACGGCGGCGGGGCCATTTGCCATTGAGGCGCAGCGCGCTTTGGGCGTGGAGGTGATGGCGCTACTGGGGTTTAACTTTGCCGCTGGGCGTTTGGATGTGTCGCATCATCCGTTTTGTGGCGGCGTGGCCGAGGATGTGCGGATTACGACGCGCTATACCGAGGCCGATTTTAGCCAAAGCTTGATGGGGATTGTGCACGAAACCGGGCATGCGCGTTACGAGCAAAACCTACCGCACGCTACACGCCATTTGCCAGTAGGGCGGGCAAGGTCGATGGGGATTCATGAAAGCCAAAGCTTAGCTTTTGAAATGCAGTTGGGGCGTAATCCGGCCTTTTTGGCCTTGATTACGCCGTTGATTGCGCAGCATTTGGGGTCGCAAGCGGCGTTTACCCCAGCGAATTTGGCACAAATCTACACCCAAGTTCAGCCCGATTTTATTCGGGTGGATGCCGATGAGCTGACTTATCCGGCGCATGTGATTCTGCGCTATGAAATTGAGCGCGCTTTGATTAATGGTGAAATCGAGCCCGATGATGTCCCTGCGTTGTGGGATCAAAAAATGCAGGCGTATTTGGGCGTGGATACCACGGGTAATTTTAAAGATGGCTGCATGCAAGATATTCATTGGACCGATGGCAGCTTTGGTTATTTCCCCAGCTACACCTTAGGGGCAATGTATGCCGCGCAGTACTTTGCCACGCTGCAACGCCTTTATCCGGATTTAGATCAGCGCATCGCCGAAGGCGATTTAGCGCCGATTTTCACTTGGCTCAATACCCATATCTGGCAGCAAGCGAGCCAACTCGAAACCGATCAATTAATTCGCAATGCCACCGGTGAGTCACTCAACCCCGTTTACTTCCGCCAGCATTTAGAGCAGCGTTATTTGGCGGTGCCTTCTGTGAATTAACCCAATTTGATCTGGATTAAATTTGTAATCCACTTTAGGCAAAGTACGAGGATCACCATTTCAAAAAAGCACGCTCAGATTAGAGCGTGTTTTTTTTATTCAAAATTTAATACTCGAAGTGGTGATATGGGTAAGTGATTGAATTTAATTAGATACTTTTATGTTTGCTATGTTTTTCAAGATGTTTAACTCAATACCTTATCGATTGAATGTGTTTTTAATTGCTACGGGTGTCGGGTTTTTCCGCTTTGTAGTGGAAAAAAATCAGATACAAAGTCCGATCGGGCTTGGTTAAAGTAAACCCATCCAAGCAATTGCAACAATCCATTCTCGGTAAGGAGATCAAATGAGTGCGGTTTTAATGGCGGAGTTGAGTGAAGAGCAGATTCAAACTTTAGCGCAGCAGGTGTTGGGACAAATTACAGCGTTGCTCGATACGGAAAATAAATATCTCAGTGAAGTTCAGCAAATGAAATTGGACTCACACATTGCCGCGATGGCGCGTCGTTCTTTGACCGGTGAAGGTTTGCCAGACTTTGATGCCGATTTATTTGACGAGATTTCAGCGCCAGCGATGCAGTTATCCGAAGCAGTGACCGCGATGTTTGGCAACTTGCCACATAAAGAGGCATTGCTGCTATCGATTCACTTTGAAATGGCAAAAAACAAATAACTCTCTTCGCCTGAAGCTTGTTTCAGGCGCTTCAATATTAAATTAGGAATTAAATCATGACTCAAATCACAGTGGTAATCGGCGATCGTTTAGGTAAGGGCCAAAAAGTAGGTGCGGGTGTGGCGTTAGCACAAGGACGTGCCGTGGTGATTCCTGGTGTTGCGGCGGATATGAAGTTGGGCGATGTGATGAAAGCTGAAAATGCGCAATTGGGTATTTCATTTTGTGGCAGTGGCGGTGCTGGCGCAATTACGGCACAAACCAAGTATGGCTACAAAGCCAAGTACGGCATGCGTTCAGTTGAAGAGGGTATTACAGCGATTGAAGAAGGCTACACCGTGTTGGGTTTTGGTTTTATGGATAAAGAAGAACTTGGCCAGCGTTTGGTGCAAGCGTATCAAAAAAAATACGGCATTTAAATCATGAAAGAACACTTCCAGAGCAAGGTGACCGTGAGCGGAATGGGCGACAGTAAGGCGAAGGCTTTTGCAGATGCTTTGTCCAAAGTGCAGCGTACGGTGATGGCCGATAGCAATAAAATTTTGCTACGTATTGAGCCACAAGACGTACTGGTGCTGAAGGCTGAGCAGATACAGCGTAAAGAAAAATTCTTATTTTTGTTTTTGCCTAGAATTCGCAATCACTATCAGGTTCAACTGGAAGTCAGTGTGAGTGTGACGGCAATTGATACCGAACAAGTGTCATTTGTCGTTCATAGCGCTAAGCCATAAAGGGATCACAGAATATGTTGCTGATGATATTAATGAAGTCGCTGGTGATTGGCGGTTTGGTCGGATTCGCCGTTGGTGCGGGTGCGGCGCGGATGTTTCATGCGCCGACAACGCAAGGGATGGGGGCATTTCGGACTTTAGGCGAGTTAAATTCTTGTGAAGGTGATGCGGCATCACATTTCTCATTTGGCCTGGGGTTTTTCTTTAATGCTTGGGCTTCATCTGTCGCTGCAGGGGCATTTACCCAAGATATTGATCATCGAATTATCCCGCACTGGGGGGCAGCGGCATTAATGAGCCGGAATAAAAACATTGCTGAAACCATGCACAACCCTAAGAAAATGGCGATTGCATGTGGTTTGATCGGCATGGTTGTGGTGGCTTTTTTGAATTCAACCGCGTCAGCAGTACCGCCTTCTTTGCAAATTACTGCGGTCAAAGTCTTGGTTCCTGCCGCTAATTTGTTGGTCAACATCATTATGCCGGTGATTTTCTGGTTGGCCGCGATTGAAGCAGGTAAGCGCTCCGGATTTTGGGGAACGATTTTTGGTGGTTTGGCGCAATTAATCATGGGTAATGCGGTGCCGGGTTTAGTGCTTGGGATCTTGATTGGTAAAGGCGTTGACGATGGTGGCTGGAACAAAATAACTAAAACAATGATGAGCGCCGTGGTGCTGTTGTTTGTGTTGAGTGCTTTTTTCCGTGGCTTCGATTTAGAAATGATTCAATCTTTTAATTTAGCCATCCCTGCATGGTATGAGCTGATTCACAGCACACTGAAGTAAGTCTTGAGGAGAGAAGAGATGACTGAATTTCCGAGTGAAGAATTAAGAACTGATTTTTGGTTTGCCGATTGGAGCTTCCCTTTCTTTGTTGGCTTGCTTTCTGCTGGGGTATTTGCCGGTACGCATATGTATTACGTCTACGGCATTGGTGCCTTTAATGAGGTGGCGTTTGTTTCGATGCTACGCGCTGGGATGGATACCGGTGTCTATGGTGCGGTTGCGGCATTTGGAGCCAGCTTTTTGTTTGCACGAATTATTGAAGGTGCACTCGTCGGTATTTTGGACGTCGGTGGCGCCATTATGACTGGCGTTGGCTTAGGGATTCCGGCGATGTTTTTAGGCGCAGGAGTCACTTACCCCTTAGATAATTTTTTTCCGGCATTGGCGACCGGCATGGTAATCGGTTGTGCTGTTGGTGGCATTATTATTTTGGCGCGTAAGTTTACGATGAACCAATCGAACTCAACGTTTGGCGCCGATGTGATGATGGGGGCAGGTAATTCATCGGGTCGTTTTCTTGGTCCTTTGATTGTGATCACCGCAATTTCAGTTTCAATTCCAATTGGAGTGGGGTCTTTGTTGGGGGCCTTAGGGTTTTATATCTGGAATAAACCGATTACCGGCGGTGCGATTTTAGGTGCGATGTTGTTTGGTTCGCTATTTCCCGTCGCAATTTAATGGGTCTCGCTACCGCTACTTTGCGGCAGCGCTTGAAAAAGGAATTGGCATGTTTGATTTAATCATTCGTCGTGCTCGCGCTATTGATGCTGAAGATGTGGTTTTTGATTTGGCGATTAAGGACGGTTTGATTGCAAAGATTGGTCAAATCAATGCTAAGGCACGGCAAGAGATCGATTTAAATGGCCGGTTTTATGCCAGTGCTGGTTGGATTGATAGCCATGTGCATTGCTATTCCGCTTCGCCAATATACAACGATGAGCCTGATTTAGTCGGTATTGCCGGCGGGGTGACAACGGTGATCGATGCGGGTAGTTGTGGTGCGAATGATATCGGCCATTTCAATCAGTTAGCGCAAGCGTGTCAGACCGAAGTGCGCGCTTTATTAAATATCTCACGGATTGGTTTGGCAACGCAGCATGAGTTGGCTGACTTGGCAGACATTGATCTGGCCGCTGCAGATCGAGCCATTACGCAATATCCCGACTTTATCGTTGGTTTGAAAGCACGTTTAAGTTCGAGCGTTGTGGGCGGGAATGGTATTACTCCGTTAAAAATGGCCAAAGCGATTCAACAGCAACATCCGAAATTGCCTTTGATGGTGCATGTTGGTAATACCCCCCCTGATTTGGATGATATTACTCAGATGCTCGATCAGGGCGATATTTTGACGCATTGTTATAACGGCAAACCAAACCGTATTTTGAATTGCTCAGGCACGGTGAGAACGAGTATTTACCGTGCGATTGAGCGTGGTGTGACGCTTGATGTTGGTCATGGCGGCGCGAGTTTTAGTTTTGCCGTTGCACGGCAAGCCATTGCTCAAGGCGTCTTACCCAATACGATTAGCTCAGATATTTATTGTCGTAATCGAATCGCTGGGCCGGTATTTGGTTTGGCCCCCGTGATGGCTAAATTTTTGTCATTGGGAATGACGCTGGCAGAAGTGATTCAGTGCGTGACAGCGCATCCTGCTCAAATTTTACATTTAACGGCAAAGGGGCGGCTTGAAGTGGGTTTTGCTGCCGATATCTCCATTTTTGCTGTTGATTCTACTGATTTAGTGCAGAGCGACTGTGAAGGTGAATCTCTGCTTTGTGCCCAACAATTTAGACCTTTGGCAGCCATTGTTGCTGGCAAAATATTTTTGACTGATGAAGGTAAAACTGAACATGTCTTCAATTTATAAGAAATACGATCTTAAACCAGTCATTAATGCTTCTGGACGAATGACGATTTTAGGCGTTTCAACGCCATTGCCTGAGGTGGTCGCTGCGGTCAATTTAGGGTTAACGCATTATTTTGAAATGCAAGATTTGGTGGATAAAACTGGGGCGTATATCGCCGGGTTATTGGCGGTGGAAAGTGCCGTGGTGGTGTCTTGTGCGTCAGCAGGAATAGCACAGTGTGTAGCAGGAGTGATCATTCAAGATGATGCTGATTTACTGCTTAATTTACATGCCAAACCAACGCTAGTTCCTTGTGAAATCGTGATTCCAAAAGGGCATAACGTGAATTATGGTGCGCCCGTAGCGACCATGGTTGCACTCGGTGGCGGTAAAGTCGTGGAGGCTGGCTGGGCGAATGAATGCTCTAGTGAGCAATTGGCGGCGGTGATTACGCCCAATACGGCAGCGATTTTGTATATCAAATCGCACCATACCGTACAAAAAAGCATGTTGACGGTCGCTGATGCAGTTGCTGTGGCAAAAACACATGGCCTGCCTCTGATTGTGGATGCGGCCGCTGAGGAGGATTTGCGTCTTTATTATCAGCTTGGTGCTGACTTGGTGATCTATAGCGGAGCCAAAGCCATTGAAGGTCCATCGAGCGGTTTGGTACTTGGCCGTGAGAAATATGTTGCTTGGGTCAAAAAGCAATCTAAAGGGATTGGCCGAGCAATGAAAGTCGGTAAAGAAGGCATTCTCGGTTTAACTTGCGCCATTGAAACCTTTCTATCGCGAGAGCAAGAAAGTGCTGATCAAATGGTCAATAAAATGCAAGGTTTTATGAGTGCATTAAATGCGATTTCAGGAGTGAGCGCCAAGGTAGTTTGGGATGGTGCTGGCCGTGATATTGCACGGACTGAGATTTACTTTGATCACGATGTATTGGGCGTTAAAGCGACAGAAGTTGTTGCTGCACTTAAATGCGGCGAGATTGCGATTTACTTTCGAGAATATAAAGCCAATGAAGGCAAGATTGAGGTGGATGTGCGCAGTGTGAGCACGAGTCAGCTTGATGTCATCAGCCAACAGATTCGTCAATTATTACAGGAAAAACCACAATGAAATTAAGCCCTAACTTTTATCAAGACCGAGTGTGTTTAAATGTTTTAGCGGGTAGCAAACAAAATGCCGTGGATATTTATCAGGCTGCAGAAGGATTTGTCATCGTCGGTTTGCTGTCTAAAAATTATCCGGATGTCGCTAGTGCTGTTGTCGATATGCAAGCGTATGCCGATTTAATTGAAAATGCGGTGTCTATTGGCCTTGGTGCCGGTGATCCTCGCCAATCGGCAATGGTGAATGAGATTAGTCGCCAAATTCAGCCGCAGCATATTAACCAAGTCTTTACCGGTGTAGGCCCTGCTCGTGCTTTAGTTGGACAGACGCAAACCGTGGTGAATGGTTTGATTTCACCAACGGGTCAAGTTGGCATGGTGAAAATTTCAACGGGTACTTTGAGTAGCCAGAGGCCGGATGCGATTGTTCCTGTAAGTACCGCGATTGCCATGCTGAAAGATATGGGGGGTAGTTCGGTAAAGTATTTTTCTATGGATGGTTTGAAATATCGTGATGAGTATGTTGCAGTCGCCAAGGCTTGTGCTGAGCAAGACTTCTGGTTAGAGCCAACGGGGGGGATTGATTTACAAAATTTTGAAGAAATTCTACAAATTGCGCTTGATGCAGGCGTGTCAAAAATCATTCCTCACGTCTATAGCTCGATTATCGATAAAGCCAGTGGCAATACGCGACCGGAAGATGTTGCCACGCTACTCAGCATGATAAAACGCCAGCTTGCTTAAGTGCTCCGATGGCATCAATCAAGTGGGTTGAGTGCAAGTAGTAAATATTTACCGTTGAATAAATTGCACATTGATCACTGATTGCTTTAAAAATGAAAGCCGTTAGTGATAGTGCGTGATTCACTTGTTTTGGGCCATCAAATGATGGCTCAAATGCGTTACTGATCGCGTTTATATCGCGGTAAAAATAATCGAATTTGAAGCTGGGCGGTGTATGGCGCTGTATTTGAGTGCTGAGATGATTAGCAGCATTGCTTATGTGAAATTGCTGCAATAAAAACAATATTCGTTGAAATATTGAAAGGTCATTATGGTTCGTTTCCCTTATCCTAGATTAGCGTTGCTCTATAGCACCTTACATGCAGAAACACTGCCGCAGGATGAGTTAGCGCGTAGGCTCTCGGTGTCCACTCGCACGGTAAGAACCGATATCTCCGCATTAAATACGCTTTTATTGGAGCACGGCGCGCAATTTATATTGCAGCGTGGCGAAGGCTATATGCTGACCGTGCACGATAAAATACGTTTTGATCAAGCCAATATTGTCAATTCGTCGCATCGAGCCGTTCCACGCAATGCTCGTGAACGAGTGCAATATTTATTGATGAGTTTTTTAACCTCAGCGTATTCACTTAAATTGCAAGATTTAGCCGACTCTTGGTGTGTTAATCGTGCCGCGCTGCAAACCGATATGGCTGAGGTGCGCCAGCATTTTGCTAATTACCAATTAAGTATTGAGGCACGCCCACATTACGGGATGAAGCTGTTAGGGCGGGAGTCGGCCATTCGCGTGTGCTTATGCGATTTATTGTGTCAGCTTTGCCGTGAACAGATCGATCATCCTTTGTTGACGAATGATTCAGTTTTGCATGCGGCATCGATGACTTTTTTAAGTACCTTGCCGCGCTTATTGGCGCATAGCAATGTGCGGTTGACCGATGAGGGCTTTCATTTCGTCAGTTTGTATTGTGCGGTTGCAAGCAAACGAATTATTGATGGATTTCCTTTGGAAGTACTTTCTATTGAAGAGGTGAGTCGTGATACGCGCTTGCTGGCTAGCGATTTAATTTCATTGCTAAAGCAAATTAGTTGCTGTGAATTATCGAGTGCCGAAACACATTTTCTGCAAGTGAATATTGCGGTACGCAGTATTCAACATGTCCAGGCCAGTACGATTAATGCCGATGATGCCGATACCTTAGTCAGCTATATTCTGGATTATATCAATAGCAATTTTAATTATGATTTGCGCCATGATGAGCGCTTGCGTATCGATTTGATTACGCATGTTAAAACCATGATAACGCGGTTACGCTATCAAATTAATTTACCTAATCCAGTATTAACCGATATTAAACAGCACTACGCTTTGGCCTATGACTTTACTTTGGCTGCGGTCTCCAGTTGGGCTAAGCATACGGTTTATCAGGTCAATGAAAATGAGATTGGCTATTTAGTTTTACATATTGGCGTCGGTCTTGAGCGGCATTATCAAATTGCTTTTGTCGGTCGGCCTCAAGCTTTGTTAGTGTGTGATGGTGGAAATTCAACATTGCGAATGATAGAGGCCATGTTGCAGCGTAAATTCCCACAAATTTTGATTAATGAATCCATTACTCAGCAAGCGTATTACGCGCTTGAACAGATTGAGAGTGATTTCGTTATTTCGACCAAGCCGATTGAAGATAAAGGTAAACCGGTTGTTGTCGTTTCACCATTCCCTACGCATTTTCAGCTCGAGCAATTGGCGAAAATAGTAGAAATTGATCGTGCGCATTCCTATGTATTAGATCGCTATTTTGATGAGCGCCATTTTTTGCTGATTGATGAGCCCATTACGCAAGATCAATTATTTCACCGTTTATGCACTCAACTTGAGCAAGAAGGGATTGTAGATCCGGATTTCTATCATTCGGTGGTTGAACGTGAAGCGATTTTATGTACGATTCAAGGCGATGGTATTGCCGTTCCTCACTCTCTGGGCTTATTGGCTAAGCGCTCAGTGGTGTATACCGTGCTGGCTCCACAAGGTATTGCATGGGGAGAGGGCGTTGAAGCGACGGTTATTTTTTTACTGGCGATTAGTAAAGAAGATTATGAAGAAGCAATGGCGATTTATGAATTATTTATCTCTTTAATTCGTGAATGTAGTGGTGTACGCCTATTGGAGTGTCATGATTTTTTTGAATTTAAAGCGGCAGCGATTGCAACCTTAAAAGCCCATTAATTTATTTTATTCTAGGATCTGTTGACGTTTGATTTACCAACCTCGTTTGTATCGTTTGTATCGTTTGTGGTCTGAGGCAAGGTAAGGCACGAAGCGCGCAGCGTACTCATGCTACGCCTGCGCTTTGTAACGCAGCATCAGGCGGATTTTATTTAAAACAGCCGCCGCCAAACCCTGCAGGCTGGGCGCTTTTCGCTGTGCAGCTGTGCTGTAGCAAGCTCTCATAGCATGACTATGCATCGCTTACTACGCCTTGATTCGCAGCGAAAAGCGCGTAAGCAGCGGCGGTAAACCAAGCGTCAACAGACTCTAGCTACTGCGCGGTAGGTTTTGATCTAAGGCACTTTTTAGTGCTGCCAATGTAATGGGCTTACTTAAAAAATCATCCATTCCTGCTTGCTGGCAGCGCAAAATATCTTCTTTAAACACATTGGCGGTGAGCGCCACAATTGCTAGGTGTTGGCCTGGTGCTTCTGTAGCGCGAATATGTTCCGTTGCTGCGTAGCCATCCATATTGGGCATTTGGCAATCCATAAAAACAAGATCGTAGTTTTGGGCGGCAACGGCGGCGATGCCGAGTGCGCCATCATTGGCAATATCAACGCGGCAATTGAGTTTTTCTAGCATTTTAACCGCCACCTGCTGATTGACTGGATTGTCTTCAACGACCAAGACATAGTGTTTTTCTGTCGCGAGTTGTTCCGCAATTTGATGCATTGTGACTAAGGGGGGCTCAGCGGCATGGTGTTGATTTAATACCAATTCAATGGCGCTGTATAAGGTTTTGCTGCGCATGGGTTTACTCAAAAACGCGGCGAAACCCGCCGCTTTGGCCGATTCCGCTTGCCCAATCGTGCTATTGCTCACCAGTAAAATCAGCGGTAAATCTTGTTGCAGAGGTAGGCTATGGATTTGTGCGGCTAATTGTTGGCCGCTGTTGGCATCGAGGTTTTTGCTAATGAGTGCGATATCAAATGCATGCGGGGTTTTTTCTAAGATCGAGAGGGTGTCAAAGCTATTGCTAATTGTCGTGACGATCAGCCCCATTTCACTTAATTGCTGGCTGAGTAATTCTCGGCTGGCAGGCATATCATCGACAATCAGCGCTTGTTTTTGCTGTAGTGCGATGTTTTTGTGTTCAATTTCCTCACTAGTCTGTGCTTCTAGCGTGATTTCAAACCAAAAAGTGGAACCTGCATTGGGTTGGCTAATGACGTCAATATATCCTTGCATCGCTTCAACTAATCTTCGGCAAATGGATAAACCCAGTCCAGTGCCACCAAAGCGGCGCGTTGTGGATGCATCGGCCTGCACAAAGGGTTGAAATAAGGTTTTTATCTCTGCGGCGCTAATGCCAATGCCCTTGTCTTTGACTTCAATATATAGGCGGTGAAACGGTGGCGTTAATGGCGTACTTCGCATGCGTAAAACGATTTCACCTTGGCTCGAGAATTTAATCGCATTATTAAATAAATTGAGTAAAATCTGCCGTAATCGGCTAGGGTCGCCATTGAGTTTGTGGGGGACGGATGAATCAATTATGCCGATGATTTCAATGGATTTTTCTCTGGCTTTACTCGAGATTAAATCAATCGTGTCTTCAACCAAATAGCGAAAATCAAAATCAATTTTTTCTAAAGTAAGTTTTCCTGCTTCTATTTTAGAAAAATCCAGTATGTCATTGATTTGTATGAGTAAAGATTGCCCGCCAATGTCGATTGAGTGTAGTAATTCTTGTTGTTCTAGACTTAATGGGGTATGAGCGAGTAATTCAGAAAATCCAAGAATTGCATTTAAAGGTGTTCTAATTTCATGGCTCATATTGGCTAAAAAAGCACTTTTAGCTTCATTGGCCTGTATTGCCGTTTCTTTGGCCTGTGTTAAATTGCTTTCACTTTGAGTGAGTTCTTGTGCTTGGTACTCTAATGCGGAAATGACCGCAACGGTTGTCGTCATGGCCATTTGCAGTGACTGGGCTAAATGGCCAATTTCATCTTCTTGTTCGGCCTCCTGCCACGTTTTGTTTTTACAATCATCCCATTGCTTTACATGCAGCTCAATTTTTTTTAGTCGTAATAAAATATTTTTTCTTAATAAATAATAACTTAAACCGCTAATTAAAAATAGGCCAAAAAGACAAGCAATCGAAAACTGTAACGTAACCGCATCTATTTCTTTTTGTGCTTGTTCAGTGTTGAGCTGAATATAAATCGATCCTTTGTTTTTGTCGATATCGATTGATTTGCTGAGCAACAATGGTTTGATGGCAATGTGTTTAAATGAATTTGGGTTGAAATAACTATAGGTTTTTTTCGTATTGGCGTAGGTAAGTAATAAATTTTTTAATTCTTTGTCTTGAATCGAGGTGATGTTTTTCCCGATGAGGTTGAGTTTATTTGAAGCAATAATGTTTTTTGTTTCTCCTTCAGTAATAATGATAATGTCAACGCCATCTTCAGCACCCAGAGCGGTGATTATTCTTGATAATTCACCTTGGCGAGTAATGCTTTCGGCGATGTAGTTGATCATATTGACGATGAGCTCGCCACGAGCGTCTATTTTGTCGCGTAATTGATTTTTTGATATTTGGTAAATGGTAAAAATAGCCAGTGTGGCTAATGTAATGCTTGCTATAGCGAGGGGAAGTAACAGCTTAAAGTTTAATGATCTTTGCCATTTTTCTTTAATGAGCTGAATCATTGCTTGCCTGTGTGATTGAGTTGCGATGTAATATTTTGGGTATGATCAATCCCTTTAATTTGTTGGCTTTCACGTAATACTTTATCGGTGCGCTGAATGACTTCGTCGAGTTTTCCATTTTTTTTAAAATAAGCATTTTGCTCGGCAAGGCTGATCATTTTAATGCCTTGGCTTAATGCCGTTTTAAATTCCTCCGCTGTAATTCCTTCGCGCGCGGCTATAATGGCATAGGCTTGATCGGGGTGCGTTAAGCTGTATTGGTAGGCTTCCTCAAATGCGGCAATAAATTGTTTCACTGCAGCAGGATGTTGCTCAATAAATTGTTGATCAATGGCAATCACATCCAAGACTTCGCCCGAGATGGCTTTGCTGTCAAAAAGGGTATGAAAACTGGGATCGGCTAATAATTGAATATTGGTCGGTGGGTAAGTCACAATGGCGTCCAGTTCGCCCGCTTTTAATGCTTCAGCCAGCGATTGTTGGTCTAGTGATTGTAAGTGCAGGTCATTGAGGGTTAGGCCATTTTTTTCTAGCGCCCGCGCCAGCACATACACGCCCAGCGATGCGAGCTCTAAGCCGACTTTTTTGCCTTTGAGGCTTTTGATATCGGCAATTTTTCGGTGAGCAATAATCATATCTGCGCCATCGGAATAATCGCAGACGCTGACTATTTGTAATGATTTGTCTGAGTTCTCTCTCGATTGCAATACTTCGATGACCGTGGTGCCTAAGGCATCAATCTGACCACGCTCATAAGCGCGGCGAGCATCGGATAATGAATTAAATTCCAGTAATTTAACGTTTAAGCCGGCTTTTTTATACAGGCCCAGTTCTTGGGCTAAGTAAATAAATTCATAACCCGGCCAAGCATTAATCCCAACCCGCAATGTAGGCGGTTCCTTGGTCGCGCAGCTACTCAATATGATGATGCTGCTGATCAGAAGCAGTATTTTTAAGCGCCAATTTTGGAGTGCCATTGCGGTGCTGATCCGTCAATAGATTGATTGATTTAGACTAGGACGCTAGCTGTAAAGTTACAAGACAATTACTCTGTGCTGTTTTATGCTTAATCCGGTGACTTAGCTGGATCGGCGCGTACTGACAGCGTGTTGCTGGGTTATCATGACGAGATGACTGATGAAATAATCCTGCCACCTTATATTGGTGTTGATCCGCAGCGGATCGTTGTCGTGAATTCGACTGCTGATGCGATCGCCGCTAGCCGCATCTTGGCGGCGAGCGACGTTTTAGGCTTTGATACCGAATCAAAACCGGTTTTTATGAAGGGGCAAGTGTCGCAAGGTCCGCATTTAATTCAATTGGCCACGCTGGAGACGGTGTTTTTATTTCCGATTCGGCGCGGTGAGTCTTATGTCCTGTTACAAGAAATTTTGGAATCCACCACGATTTTAAAAGTAGGTTTTGGCTTGGGTGACGATCAGCAACGCTTGCACGCTAAGTTGGGTATTACCACCCAGCATGTACTGGATTTGGCGCGGGCGCTACGCACGGATTCGCGCTGTGATGTCGGCGCTAAAACGGCGGTAGCGCGGTTTTTTGGCCAAAAATTACAAAAATCAAAAAAAATCTCGACGTCCAATTGGGCTGTATTGCCACTGACGGATAAGCAAAAACAATACGCCGCTGATGACGCCCATGTGGCACTTAAAATTTATCGCGCCTGGCAGGCGCAGTGCGATCAGGAATGAATTGGCTTAATCGCACTGCAAAGGTTTTATTTTTTACCTAGGTATGCATCTAGCGCGCTTTTTAAATCGGGGTATTTAAAGCGATACCCAGCTTCAATGAGTCGCTGAGGGATGACGCGCTGCCCACGGGTAAATAGCGCACCCATTTCTCCGGCTAAAGCATTAATCAGCCAAGCCGGGGTAAAGAGCCAAGTCGGGCGGTGTAGCGCTTGGCCAACCGCTTTGGCAAATTGCGCTTGCGTGGGGGCCTGTGGCGCGGTGAGGTTGTAAGCGCCGCTAAAACTTGCGTCCGCCATTGCCAGCGAGATCACTGCCAATACATCATCGCGATGCACCCAGCTCATCACTTGCTCACCATTGCCCATTTTGCCGCCCAAACCCCAGTAATACGGTAAAACCAGTTTAGGTAAGGCGCCGCCTGGATCTTGCTGCGAGCAAAACACCAAGCCTAAACGTAGGCAAACCACGCGCAGCCCCAGTGCTTGGGCTTTGTTCGCCGACGCTTCCCATTGCTGGCAGAGTTCAGACATAAATTCAGATTGGGGTGGCGCGGTTTCATCGAGTGCTTCGTCGCCACGGCAGCCGTAATAACCAATTGCCGAGCCATTGATGAGTACCGCCGGCCGGGTTTGCGCTTGGGCTAGCCAGGCAATTAAATGCTCGGTGGTGCCGACGCGGCTCTCTAGCAGTAACTGCTTACGTGCCGTAGACCAGCGTGGACCAACCACGGGGCTGCCTGCCAAATTAATCACCGCATCAAAAACACTGTTCGGACTGAGCGTTTGCCAGTCGGAAAACGCGCGCACTTGTCCTTGAAATTGCGCGATTGCCGCCTGTGGCTGGCGGCTATACAGCGTAACTTGATCGCCAGCGGCTAGTCGTTGTTTGACTAAGGCACTGCCAATAAAGCCGGTACCACCGGTAATCAGTAAGCGTTGTGGCATGGTGTAAATCCTTTTCTTTCCGTTCTACGATTAAAGCATGGCGTGACCGGCAGCTTGCGGTATTTTTGTAATGCGTCGCAAGAAAGATGCAGCTGTGTTACGGTTCATATCTTTGGTTTGGCTTGCTGTATGTTTTCACAAGGCGTCGGTTTTGGCGTTGCGTGTTTTGATTGATCCCTAGGAGTTATCACGATGAGTATTTTTGATAAAGCAAAATCATTACTTGATACCGCAGAGCAGTCGATGAGTGCTGCTGCCGAACAGGCCGCTTTAAAGGTCTCTGAATTAGCCGATAAAGCTGGCGATCTTGCTGATCAAGCCGTGCACAGTGCTGAAGAGCTCGGCGATAAGGCCAAAATCGCTGCGGACCATGCTTGGGATAGTAGTAAGCAAGCCGCGACAGACTTAGCACACAAAGCTGGTGGGCTGTCGGATGATGTATCGGCAAAAGCGGCTGAGCTCGGGGCGAAAGCGGCGCATGCCACTGAGCAAGCTTTGGATGCCAGTAAACAAAAAGCCAGTGAGTTGGGCGCTAAAGTCAGCGATGCTGCTGGCCATGTGGCTGATAAGGCGGGTAGTTGGGTGGATAAAACCGCCGATGTGGCGGAAAAAGATTTACAACAGCCTAGCGTGAAAAATGTAGCTGGCCACGATAGTGTGAAGCCGGAGTAAAAATGGTTTTCTGTGGCTAACAAAACCGAGCTTGCTCGGTTTTTTCTTTTTGGCGTGTGAAGATTACGCATGACCATCAGGTCGACCGCATCGTTGGCGTAGAGGTCGTTGTTATAGAATTTTTGCTTATTTAGGCTGCGCTAAACAGTCTTTTTGATTTTAAATATTCCCCTTACACTCGCGCTCAATTATTTGTTGCTCAATTGAGGCGCAGGCCATGAAAATTCGTCATCCAGATTTAAGCGACAGCCCAGAAAATCGACAGCATCAAGCGATCGGTTTGCCCCCGCTGGATACCGCCATCGGCAGCGAGCGTCGCTTGTGGCAAAGCAAACGCTTAGCCGGTTTAACCTTGCTGATCGCGATGGCCGTTAGCGTTTATATCGCTCAGCATCTGCTGCAAGGGCAATCGGCGGTGCTGGGCAATCAATTGCTGCTGGCCGCACAGCAAGTGATTAGCTCGCCGCAGTTTTGGGCAGCAGTGGCTGTGGGCTTTGCCGCGCAAGCGATCGATGGCGCATTAGGCATGGCGTATGGCATTAGCTCAAATACTTTTTTAATTGGGGTGGGTGCCAGTCCGGCGGCGGCATCGGCCGCTGTGCATGTGGCGGAAGTCTTTACCACCGGTTTTTCCGGCTTGTCGCATTTAAAGTTTGGCAACGTCGATAAGGCCTTGTTTCGGCGTTTGGTGATTCCGGGCGTGATCGGCGGGGTGGCGGGGGCTTATTTGCTGACCAGTATTGACGGGCATTTGATTAAGCCCTATATCGCGGCTTATTTATTGCTGATGGGTTTGTATATTTTGCGTAAAGCGTGGTTGGCGACGCACCCTAAGCCGCATTCCAGTGAAATTAAGCATGTCAGTCCTTTGGCGCTATTGGGCGGTTTTGTTGACGCCGTTGGCGGTGGCGGCTGGGGGCCGGTGGTGACGTCGACTTTGGTCGGGCGCGGAAATGATCCACGCAAAACCATCGGCACGGTGAATGCGGCAGAGTTTTTTATTGCGTTTTCTACGGCAGGGGCATTTTTGCTATGGGCCGAAATGGAACATTGGTTATTGGTCGCCGGCTTAATTGTTGGCGGTTTATTTGCCGCGCCGTTTGCTGCATGGCTGTGCCACAAATTAAATGCGCGCACTTTATTGTGGTTGGTGGGGACGTTGATTTCGCTGTTAAGCGCATTTAATTTGTATATCGCAGTGCGCTAGATTGATGGCTTCGCGCTGCGATTGATCTGATGGGGTCGTGAAGTGTTGATAAGGGTATTGCCTTGTAATTCATATTAAATAAAGGCTGGCTGGCAATACCCAGTGGTGTGTAATTCTCCATTGTCATCATCCTTGGCGAGAGTAGACTCATAGCACTCTTTTTGTCTTGGTTTGATGATGCCCAACGCCGCCCGTAAAGAATTTGCCATGCTGATCACCTTGATGCTGGTGATGTTTACCGCCATTGCTGACTTTATGATTATGATGCCGTTGGCGTCGTATTTAATGGCTGAGTTTCAGATTAACACTGCCCATTTTGGTCTTTTAGTCTCGTCGTATTCTTTGGCTGCGGGTTGTTCGGCATTGCTGGCGTCTTCGCAAGCCGATCGCTTTGATCGCCGTCACGCTTTATTGTTTTGCTACGGCGGATTAATGCTGGCCACTTTGGCGTGTGCGCTGAGTAATTCCTACGTCACCCTATTATTAGCGCGGGTTTTAGCCGGGGTGTTTGGTGGTGTCTTGGGCTCGATTTCGCTGGCGATTGTTGGCGATTTAATCCCGCCCGAGCGGCGTGGTCGCGCGATGAGTTGGGTGATGCTGGGTTTTTCATTGTCCGCCGTGGCCGGGGTGCCATTGGGTTTATGGCTGGCTGCGCATAGCGGCTGGCGATTGCCATTTTTGGTCTTAACCGGGATTTGCGCCGTGGTGGCCCTGGCGATTTATCGCTATATCCCATCGGTGCGCGGCCATTTAGCCAGCTTAAATCACGAGGCCAATTGGTTAGACAATTACCGTGAATTATTGCGCGTTCCCAATCATTGGTGGGCGGTGAGTTTAACGGCGATGCTGATGGCGTCGGGCTTTTTGGTGATTCCATTTATTGCCCCGACCTTGATTGCCAACGTTGGTTTAGCGTCCGAAGATTTAATGTATTTTTATTTGGTTGGCGGCGCGGCGACTATTTTTAGCCGACCCATGATTGGCCGTTTGACCGATCGTTATCCAGCCAAAAAAGTCGTTGCCTATTTGGTATTAGCCAGTTTTATTCCGATTATTTTGGTGACGCAAAATTTAGCCGTGAGTTTGCCTTGGCATTTGGCGATTTCGGTGTTGTTTTTTATTTTTGTCAGTGGTCGATTTATTCCATCGTCAACCATGGTGGCAGCAGCTACGCAGCCGCATTTGCGCGGGCGTTTAATGGCATTTAATTCAGCAGTACAAAATTTTGCTTCGGGCGCGGCGTCGTTATTAGCGGGGCTAATTTTAACCCAAGAAAGTAATGGGCATTTGGCCAATTATGGTTGGATTGGCGCATTAAGTTGTGGTGCTGGTTTACTGGCGATCGTGGTGGCTCGCAAAATTAAAGCGGTTTCTTAAAGTCGATTGCGACTTATGGTTAATCGATTGTGAGTGGCCTATTTTTAGGCATTACCACTCATTAAATCAGTGATGAAGAGAAACAGGGTTGACGCTGAGTAGAATTTGCTCAGCCAGCGAAGTATTGCATTTGCAGGCAAGCCAGCGCCTACAAATGCCAATCCCTTATTCGTGACGACTTAGATTGTTATCTAAGCTTTATCGGCAGGCAAAATACTTTAAATACCCGATGATGTTTGGCGGTAAAAAATCCTTGCCGTGCGCCATTCGCTTTGCCTATTGCGCTAGTCAATCATTTACGGCGTGATGACTCGCTCAAGCCACAAATTAGTGGTTTATTTTTGCATCTCACGGCGTATTGTCAAATCAGAGTCATTAAAATCGTTTATCCTCTATCTCCTGCATTTTATTTAAATCAGTGATCCATCCGTAGATTGGCAAAGTGTATTTACACGGTGCATATCGTGTTGCCATAAAAATTGCTACCAGCGCATAAGACACTGCTTCTCGATATTTAATTGAATTTTGGCGTTGAGTGCCGCATTGCTGGCGGGCATCAAATCGGGCATTGATTGATTTAAGTTGAATCCATTTAAATAGTGCGCAATGCGTATTGCGTTGCGGTTGGTGGTCAATGACCATCTGGTTTGTTTTGAGGTTTTGATGACGATAGCGCGCGTAGTGGTTCGCCTTCATGCTCAGGGGCCGCTGGGGATTGAAGACTGGCTGGGGTTTGATGCTGCAGGGCGTCAAGTGGCGCATGGGGTATCGGTGGAGTTACCTGCGGCTGAGCAATATGAAGTGGCGATTGCGGCCAGCTGCTTGACCGTGCATGGCTTGCAGTTGCCCATCGTTGCCGCCAAGCAGCAGCAAAAATTGATTCACCAAGCACTCGAAGATCGTGTTTTGGGCGATCTTGATCAGCTGACCTGGCAGGCTCAATCATCCGTGTCGGGGTTAACTTGGGTGTATTTGCTTGAGCGATCACGCCTGCTGTTGCTTGAAGATTGGCTGGCCAGCCAATCTTGGCCGTGTACGCGCTGGGTGCCGGAGTTTGCTTTATTGCCCGCCGGGAGCGATCACTACGCCCAAAGTGGCCATGGCGTGATGTTTTGCCGCAATGCGCAATATGGTTGGTTGGATAATGAGGCCGATTTACTGGCGCTGTATCCCGACTGCACTTGGCACCCGATTGCTCTGGCTGATTTAACCGCGCCAGCTGCGGACTGCGTTTCATTTTATAAAGCCAATAAAATTAAGGTATCGATGGCTATGCATTGGCAGCAATGGCGTAGCGCGGTATACCTATTGGTTGCTTGCCTATGTTTATTCTTGTTGAGTGTGGTGTCTGAATGGCGGGTTTTGTCTGGGCAAGAGCGTGTTTTACGCCAAGAAATTCGACAAACCTTTGCCAGTTTATTTCCCGGCGTGCCGATTGTTGACCCGATTTTGCAATGGCAAAGTCGGCAAAAAACCGGCGAGCCGGTGGGCGGCACTGGGCAAAATGGCGATGCTTTGGATTTATTACATCAAATGGCTGGGCAAATCGATGTGGACGCCGGGATTGAGAGCGTTAGCGTGAAAGCGGGTCGCTTACAAATGGTGATGCTGGAAGCCAAATCCGCCGCTTTAATAGCCAAACTCACGGCGCAAGGCGCCAAAATGAAAAGCCAGTCGATCGGCGATGGCCGTGTACGAATTGAGGTTGAGCGATGAATGCGTACTCCACAAAATTTCTGGCGCTAGGGCAAACGTATTGGGCAAAATGGCGCTTGTATTGGTTGGCGCGTCAACCGCGCGAGCAAAAAATGCTGATGATGTGGGCTGCCGCTGCAACGAGCGCGCTGCTGTATTTTGGCCTGTATGCGCCGCTTCGCGCACAAATTAGCCGTTTGCAAACCCAAGTTCCGCATTTAGAAAACCAATTAATGGCCATGCGTGGCAGCAAGCCGACCATGACGGCCGCCAAGACGGCGGCGCCGCTCGATTTGCGTTCGGCCACTTTTGCTGAATTATCCAGCCAAGGCATCAGTGCCGATGTGCGCTCGATTTCGAGCCAGTCGCTGGAAGTGCGCAGTAATCTGCCGAATGTGGCTGAAGCTTTACAGTTGGCCAATGCGCTACGCCATAGCGTGCAAGCGACTGTGAGCGCCATTGAAATCAAATCGGATGACTCTAGCGTGAGTTTGGTGATGGTTTTGGAGCGGCAATGAGCAAAATAACCCAATCACAACGCCGTATTTGGCTCGCCGCTGGCGGCGTTTGTTTACTGTTGTTGGTACTGCGTATGCCGGTGAGTGTCATCAATTGGCTATTACCCAGCAATGTTAATGTGGTGCAAGCCCATGGCACGCTGTGGGATGGGCGCGCCAGTGCGCTGGGACTCGAAGGCGTGGTATTGCAACAAAAGTTGCGCTGGCAATTTTTGCCCAAAGCCTTACTGGCTGGGCAACTGGCATGGCAAGTGCACAGCGAGGCGCTCGATACGCAAAATCAAGCCCGCCTGGTTCTCGGCTTGGGCGGCGTGGCCCTTGAGCAAGTGGAGGTGACTTTTCCGCTTGAAGGTATTTTTCGCGCCATTCCGCAAGTGGCGCAGTGGGGTTTAGGTGGCCGCGCCACTTTGCGCAGCGCGCATCTCTCAAAACGAGTCGGCGCACAAGCCGAGCTGTTGCTTGATCCGGTTTTTAGTCAGCTGGTGCCAAGCCTCATGCCAATGACCACTTTGCGCGCGCAATTTTCGGCGGTGGCCGATGGGGTGACGTGGCAAATCAGTCCGGCCGGTGCTAGCGCGATTGCGGTCAATGGTCAGGGGCAATTGGCGTGGCGGGGCGCGGCACACGGCACGGTGAATCTCAATCCGGATGAAAAAGTACGCCAGCAATTAGCGCCCTTACTGATGCAAGTGCCAGCCACGGCTGAGGGCTACCAAATCAAGTTTTAACGCTGATCAGTGCGGCGACGCGTTGGCGTAATTCGGGCAAAACTTCGGTGGTAAACCAAGGATTTTGTTTTAGCCAAGGATTGTTGCGTGGACTCGGATGTGGCAATACCATCACCTTGGGCCCGTTGGTTCTCCATGCTTTAACCGCTTCGGTGATGCTTTGCGGTGCTTGCGGCAGATGGTAAGCGAGGGCATAGCGACCGATGATCAGTGTCAGTTGCAGTTGCGCTAAATCAGCCAGCAAAGGCGCGCGCCAAGTCTGCGCGCATTCGGGGCGGGGCGCTAAATCGCCCGATTTACCACTACCTGGGTAGCAAAAACCCATTGGCAAAATCGCAAATTGCTTTGGGTTATAAAACGTCGTTGCGGTGACACCCAGCCAATCGCGTAAACGCTCACCGCTGGCATCATTAAATAAAATCCCACTGGTATGGACTTTTTTCCCTGGCGCTTGGCCGGCGATCAAAATCTGCGCGCTAGGCGCAATTTGTAGCATCGGTCTGGGCTCAAGAAATTGCGCGCAGATTTTACAAGCACGTACTGCAGTGAGTTGCTGCTCAAAAGGCGTCATCCTTTGTTTCCTTTGGCTTTTGACTTTGATCACAGGCTAGAGCGATGGCCTTATTTTGGCCGGCCAACAAAGCGCGAGTATTAATTGGGGATACTTTGCGTGCCGATGGATTTGTCGGTAATGCTGACATCCAAAATATTAAATGGAATATCCACGCCTTCTTGGCTTAATTTGGCAATTAAAAAAGCCATTAATTCACCGCGAACTTGATAGTAATTGTCTCTATCGGTCCACACCATAAATAAGATATTAATGCTGGAATCGCCATAGCTCATCACATGAATAAACGGCGCTTGGTTTTGATCTAGCCCCGGATAGCTGCGGGCAATATTTTCTAAAATTTGCAGCACTTTTTTCATGTCGGAGTCATAAGCGACAGAAACGGTAATTTTAATTCGGCGAATTGGATTGGTGTCGTAGTTGACGATATTGCCACTAATCATGACATTATTCGGGATGATAATTCGACGTCCATCAAGGCTATTGATATGGGTAGAAAAAATCTCAATTTGGGTCACATTACCCATCACGCCGTTGACTTTAATAAAGTCGCCAATCACAAACGGGCGCGAAAAAAACAACACCACCCCACCGGCAAAATTAGACAGAAATTCCTTTAAAGAAATACCAATTCCTAAGCCAATGGCACTAATCATCGTAGCAATTGAACGCTCGCTAAAGCCAAATGCCAATAAACCCAGTAAGAAAAAAGCAATATATAAACCCAGCTTGGTCATTGAACGGCTAAATTGCTTGGTATTTTCGTCGGTATTGAGGATGTAAACCTTAGAGAAATATTTATCGACCTTTTTTACCAAGTAAGAGCCAGCAAAAATAATCAATGCAAACAAAAAAAGCCGAAAGCAAAAAATAATCGCATCATGAAACAGGAGTTGAAATAAGGATTCTTCTTGGTTGAAATTCAGTGCGCTAAGATAGTGATTCATTACTGATTTACCTGCATCGTCATTGTTGATCGTCCATCAATCAAAAAGCAGCTAGGCTGCGCGCTGACTGAGTCATACCCTATTTTGACAGAATACGCATAGATAATGACAGCGAATGAAATATTACCGTTGAGCTGCCGCAGTTACTTACAAACGGTGTGCAATGGCCTCGGATCTGGGCAGCAAGTGAGCAATAAACGGCATAAGATAGATAAGAAATAGAATATTTACCTTAAGAGTCGGTATTTTTATGATTTTGTTGTAATAAAAATGATTTAAGCTGTTGGCCGCTGAGTGCTTTGGCGTAATAGTAAGCTGGCAAACAGCGAATGCAATCAATCTATTTCTTTTGGCGTCAGTGAGATAGAAAAACAACAAGGATATCACCATGTATACATTAAACCAGCGTTTAGCTGCTGAATTCATCGGCACATTTTGGCTCGTTTTGGGCGGTTGCGGTAGCGCGGTTTTGGCGGCGGCTTTTCCTGAATTAGGCATTGGTTTTGCCGGTGTGGCTTTGGCCTTTGGTTTGACGGTGTTAACCATGGCCTTTGCCATTGGCCATATTTCAGGCTGCCATTTAAACCCCGCAGTGTCATTTGGTTTGGTTGTTGGCGGTCGTTTCCCCGCCAAAGATTTAGTTCCCTATGTTGCTGCGCAAGTAATCGGCGGGATTTTGGGCGCAACGGTGCTGTACTTTATTGCTACCGGTAAGCCCGGGTTTGTAGCGGGCGGCTTTGCCAGCAATGGTTATGATTTATTGTCACCCGGGCATTACGCAATCACGGCGGTATTTTTATGTGAAGTGGTGATGACGTTTATGTTTTTATTCATCATCTTGGGCGCAACCGATGCGCGCTCACCAGCCGGTTTTGCACCGATTGCCATTGGCTTGGGCTTGACCTTAATTCACTTGATTTCTATCCCAGTGAGCAATACGTCGGTGAATCCGGCGCGTAGTTTGGCGGTAGCTTTATTTGCCGATACCGCCGCATTGAGCCAAGTTTGGTTGTTTTGGGTTGGCCCATTGATTGGCGCTGCGTTGGCGGGTGTCGTGTACAAAATGGTGGGCGGTGACGGTAAGCAGAAGTAAAACTGAACTAGATAACTGATCGGGGTATTGCTATCAGGGCTTTTTTAAATAAAGGCATGATGGCAATACCCCTTTATTTTGGCTAAAAATTAAGCATGTAGCTGTTTACGCTGACGGCCGCTCTTTGCTCGGTCAGCCGTCCTTGGCCGTGGCTTTAGTCACCCGTTTTGAGCTGCCTTGTCGATTACCGACAGAACAAAGCGATTTTTGGGCCGGCTTATTGATTTTTAAAGGCTGTTAAATCCATCGTCATTAACGCGCCTTTTTTCGGTAGATCGGCGACGACAATCACCGTGCGGGCAGGGCGATGCTGAGGCAATATTTCGCTATACGCACGATTCATCGCCGCAAAATCGTCGACGTTTTTTAAGTACACATGAATTTGCATTACATCATTGAGCGATGCATCGACTGATTCGAGCAGCAATTGAAAGTTCAGCAAAATTTGCTTGGCTTGCGAGTAGGCGTCAGGGCCGGCGAGTTGCCCGGTTTGGCTATCTACGCCGGGCGTTCCTGAGATCATAATCAATGGCCCAGATTGGGCGATATGGCTATATGGCCCAATCGGTTGAAATAAATGTTCAGGGCTAAATGTTTTTATCATCGTGGGCCTGTGGCGCGGTTAATGGCTGCGGGTGATTCTGAGCATTTCTTCAAAGCTACTCACGCCTTCAAGCACACGCGTTGAAGCGTCGCTGCGTAAGCTAGTCATGCCGAGGCTTTCGGCGTAGTTGCGAATGTCTTGCTCGTTGGCCGAGTTATGAATTTGGGTGCGCATGGCTTCATCAACCACGAGTAATTCATGAATCCCGCTGCGGCCACGATAGCCAGTTTGGGCGCAATGTGGGCAGCCCACTGCGCGGTATAAAGTAATGGGCTCTTGGGTATTGACCCCAAGCTCAATTAATTCATCGTGGCTGGCGATATACGGTGCTTTGCAGTCGGTACATAAGCTGCGAACCAAGCGCTGCGCCAAGACGCCGATGGTCGAAGACGCGAGTAAAAATGGCTCAATGCCCATATCCACCAAACGGGTAATGGCGCTGGCGGCATCGTTGGTATGCAAGGTGGCGAGGACTAAATGCCCGGTGAGCGAGGCTTGGACGGCGATTTGCGCGGTTTCCAAATCGCGAATTTCACCAATCATAATAATGTCGGGGTCTTGCCGCAAAATCGCGCGCAGCGCACGAGCAAAACTCATTTCGATGCGGGTATTGACTTGGGTTTGGCCGATGCCGTCTAAGTCGTATTCAATCGGATCTTCCACCGTCATGATATTGCTGTTTTTGGCGTCCATACTGCCCAGCGCCGCGTACAGCGTGGTGGTTTTACCCGAGCCGGTTGGGCCGGTCACCAGCACAATGCCATGTGGCGCGGCGAGTAATTGATTTAATGGTTTCAGCGTCGCATCGCGCATGCCGAGTTTGGCCAGCTCTAAGCGGCCAGCTGATTTGTCGAGTAAACGCAGCACGGCGCGCTCGCCGTGACCGGTGGGTAGGGTTGATACGCGAATATCGACTGGGCGACCGGCAATCCGTAGGTTGATGCGCCCATCTTGCGGCAAGCGTTTTTCGGCAATATCCAGCGCCGCCATCACTTTAATTCGCGACACCAAGGCAGCATGCAGCGCGCGATTGGGCTCGACCACATCACGCAATGTGCCATCAACTCGATAGCGCACGACGGAGCGGGTTTCAAAGGGCTCGATATGAATATCAGACGCATTTTCGCGCAGCGCTTCGGTAAAAATCGCATTAATGAGGCGAATGACCGGGGAGGATTCTTCGGCTTCCATCAGGTCTGACACTTCGGGCATATCTTGAATCAAGCGCGCCAAATCGGCCGATTCTTCGATGTCGTCCACCATATTGATGGCGCTGGTTTTGCCGTTGCCAAAGTGCTGCGTTAAGCGCGCATCAAAGCTGGCTGCCGGCAAGATATGCAATTGCGTCGGGCCGCATTGGCGGCGAACTTCGCCTAATGCCGCAGGGCTCACGCCTTGTCGCAAATAAATCGGGGTGATGCCATCGTGAATCGGGCCGTCAAATAGGCCAAATTCTCGCGCATACATATATGAAACAACGCTCATTAGGAATTGCCATTGGCTAAAGGTGGCGGGGTCAGGCGTAGCACTTGGCCGACTTTAATGTCGTTGTGATTATTGAGCTGATTCCACAGCGCTAAATCCCGCATGCTTTGCCCGTAAAGTAATGAAATTTGATATAAATTATCGCCGTCTTTAACGGTATGCGATTGCGACTGCGCTGCAGTCACTGCGCTTGGCGGTTCGAGCTTGGCTTGCGTTGCAGTAGCAGTAGCAGTAGCAGTAGCAGTTTGTGGCGCGAGCTTGGCTTGCGACTCGGGCTTGACGATGGCACTGCTATTGTCGTTCGTCGGCGTTGCTACGGGTATTGCGTTCACCGATGAGCCATCCGGCGCGCGATCGGGAAGTTGTACTTTAGGCATGTCTTGCAAGAACACATGGCCATCGACTTTGTAATCGCCTTGTTGCTTATGTAAATATTGATAGCGATCATCGGTTAAGCGACTATTTTCGGCACTATCGCGGATCACCACTGGGCGTAAAAACACCATCAGGCTGACTTTTTGCCATTCGCGGCTTTCATACTTAAATAAGTTGCCAATGATGGGTATATCGCCCAAGCCAGGAACCTGATTACCTTTGTTGCCAATACGGTCTTCAATTAATCCGCCAAGTACCACAATCTGCCCATCATCGACCAAGACTTTGGTTTCAATCGTGCGCATTTTGGTCGCCAAACCGGCCCCGGCAGTATTCACCGAGTTATCAATGCTCGAGACTTCTTGATACACATTGAGCGTAATCACGCCGCCTTCGGACACTTGCGGGCGAACGCGCAGTTTAATCCCGATGTCTTTGCGTTCCACTGTCACAAATGGATTGGTGTTATTGGTGCTCGACGATTGCGAGCCGGTAATAATTGGGATGTTTTGCCCGACGGTGATTTTGGCTTCTTCGTTGTCCAATGTGAGCAAATTGGGCGTGGATAACACATTGCCGTTGCCGCTGCTTTGTAAGGCCGAAGCCAGTAGCCCTAAGCTGGCGCTGCCATTGCGTGGGTCACCATTAAAAATACCCAAAGTCAGTCCGGCAGGAATCCCGGCTGGGGTTTTGTTAATGATGTTGCCGATGATATTGCCCAAGCCGCCACTGCCGGGGTTGAGATTGGTCACGCCCCCCGCGCCGATTTTGTCATTCCCGCCGGCCAATAACCATTGAAAACCAAATTCAGAGAGTTTGGATAAATTCACTTCGGCAATCATCGCTTCGACATAAATTTGCGAGCGGCGAACGTCGAGTTTTTCAATCACCGCGCGCAAATTATTATAAATATTTTGCGGCGCAGTAATGATTAAAGCATTGGTGGTGCTATCGGCCTGAATTCGAACTGTAGCGCCGGCAATCTGCACATTGGTCGCGGTATTGGTATTCACCGGATTAAAATTATTGCCACCGCTATTGGTTCCGCCATTGCTGCTATTGGTGTTGGCACTGTTATTGCTGTTTTGATTGGCATTTGTATTCATGCCAGATGAATCTTCTTGCCCAGTCAAAATGCCTTTGAGTGTCGCGGCTAATTTAGTTGCTTCGGCATTTTTTAAATACACCACATTAATGGTGCTATCGCTGGTGGCGGCTTCATCCAGATTGGTAATCAGCTGGCGTAATTGGCTGGTTTGCGCGGCATTGAGTGCGCGCACCATTAAGCGATTGCCACGTGGGTCGGGCACTACAATCGAGCGGCGCACGCCGTCATTACTTGGAATCGGCGCGCCGCCAACTTGCACGCTCACTTCAGGCATGAGGCGAGCAATGTTTTGCGCCACATCCAGTGCCGAGGCATTGATTAGCTTGATGGTAAACACGTCGGTGTTTTTTGGCTGATCGATATTGTCGATAATGCGCGACAATCGCCGAATATTGTCGGCGTAGTCGGTAATGACCAAGGTATTGCTGGTGCCCGATTGATACGCGCTAATCAGGCTGCTCGGTGAAGCCAGTGGCCGCAGCATGGTCGCCATTTGATTGGCGCCTTCATTATTGAGGGCAAAAATCTGGGTGATAATTTGCTCGCCATTGGCATTTTCACCGCGAACCAGCGTTTTATTACTCAGCGCTTTGCTATCGGCTTCGAGCTGAATTTTGATCGCGCCATTGGCTTGCACGGTGCTAAATCCAGCTTGCCGCAGCGCCGATTGCAAAATCGGGTAGACCAAGTTTTTGGATACTGGTTGGGTTGAAACAATATTAATGGTGCCTTTAACCCGTGGATCAATAATAAAGTTTTTTCCGGTAATCAGGCTAATGGCTTTAACCGTGGTTTCAATATCGGAATTAATAAAATTGAGCATGACTTTTTCGTCAGCGTCGGCAGCCAATGCCAATTGGCTACATAAAAGTGCGCCAATAATTAATTTTTTCATGGATTCACGGTATAGCTAATGGTTTGAGATTGATCTTGCCGTTGAATTTGCAAAGATAGCTGATTTTGTTGGCTAAATGCCCCGTAGAGCAAAGACAGATCGTCGAGTTTATTGAGTGGACGGCCATTGATGGTTTTAAGAATATCGCCATCGCGTAATTGCAGTACTTGCGCTAATTGTTGTTGATTGGCTTGCTCAACGACAATCCCGCCAGCCGCGCTGGTGCCTAAGCCTTTACTCCAATTGGCTAAATTACCGCCTTGTAACATCCCGGTGAGTTGGCCACGCGTCAAGTTCACCGCAGCCTCATTTTTGCTGGGAGTGGCTTGCGGTGCCGTAGCATGAGCCACTTGTGGCGCAGCCGATTGGCTCAGCGGCATGCTGGCGGCGGGTAAGAAGATTTTTTTCTGTGTGCCGTGCTGTTCGAGCACGATATGGTCATGCTGCGCGGCAATCAATTGGCCGTATGCGCCCACTTGATCGCCGACTTTGACCGCGACCGCGCTGGCTTCTAAGCCATCAATAATCGCGATGCCTTGCGCGCCGGAGACCAAAGCGCGCAAAGAGAGTTGCGTCGCTTCATGGGCTGGCTGGCCAGCGCCCGTGGCAAATAATTTGGCGACGGCATCCGGATTAAACGCCTGGGTTTTGGGCGCAGCTGCGGCCAGTCGCAGCGAGGCCGTGCGCGATTGCGGCTCAAGCCATTGCCAAACCAGGCCGACAAATAGCCAAATAAAGAGCGCGCCTAGCAGGCATTGCACGAACAAAGCGCTGTGTTTTATTGGAAAATGCATAAATCAAATAAGGCAGTAAAGGGATTAAATTTCATATTATTTTCAGTGGTTTAATCCAGATGGTGTGGGCTTGGATCTGTTTATTATTGTGTTGTTTGATGAAGTGCTTATGCCGATCAATCGGGGGTTAAGCATTAAGATGATGCTTGATTTAATGCCTGCGGCGCTTTGAATTAACAATGGGTGGAAATAATAGTTGTCATTTTTGTGAGGTAAACTGGCAACTATCAATCTGGTTTTTCTCGTTGTTCATTTGCAATGATTCACGCTGTATTCATGCTGTGGATAGAAAATTTAACACCTCTGCTCGTAATCGCATAGAAAAATTCATTCAATGCAAGCATTGAATCACAACTAAATGACTGTAATATGGCAATTCTCATTTAATCGACCATTTTTTTGACTGGGGTGGTTCAAACCCCGCAAGCGATACTCGTGACTGCATTTATTTATCAAGCGCTGCCAATTGTGGGTGGCAAAGTACGTCGTGGGCAAATTGACGCCGATTCGCCGCGCCATGCCCGCAGCCTATTGCGCGAGCAAGGCTTGCTGGCCACGCAATTGCAGCCAGCGCAAAATGTTGAGCAACAGTCTGCCCGTTTAAGCCTATCGAGCCAGCAATTGTCCACGCTGACGCGGCAGTTTTCGGCGCTGCTCGATGCCGGTTTAACCATTGACGAGCTGTTGATTGTATTGGGAGAGCAAACCGAGCATCGCAAAACGCAGCAAGTGCTGGCGGGTTTGCGGCAAGACGTGATGGCTGGGATGCCATTGTCGCAAGGTATGGCGCAATTTCCGCGCGTTTTCCCAATGCTGTATCGCACGCTGGTCAAAGCCGGTGAAGAATCGGGCAAGCTTGCTGGCGTGATGCAGCGCTTGGCCGATTACCTTGAGGCGCGGGGCGACTTAAATAGCAAAATTGCGATTGCGTTTATTTATCCGGCGGTGGTGATGCTGGTATCGGCCTTGGTGATTTTAGGCATGCTCACCTGGGTGGTGCCGCAAATGGTGCAAGTGTTTGAGTCGGCCAAACAAACGCTGCCGCTACTGACTCGGGTACTGCTGTGGACGAGCGCGGCGATTCAAAGTATCGGCGGCTGGGTGTTGCTCGCCTTAATGGTGGCCAGTGTGGCGGCGTTTTATGCGCTTAAAAAACCTGAGTTGAAATTACGCTTTCACGTTTGGCGTTTAACATGGCCGCTCTTGGGGTATTTAGATCGCCTGGCCAATACCGCCCGCTTTGCCAGTACCTTGGCGATTTTATCCGGCAGCGGTGTGCCTTTATTAAAGTCACTCGATGCGGCCGAAGGCGTGATGAGCAACCTCAAACTGCAAAGCGCGGTAGCCGAGGTCGCCGCCCAAGTGCGTGAAGGCGTCAGTTTGGCGCGAGCGATGAAAGCGGCAGCGGTGTTTCCGCCTTTATTGCTGCATTTGGTCGCCAGCGGCGAAGCCACCGGGCGTTTGGCATTGATGCTCGATCGGGCGGCGATTGAGCAAACCAAAGAGCTCGATCGCAAAGTCACCGCCTTCACCAGTTTGCTCGGCCCAGTGATGGTCTTAGTGATGGGCGCCGTGGTGATGGTGATTGTAATGGCGATCTTGTTGCCGGTGTTCGAGATGAATCAGTTGGTGAAATAGGAGGTTAGATGCAGCAAGTCGAAATTAGGCATAGCACCATGGCCGATATTGAAGCGATTAATGCGGTGCATGCTGGGCCCAAGGCGTATGCCGGTACATTAGATTTGCCTTATGGCAACCCAACTAAATGGCAAAAAATGTTGAGTGACTTGCCTTTAAGCACGGTGAGTTTAGTTGCGCTGCGAGAGGGGCAGTTGCTCGGTCATTTGATGCTGGGGATTGATCCGCACCTTCGTCGGCGACATATTGCTTGGTTTGGCATTTGGGTTCGCGATGATGCACAAGGGCAAGGCGTTGGTAGTCAGTTACTCGCCGCCGCCATTGATTTAGCCGATAACTGGCAAAATATTCACCGCCTAGAAATTACGGTGTATGTCGACAACGAGGCGGCGATTGCTTTATATCGCAAGTTTGGATTTGAAGTTGAAGGAGAGGGCAAAGACTATGCTTTTCGCGATGGCCGTTATGTGAACGCCTATTACATGGCAAGAATTCGACGTCAGCCGCTTTAGTATGATGTATTGCTTTGAATGTTTGATTTAGTTTGCCTTATGGCTCAATACCCCTGTGGAGTAGAAATGAAAGCAAGTCGTGGTTTTACTTTGATTGAGATTTTAGTGGTGGTTTCGATTTTAGCGATTTTGGGTGCGTTGATTGTGCCCAAAATTATGGATAGACCGAATGAAGCGCGCATTGTCGCTGCCAAGCAAGATGTGTCGTCGATTATGGCGGCGCTTAAATTATATAAATTAGACAACGGTCGCCTGCCGACGACTGAACAAGGCTTAAAAGCCTTGGTGCAAAAGCCAAGTGCAGATCCAGTACCGATGAATTGGAAATCCGGCGGTTACCTCGAGAAAACCCCGAAAGATCCATGGGGCCAAGATTATGTGTATTTAAATCCTGGTGTTCACGGCGAAATTGACGTTTTGAGCTATGGCCCAGAAGGCCAAGCGGGAGCGGATAAGCCCGAGAATTTGATCGGCTCATGGCAATAATGATTTTTGCTACTGCGAACCGCAAATACTGCGTTATTGCTGCGGGGAAAAATCCTCATTTACTTAATGTAAATTCCGGTTTTTCTCCTCGCAATGCCTTGTCTTTGCCGTTCTCGCTACGCAAAATCGGTGCTACTGCGAACCGCAAATCCGGCGTTATTGCTGCGGGGAAAAATCCTCATTTACTTGATGTAAATTCCGGTTTTTCTCACCGCAATGCCTGGTCTTTGCCGTTCTCGCTACGCAAAATTGGTGCGACTGCGAACCGCAAATCCGGCGTTATTGCTGCGGGGAAAAATCCTCATTTACTTGATGTAAATTCCGGTTTTTCTCCTGCCTGGTCTTTGCGATTCTCGCTACGCAAAATCGTTGCTACTACGAACGCAACGATACCTTTAGGAAATTAACTCTCATTGATCGTTCAAAAAAACATGTCATCGGATCGACAGTCGGGTTTCACTCTGCTCGAAATCCTCGTGGTGACGGCGATTATTTTGATTGTCACTAGCGTGACGGTGTTTCATTTTAATCGGGGGGATGGCGCGCAAGTGGCGGCTGAGCGCTTGGTGCTGCAATTTGAAGCGGCGCGCGATGAGGCTTTGGCTAGCGGCCTTACTTTGGCATGGACTAGCGATGGGGCGGCGTATCAGTTTTGGTTTAAAAATCAGCGCCAAGAGTGGGAAGTATTAAAAGATCGTGAAGGTTTACGCACCTTGCCGTGGGCGGAAGGGGTGCACGTTCGCGGGCAAAAAATCAATCAGCAAAATCGCCCTTTGGGTGACAAGATTATTTTCCCCGCCGATGGAGTGATTGAATCTTTTGAACTTGAGCTACAGGGGCGAGATACGCAATGGCAAATCACGGGCGATGTAATGGGACGGTTTAAAGTTCAAGCGGTAGCGGCGCATTGATGGCTCGCCGATCTTGGGGTTTCACCTTGGTGGAAGTATTGATCGCGCTGGCGGTGCTGGGCATTACTTTGGCGGCGGCGGCTAAATTGGTGATGGGCTCAACCGACACCTTAATCACCTATCGCACACGCACATTGGCCAGCTGGGTGGCGAGTAATTTGGTCAATCAACATTTGGCGATGCGGGTGTTTCCAGAAACCGGCTCCACACAAGGGCAAGTGCAGCAAGGCGGGGAGGCGTTTATTTATCGAATGAATGTCAGCCCAACGCCCAATTATAGTTTCCGCCGGATTGAGCTTTTAGTCTCGGTGCCGAGTGACCCTGAGCATGCTTTGGCGCAGCAGGTATTTTATGCTGCGCGGGTGGATTAAGCCGATGGTACGTGGATTTACTTTGCTGGAGGTTTTGGTTGCACTGGCAGTGTTTGCGATCATGAGTTTGATCACCTATCGCGGCGTCAGTATGGTGATTGATACGCGCAGTGCGGTGGTCAGCGAAACACAATATTGGCGCGAGCTCACCTTGGCTTTTGAAAGAATGGAAAGCGATTTAAGCCAAATCGCGCCAAGGCCTTGGCGCGATGCGGCGGGGCGACTCAATCCGCCGCTGCGTAGCGTGAGCCGTAGCGAGGCGCCGGTGGGATTGGAATTTATTCGTTTTGACGGTGATCGAGCGCCATTACATGGAATTTATGAGTGCCAAGATCAGGCGCTGAATCTGAAACTGTATCCACGCGCTGATTTGCAAGCAGGTGATGAGGGCGTGACGCATCAGCTGCTGGCGCAATTAACGCGTTGCGAGATTGACTTTCTCGACGCCAAAAATCAGTGGCGTGCGCAATGGACGGAGGCCAGTAGTCGGCCTCGGGCGATCCGCATTCGGTTGGCTTTTGCGCAGCGCGTAGGCGATTTTGAACGGATTTTTTTACTGCCATGAAGCGCAAAATCAATCCAAACCGCCGAGCCTTTCGGCAAACCGGCGTTGCCATTATCGCCGCCTTGATGGTGGCGGCTTTAGTTGCATCCATCGCAGGCTTATTGATGGTGCGCCAGCAACGGGCGCTACAACAGCTCGAAATCCGTAAAGACACCGCTGAGGCGCGTGCGGCAACATGGTCGGTGCTGCAATTGGTGCGCCTCACCTTACGGGACGATGCTCGAGCGGGCCAGCCCGATCATTTACGTAAGCCGTGGGCGGTACCGATTCCAGAAATTAAAATCGAAAATGGCGCCATGAGTGGTCGCTTGATTGAGCTCAATGGCCGATTTAACTTAGGTAATTTAATCGATCAAAACGGCCAGCCGGTTGCAGCCGCATGGGCAGCTTATCCGCGTTTATTAGCCAATTTAGGTTTGCCGAGTAATTTGGCGGACAACTTGCGCGAATATTTTGCGCTGCATGCAGTGCAGCAGGGCGAAAAGAAAATCTGGCTGCCGCTGATTGATGGCCATGAGTTGGCGAATATAGCGGGGTATACGCCCGAGGTGATGCGTCAGCTTGAGCCCAGTATTGTGACCTTGCCGGTGGCAACGGCACTCAATGTCAATTTTGCTTCGCCTGAAGTGCTCGCCGCTTGGATACCAAAGCTAACCGTATCGGCCGCTGAGCAAGCCCTATCAAAGCGTAGAAGCCAATACTTCAATAGCCCTGCCGATTTAACTGGGCATTTACCCAAGGAAGTTCAAGCTCAAGTACCCGCGCAATTGCTGACAGTAAAAAGCCAATATTTCTGGTCCGAGATGGGCGCGCGATTTGGTAAGGTCTTGATGCAGCACCGCGCATTGCTGGATCGCTCAAAAAGTGACATGCCCGTGGTGCTGTCAGTTCAAAGAATGTATTAAACGGTGAAAGTGCGCCAAATAACGCGAATGAAGTGCGCAATGAGCTGGATCAAGATCGCTTGGTTTTATGCATGTAAGCACAATTACTACGATGGCACTTTCCGCTGAAAAGCCTACAATGGCGGCATTCCTATATCGAGAAGCGCATCATGCAGATTACTGTCGTTAATCACCCTTTGGTCCAACATAAATTGGCTTTAATGCGCGAAGCGGATGTTTCGACCAATAAATTTCGCTTGCTGACTGAAGAGTTAGCGCGTTTGCTGGCTTACGAAGCCACGCGTGATTTGCCACTCGAAGACGTAATGATCAATGGCTGGTGCGGTGAAGTGGCCGTTAAAAAAATCAAAGGCAAAAAACTCACCGTTGTACCTATTTTGCGCGCCGGTTTGGGCATGCTTAACGGCGTGCTCGATTTAGTGCCTTCGGCCAAAATCAGCGTAGTGGGTTTAGCGCGCGATGAAGAAACTTTGCAGCCAGTGCCGTATTTTGAAAAATTCGTTGGCGATTTAGAAGATCGTTTAGCCTTGATTATTGATCCAATGCTGGCCACAGGCGGCTCTTTGGTGGCAACGATCGATATGCTCAAACGCAATGGCTGCAAAGAAATCGTCGCCATCGTGATGGTTGCCGCACCAGAGGGCGTCAAATTGGTGAATGAAAAGCATCCTGATGTGCAGATTGTGACCGCCTCACTCGATTCGCATCTGAATGAGCAAGGCTATATCATTCCGGGCTTGGGTGATGCTGGCGACAAGATTTTCGGTACAATTTCTAAGTAAGTCGTACTTGGCGTGGCAAAACACAGGTTTTTGCTTCTTGCCTTACTCGTACCGCACTAGGCCTCTACTGGCCATGCTGCAATATTAAATTTAGACCTATTAATAAAATCAATGACGGCACGCGAACATGAATCATGTCAGCGTGACCGCTTGGGGAGAAATCATGTTTTCCGAAGTAAAACAATTTATATCTGGGGCACAAATTTTATTTGTCGCCTTTGGCGCGCTGGTGCTGGTGCCACTTTTGACCGGGCTTAATCCGGCGATGGCGCTACTCGGTGCCGGTGTCGGAACTTTGATGTTTCAGTTGATTACTCGTCGGCAAGTGCCGATTTTTTTAGGTTCGTCATTTGCTTTTATCGGCCCAATTATTTTTGCCATGCAAACTTGGGGGCAGGCCGCTACGCAGTTCGGTTTATTCTTTGCTGGGTTTATGTATTTCATCATCGCCGGTTTGATTAAATGGCGCGGCATGGGCTTTATCCATAAATTGCTGCCACCCGTAGTGATTGGTCCGGTGATTATGGTGATTGGCTTGTCGGTGGCGGTCGCGGCTTCTGGCATGGCGATGGGGCAGGGCGGCGGTAAGCAGCTGGTGCCTTACGGCGTGTCGTTATTTCTAGCGGCTTTGTCGTTGGCAACGACGATTACGGTGTCGGTATTTGCTGGCGGTATGTTGCGCTTGGTGCCGATTTTATCCGGCGTGGTGGTGGGTTATGTTGCGGCTATCTTTTTAGGGGTGGTTGATTTGTCGAGCATTGCCGCAGCGCCATGGTTTGCAATGCCGCATTTTGTGACGCCTGAAGTCAATTGGGCCGCGGCTTTGTTTATGTTGCCAGTGGCGATTGCGCCAACGATTGAGCATATCGGCGCGGTGATGGCGGTAGGTAAAGTTACAGGAACAGATTACACGGTGAAGCCCGGTTTGCACCGCACTTTAGCCGGTGATGGTTTCGGCGTGTGTTTTGCCGGTATGGTCGGTGGCCCACCCATTACGACGTATTCTGAAGTGACTGGTGCTCTGATGATTACGCGTAATTTTAATCCGGTGATCATGACCTACGCGGCAGTTTTGGCGGTGATTTTGGCGTTCTTTGGCAAATTTAATGCGATTTTGGTGTCGATTCCATTGCCAGTAATGGGCGGTATTATGGTGCTGTTGTTCGGTACGATTGCCTCAATTGGTTTGAAAACCTTGATCGACAGTAAGCTCGACTTAATGGCACCACGTAATTTAGTGATTGTGTCGGTGGTGCTCACTTGTGGTATCGGCGGTTTGATGGTGCAAGTGGGTAATTTCAACTTGGCCGGTGTGGGCTTGGTGAGCGTATTGGCGATTGCTTTAAATCTATTGCTGCCAGCCGATAAGCACCACGATGGGATTGTTGAAGGGCAAGATATTTAAGGGTATTGCTGTCTAAACCTTGAATTTTATGACTTAGATTGAAATACCCAAGGCCGCTATTGCGCTAGTTGCGATAGCGGTTTTTTTGTGTCTGTCGTTTATGCAAAGTAGGGCGGTGTTTAATCGACAATAAACAGCGTGGCACCGAGTCGGGTAGAGGAGCGATGGGCTTCAGCGAAATCTGCCACTTGATAACTATGGCCTGCGCTCAGTGTAAAACTGCGGCCGTCTTCAAGTTCGGTCATTAATTCACCGGCTAAGCACAATAAAATATGCCCTTTGTTGCACCAATGATCGGCGAGATAGCCTGCGCTATATTCGACCATTCGCACTCGAATCGCATCAAATTGCTGGGTACGCCAATACGCCATCCCTGTGATGCCGGGGTGTGCGGTTTTTTCGATATTGGCCCAGTCGGTAACGCCAAAAGGAATATTTGCGATTTGCATGGCATGATTCTCATTCCAATAATGGCCACTTTATACCACGCGCTGCGATAGAGAAGGCAGTGAGCGCGTTGATTTGGTAGAATCGCTACTTATAAAAGACAACTCCAGAGTTTGAGCCGCAATGAGTGAAAAAATGAGCCCTGCAGCGAGTGCAGAAACCGCACCTGTAAACAGTAATTTTATCCGCCAAATCATTGATGCCGATCTAGCCAGCGGCAAGCACACCGCGGTGCAGACGCGCTTTCCGCCTGAGCCAAACGGCTATTTGCACATCGGCCACGCTAAATCGATTTGCCTCAATTTTGGCATCGCGCAAGATTACAACGGTCTGTGCAATTTGCGCATGGATGACACCAATCCAGAAAAAGAAAACGATGAATACGCCAAGGCGATTGAAGACGACGTGCGCTGGTTGGGTTTTGCCTGGAATGGCGATGTGCGCCACTCCTCAGATTATTTTGAGCAGCTTTACGGCTACGCCGTTGAGTTGATCAACGCTGGCAAAGCGTATGTGTGTGAATTAAATGCCGACCAAATGCGCGACTACCGTGGCGATTTTCAAAAGCCCGGCCGCAACAGCCCGTTCCGTGAGCGCACGCCAGCAGAAAACTTAGATTTATTCACGCGCATGCGTGCTGGCGAATTTGCTGACGGTAGCAAAACGCTGCGCGTTAAAATCGATATGCAATCGCCAAACTTAAATTTGCGCGATCCAGTGATCTATCGCATTAAACGTGCGACGCATATTAAGACTGGCGATAGCTGGTGCATTTATCCGATGTATGACTACACACACTGCATCTCTGATGCCTTAGAGGGCATTACCCACAGTTTGTGTACTTTGGAATTTGAAGATCACCGTCCGCTCTACGACTGGGTGCTCGACAATATCAGCTTGGAATGCCATCCACAGCAGATCGAATTCTCGCGCCTTGAATTGCTGTATTCGATCACATCGAAGCGCAAACTCAATCAATTGGTGACCGGCAATTTTGTTTCGGGTTGGGACGATCCACGCATGACGACGATTAGCGGCATGCGTCGCCGTGGTTATAGCCCTGAAGGCATCCGTTTGTTTGCGCAGCGCATTGGCGTTTCTAAAGGCGAAAACATCATTGATTTCACCACGCTTGAAGGCGCGGTGCGCGAGCAGCTTGAAGGCAGTAGCCCACGCGTGATGGCGGTTTTAAATCCACTTAAAGTCACGTTAACTAATTTTGAAGCGGGCGTAACCGGTTCGCGTAGTGCGCCGTTCCATCCGCATCACGAAGAATTTGGCGAGCGTGAAATCCCGATTGCGCGTGAAATCTGGATCGAGCAAGACGACTTTGCTGAAGTACCACCCAAAGGCTGGCAACGTCTGACCGTTGGCTCGGAAGTGCGATTGCGTTATTCCTACGTGATTAAGTGTGATGAAGTGGTGAAAGACGCGAGCGGCAAAGTGATTGAGCTGCGTTGCAGTTTGGATACCGAAACGCTAGGCAAAAACCCAGAAGGCCGCAAAGTCAAAGGCGTGATCCACTGGATTTCTGCTGAGCACGCCGTGCCAGCAACGGTGAATCTGTACGAGCGTCTGTTTACCGAAGCGCGCCCTGATGCGGTGCGTGGTGACGATGGCCAGTATGTTGATTTCACCCAATTTATCAATCCTGAGTCGCTGACTTCCATCACTGCGTATGTCGAAAGCTGCGTAGTGAATGCGGCACCAGAAACCCGTTATCAGTTCGAGCGTTTGGGTTATTTCATTACCGATCGTCATCTGCATCAAGCGGGTGGCACGCCAGTGTTTAACCGCACGGTGACGCTGAAAGACAGTTGGGCGAAGTAATTAGGTCAGCGTACTGTAGGTCGGGTTAGCTTAAGGCGTACCCGACGTTTGCGATGCTGGGTTAGGCGAAGGTTGAGCTCGACGCTGTCGGGTTACGCTACGCTAACCCAACTTACTATCTCTAATATTTCTAATACTTTTGGAACTCAGATGAAATCAATGCTTGTCTTGCTGCTGGCCGCTTTGAGTAGCACCGCAATGGCTGAAACAGCCTCACCTGTGATTTACACCGGTAAAGTCGGTAGTGCGCCGGTGCAAGTGGCTTTTGATTATTTGAAAGATCGGGTGGCCAATGAGTATGGGATTGGCGAGTATCGCGAACTGCTGATTCAGCAAAAATCAGCCAGTGCCGAAGACACCAAAAAAGTCAGCTTGGCATTGCAAATGCAAGGACTGCTGGATGATGCAGTGAAAGCGCAGCGCTATCAATTTGCGCTTCACTTTAATGATGAATTGAATGTGTGGTTAATCGACAGCGTAAAACAAGATTGGCAATGTCGACGTGCTGCGAGTAAAGGCTGGACGCAAAAACCCTGCCAATAAAACACGAGATTGGCCGCGTTGTCGTAGCGGAGTAATTCGACAAACTGGGGGGTAACCCCCGTTTTTATTGCTATCGTTTTTGACCGAGTTGAGCTCATATCAATGAATACAAACGCCGCGCAAGTGCCAAAAGTGAGTCATTTGTTTCGCAATTTTTGGCAATTGGCCAAACCCTATTGGGTATCAGAAGAAAAATATCGAGCTTGGGGCTTATTGGCGCTGATTATTGCGCTATCGCTCGGCATGGTGTTTATGAATGTGCAGTTTAATAGCTGGTACAAAGAGTTTTACGACACGATGCAAAACCTCGATAAAAAGGGTTTTGAGCAGGCTTTATATAAATTTGGTTATTTGGCGTTTATCTATATCGTGATTGCGGTATACGCGATGTGGTTTCAGCAAATGCTGGAGATTCGTTGGCGACGCTGGGCAACGGTGCATTTTACGGCGCGCTGGCTGGCGGATAATAATTTTTACCGGATTCAATTAACTGATCAAGGTACGGACAATCCAGATCAGCGGATCGCCGAAGATGTGGGGCAGTTTATTTCGATTTCGCTGTCTTTATCTTTGGGCTTGTTGCGAGCATTGGTCACACTGGTGTCATTTATTGGTATTTTGTGGACGCTATCGGGGCCGATTAGCTTTATGCTGGCGGGCTCAGAGGTCACCATTCATGGCTATATGGTCTGGGTGGCGCTTATTTATGCCGTCATTGGCTCGTTGATTACCGTGCTATTGGGTCGGCCTTTGGTGAGTTTGAATTTCTTGCAGCAACGCTTTGAAGCGGATTTTCGTTTTGGCTTGATTCGCGTGCGCGAAAACGCCGAGTCGATTGCTTTATATCATGGCGATCAAGAAGAGCAGCAGCGCTTATCGCAGCGATTTAATGCGGTAGTGGGCAATTTTTGGGCCTTGATGCGCCGAAATAAAAAACTCACTTGGTTTACGTCGTTTTGGGGACAATTGGCGATTATCTTTCCGCTGATTGTTGCTGCGCCACGCTTTTTTGCCAAAGAAATTTCTTTTGGCGGCTTAATGCAGATTAATTCGGCCTTTGGCCAGGTGTATGGCGCTTTGGATTTTGTCATCGGCAGCTTTAGCACCTTGGCCAATTGGAAAGCCATTATTGATCGTTTGTCGACCTTTGAAACCAGTTTGCAAGCGGCACAAGCCTTGCCCCGTTTGGCGGTGAAAACCAAAGAAGAGGGCATTGAGTGGCGGCAGATTTGCGTTAGTAAACCCAATGGTCAGTTGCTGATTGATCGTTTGAATTTGCAATTGCGGGCGGGTGATTCAGTGTTGATTCGAGGGGCTTCGGGCTCAGGTAAGTCGAGTTTATTGCGAACCTTAGCTGGGCTGTGGCCTTATGCTTCGGGTGAATTGGCGATGCCGCAGACGACGCAAACCTTATTTCTTTCGCAAAAACCCTATATGCCATTGGGCACCTTGCGCGCCGCCCTGTATTACCCACAAGCGGCAAGACACGAAGACGCCACGTTGGCCGATTTGCTTGAATT
>NZ_CAMTIA010000002.1 GCF_947072475.1 uncultured Deefgea sp.
GGCAATCCGCTACTTTAAAAACCTCGGCAATGTGGCGAGTTATTCCACTTTATCCGGCAATAGCAATCAAAAATATGAGCAAGCCGATGGCTTTCCGGTGATTACCCGCTGGGATGATCCGATTAAATACTGGTGCCAAAAAAACGTTATTTTAGGGATTGGTGACGTCAATACACACCGAGACAAAAACTTGCCTGGTAGCAGCAATAGCAGCGGTGAGCCTGCCATGCCAAGCGAAGTGAGTGATGACAAAACCATTAATGTCGTGACCGCAACGAAAAAAATAGCGGATTTAGAAGGCATTAACATAAATGCTAATGCGCAATTTACTGGTCGCGACAACTCGGCGTTTATCGCCGGTTTAGCCTATGACGCCCACACCGTGGATATGCGGCCCGAAGGCAGCACCAGCAGTAGCGAGCTACTCAAACGCATTAAAGGCAAACAAACCCTATCAACGTATTGGGTTGATGTGCGTGAAGGTGGCTCTTTGGCCAACCGCAGCAGCAATCAATATTGGTTGGCGAGTAAATACGGCGGTTTTAAAGTCCCTAACGACTTTAAACCCTACGATAGTCAAACCACCAGCATTGCCGATGCGCTGTGGTACACCACCAAAGACATCTTATCGACAGGCGACAAGCGCCCGGATAATTTCTTTGTCGCCAGTGATGCGCAAAATATGGTCTCGGGCCTGACTAAAGCCTTTGCCAGTATCAGCGCGGAGCGAACCAGTTCGGCCGCTGCGCTCACTTCGTCGAGTAATAAAATTGAGCCCGGCGTAGCGGTATTTCAAACCACGTTTTCTAGCTCTAGCTGGAGCGGTGATTTAAGCGCTTACGCCATCAATCAAACCACGCAAAAACCAGAAACCACGCCGTTATGGAGCGCCGTTGCCGCGCTACCTAAGCCAGCGGATCGTAAAATTTATTTTAATAAAACCCCACAAGCGGCCTCAGGCAAGACTGAATTCAAATCTGGCGCCAGCGGTTTAGATTCAAATATATTTACTGCCAATATCGTCAATTATTTGCGCGGTGATCGTAGCCAAGAAGGTACGGATGGATTGCGAATACGCACGAGTGCACTGGGTGATATTGTTAATTCAGCGCCAGTGTATGTCGGCAGCCCGAATCCTCGCTTGTATCCCAAAGAAGCCGGTTATGCACAATTTGCTACCGACAAAGCCAATCGCACGCCGATGGTGTATGTCGGCGGCAACGATGGCATGTTGCACGGGTTTAACGCCAAAACCGGCGTTGAAGTGTTTGCGTTTATTCCCAATGCCGTACTCAATCAGCAGCTGGCCAACACGGCCTCACCTGATTACAGCCACCAATACTTTGTCGACGGCGAAATCACCGTGGCCGATGTGTATGTCGGTAGTCGTTGGAAAACCATCTTAGTCGCCAGCCTAGGCCGAGGCGGGCGCGCGACTTTTGCGCTAGACGTGACCGACCCCAACAATATGTTGCCAATGTGGGAAAACAATCCGCAACGGGCACCAAGCATTGGCCAAGTACTGGGTAAACCCGTGATTGCGCAATTGGCCAAAGGCAGTTGGAGCGCCATCATGGGCAACGGCCTTAACAGTACTGGCGACAAAGCCCAATTGATGATGATTGATATCGAGAGCGGTGATGCCAAATTTGTCGACACCGGCATTGCAGGCAATAACGGCCTGTCTGCCGCCGATGTGTGGGATACCAATAGCGATGGGATTCATGACACCGCCTACGCCGGCGATCAACTGGGTAATCTGTGGAAGTTTAATCTGACAAAAAACAACCCCACTGCCATCAAGCTGTTTAGCGCCACCAGTAGCTCCGGCGCCCAAGCGATTAGCGCTGCGCCAATTGCCGTCGTGAACCCCAAAACCAAAGTACGCTGGGTGTTTTTTGGCACCGGCCGTTTTTTAAATACCAATGACTTAAGCAATAAAGACGTGCAAAGTTGGTATGGCATTATCGATAGCAATCAAGCGGTGGAGCGCAGTAGCTTGATGGTGCGAAGAATCCTCAAAGATGGCTCGACCACCAATGGCTCGATTCGCGTGATGTCCACGCCCAGCGCCAATGATATGCAAGGCAAATCGGGCTGGGTGATTGATTTTAAAGGCTCGGGCGTGGCGATTGAAGGCGAGCGAATGTTGCTGCCGAATCAAATTCGCGGCAATACTTTGATCGGCACCAGCCGGATTCCAGACGGGAGCGATCCTTGCTTACCCGAAGGTCGCGGCTACACCATGGCCATCGATCCATTTAGCGGCGCGAGTTTAGAGCAAGGATTTTTTGACCTTAATGGCGATGGCAAAGTCGACGAAAAAGACCAGATTGACGGCGCGTATGCCAGCGGTGTTGGCTTTGACAGCAGCCCCAATGCGCCCATTTTTGTGGGTGACGGCATGATTTCCAGCTTAGAAAACGCTGGCACTTCACACATTAAAACCCAAGGCAAATTAGGGCGCATCGTTCGCACCTCTTGGCGTGAAATTTTAGGAGTTTAAGTTGAAAATCAAATCCCCGCGCCGCGCTGTGCATGGCTTTACGCTGATTGAAATGATGATTGTGGTGGCCATTATTGGTATTTTGGCCGCCATCGCCTATCCCTCTTACACGCAATACGTGGTGCGCAGCCATCGTGCGGCCGCTAAAGCGTGTCTTTCTGAGCAAGCGCAATTGATGGAGCGCTATTACACCACGCATATGAATTACACCGGCGCATCCCCAACGCTGGCTTGCCAAACGGAGAGCGGCATGGCAACGCGCTATCAATTTACGACTAATATTGCCAGCGCACGCCGCTACACCGTCACCGCCACCCCGCTTGGTACGCAATTGAGCCAAGACACGCAATGCGGCGCGCTCAGCATCGATTCTCAAGGTGGTAAAACCGCCAGCGGTAGCGGCGGCGCAGCCGCTTGCTGGTAAAAAAAACGGCGCTGCAAATCAGCGCCGTTTTTTTATCTTGCCTGCCCGCTCAAACTGGGCACAAGGTCTGCATCTCTTCACCGCGTAACGTATGCACGGCCGTGCCAAAATGCGCCGGTTTCACATGCTGCGTCCACGGCGACTTGGCCAAGGCGTTTTGCATATCGGCATAACCGGCATTGCGCCGCTCTAAAATCGACGGTCGAGAAAATTCAGCATCGGAATCGGCAATCTGCTCACCGCTAGGCTGATACACCAAGTGCACAATATCAAAGTGGGCATTGCCATTGTGCGCGCTCAGATTCAAATCATCGCTCACCGCACTAATATCGACATTAGCGCCTTGCGAGACATGATGCATCGCGCGGCGATGATTATGTTGCTTGGCCAAGGTATCAATATGCTGCCGAGTTCGGCTGGCGTATTGAATCTGTTTTTGTCGCCACGCCACACTCTCCATATTGCGCGGTGCTGGGCCGTGTGCATCCCATAAATCAATCATAAACACCAAAGTGTTGCCATCAAGCTCACTTTGAAAAATCGCGTCCAATGGCGTATTAGACACACAGCCGCCATCCCAATACAGCTCACCATCGACCTCAGTGGCCGGAAAGCCTGGTGGCAATGAGCCACTGGCTAAAACATGCTCGGGGCCGATGGTTTGCCGATGATTATCAAAAAAAACCAAGTCGCCGGTGGTGACCTTGGTCGCGCCCAACACCAATTGCGCGCCTTGATGATTGATCAAATCAAAATTAGCCAAACGCTGCAATGTGGCCCGCATTGGCGATGTATCGCAAAAACTGGCGGTCTCGGGCGACATATCATTCAGTAACAAAGGGCTAGGAAAGCGTGGCTGCCAAAAATTGGGCTGGCCCATGGTGACCGCTTCCATAAAGCTCAATTTGTTATACATTCGCCGCCAATCGCCCTGCAAATATTCGCCACTCATATTTTTACGCGAAATATCCGACCATAAGGCTTCAAGCTGGCTTAAACGATCTTCAGGGGTATTGCCCGCTAAGATGCAGGCATTAATGGCCCCGATCGAGATACCCGCAAAAAAATCCGGTTCTAAGCCAGCCTCATGCAAAGCTTGATACGCGCCAATATGATAAGCCCCTAAGGCGCCACCGCCTTGTAGCACCAAGGCAATTCGCGGTTTTTGAGATGATTTTTTTTCTGCCACAGCCATCAATCGCTCCTTAATCCAATAATCAGCAAACCGGTTTTATCTTTTGCATTAGGATAATCACGCTATTGCAAAAAACATTGCTGCGCCGCAGCAAATAAAGCCTAGTCGATGAATGGCGCGTTGGCATTATTTTTAATGATCAGTTTCACACTGCGCTATTGATCAAGATCCTGAAAGTATTTAATTCAAAAACTTACAACTATCTGTACAATCCCTCGCACAAAACTGGTCTGCCAAAGTAAAACCACGCGACAAAAAACCTTTGTCGATCGACACCCTATTTGATTCATCCTGCCAAGGCCTCAAAATGCTGCGTTTTTTTCTAGTTTTATTACTCATGACCTCGGCACACGCCGAAACCCTGAGCGGCCAAATTATTGGCATTAACGATGGCGACACCGCCACACTACTCACTACTGACAGAAAGCCAGTCAAAATCCGCCTGTGGCAAATCGACGCGCCCGAACGAGACCAAGCTTTTGGCGAAAAATCCAAACAATCTTTGTCGGATTTAATTTATCGAAAAGACGTCACCGTGCAGGTCGACACCCAAGATCAATATGGTCGCAGCGTCGGCAAAGTGTTTGTTGGTGGGATGGATGTCAATCTGGAGCAAATCAAACGCGGCATGGCTTGGTTTTATACCCAATACGGTAGCGATGAAAAATACCGCGCAGCCGAGAAACAAGCCAAGGCGGCTAAATATGGCTTGTGGATCGACCCTGCAGCTGAAGCGCCATGGCAATGGCGCGCCAGTGGTAAAACCAGCCGCCCAACCGCAGTTAACCCACCGGCCTCCAACCTACCTGCACCAAGCAAAACGGCCACCAGCAACCCACCCGCCATCGTCAGTAATTACCGCTGTGACGGCCGACAACTCTGCTCACAAATGAGCTCTTGCGCAGAAGCGATGTATTTCATCAAAAACTGCCCCAATGTCAAAATGGACGGCAATAACGACGGCATTCCTTGCGAAAAACAATGGTGTAAATAAACGCGATTCATTGCAGCGTTAAACATCCAAAATCCAACGCAGAGGCGCAGAGACGCGGAGGAAACCAGAGCAAAAACATCAGCAAATCACGGCTTAAATCGTGTTTGCTAAGTTCTGATTTGGCCTTTCTCCATGCCTCTGCGTCTCTGCGTCAAAAGGTTTTTCTAAAATTCAACGCAGAGACGCAGAGCAAACCAAGCAAAACATCAGCAAAACATGGTTTAAATCATCGTGTTTGCTCCATTCTGATTTGGCCTTTCTCCGTGCCTCTGCGTCTCTGCGTCAAAAGGTTTTATTGCGTTTAGGGTTTGATCTGATTTGGTTTTTCTCTGCGCCTCTGCGTCTCTGCGTCAAAAAGGTTTTGATCAGTGCGACATGACCATCGATTGATTCTCATGCCGCAACTCAATTTACTGAACAAACAGCGCCCAGCCATTAATTGACTTTCACCTCAAGCACTCCTGATTGAATCGACAATTGCGTGTCTTTCATAATCACCGGGCTAGGAACTTGGCCGTTTTGCAAGGGGTTGATTTTGCGGAAGGTGCATTGCAATTGCGTCGGCGTTAGTTTCACCAGCGCGTAGCCTTGTGCATCGGTATCGGCGTAACGAATCCACGGATTATTTACCGGCGCAGCACCCGTTGCTGGGTTGGCAAATGGATTCAAAAACGGCGTAACTTGGCTGGCGGGGATCTGCGCCGCAGTGATGCCGCCGCCGATTTTTTGCGCAATATTTTGCGCAATAAAACCCGCCAGCGTTTGCGCGGCGATGGATTTTTTAGTCGCCGCCAAATTGGCAATCAGCGCGGCAATGGTTTGCCCAAGTTGCCCGCCCAGTAAATCATTAAAGGTATTCACCTCGCTGCGACTTAGCCCGGCAGTGGCGACAAAAGCTTGTGCTGGCACGATTTTAGCGTTGATGGCCCCCGCCACGGCGGCGCTCACTTGGCTGGTATTACTTAAATCGCTCACCCCGGCTTGCTGCGCGATGCCGACGCTGAGCATTTGAATCGCGATCTGCTCGGCTCCCGCTTCACTACTAAACACCAAAGCCTGTGCACTCGCCAAAGCCGGGTCACGCACGGCACTGGCAAAATAATGGTAGAACGAATCGCTACTCATTCCCGCCGTCACCAAATCGATCAATGCTGGCGTATTGGGCGGCGTAGCGCTGTAGTCAGCATGCGCTACACCGGCGTAAAAACTATGAATATCACCGGTAATGGCCACCACATTTTTGATTTGATTTTGGCGAATAAATTGCAGCAAATCGCTGCGCTCGGCATTAAATCCGTCCCACTGATCGGCGTTAAGGAGCAAGTCTTGCTGCAAAGCGCTCGGTACGCCCGGCAAATTGCGTGCGTCTAAGCGCATTTTGAGCAAAGACACTTCATTGCCCCACACTTTCCACTGCGCTTTGGAATTTTTAAGCGTGCTTTTCCACCATTCGCGCTGGGTTTTACCCAAAATCGACACCAGCGCCAACTCATCGCCCTGCGCTTTACCGATGGCCATTTTTTGCGCTTCTACCGCACTTAATTGCTGGCTAGGCACTAAATAACGACTACCAATACTGCTGCCTACTGCCGCCTCGGGCAAGATATGGTCGGCGCGGTAGAGTCGCTCGTCGGTCATCACCAAATGCATCAGCTGGCCAAATTGGAAATCGCGATACAGTCGCACGGTATGAAAACCACTGGCATTGGCGTCAAACACGATATCGGCCGGCATAAACTCATACCATGCTTGATTGGCCGAGCGGCGACGCGTCGTTTCGTGCTTGTTATCACCGCCGCGCTGTGGATCGTAAGTCCCATTGTCGTACGTGGTCGCGTCGCCCCAGCAATCATCGGAAAACTCATGATCATCCCAGATGGCAATCATCGCAAAGCGCGCATGCACTTGCTGCAAACGTGCATCGCTGCGGTATTGCTTATACAGCGCGCGGTAATCGGCCAAAGTCAGCGCATAGCGCGCACCGCTATTGCCCGCTTTAAACGCACCATCGGGCAATTTTAAAGCGCCATGCCGAGCTTCAACCTGACCGGTTTGAAAGTCTTCACCAATGGTTTCATAAATATAATCACCAAGATGCACGATAAAATCGAGATCCTCAGTCAACAATTGGCTAAAGCCACCCCAGTGATGAATGCTCCAATCCTGACAAGACAAAAACGCAAACTGCAATTGCGCCAAATCAGCATTGGCTGCCGCTGCAGTTTTAAAGCGCCCCACCATCGAGCGCGAACCATTCACAATAAACTGATACCCATAGTAGGTATTGCCCGCTAGACCTGTTAATTTATGGCGTACGCTATGATCCCACTCCGAGAGCGCCGCGAGCGTCACATTAGCAACCACTTTACCCGTTAACACCCCTTCGCTACCGGTCAAACCCGCTGGATCGCCCTCGGTCACCAATAACTGAATCGTGCTATTCATTGCCGCACCTTGGCTGGCAATCGGGTCGACATTGCGCGGCAAAACGCGAGTCCATAAGACGATGCTGTCGCTGCGCGGATCGCCTGCCGCAATGCCTTGCGGAAATTGATACTGCAAAGGATTAGGGCTCGCACTTGGGCTAGGGCTCTCCGTTGGCCCTAAAGCCGAATCAGTGCCACCACAAGCAGTGAGCAACAGCGGGCTAGCAGCGCTGGCAGTCATAAAGCCAGCAAGACGAATAAATTGACGGCGATCCACGGTTTTCTCCCAGAAAGAGCGCCATCCTCCTCGCCTTGTATTGCAGAAATATAAACGGTCGTTTTATTTTTGAATTTGTTGTAAGCGTGTCAAACCGCACCGCCTTTAATTTCAGCCCGCAGGTTCAAATAGTAAGCGCCTTATTCAATCCCAGCCAATCAAAATAAATGCAGGTATTTAGCTGTAGGGTATTTGGTAATTGGCCTAGATGCTAATACCTAGGGTTTGTTGACGTTTGGTTTGCCGCCACGTTTAAGCCGCTTATCGACGCACTGGTCAAGTCCAATTGGGTGTTCACACGGCAACGCTGGCTCGCTTGCGCTATACCAAATGATCGACTCGCTATAGGGCAAGATCATGAGCAACTACCGCATTGAAACCGATTCCTTTGGCGCCATTGAAGTGCCAGAGTCGGCATTATGGGGCGCGCAAACGCAGCGCTCTTTATTGCATTTTCATATCTCAAACGAGACGATGCCGACTGAATTAATGCAGGCTTTGGCGCGGGTGAAACGCGCCTGCGCGGCGAGCAATCAAGCGCTGGGTTTGCTCGATGGCAATAAGGCCAACGCGATTATTGCGGCGGCCGATGAGGTGCTGGCAGGGCAACACGCAGCGGCGTTTCCGCTCTTGGTTTGGCAAACAGGCTCAGGCACGCAAAGCAATATGAATATGAATGAAGTGCTCGCCAATCGAGCGTCTGAATTACTCGGTGGCTCGCGCGGCGCGGCGCGATTATTACACCCCAATGACGACGTGAATCTTGGGCAATCGAGTAATGATATTTTTCCCACCGCGATGCACGTTGCCGCCGCGCAAGGGATTCAAGACGAGTTATTACCTAGTTTAAGCCGGCTGATTGACAGCCTTCACAGCAAAGCGGCTGAGTTTGCCGACATTATCAAAATCGGCCGCACGCATTTGCAAGACGCAACGCCGATCACGCTCGGGCAAGAAATATCCGGCTGGTATAGCCAACTGGAGCACGCCGAACACATGCTCAAACTCAGTTTGCCGGCCTTATGCCAATTGGCCGTTGGCGGCACGGCCGTCGGCACGGGCCTCAATACGCATCCACAATTTGGCGCGCGCGTTGCGGCCGAATTAGCGCTGCAAACCGGTTTACCCTTTGAAAGCGCGAGTAATAAATTTGCCGCTTTAGCTGGCCACGATGCAATGGTTAGCGCGCATGGCGCGATGAAAACCTTGGCCACGGCCTTAATTAAAATCGCCAATGATATTCGCTGGTTAGCATCGGGCCCGCGCTGTGGCTTGGGCGAATTACGCCTACCTGAAAACGAACCGGGCAGCTCAATCATGCCCGGCAAAGTCAATCCTACCCAATGCGAAGCGATGACGATGCTGTGCTGCCAAGTAATGGGCAATGATGTCGCCATCAGCATCGGGGCGGCGTCGGGCAATTTTGAACTCAATGTCTTTAAACCATTAATTGCCTATAATTTTTTGCAAAGTCTGCGCCTATTACGCGATGGTATGGCGAGCCTCACGACGCATTGTATTGTCGGCATCGCTGTAGAGCGCGAGCATATTGCCGCACTGCTTGAACAATCCTTAATGCTGGTTACCGCGCTCAGCCCACATCTGGGCTACGATCAATCCGCCGAAATCGCCAAATACGCCCTGAAACAAAACTGCACTTTAAAACAAGCTGCGCTGGATTTAGGTCTATTAACTGCAGAGCAATTTGATACTTGGGTCAATGCCAAAGCGATGACGCATCATAGTGCCTAGTTCCGCCTTTAAAATGCCCATCCAGCGGTCATGCCATTCATTTCAATTCAAAAAATTAGAACCTCCGGCTAGGGTCTATTGACGTTTGGTTTCCCGCAGCGCTGGCGTCTTACGACTAAGCTACGCGCTTCGTGCCTGTACCTCAGGCCAAAATACGCGCAAACACGGTTGGCAAGCCAAACGTCAACAGACCCTAGTAAACAATAAAAAAGAGCACCCGAAGGTGCCCTGTGGTTAATTTAAGACGCGGTGCGTTTGAGTGCGCAGTAATGCCAGATTACTTGCCCTGTGAACCGGCATATTTGCTTGCTAGATCGGCTTGTTCAGCGCCCGAAAGTCCCATGTGATTCATATCACCTGCACGTACGGCGCTCATCGCAAAAGTAAACGCCAAGGCCAGCATTAAGAGGGTTTTCATCGTCCTACTCCTGTTTCGATTAATCCGGATTTAGCTATAGCGTCTACTGATTTGAAATCGGGCTAAATAGCGCTCAACGGTGCGATTTAATTGGACTATCGGTAGTTTAATCTTAAGCTGAAAAGCCCTCTCGCCCTACTGTCAATTTGAGTCTGGCTCATGCCCTTCTTGCTGCGCTCTGGCGGCAGCGGCACGTAATTTATCTTTTTTACTCATTCGAGCGCCTTTAATACCGCCCTCAGCTGAGCCAGCAACGGCTGATTCTTGCGCAATAAAACCGACGACTTGCTCGCGTGCAAGCCGCATTTCAAGGCGTTTTTCGAGCAATCTAAAATGCGCTTCACTGTGCGGCGTCACCAAGCTAATCGCCACCCCACTGCCACCCGCACGCGCAGTGCGGCCAATGCGATGGGTGTAATCGGCGGGCGAGCGCGGTAAGTCAAAATTAATCACGCAAGGCAAGTCGTCAATATCAATCCCACGCCCCGCTAAATCGGTCGCCACCACCACTTGTAAATTACTGGATTTAAATTCGGCCAAGACTTGGCTGCGCCGACCTTGGCTAAATTCACCATGAAATGGCGCGGCTTTAATTCCGGCACTGGCTAAATAGCGCGCCAATTGTTCGGCGATATTTTTTGATGCAACAAACACCAAGGCGCGCTCATCCCCACAACCTAAAATCAACTGCACCAATAAATCAGCACGCCGCGCTTCATCCACCACGATGGCGCGCTGCAAAATATCCGGGCGATTTTCAGCGTTGTTTTCAATGATAATGCGTGTGGGCTGCTGCAAAATCGCATCGGCCAGCGCATTGACATTGCTTGGAAAGGTCGCCGAGAATAATAAATTTTGTCTCTGGCTGGGTAGCAAGGCCAAAATACGATTGATTTCTTCGCTAAAGCCCATATCCAGCAAGCGATCGGCTTCATCGAGCACCAGCATGCTAAAGACTTCAGGCTTAATCGCATTTTGCCCAATCAAATCGAGCAAGCGCCCCGGTGTGGCGACCAAAACATCGGCCCGGCCGCGCAATTGCATCATTTGTGGATTGATCGACACGCCACCAAATACCGCCACCACTTTAATCGGCGTCGCTAGCATTTGTACCAGCGATTTGATTTCTTGCCCCACTTGCATCGCCAACTCACGCGTTGGCACCAAAATCAATACCTTACGCCCAGCGCCTTGCACCAATTGCAATAAAGGCAAAGCAAAAGCCGCGGTTTTACCCGATCCGGTCGCCGCCTGCGCCAGCACGTCCTCGCCGCGTAAAATAGCCGGAATGGCCGCAGCTTGAATCGGCGTAGGCTGAAGGAATTTTTTTTTGCTGGCAGCAAGGGTCAGAGCGGGCGATAAACCCAAAACGCTAAAGGGCATAGCAGGCCTTAATCAAAGAATGTGTCGTGCATGATACCAAGTGAGGGCAGCACTGGCCGAAAAACATCGCGGTTTAGCTTTGCCAACGGCAAAACCAAACCATGAATCACCCCGATTACAGCGACAAAAATGCCGTTACGTAAATTACGTAACGGCATTAATCACTTACCAACTCATGCTGCAGCATTTAAATGCTGCACTTCAAAATAGGTAAAAAAAAGGTAATGTTCAGATTTGGTGTTGATGCTGTGCCACGCTCGTCGAGTTGGGGCTTAAAATCCCGTCCAAGCGCACCGAGTGCGAAAGGGAGACAAACGGTTTTATCGTTTGGCTCACGACAATCGAGGGCACAGCGGAGCTGGGCGCGCCCGGGGCGCCTTTCTTTCCCCCTCTTTCTTTGGCGAGTCAAAGAAAGAGGGTCCCCGTCGCGGACTGCGACTGTAAAATAATGTGCCGCAGGCACTTAAAATCATCAACACGTAATCTGAACATCGCAAAAAAAAGTATGTATATCTATGCAGGTTTTGACCTACAAGCTAAACATAGCGATACCCTAGCCATCACTGTTTTTGCTGATCACGTCAATCGGCGTTGCTGGTTTTTCGGTGGCAAGAATTTTATCGATGCGGCGACCATCCATATCCACCACTTCAAACTGCCAGTTTTCCCATTGCGCAATATCACCGGTTCTGGGCATTTGCCCCAATAGCAGCATCACCAAACCGCTTAAGGTGTGATAACTGCCTTTTTCTTCATCCGGTACCGTCGGCAAGGCCAAGCGATCTTTAAGCTCTGGAATCGGAATCAAACCATCGAGCAACCACGAGCCATCGACCCGCTGCACCGCCCAAGCATCACTGCTGTCGTCGGTAGTAAATTCACCGGTCAATACTTCAAGTACGTCTTGCAATGTGACCAAGCCTTGCACTTCGCCGTATTCATCGATCAAAAAGACCATTTCAACGCCGGAAGTGCGCATTTGGTCGAGCAGTTCTAAACCGCTCAGCGTTTCGGGTACAAACACGCAAGGCTGTAAATTACTGGATAAATCAATCGACTCGCCTTTAAGCATTTTTTGCAAAATGTCTTTGGCGCTTAAAATCCCGAGCAAATTATCTAGCCCATTTTGGCATACCGGAAAGCGTGAATAACGCGCTTGCGACACAATCGCCATATTTTGTGCCACCGTGTTGTCTAAATCGAGCACCACCATTTCTGAGCGTGGCACCATCAAGGACGCCACTTTTCTGTCGTCTAAGCGCAGCACATTTTTCATCATGGTGTGCTCGTGCTCTTCGATTAAACCGGCCGCCGAGCCTTCGTGCAGCACGGCATCGATTTCATCTTGCGTGACGCTTTGTTGGGTACTTTGATCGGCCCCCAGCAAGCTCAACACGCCTTTGGTTGAGCCAGTGAGTAAGCGCACAAAGGGGCGTGAAATCAACGCTAAAACCTGAATCGGCCGGGCGATTAAGCAGGCGATTTTTTCTGGGCTGATTTGTCCGAGTCGTTTTGGGACTAATTCACCAAACACGATCGAGAAATACGTCACCGACATCACCACCAACACCGTGGCAATTGTGGAACTGAGTTCAGGGCGCAAACCCGATTGGATCAGCCACAGGGCAAACGGCTCGGCCAGCACTGATTCACCGACAATACCGCTTAAAACCCCAATTGAGGTGATACCAATTTGCACCGTAGACATGAATTTAGTTGGTTCATCGGCCAGCTTTAAAGCCGCTGCAGCGCCTTTATTTCCTGCTTCTGCCATTTTACTCAGCCGCGCTTTGCGCGAGCTCACCAAGGCCAACTCCGACATGGCAAATAGGCCATTGAGCAAAATCAGCCCCAGCAGTAAGAACACTTCCATGAATCAATCCAAATTATAAATAATCTGTATAGATGCGGCTAAGACCAAAAAATTCAATCTAATCGCGACCGTTTAGCGTGGTATTTTTAACAGCCAGTCCGGTTTTATTAAATATCACCCCATTTTCGTAACAAATTATGATAAATCCCGGTCATTGAAATCGCCGTTTCCGTGTCGCCCATATCTTGACGTAACTGACGAATATTGCGATCCAAATCAAACAATAAGCCGCGTTCAGTACCGTCTTTAATCATGCTTTGCAGCCACATAAACGACGCCACCCGATGGCCTCGGGTAATTGGCTCAACGCGGTGCAAACTACTCGACGGATACAGCACCATATCGCCGGCTGCAAGTTTGACTTCGTGTACGCCGTAGGTGTCTTCAATCACCAATTCACCGCCATCGTATTCATCTGGCTCAGAAAAAAACAAGGTTGCCGATAAGTCCGAACGCACCCATTCACCGGTGTCGGTAATGCGGCGCATGGCATTATCAACGTGCATACCAAAACCCATGCCTTCGCCATAACGATTAAATAACGGCGGAAAAATTCGCTTGGGCAAAGCGGCAGAAAAAAACAAATCATTTTTAGCCAGCGCCGCCAAAATCACCGCCCGCACCGCCACCGCATTGGCTTCATCGTTGGCCAATTGCTGATTGTTTTTGACTTTGGCCGACTGACTACCAGCGGTAATTCGCCCGTCCAACCAATCGGCTTGATCTAGCCGTTCACGGCAGGCTTTGACGGTCGCCAAATCAAGTACTGCGGGGATGTGTAACAACATACAAAACTCCAGATTTCAAATTTCAAACATCAAGCAAAAACACAACCAGACTCGCCATATCTTTGCCATTTAGTGGCCATGTTCAGATTTGGTGTTGATGGTTTTAAGTGCCTGCGGCACGGGTGTTTACAGTCGCAGTCCGCGACGGGGACCCCAACTCTTTGTCCGCCAAAGAGTTGGGGGAAAAGAAAGGCGACCCGAGCGCGCCCAGCTCCGCTGTGCCCTCGATCGTCGTGAGCCAAACGATATAGCTGTTTGTCTCTCTCCTCACTCGGTGCGCTTAGACGGGTTTTTAAGCCCCAGCTCGACGAGCGCGGCACAGCATCAACACCTAATCTGGACATGCCCCATTTAATATAGGTATGTAAATCTAAGGCATGCTATTCAATACCGCTATGGCAATACCCAAGCAATAAAACTCAGATTGCTTGTCAATGGCTTGAAGTGCCTACGGCACGGCATCAACCCAAAGTCTGAACACAAACTAAAAACAGCAACAGCAAAGCCCGGCATTCAGGATGGGGACTTTGCTGTCTTGGTTTTACGACTTAATTAAACTTATAGCTGGCGCTCAAACGGGCAGAACGCTTAGTGCCCGGTAGAGTGAAGCCTTGATACAAACCTTCGTAATGGTCGGTATCAAATAAGTTGTACACATTGAGCTGCACGCTCACATCACGATGACTCCATTCGGCCATCGCATCCCAACGCACATAGCCCGGCAGGTTCACGATATTGTCCAAATTGGTGTAGCGCTTGCCCATGGCGTTAAAGCCGCCACCAACTTTCCAATTGCCGTCGATTTGATACGTGGTCCACAAATTGGCGGTATAGCGCGGCGCATTGTCCGGCATATTGCCTTCTTGGTATTTGCGTTGTGGATTGGTAATCTCGGCAATCACCGGATCCATCAACGCCACACCGGCAAAGATTTGCCAATCGGCGCTCAACTGCCCTGCGGCTTCTAGCTCAATCCCGTCGGTATAACGGCGACCCGACAGCAAATACGGCTTCACGACACCGGGCTCGATATCGGTTTGGCGTTCATTGGTTTTTTCGGTACGGAAAATCGCCGTGCGCAAGGCCAAACGACCGTCGTACAAATTAAACTTGGCGCCAATTTCGTAGTTGGCGTTTTTTTCTGGATCGGTCAGCGCGCTCTTTGGATCGGTTGAATACGCCTCAGCCGATGGATTAAACGACGTGCCGTACGACACATAATACGATTGCACCGCAGTCGGCTGATAAATCAAGCCAGTGCGCCAGCTCCATACATTATCAGTGCGGCCAGTATTGGGCGCAGCGGGCAGTTTGGTGAAGGATTCATTGGTGGTTTCAGCTTTGAAATGATCGTAACGCGCGCCGAGTAAAACTTTCCAATGCGGGGTTAAATCAATCATGTCTTGCAAGTAGAACGCCACCGTATCGGCGGTTGAATGCGCGGCCACGGTATTGACCGGTGCGCTGCAATTGGGCGCGCCGCCTAAACTTGGATTACCCACGGTGGTCGACGGCATAATGCAAGGTCTTAAACCAGCATCATTGGGTTTAGCTGTTCCGGTTAAATCTAATTGCATGCGGCCGGTGCTGGTGAGTTTTTCGCGCGTTAACTCCATCCCTGCCAAAATGCTGTGGCGGATAGTGCCGGTTTCTACATCCCACAACACATCGGTTTGATTGGAGATAATTTCTTGATCGCGCATCCGTAATTTACGACCACGAGTGACCTTAGTGCTGTCGCTTAAAGCGTCGGAAGGCTTGGCAAATTGCAAGCCGGGTGCGCTAGCGCGTAAATCAAGCTGGTATTTACCCAAACGCGTGCCGTTTTTTAGCAATAAATTAGGGGTAATTTGATGCTGAAAATTCAAGCTCAGCATATCGGCCACGGTGTCTTCTGAATCAAAGTCGCGTAGACCATAAAACTGATCGACATTGCCAATCGGTTGATCAGTACCATGAATCGACGCACTCTTACGGTAATACGGCACGCCATAATCGGGCACGTTGTTTTCTTCGTAATGCAAATACATCACGCTCAGTTGGGTCGGCTCGCCAATGCCAAAGGTCACCGTCGGCGCGACGCCCCAACGATTCATTTCTGCGCCATCGCGGAAACTATCGGCTTTTTGCCCCATCACATTCAAGCGAATCGCGGTGTTGTCGTTAATGGCTTTATTAAAGTCGCCCTCGGCGCGGTAATAGGCATCGGTTCCCAAGGTGGTGGTCACTTGGTTTAAATCGCCTTTAAAGGCTTTTTTACTCACTTGATTGACGACGCCGCCGGTTGAACCACGGCCAAATAACATCGACGCTGGGCCGCGTAATACTTCGACTGAATCAATAAAAAAGGTGTCGCGGTTGTATTGCGCCGCATCGCGGAAACTATCGAGATACAAATCATTGGAAGCGCCAAAGCCACGAATGCGAATCCCATCGCCACTGGCGCCGCCTTCAGCGGCATTAAAGGTCACGCCGACGGCATTACGCAGCGCTTCTTTGACTGTATTGGCATCTTGATCGTGCATTAATTCTTGGGTGATGGTGGTCACCGATTGCGGAACATCAAGGGTATCTTGCTGCATACGGCCAACACTCACGGTTGGCGCGTTATACGTGTTAGAAGTGCCATTTTGACTGGCTTCAGCACTCACTTCAACCGGCGCTAATACCGCCTCATTGGCATGAACGCCGCCGGCAACGGCGCTGAACAACGCTGCTGCTGCGGGGAATTTGGCAAAATGCCGAATACCTGATTTATCTCGCATGAGTATCTCTATTAATCAATTTTTGAACAAAAAAAAGGCGGGGTTAACCGCCAAAACGAGGGTAAGTGTTGGTGTAACAGCCGATGCTCAACGCCCTGACTCGCGCCTATTTAGCGCCAGCAAGCACGCGGCAACTGACCTTTACGCAATAACTTCAGTTAACAGGACAAATCAGCCTCCTTGCCCATTGGTCATCAAGCCGATTTTGCTTAAACCGGCGCGCTGCGCTGCCGCCATGGTTTGCGCGATTCGCTCGTATTGCACGGTTTTATCGGCATATAAATGCACTTCAGTTTGCGGATCGGCTTTAAAAACGGCGGCCAATTTAGCGTCCAACTGCGCGGCATTGAGCACGGATTGTTCATCAAGCAAGCTGCCATCGGCTTTCAGCGTTAAACGCAGCGGCGTTTTAACCACCTGCTGCACGCTGGCCGTGGCCTTCGGTAGCTCGACTTTGACGGCATGCGTCATCACTGGCGCGGTGACAATAAACACCACCAACAGCACCAGCATCACATCCACCAACGGCGTGGTATTGATTTCTGCCATTGGCGCGGCATCTTGCTGCCCAAAACTACCAAATCCCATCATCCACTCCTTTATTCTTCGCCAGCGCGGGCTCAAATCCGCAGGATTGAAACCCGCAGCACCCGCGTCTTAATCTGTTCAGTCCGCTCAATCAGTTCACTTCGCTTAATAATTGCGCGTGCAAATCATGGGTAAAACCATCGAGCTCTTGGCCAAAGCGGCGATTGGCACGAATAAACGCGTTGTACGCCACCACCGCCGGAATCGCCACCGCCAAACCGGCCGCTGTCGCCACCAAAGCTTCGCCAATCGGGCCTGCCACCGTGGCGAGTGACGCATTGCCGCTGGCAGCAATGCCGACCAAGGCGTTATAAATGCCCCACACGGTGCCGAATAAACCAATAAAAGGCGCCACCGAACCGGTGGTGGCCAGCCAAGTTAAACCACGTTCCATCTTGGCGGTTTCTTGGCTTAAACCAGTACGCAATTGCCGCACCAAATAATCATCGAGTGACACCGCTTTGGCCAAACCACGGCCTTCGTGTGCGCGGTAATGCTGCAAACCAGCAGCGCCCGTTGTCGCCAATTTTGCTGCTGGCGATTGATTGCTGGCCGCCAGATTAAGCGCAACTTGCCAATCGCTGGCCTCCCAAAATTGGCTCATAAAACGCTGCTGATGCCGCTTCATTACCCATAGCAAGCGTGAGCGCGCCACGATCACCACCCAACTGACAATCGACATCAACACCAACAAACCAAATACCGACTGCAAAATCGGGTCGCCCGAATGCAAAACCAAAGACAAATCCATCATCAACCTCAAGACTTTTTAATAGAAAAATGCACCGGCACAATCACCGTACCCGCTACCGCATCTTGGCCGCGCTTGGCCGGAACAAAACGCCATTGCGTCACGGTGTTCTGCGCCACCCGATCTAAGCGCGGATAACCACTGCTTTGCTGCAAACTCACCGCTTCGGCACTGCCCGTGGCACTCACTTGCACCCTGAGCATCACCACGCCTTTTTCACCTAAGGCCAAAGACTGGGGTGGGTATGGCGGTTTGGGATTGTTTAAATAATTGGCGTGAAAGCTCGGTTCAGTCACGCTATCGACCACCTCCGCGCTTTGCCCACGCGCCCCGGCGCTCGATGGCAGCGCCGGACTCGCCACTTGCGCCGTCTCCGCCGCTTGGCTGTCAGTAGCTGGCGTGGATTTTTCGGCGGCCGCCACCGTCATGGTGGCGCTACGCTCTGGCGTTGGCGCAACACGGCTAGGTTTAGCCACCGCCATCGGCGTTTTTACTGCGGTTTTAGGGGTGGCTTTTTTCACCACCGTCGGCTCAGCCTTGGCTTGAACGACCGGCGCAGGCTTGATCATCACTGGCGCAGGCGCGCCCTGACTGAGCGGCACAGCTTGCAGCATGATCGGCTCTGGCAAGCGGCTACTACTGGGAGCACTCATCACCCCGTGCAGCAAACCCGCATGCGCCAACACCACCAGACATAAAGAGTATTTGTTATCGAGAATCATTCTCGTATGTTATCAAGAAGCATTCTCATTAGCAATATGCCATAGCATTTATCTTGTTGCATACAACAATGGTGATTTAATTTAACTTGCCGTGGGCGTCATTTAACACCCGAAACAACACGTTGACGTTGCGATGGTTTGCGATGGGATGGGATGGGATGGGTATAGCCCTGCTCCATTTAACAACAATGGGTGTGCAGGCTATACCCATATATTAGGCAATGTTCAGATTTGGTGTTGATGCTGTGCCACGCTCGTCGGTCTGGGGCTTAAAACCCGTCCAAGCGCACCGAGTGAGGAGGGAGACAAACAGTTGTATCGTTTGGCTCACGATCGACCGAGGGAACAGCGGAGCTGGGCGCGCTCGGGTCGCCTTTCTTTGCTTACTTTCTTTGGCGACGCAAAGAAAGTAAGTCCCCGTCGCGGATTGCGACTGTAAAGCAAGGGTGCCGCAGGCACTTAAAAAACGATCAACACGTAATCTGAACATGGCCATAAATTAAGGCAATTGGCGCGTAGGGACTGCGGCGTCTGGCGGCGTTTGCGCCAGATTAGACGAAAAATGAAACACCATGGCATTGGCAAACATGGCATCAAAGCCTTTGGCAATCATCGTCTGCACCAAGGTTTGGGCCTGACAACCGCGCGCCAGATTCTCAACAATCCATTGCTGCCATTCGGGGCTTAAATGGGTATAGCTCGACATTGACTCTCTCCATAGGTTTTATCACGGCCAGCTCGAACGGCCAGCGCGTCACACAACAAAGACTTACAAACAAATCCAGATTATTTCAACAAAGCATTAAATCTGTAAGACAAACGCATTATTCATGCGAATGTTCACCCTGTCACGAATCCATTATTTGCTGTGCAAACCACCCACAAAATAGCTGTCGCTGCGCACCGCACGGCTGTGAGCGAATCAAGCCACTGTGTTAGAATCGGCGCTTTGATAGACCAAGACCTACGGACGGGTTGGCATAATGGAACTTTCAGCACTCACCGCACTTTCACCACTTGATGGTCGCTACGAAAAACAATTGACCGATTTACGCGCTCATTTTAGCGAATACGCATTGATCAAAAACCGCGTCACGGTTGAAGTGGCTTGGCTCAAAGCCCTCGCCAGCGACGCTGCGCTTGAAGATATCAAGCCTTTTTCTGCGGCCACCATTGCTGAACTGGACGCAGTCGTCAGTCAATTCAATACCGAACACGCACTCGAAGTCAAAACGATCGAGCGCACCACCAACCACGACGTTAAAGCGGTTGAATACTGGTTAAAAGAGCGCCTATCGGGCAACGCCGAAGTCTCGGCGGCCAGTGAATTTATTCACTTTGCCTGCACTTCAGAAGACATCAACAATCTATCGCACGCCTTGATGCTCAAAGGCGCACGTGAAAGCGTGATGCTGCCTAAATTGTCAGAAATCATCACCAAGCTTAAAGAATTAGCTCACGAGCTCGCTGATGCACCAATGATGAGCCGCACCCACGGTCAACCGGCAACGCCGACGACGATGGGTAAAGAAATGGCCAACGTAGCGTTTCGTTTAGAGCGCCAATTGTCGCGCATTAGCGAGGTTGAATTACTCGGTAAGCTCAACGGCGCTGTCGGCAACTACAATGCACACTTGTCGGCTTACCCAGATTTTGATTGGGAAGGCTTTTGCTGCCGCTTTGTCCAAAGCCTAGGGATTAACTTTAATCCCTACACCATTCAAATCGAGCCGCACGATTATATGAGCGAGTTGTTTGATGATTTCGCCCGTGTCAACACCATCTTGGTCGATATGAACCGCGACATCTGGGGTTATATTTCTCTGGGCTTCTTTAAGCAACGCGTTAACAAGAACGAAGTCGGTTCTTCGACCATGCCGCACAAAGTTAATCCAATCGACTTTGAAAACTCCGAAGGTAACCTCGGGATGGCCAACGCGGTGTTGTTCCATTTAAGCCAAAAATTACCGGTTTCACGCTGGCAGCGTGACCTGACTGATTCGACCGTATTGCGTAATATGGGCGTAGGTATGGGTTACACTTTGCTAGGCTACGTCGCGGCACTCAAAGGCTTGAATAAATTAATGGCCAATCGCGATGCGATGGCTTTTGATTTAAACAACAACTGGGAAGTATTGGCCGAGCCAATCCAAACCGTGATGCGCCGCTACGGAGTGCCTAATCCATACGAGCAACTCAAAGAGTTAACGCGTGGCAAAACGGGCATTACCAAAGAAGCGCTGGCGGTGTTTATTGACGGTCTAGCGATCCCACAAGACGCCAAAGATCGCCTTAAAGTGCTGACGCCAGCCACCTATCTGGGTACGGCTGAGGAACTTGCCCGTCGTATTTAAGTCTGTTGCAGCATAGAGTTCGGGCAGCTCTGCCCGACTCTTTTTACCGTATTTAAGGAACTCACAGTGAAACGTAAAGTTGTTTTGGCCAGTAGCCTCACCTTCGCCGCGCTTGCCATCGCCTACGTCGGGGGTAGCTATTACGCTGGCCAAGCCGTAGAACAGACCATGCAAAAGCAACATGCTTGGCTGGCTAACTTACCGTATTTTATTGTGAAATCGCACAGCTATCAGCGCGGTTGGTTTAGCTCGACTGAAACCACCACCTTGCAAGTGCGCCCTGAACTGTATCGTTTTATGCTGGAAAAAGAAGGCGAACCACTGCAAACCTTTGCGGTGACGTATACCAATCACATCCAGCATGGCCCACTGCCTTTACTTAGCCAATTTAATTTCATGCCGTATAAGGCCGCTGTGAGCACACAATTTGTGTTTGCGCCCGATACCCAGAAATTTTTAAGCAAATTTTTTGGCGAACAACAGCCGATTAAAATCGAAAATCGCATCAGCTTTAACGACGATGGGATTGTGAATTTATCCATTCCCGCGTTTGAATACGAAGAAGCCCTTTCTGGCATTAAAGCGCACTGGGAAGGCCTGACGGCCAGCCTCGATTACGGTGGTGACTTTAACCGTGTCACGCTGATTGCCAATGCGCCAGGACTGAAAGGCGAGGCTAAAAACAAAGGCCAGTTTGCCCTGAAAGACTTTCGCTTCAAGCTGCAACAAGTGCGTGGCACCAGCGGTTTAATGATTGGCAGCACCACCGCCCAAATCGGCCAACTGGATCTAAACCTCACCGAAGGCACGCCGTTTAAGCTCAAGCTCGATCAATTGACTTACGCCGGTGACATCAAAGAAGCCGGTGAATTTATCAATGCCAGCGCCAAGATCGACCTCAAAACCTTAACGCTGGATCAGCAGCCCTACGGCCCTGCGGTATTGATCGCCGAGGCCAACCATTTGCACGGCAAAACTTTGGCTAAAATTGGTGACGAGCTCACCTTATTGCAAAAACAAAATCTCGATCGTGACCAACTCACGGCCGCGCTGACTAATCTGGCGAAAACCCAAGGTCTGCCTTTATTGCAAAACAATCCGCAATTGGCGATTAAAAAATTCGAAGTCAAACTCCCCGATGGCGCGCTGCGCTTTACTGGTGAAGTCGGTCTGAATGGCTTTGTCGCTGCCGACCTAGACAAACCAGTCGACTTGGTCAATAAAATCAACGCCAAAGCCGATTTTTCTGTGCCGCGTAAAGTCGTTGAAACCATGGCACTATGGCAAGCACGCAATGTCTTTGGCGGCGCAGATAGCCAAGTAAATATGGCCGATTTGGATTTTCTGGCGGGGCAATTTGTTGAAGGACAAATCAATAAGCTGGCCGAACAAAACCTGATTCGCGTCGATGGCCAATTACTGGCCGCCACCGCTTCACTGAATAAAGGGGCCTTTATTCTCAACGGCATTAAAGTGCCGCTGCCATGGGCCACACCGGCCAACGCAGAGGCCGAATAAATCCCGGCGGCAATTTAAAAACAAGGCCTCCTACGAGGCTAATGCCGTTCACTTAAGCCAAGTGAGCGGCATTTTTTTCCTGTTACTTTTGACGCAAAGGCGCAGAGAAAATCAATTGCAAAACCCTGAATTTCCTCCGCGTCTCTGCGCCTCTGCGTCAGGTTTTCAGGGTTTGTCGTTAAGTGAGCTGTATTTCTCCTACGAGGCCTTGTTTGTTTTAAACCCTGCGCAAGCGATGCTCTGCATCAAAACCCATCGATCACAAGGAAAACCCATGCCAACTTGGAGCATTTTTTGTCGCGTGGTCGACAATTTTGGTGATATTGGCGTGTGTTGGCGTCTAGCTCGGCAACTGGCCAACGAGCATCACCTTACCGTTACTTTATGGGTCGACGATCTGGCGAGCTTTGCCCAAATTCGCCCAGAAATTGAGCCCGATTTAGCACAGCAAACGCTCGATGCGGTGACCATTAAACATTGGCCCACGCAATGGCGCGATACCCCACCGGCTAGCGACGTGGTCATCGAAGCCTTTGGCTGCGATTTACCCAGCGCTTACCTCGCGCAAATGCAGCAATGGCCAACGAAGCCAATTTGGCTGAATTTAGAATACTTAAGCGCCGAAGATTGGGTGGCCGGCTGCCACGGTCTGCCATCACCGCAAATGGGTTTAAATAAATACTTTTTCTTTCCCGGCTTTAGCCAGAACACCGGTGGACTGCTCGCCGAGCGTGCCCTGCTCACTCGGCGTGCACAATGGCGTGATAGCGATAGTCAGCAAAAGCGCCGTCAATTGGCACCGCTTTTGCCCGCCGAAAGTGCCGACACCCGCTTTATTTCTTTATTTGCCTACGAAAACCCAGCCCTTATCGACTGGCTCAGCGCGCTAAAAGACAGCCCAAACCCGATTCATTTGTTTATTCCAACCGGCAAGGTATTGCCACAGATCGCACAGCTACTGAATCAGCCAGCGCTATACGTCGGGCAAGTTTATCAATACGGTGCGTGCCATCTGGCCATATTACCCATGCTCAGCCAAGACGATTACGACCGACTCTTATGGAGCTGCGATTTAAATTTTGTTCGCGGCGAAGATAGCTTTGTTCGCGCCCAATGGGCGGGCATCCCGATGGTATGGCAAATTTATCCGCAAAGTGAAAATACACATTTAGACAAACTGGCCGCTTTTTTGGCGCTGTATACCGCCGACTTACCGACTCAGAGTGCCGCAGCATTAACCGCGTTTTATCAGTGCTGGAACCAAGGTGGCGACGTTGCTGCCTGTTGGTCAGCCTATTGCCAACAACGGGCCATCTTGCAAAAACACGCCAAAAACTGGGCTTTTCGACTCGCCGAACAAGGAGATCTTGCGACTAATCTGGTCAAGTTCACCCAATCCAAGTTAAAATAGTCGATTGTGTCGAGCGTGTTTTAAAAGTACGTGGCTCGATTGATGTTTTTGGCCGTAGCAAAGCCAAGCATCAACGGATGCTCTGGTTCACACCGACAAAATCGCCGCACTCTTAAAACCCGTTCTATTTAATCTGCTTTTAGGTATGTAAAAAAATGGCAATCAAAACTGCTCAAGAAGTTCGCGCTGGTAATGTGATTTTAGTTGATGGTCAACCTTGGGTTGTGCAAAAAACTGAATACAGCAAATCAGGCCGTAACTCATCGGTTGTTAAAGTTAAAGCCAAAGGTTTGTTATCAAACCAAGGCTCTGAAGTCGTCTACCGCGCCGATGACAAACTCGACGTTGTGACTTTAGAAAAACTGGACTGCACGTATTCTTATTTTGCTGATCCAATGTTTATTTTCATGGACGCAGAATTTAACCAACACGACGTTGAAGCCGACAATCTTGGCGACACCCGTGGCTTGATCGTTGACGGCATGGAAGACCAATGCCAAGTGACTTTCTACGAAGGCAAAGCCATCTCTGTTGAATTGCCAACCGTGGTTGTTCGCGAAGTGGAATACACCGAGCCAGCAGTTCGTGGCGATACATCAGGTAAAGTCATGAAGCCAGCAAAACTCAAAGGCACTGACTTTGAATTGCCAGTGGCGGCCTTTATCGAAATCGGCGACAAAATCGAGATCGACACGCGCACTAACGAATTCAAAAAACGCGCTTAATTGCTCGTAATACTGCAAAAGCCACCGTTCGCGGTGGCTTTTTTTATTTTGATAAAAAACTCACTTAATTATTCCCCGTTCCCGCCAAATACAGCCATCCAAGTAAGAAATTCAGCAGTTCACCGACTACAGTACAATCCATTGACCAAGGTGAAGCAAAATGCGACAAAAATGCATCCCTGCGCTGATTCAAGCCAAAATACTCGACGCCTTAGCCCCAGTTGCCGATTTTTTACTGCGGTTATATCTGTGTAAAGTGTTCTTTTTTTCTGGTTTAACTAAAATTCAAGACTGGAATACCACGCTATTTTTATTTACCGATGAATATCATGTGCCGCTATTGTCCCCCACTCTGGCCGCCATATTTGGCACGGCTGCTGAGCTGATTTTGCCGATCACTTTACTCATCGGTTTATTCACTCGCTGGTCGGCACTGGGCTTATTGCTCGTCAATGGTATGGCGGTGGTGGCGTATTTTCATGTGCTCAAAACGATGCCATCGGCACTGCAAGACCATTTGGAATGGGGCTTAATGCTGCTGGTTTTAGTCGCGATACCGACGCGGCGCTGGGGTTTAGATTGCGTATTACTTCGCGCAAAAAAATCGCCAAATATTTAAAAGTTAAATTTTCAGCGCAAAAAAAACGCCACAACGATGTGGCGTTTTTTTATGTCCTTCCTTGGAAACGCCACAGCAATCTGGCGTTTTTTACGGCCTTCCTAGGTGTTACATCGCTGCGCGATAAATTTCGCAAACTTCTTCAAATGTAGGTTGTTTTGGATTGGTCAAACCACACGCGTCTTTTAATGCATTGGTCGCCAATGTTGGAATGTCTTCAAGCTTGGCCCCCAATTGCGCGACGCCCGTTGGAATACCCACATCAACCGACAGTTTGCGAATCGCCGCCAAGCAAACCTCAGCGGCAGCGTCGTCACTTAAGCCATCCACCTTCTCACCCATCGCCCGTGCCACATCGCCCAAACGTTTGGCACACACTGGCTTGTTATACGCTTGCACATGTGGCAACAAGATGGCATTACAAACACCATGCGGCAAATCATAAAAACCACCCAATTGATGCGCCATTGCATGCACATAACCCAGCGACGCATTATTAAATGCCATCCCCGCCAAAAATTGGGCATACGCCATTTGTTCACGCGCCGCAATATCATCGCCATGGTGCACCGCTTGACGCAATGATAGGCTGACGATCTCAACGGCTTTGAGCGCACAGGCATCAGTAATCGGTGTGGCAGCGGTCGATACATACGCTTCTACCGCGTGCGTTAAGGCATCCATCCCCGTGGCGGCGGTTAAACCTGCGGGCTTCAGTAGCATCAACTCAGGATCATTCACCGACAAAATCGGCGTAGTGTGCTTATCCACAATGGCCATTTTTACATGTCGCGCTTCGTCGGTAATAATGCAAAACCGCGTCATTTCACTGGCGGTACCGGCTGTGGTGTTAATCGCAATTAAAGGCAATTGGGGTTTTGCCGAGCGATCTAGCCCTTCGTAATCTTTAATCTCACCGCCATTGACCGCAACCAGTGCAATCCCTTTGGCACAATCGTGCGGTGAACCACCACCAACTGAAATCACGCAGTCACAGCCATTGGCTTGCAGCATGGCCAAACCAGTCGCCACATTGGCCGTAGTTGGATTAGGGTGAACGCCATCAAACACCACGCTGGCAACGCCTTCTTGGTCTAATAAATCAGTCACTGTCTTAACCACACCGATTTGAACTAGCGGTAAATCCGTCACAATCAGCGCTTTTTTAAAGCCATAACTTTGAATTGTTTTCGCCGCATCGCGTAAGCAACCAGCACCCATTAAATTCACACTCGGGATAAAAAAAGCAGTCGTTGTCATGATCAATACCTCGATTCGCAGTAGAACTACAATGCATTTAGCCTACTCCGAATGCCGGTGTAATTAATTGACTTATATCAGAACCAACACCCACAAACCACCTCGTAAGCAATATCCGCAACAGGTGTAAAACACTGCGTTTATCTCACTCTATCGAGGTACTTGCTGTGTTTTTTAAATCGAGCAACGCCCGCTTAGCCTGAGCAAAGCACGCATTGATGGATCGCTTAGCGCCGGCGTTTATTTTTCACTTTTAGCATCTGCATCCGTTGGCCACAACACAATCGCCGCCATCGATAAAGCAATGCCAATCATCGATTCGCTAAACCGCAAGATTGAATTTAAATAGGGATTGAGCGATGGATGCATACTGGCCATCACCATGGTGATGCACACGGTAATCGATGCCAAACGGGCGTTATCGGGAATATGCAGCATTTCACACAATAAAACCGTGGCAAAAATCGTCGCGCCCATACCTAACCAACTAAACGGGAAAAACTGAAAATACAGCGCACTCATGCTGGCCCCAATCAAGGTGCCTAAAGTGCGCATCCACGCCGATTTAATCGTGGCTTTTTGCGTCGCCTGCAACACCACAATCGATGAAATTGCCGCCCACAAGCCACCAATTCCGGCCGACTCACCCTGAAAAAACTGCGTAAAATGCACGCCCAAATAAAATGACGAGACAGTAACAATCGCCACCTGTAGCGCGATATGTAGTGATCGACGTTCAATCATGACGAAGTTCCCTATTATTTTGCCGGCAACCGCGATGGTTTCATGCGGGTATCATCGTTTGATAGCAAGGCGTGATAACAATACAAGCAAGCTTTAGCTTAATGACTTAAGCCTTGTAACTCAGCACTTCAACCGGCAAACCCAGTTGTAATGCGCCGCTTTGCACCACCCGTGCATTCTGGCCAAACACCACCGCAGCGCCGATTTTTCTAAACTTAGCCAAACTACGAAGCGGTTCTGAATCTTTGGTGCGCTCGGCCGTCTCTGGGTCCAGCGTCGTCATCAAGCAGCGCTCACACGGTTTAGCTAGCTCAATCTCTACCTCGCCAATCCGAATCCGCTGCCAAGTATCCTCAGCAAATGGCGCGCTATTGGCGATGACCAAATTAGGCCGAAAACGCAGCATCGATAACTCACGGCCAACGCGCGCATTGAGCGCTTGCAAAGAGCCTTCACCAATAATTAATAAGGGATAGGTATCGACAAAACTAATGGCCACATCCGGATGATTTTTTAAGCGTCGGTGCGGCTCTAAACCGAGCCACATCAGATGTACGCTTTGATTTAAATACGCTGACAACCACGCATCGGCATCGAGAGCGCCACGCCGCGCTAAAAATTCGGTTTCCCAAACATCAGCCTGATGCAGTTCATTAAACTGCGCCAGCGCGACAAATAAATCGGCCATGCCCGGCGCTTTGAGCCACAGGCCATCGGGCGTGACCTCAGCACAAATCAATAAAATCCGTGGCTCGGTGCGCGCAGTGATTTGCACGCCCGCCGAATTGGCTATCATCCATTCTCGATCTTGTGGCAAGCCACGCACGTCGAGCTGGCTTTGGCTCAGCGCTTGAGCACGGCATGATTTAAGGGGGTAGCGGTATAAAGCAGAAAGCAGCATCGTCATGGCGAAATTCCAACAGCCGTTTTTGGATCAGAATAAGTCGCAGTGTACCAATATCGCGGCGCGATGGCGCGTTGCTCTTGTAGCTTAATCAGTTCGCCGACAGTAAATTGTAATGATCCAGACTGATCGGTCCGCAATATGCTTGCCCCTGCGGCGGCATAGCGCGCCAACACCTCGGGATGCGGATGGCGAAATTGATTCATAAATCCAGCAGAAAACACCGCGTATTGTGGTTGCAAGGCTTGAATAAACGCATCCGATGAAGCGCTTTTACTGCCGTGATGCGGCGCAATCACAATCTCGGTGCTCGCTAAACCCGCCGCCAGCAACTCCCCTTCTTCAAGACGACTAATATCAGCGGGAATCAAAGCACTATGCCAGCGATTATAAATCCGCAATACACAGCCGCGCGCATTGTCATTGTTAGCGGCATAGTTGGGGTGCAACCACAAGACCTCAAAATCAACCCCATCCCAGTGCCAACGCTGCCCGGTTTGGCAGCGCTGCTGGGCGACTTTACTACTTAAGATCGGCTGATTGTCTGGCAGACTATGCAAAATCAAAGCAATTGGAAAAGCCAAACGATCGCCCTGCCCCAGCAAAATCGGCGCGCCGCCAATATGATCGTTGTCGTTATGCGATAGCAATAAAGTATCCAGCTGCGTGATGCCCGCCTGACGCAACACCGGCAAAATCACGCGCTCGGCGTTGGCCTCGCGCCCGGTATCAAATAGCAAAGCGTGCTGCTGCGTTTGCACCAACACACTCAAGCCTTGCTCCACGTCGAGCACCTGTAATTTAAACTGCCCGTCGTCCAGCTTGGGCTGCGGCATAAAAAACAAGGGCAAAAGCATCACCCAGCCCAGCCAGCGCGCCGGAATACCTCGGGGTAATAGCAGCAAAGCCACACCCAACATGGCCACTGGCAATATACCTATAGGGGGAGAGCTGATCTCTAGCGCCGGCCACGGCCAAGTCAAGATCCATTGCAATCCGCGATCTAAGATTGCAAACAAGCCCTCAGCCCAGCGCAACAGCGTTCCCGTTGGGTCGAGTAAACCCAATAAAGCCAAAGGCGTAATCAAGACACTGACCAAAGGAATCGCCAAAGCATTGGCCAGCGGCGACATCAAAGGCACCTGCCCAAACACCAGCACCAAAATCGGTAACGACGCCAACGTCGCCGCCCACTGCGTGCTCAACCACAAACGCCACGCCGGTAGCCGACCAATGCGATTGGCCCCCACCCAAATCAAATACGCCACCGCCAAAAACGACAGCCAAAAACCCACCGAGAGCACGGCAAAAGGATCAAACAGCAACACCACCGCCAAAGCACTGGCCCAAATCGCGCTGATCGCCATCGGCCTGGCTCGCCACAAGCACACGGCGCCGACCAACAACATTAATACGGTGCGCTGCGTTGGCACACTCATTCCCGCCAACACGCTATACAGCAAGGCGATCAACACGCCGGCAATTAAAGCCGCCCGCTGCGCGGCCAGCCTTTGCGTTAAATACGCACTGCGCCGCCAGCCATACAGCACCAGCGCCATGCCCATCGCCGCCAGCATCGTAATGTGTAGCCCCGAAATACTGATTAAATGCGTAATGCCCGTCAGCGCAAATCGTTGCCACTGTGGCTTGGGAATCGCGGCTTGATCGCCTATCGTGAGCGCAATAATCACGCCTTGGTACGGTGCATCCTGTAAAGCGTGCTCAATGCGTTCGCGCAGCGCGGCGCGAACTCGCAGCACTGCCGCTTGAGCCGAAAAGCCAGCTAAACGTTCGGCCGACTTCATGCTGGCAATCGCGGCAATATTTTGCTGTAAAAACCACGCTTCTAAATCAAAGCCCGCTGAATTGACGACGCCATGAACTGGCTTGAGTTTGAGCTGCAAGCGCCAACGCTCACCAGCGCCAAAAGGCCCGCCTTTGGCGTTGACCTGAATTTTATCAACCTGCCACGCTCGCTTGGGATCAGCATCGGGCGTAAAAATAAAGCGCGGCCCGTAGCGCGAATCTTGCGGTAAATCAGCAATAAAACCCGACATCCACAGCGTTTGACCGACTAAATCGGCCGGAATGCGCTGCGCCATCCGCAGTTGTGCCCGCCAATTAGCCCAAGCAAAACCCAAACTCAAGGCCAAAACCAGCAGCACCAGCCATTGCCAAGCCGTCTGTTGATTGCGTCGATTCAAATAAAAAAGTAAGCCCAGCGCCAGCAAAGCAATCGCCAACGCCCAGCCCAGAGCAGGTAAAGCAGCTTGCTGCTGTAATGCAATGATCCCAAGCACCCAGCCGAAAATAAACAGTAAATAGCGACTTAGCATCCATCTAGCTTAGGCAATCGAGTGCTGACTAACCCAAGAAATCACCTTGCACGAATCATTCACAATGTTAAACTCATGCGCATGAAAAATTTCGATGCCGATATCATTATCGTGGGTGGTGGTTTAGTCGGTGCCGCTTTGGCGCTGGCACTCAAAAAAACCTCGCTCTCGGTGATCTTGCTCGAAGGCCGTGCGCCTTGCCTAGATTTTGACCTCTCCACATGGGATCAAAGAGTCTATGCCATTAGCCGTGCGAGTCGTCAGCTCCTCACGCAGATTGGGGCTTGGCAGCGCATTCGCCCAGAACGTTTATCACCGATTTGCGCCATGAAAATCCGCGGTGACGCCGTCGATGCCGTATTGGAATTTAACGCCCTAGAAAGCGGCGTTGACGAGCTGGCCTTTATCGTTGAAAACCGCGAATTACAACGCGCGCTGTGGTTGGCGCTAGCTGACTGCAGCCATGTTGACATCATCACGCCAGCCAGCGCGCAATCGCTATCAATCGATCTGGATGCCGCCACGCTCACCTTGGCCGACCAGCGCCAACTCCGCGCGCGTTTAGTCGTTGGCGCAGATGGCGCGCAATCTTGGGTACGCGGGCAAGCGGGCATCCAAGCCAGCAGCAAACCCTATGCGCAATTTGGCGTTGTTGCCAATTTTGCCATTGAAAAACCCCACTACGGCTGCGCACAACAATGGTTTAAAACCGACGGAATTTTGGCGTGGCTGCCGCTCGCCCAGCAACAGATGTCGATGGTTTGGTCGTGTGATACCGAGCTTAAAAATGAATTACTCAATTTAAGCCCCAGCCAACTGGCGGCCAAAGTGGCTCAAGCGGGCAATGCCTCACTGGGCGAGCTGACTTTAATTACCCCACCCGCTGCGTTTGAGCTAAAACTCAATCAGATTACGCACTGCGTCAAACCGCGTTTAGCTTTGGTTGGCGATGCGGCACATACGGTGCACCCTTTAGCCGGGCAAGGCGTTAATTTAGGTTTTGGTGATGTCGCCGAACTGGCTGACTTATTAACAACAACACACCCGGAACGAATCGGCGATTATTTAGTCCTAAGGCGCTATGAGCGCGCCCGCCGCGAGCCGGTACGATTAATGCAAACCGTTTGTGATGGATTGCAGCAGCTCTTTAATAATCACCATCCCGTTTTAATGCGTTTACGTAATTTTGGGCTGGGCTTTACCAATGCTTTACCATGGCTCAAACGACAATTAATTCGCCACGCCATGGATTCATAAACACTGCTGATCGCTGCTTTGCAGCAACTCACCTGACTGAAGGATGACTCATGAAACACCTAAGCCGTACTCTGATTGCCGCAGGCATGATCGCACTCACCGCATGCAGCGCCCAAGCGGACGCGCCACCGAAAGAATTAAAAGCCAATTTGGCCAAAAAAATTGGTCAACCGGTTGATTCGGTCAGCGAAACGCCAATTAAAGGCCTGTATGAAGTGGTCTTAAATAAGCGCCAGATTGTGTATTCCGACGCCAAAGGTGAATTTGTTGTCGTTGGCGATATGGTCAATGTTGCGACCAAAAAAAGCCTGACTGAAGCGCGCATGGCTGAACTCAATAAAGCCGACTTCAGCAAATTACCACTGGCGGATGCCATCAAAGAAGTCCGTGGCAATGGTAGCCGTAAATTAGTGGTGTTCTCTGACCCCGATTGCCCATTTTGCAAACGCCTTGAAACAGACAGTTTAGCCGGCATTGAAAACATCACGATTTACACTTTCTTGATGCCACTGGCTGGCTTGCATCCAGATGCAGCGCGCAAATCGGAGCTCATCTGGTGCAGCGAAAACCCACAAAAAGCTTGGCGCGAATTCATGCACAACGGTAACTTGCCAACCGGCGGTAAAACCAAGTGTGACAACCCCATCGCGCGCAGTGTCAAACTCGGCGAATCACTCGGCATTAACGGCACGCCAGCGCTAATTTTTGCTGACGGCCAAATCGTTTCGGGCGCGATTCCAAAAGACGCCATCGAAAAAATCCTCGCGACACAAAAATAATCACCCCATGCAAAAAAGCCTCGATTTCTTAAGCAAGAAATCGAGGCTTTTTTTATTCCTCATCGTCATTCCAACCGCACGATTAATTCGCCGCTAAAAAAGCCTTTTGCGCAGTTAAAAACTCCGCTCGATGCGATAAAAACGGCGCATGTGCTGCGCCTTGATGAATTGTTAACGTCACATCATTCAATTGACTAGCCAGCCAATGGGCGACGGCGACGGGAGTTAAGGTATCTCGATCACCATATTGCAGCTGCACTGGGCAATCAATTTGGCTGATCTGCGCGCGTAAATCCGTATCGCGCAAAATGGCTAAGCCCTCACTCAACGCGGTTAAACTGGGCTCACCGTGCTTGAATAAATCAGCGAGTAATTCCTTAGTCACCGCGCGGGCGCTGGCGTCTCCCATTGCTTGTAAGCTAATAAAACGCTTGAGTGTACCTTGCCAATCTTGTTGCAACTGCTCGGCAAACTGCGCCAATACCGTGGCTGGCATTGCGCTGGCCCAATCGGTTTGCTGCATAAAGCACGGACTGGATGCGATAAGGCTCAAGGACTTCACTTTTTTCGGCTGACTGATCGCCCACGCGGCCGCCACTGCGCCGCCCAAAGACCAGCCAATCACTTGCACCGGCCAAGGAAACGCCGCATCCACAGCCGCCACCATCGCTGGCAAACTTAATGCCCCATTCGCTGGCGACGCACCATGGCCGGGCAAATCGACTAAATGCACGCAATAATCTTGCGCCAAAGCATCAGCAATCGAATTCCATACCGTGCTATTCATTGCCCAACCATGCAACAACACCACATCAGGCCCTTGGCCCCGCGTTTCAATCCACATTCCATTATTCCCAGTCAATCGATTTAGGGCTGACATATAGCCCACCATACCAAGGCGATGTTCAGATTACGTGTTGATCGTGATTAAAACTTCGCGGCATTCCCTCGATGGGAGAGGCGTAGGGTGATACGCCAACGTGCAGCTCAACACCCCCATCCCAACCTTCCCCCGTCGAGGTCGATCAGCTCAAGCACTGGTGATATAAGCGATCAACATCAAACCTGAACAAAACTCATGCCAAATGGGTATCTAGATGCAGCGCTTTAATTTCATAGCCTGCAATCATATACCCACCCAACACATCATGACTCATGTAAATATTGCGCCAACGCTTGCCGCTGCTGCGGGTTTAAGCGCTCACCGGCTAGGCAGAGCGTGTGTTGCCCCAAAACTTGATACAAGGATCGGTACTGGTGCGGTAAAACCGCCAAGTGCTGCGCCACGGTCGCCGCATCGCCGCGCACAATCGGCCCAGTCAGTGCTGCAGCAGGGCCGATGGCGACGATATTATTTAAGGTTTGCTGCATCAGCCCCAACACCAAGCGCTGCGCCATCTCTGGCGCGACACCCGCTTGATTGGCCGTTTGCAGCGACACCTCGGCCAAAGTCACCAAATAATTAGCCGCCATGGTGAGTGCGGCGTGATACGCCGTTTTACCGCCAGCTTGTAAAGCAAAAGGCACCCCGCCCACAGCACTCACCCACGCTTGCAAGCGCTCACACGCGAGCGCATCACCTTCAATCGCGCACAGCGTGCCGGCAAAGCTCGCTACTGCTCGCGCTGGATCGGCAAAAGAAAACGCTGGATGCACGCTTGCCAGCGCCGCGCCTTGCGCGCGAAGTGGCGCTAGCAATTGCGCGTCTAAAGCGCCGCTGGCATGAAACACCACATTACCCGCAGCAATCACCCCAGCCTGAGCCAGCGCACTCGCCACCGCAGCAATCGCCGAATCGGGCACCGCAAGCAACCATAAATCGGCGGCGGGCAACGCCGATAGCGTGGTTACCGCCTGCCCTGCGCCGATAAAATCCAGCGCCTTGTGCGCCGCTGGCGTTCGCGCTAATACACCAGCAATCTGATATTGCCCCGACAATTGCGCCAAACGCGCCATCGATTGCCCCAAGCGGCCAGGGCCGATGAGATTGAGTTTGAGCATAAAAACGCCTTAATCCTTAATCTATTTCGCTTAAATCGATACCATCGGAATCGGTCGCAGGCGTTAAATCGGCCGCAGGCAACGCCGCCAAAATCAGCAATAACTGCTCACATAAGGCCGCGACTTCTTCGTGCGTATGCGCAGCACTGAGCACCACCCGCAAACGCGGCGTGGCCACCGTTGGTGGGCGAATCGCCGCCACCCAAAATCCAGCAGCAAATAAAGCCGCCGAAACTTGCACTGAAATTTCACTACTGGGCAAAATAATCGGCTGAATCGCCGTGCTGGATGGCAATAAAGTGCAAGCACTCGCCAAGCGCTGGCGGAAATACACAATATGCTGCTGCAAACGCTCACGCCGCGCCACATCGTGCGCAATCAAATCCAAGCTGGCATGCATCGCCGCAGCAATTAATGGCGGCGCAGCCGTGGTATAGATATACGGCTTGGCGGTATTGACCAGATAGTCAATCACTACCTGCTCTGCAGCAATATACGCCCCGGCAACACCAGCCGCCTTACCCAACGTCGCCATATAAATAATCCGTGGCGACGATAAACCCAGCTCGGCCAAAGTACCGCGCCCATGCCCTAATACGCCAAAGCCATGCGCGTCATCCACATACAGCAGCGCGTCGTATTGATCGGCCAATTTCAGCATTTCGGCCAGCGGCGCAATATCGCCATCCATGCTAAATACCGCGTCAACCACAATCATTTTGCGTGCAGCTTTCGATGCGGCTAGTTGCCGCGCTAAAGCGCTCAGATCACCATGCGCGAAGCGCTTTACGTCGGCGCGCGACAACACCATCGCATCATTGAGCGAGGCATGATTGAGCTTATCGGCAAAAATCGCATCGCCACGCGACATCAAACCGGTAATCACCGCCAAATTGGCCATATAACCAGTCGACAAGGTGATCGCCGCCGGTTTATTCGCCCACGCCGCCAAGCGCTCTTCAAGCTGCTGCTCAACGGCAAAATGCCCGGCGACCAAATGCGAAGCGCCACTACCGACGCCCCAACGCGCAGCGCCCGCTTGGGCGGCGGCGATCAATTGCGGGTGGTTGGCCAAGCCTAAATAATCATTGCTACAAAAATTGCACAACAGCCGATCTGCCACCGTGACATGCGCGCCTTGCGGCGAAGTCAGCACCCGGCGCGATCGATATAAATGCGCTGATTTTCGCTCGGCGAGCTCGTCTGCTAGTTGTGAAAACCAGTGCAACTGCGTCATAGCAGCTCCTTTTTTATCCAAGAGTGCATTCTAATGGATTTAAATTTGATTTTGGATTCACCGCGTAAAGCCAACACAAACTGACAGTTTGCGAAAAAATATATCGTAGATAACTGTAATTATTGAAAGAAACTCGCGACGCAGCATGCGCACTTTGGCAAATTCTTGCGTATTGTCATCATTGACACAAGCCAAAAACCCCTTTTACACGTTATCATTCGCCATTGAAAAATTTTACTCATCATTGAGCTGGCCTTAAAACCAGCTTAAGAATGGAACGATCTAATGAAGCGTGTTGATGATTTTCGTCTGAAATTTGGTAAAGAAGAATATGTGCCGATTATGATCGGTGGCATGGGTGTGGATATCTCCACTGCCGACTTAGCACTAGAAGCTTGCCGTCTTGGCGGCATCGGGCATATCTCCGACGCGATGATTAATACCGTCACCGATCGTCGCTACAACACAAAATACGTCAAAGACAAACTCAAGCAATACAAGTTTAATGTCGCCAATAGCGACAAAGCCGTGGTGCAATTCGATTTGGAACAGCTGGCCAACGCCACCCGTTTACACGTTGAAGCCACCATGGCGCGTAAGCAAGGCAATGGCATGATCTTCATCAACTGTATGGAAAAGTTGACGATGAACGGCCCAAAAGAAACTTTACGCGTGCGTATGAATGCCGCGCTCGACGCCGGCATCGACGGCATCACCTTAGCCGCCGGTTTGCATTTGGGCTCTTTTGCGCTGATTGAAAACCATCCGCGTTTTCATACTGCCAAGCTCGGGATTATTGTTTCATCGGTGCGGGCACTGCAGCTGTTTATCAAAAAATCAGCCCGTACCGGTCGCCTACCTGATTTTGTCGTGGTTGAAGGCCCATTAGCTGGCGGCCATTTAGGCTTTGGCATGGATTGGGCTGACTTTAAGCTAGAAGACATCGTGGCCGACGTGCTCGCTTGGGTGCAAAAAGAAGGCTACGAGAATATGCCGGTGCTGCCAGCCGGTGGTATTTTCACGGGTTCTGATGCGGTGAAATTCTTAGAAATGGGCGCGGGCGGCGTACAAGTGGCCACCCGCTTTACCGTGACCAAAGAATGCGGTCTGCCGGACAATGTCAAACAAGAATACTTTAAAGCCGACGAAGATCTGATCGAAGTGAATCAGATTTCACCAACAGGCTACCCAATGCGGATGTTGAAAAACACCCCCGCCATTGGTTCTGGCATTCGCCCCAATTGTGAAGCGTATGGTTACTTGCTCGATGCCAACGGCAGCTGCTCTTACATTCAGGCGTATAACAAAGTCATCGAAGAAAATCCAAACGCGAAAAAGATTTCTGAAATTCACGTTTATGAAAAAACTTGCTTATGCACGCACATGCGTAATTTTGATTGCTGGACTTGCGGCCACTACACTTACCGCCTCAAAGACACCAGTAATCAATTGGCTGACGGCCGCTATCAATTGCTCACTGCTGAGCACGTGTTTAAAGACTATCAATTTAGCACCGACAACCAAGTGGCCCTGCCCGAGTTGGATGAGTCTGCGGTCTAAGTTCATCGTTAGCATCAAAAAAAACCGCCATCATGGCGGTTTTTTTTGGTTCTATCTTTGTCTGTCACGATTCATCGTTCGCGTTTAAGCCGCCGCCCATTGCAAATCCGCCGCCAATAACGGCGCAAGCGAGGCTAAATCCTCAGCGCACAATGGCAAACGCAATACATTACTGGCAATGCGCTGCTGATAATGCATTAACGCCTTAGTCGGAATCGGGCTTGGCGCGACAAATAAGCTCTCTGCCGTCTCGCGCAATACCGCACCAATGGCTTCGCCTGCCAAGCCTTTAGCCACAATATCGGCCACCTGCTGCGGCCAAACATTACTCGCCACCGAGACTAAACCGGCCGCGCCCAATAAGGCATGCTCGGCAAACCACACATCGTCACCCGAGTACCAAGCAATTTGCGGAAACGCCGATTTAAGCTCAGCAAAGCGCAGTGGATTGCCGCCAGACTCTTTCACCGCCCAAAAATTCGGATGGCCAATTAAAGCAGCAATCGCCGCTTCGGCCAAAGCCACGCCCGAGCGCGATGGAATGTTATACAACATGCACGGTTTGCTCACCGCATCGAGCAAGGCTTTAAACCAGCGCTGCTGACCTTGCGCGCCGGGCTTGGCATAAATTGGCGTGACCAATAAATACGCTGACACCGGCTGCGTTTCGCAAAAAGCCAACCAATCTAATTGACTCGCCAAATCCAAACCACCCACGCCCACCATCAGCGGCGCATTCAGTTGCAAACGACAGGCATGCTCGATAATCGCTTGGCGCTCGGCCAAGCTCAGATTCGCGCCTTCGCCGGTTGAACCGAGCAAAGTAATACCATTGCCGACTGCAGCTTGCTCGTGCAATAAGCGCGTTAACGCCGCAAAATCAACGCAGCCGTCGGCTTGCATCGGCGTAATCAGTGCGGTCCAAAGTGGGGTCTGGGTAATAGTCATGGTGATCTCCAATAAAAGACGCTTGGAGAGAGGAAAAGTGCGGCAATGATGCGCTGGCAACACGCCAGCTGACAATGAAATCATCACCAAGAGCACTCCAGTAATCGATGATTACTGACAGTTCAGAGGATTCAGCCGCTGTAACCAGCAATTGGAGATTCAAGGCCCCAATCACTTCGGCCTTGCTCCCCCTAATACCACCGATGGTGCAGCGTGGTTCAATTGGGGTAAGCCAACTGCGCTAGCGCACACAGAGCTTGATCTCTGCGGTAGTACGACCTGGGCAAGGCGCCTCTCTTGTCGTTCAAGAGCGTCTATTGCAACTCAAGCCAGTCTGATTGTCAACTACCTGACAGGCATCACAGTCGCATTTTTAAGCTCAATCAGCAATACTTCAGCCTATGAGCTCATTTTCGCCACTACCGCATGCAGTTCGGGCTGATTTATTCAGCCAATTGGCCGTGCTCGAGCGCGCCGGCTTACCGACGGAGCATGCTTTAACCAGCCTAAATCTAGCGCCGCGCTATCTGCCGCAGTTAGCCGCGATGCGTAAAGCCTTGGCGCGTGGCAAAACCATTGCCCAAGCGGGCGTGCAGGCAGGACTATTTAATCCACTGGACGCGGCACTCATCGCGGCGTCTTGCCATGCCGGCAGCCCTGCCCTGCTCTATAGCCGTCTAGCCGAGCAATCGGCACTCATCGCCCGTTTAACCCAACAAGTTCGCGCCAAATTAGCGATGCCCGCCCTCACCCTATTGCTGGCGCTACTGATTAATCCACTACCCGCATTGATAATGGGGTCGCTCAGTTTATCCGGCTATGCTCTGGGGGTTATTACGCCGCTGCTCTTGATTTACTTGATGTATCGGCTTGGAAGATTGGTACTGCAATCGTTTGAGTGCAATACCTCAGCAACGCTGGTAAAAGCCCTGCTGCAAACACCGCTATTGGGCGCTTGGTATTTACGCAGCAAGCAACATGATTTTATCGCCAGTTTGGCGCTACTGCTGCACGCTGGCGTGTCGATGTTTGAAGCCATTCCCATTGCACAATCGACGTTGAACTGCGCGTATTTGCAACAGCAAACTCAGCCATTATTACGGCAATTAAAGCGCGGCCAAACGCTCACCGCGGCTTTCAGCGCCGTGCCATGGTTGGCCGATCCACGGTTGGTCGCGATGGTAGAAACAGGCGAAGCCAGCGGCACACTGCCCGACATGCTGCAACGCGTTGCCAATCAACAGAGTGCCGATCTAGCCCACAGCGCCACGCAATTGGCGGCATGGCTGCCGCGCCTCATTTATGTGCTGATCGCCGGCTGGATAGCGTGGGGCATTTTGACCAGCGGCGCCATGCTGCCGCAAGTACCAGCTGATTTATAAAGACGATGACTGCAATTTTTCAGATTAAGGCTTAATGGCGCGCGCATCGAGCTGCGACTTAACGCTATCCGCAAACGCCAACGCTAAAGTAAACGCAAGGCGTAATACACGGCCATACCCAGCACAATCCCCAACATGAGTTTTTTGCTGCGCCACACGATCAAACCGGTGGCAATACATCCGCCCAATTGCGGGCTGAATGCTTGCCAATGTCCTTGGGGCATAAAAATTTCTGGGGTAATAATCGCCGTTAATACCGCCACCGGCACATAGCTTGCCGCTTGGCGTAGCACCGGCGGAAAGCGCTCGCCCACACCGGGTAGAAAAAAAGACACCCGCAAACCATAAGTGACCAAGGCCATGCCAAGCAGCAAACCGATTGTAGTAAGTATATCCATCAAGCCTTTTCCTTAAATCGCATTGCCGCCCATACCCCAAGCAATACTGCCAATAGCAGGCCTAATTTATACGGCAAACCATGCGCCAATAGCGCCGTAGTCCCAGCCACTACCGCGCACAGCACTTGTGCGCGCGACACCAGCATTGGCACCACAATGCCGGTAAAGGTCGCCACCATCGCAAACTCAAGCCCCCAATATTGCAACTGCGCAATGTTGTTGCCCAACACAATGCCGATACCGGTAAATACAACCCACGTGCTGAAATTGACCAAACCTGAGCCCAACATCACCGAATCCAGTGGCAGCATTTTGCGGCTGGCCGCGCTTTGCACCACGGCAAAAGTTTCGTCAGTTAAGAAAAAAGCCAAGCCCGCGCGCCGCCAAAATGGCAGATGGGCAAATGGCAGTTGCAAGGTGGCGCTATACAGCGCATGGCGCAAATTGATAATCAGCGTGGTAAAAATAATCACCGGCAGCGCTGCGCCGACAGCCAGTAAGCTCAGCGCTAAAAACTGGCTAGATCCGGCGTAAACCAATACCGACATCGCCATGGTTGCCCATGGCGATAAACCCGCTGGCCCCGCCAAGGTACCAAAAATCAGGCCAAACGGGGCCACGCCCATTTGCAAAGGCAAGGTATCGAGCACGCCGATTTTGAAAGCTTGTTTTGAATTTTGCATCGCAACATCATAGGGTAACTCAATATTACTGACAATATTCATCAGCAAAAACCAAGCTAAAAAACAGCGCTTTAGCCGCAAACGCGATGCCGGCGCGGCAAGCGCACTGGGCTTTTGTGGCATAATCGCCCAGATTCGATGAACAAACCCCAACCCTATGCCGCATACCGCTTTTTGGCACACGCCCTTGGCCTTAGCGCCGTGGTCGTTGCGACCTTGGTTGAGCGAACGTGGCTCATTAACTCAACGCTTAATCGCGCATTTTCCGCAATTAAACGTGCGCGTTTTACAACAAGGTTTTCGCCGCCCTCACCCAGATGAAACGCAAATTTTGCAGCTACCGCGCGCTAGCCACGTCGCGACGCGCGAAGTCTTGCTCTGCAGCCAAGACCGCCCCTTGGTGTTCGCTCACAGCATTACCTGCCGCGACAATTTGCACGCGGGCTTGCATTTATTTGAGCGCTCCGGCAGCCGCCCTTTAGGCGCGCTATTGTTTGCCGATCCGTGCATTCGTCGCTCGGCCCTGGCGTGGTGTCAGCTCAGCCCGCGCCATCCTTTATGGCAAAAAGCCCAAGCCGCCGTCGGCGGGCAAGCCGCAACTTTATGGGCGCGGCGCTCGGTGTTTTATTCTGGCGCGGCGCAGCTATTGGTCACCGAAGTTTTTTTAAGCGATTTTCTTTTGCCTTCACCTTGCGAACCCATTTAATGCCAACGCCCTATTTCAAACCGCAGCGCTGGTCGGCGTATATTCGTTTAGCCCGTATGGATAAGCCCATCGGCACTTTATTACTGCTCTGGCCTACACTTTGGGGCTTATGGATCGCCGCGCAAGGTCGGCCCGATTGGTCTTTATTATTGATTTTTTGCCTTGGCACTTGGCTAATGCGCTCTAGTGGCTGCGTGATGAATGATTGGGCTGATCGTGATTTTGATGGCCATGTTGAACGCACCCAAAATCGGCCTTTAGCCACTGGAGAAATCAAGCCCAAAGCCGCGCTGTATTTTGCCGCTGGCCTGGCTTTACTGGCCTTATTGGTGGCACTGCCGCTGAACCACTTGGCTTTATTACTCACTATTCCAGCGGTTTTTTTGGCCGGATCTTACCCCTTTACCAAGCGCTTTTTAGCCATACCGCAAGCGTATTTAGGCATTGCGTTTAGTTTTGGCATTCCAATGGCGTTTGCCGCGCAAACGGGCAGCGTGCCCTTGATCGCTTGGGCGCTGGTCGCCGCCAATCTACTTTGGACTGTGGCTTACGATACCGAATACGCCATGGTCGATAAGCCGGATGATCTCAAAATCGGCATCAAAACCTCGGCCATTACCTTTGGCCGCTTTGACGTGGCCGCGGTGATGCTGTGCTTTGGCGCATTTATTCTGTGCATGCTGGGTATTGGCTATGCCACTGGCCGTGGGGTGATTTATTTTGCCGGTTTAGCCGTGGTGATGCTGGCCGTTATTGATCAATATCGGCGGATTCGTGGTCGACAGCGCGACGCCTGCTTTGCGGCTTTTTTAGCCAATAATCGCATCGGTGCGCTGATTTTTGCCGCCTTAGTACTCGATTACGCTTGGCCGATTCCATTATGAAAATCCCCCCGCTCACCACAATAGAGCAAGGCGGTTTAATGCGGCGGATTTCAGATTTAGAATCGGGCTCGGCGCGGCAATGGTATTGGTTAGAAATCGCGCAAAATTACCCGCACGATGCAGCCAGCAATAAAGAAAAAATCTTAGGTATTGCCCTACAGGTTTTTGGCATTAATGCCTGCCAAGCCATACTGCAAAGATTCGGTCTAACAGGCTTGGCGCTCTACCAAGCCGCCAGCGATGCTTTTTGGCGCTTGCTGCAACATAAAACCAATGACGCGATCTTAATTATTGGCGGGGTATTGGCCCTGCTCATCGGCTTTAATCGGCTCCCTGCCAGCCAGCAATTGGCCGCGTGGTGCTTGGCCATCGGCGGCGCAACTTGGCAAATCATTCGCATTTTTCGCAGCCCAGCACCCGCGCCAAGCAGCGAAGCACTCGGCGCGGAAGACAGCTTAGGTTTGCAAGGCCTACTCATCACCGCGGGCGTCACGCCGGCGGTATCGAGCACTTTAATCAAAGGGTTGATTCAAGCGCCACACCAATTTTTAGCGCCGTTGCTGGTCAACCTGCCCGATCTCGCTCCAGCAACTGAGCCCAGCCGCGCGCAACAATACGCTTGCAGTGCGCTACCGTGGCTCGTCATCGGTACGAGCAGTAGCGCCATCATCGGCGCATTGCCGCCGATTTGGGGCGGCATCTGTGTGTTATTGCTGCTACTGATTGTGGCGTGGTGCCTGCACCGCGCAGTGAAACCTCTGGCTTTATTGGCTTTGAGCTGGCTCAGTTGCGGCCTATTGGCGCAACTCACCCACTGGATTTAAGCATGTCAAATTCACCGATTTTGTATTCATTTCGCCGCTGCCCCTACGCAATGCGCGCCCGCTGGGCGATTTGGCATTGCCAACTCAGCGTTGAAATCCGTGAAGTGGTATTGCGCGATAAACCAACTGCACTATGGGCGGTATCGCCCAAAGGCACGGTGCCGGCGCTCTGTCTGCCGGATGGCCAAGTCATGACCGAGAGCTTAGAGATTATGCTGTGGGCGCTGGGCCAAGATCATACTTGGCATCCCAGCGACTTGGCGGCTAAGCAAATGGCTTTAATCTTGCAGCACGATACTAAGTTTAAGCCCCTGCTCGATGCCTATAAATACCCCGAGCGGCATCTGGCACTCAGCCACCAGCAGCATCAAGAAAATGCGATGTATTGGCTGGAAACCAATATCTGCAATAGGCTAGCAGCACATACCTATTTGATCGACGCCGAATTTCGCCTAAGCGACGCCGCCATTGCGCCGTTTATTCGGCAATTTGCTGCGGTGGATCGGGCTTGGTTTGTAGAGCACGCCAATCCACTACTGCAGCAGTGGCTAGCACGTGTATTGCAGGATGATTTTTTTGCCGCTGGGATGCAAAAATATCCGCGCTGGCAAGCGGGTGATGCCCCACGCTATTTTCCTGCGAAGCAATAGACGCGGTGCTGTTTGTTTGGCGGATTGCGTTTATGTGGATTTTAGCCAAAAGCAATGTAAAAAACGCGCCGCAGCGTCATGCTACGCACAACTTTTTCGCGTCGTGTCGGGCCCAAAATCGCTCAAGCGGGCTAAGCGCTACGCTTATTTCGGCCATCCCAAGTATTGATTTTTATTCATTTCTGGTTGGGCAATATACGCCGTTGGATCGGTAGTCGCAGCACCAGCGGCACCGAGCGCAGCCCCCGCCGCCACAGAGCGATTGAGCGCAATCGGCGGCTTACACGAATTGGGGTTGCTGCGCCGAAATAAAGCCGCAGCCAGCAGGCCTTCGTTTATATCGCCCAAAGGCCGGCTAAAATCATCATTGGCGGTGCATTGCGGCGCAAAACCAGCGGTAAAATCACCAAACCCTTTGGCATTACTGCCGGTAAATTCAATCGGAAAATAAGAAATCCCGCAATTGGATTGGCCAATAAAACCATAGGGCTTGCCGCAGGTGGTTTTACCAATGATTTGCACATCAACGTCAATCCCGCGCAAACCATTAATAATTGCTTCACTGGCTGAACAGGTGTTTTCTGTGGCTAAAATAAACACCTGCTTTAAATTCAAATTAGGCAATAACTGCCCCGCCATTCCCGATTGCGATGATTGCGCCGTGGCATAAAAAGGGATGGCATTGACTGCCGTTTGCGCGGGGCGTTGATCACTAAATTGCAAACGATCAAACACCCGATTTTGAATTTGATTCGGCCCGGCAATCATATACGCCAATTCACTGGCAATATATAAATAACCGCCGCTGTTATAGCGTAAATCTAAAATTAATGATTGAACATTATTGTTTTTAAATAAATTAATCGCATCAATTAATGGTTTTTCAGCGCTGCTGATATGCGAATTAAACACCAAATACCCCACTGGCCCACTGGCGGTATTGATAATCTGTGCCGGTAATACCGGCATGGTTTTGGTGCTATCGGCCACAACATTCAAACTCAATACACTCGCACCGCGCTGAAACACCATCGTGTGTGCGCTCGCCGCTTTGGGATACAGCGCAGCATTCACCGCCGCTTGATTACTGGCCGTACCGTCAGCAGGTAGGCCATCAATGGTTTTTAATTGATCCCCACGTAACACGCCCACTAGCGCCGCTTGCGAACCGGGTGACACATACGCCACCGTCATTTGCCACGGCGCGCTGCTGCGACTGTAATGCCATTCAATGCCATAATTTAAAACGGCACCGCTTTCTAAAAAACTCAGCCAATCGCGCGTTAAGGCCGTAAAACTAAATTGATCTTTTTTTACCCCTGCAGCGGTTAAATAAGGCGATTTTAATGCCTCAAAATAAGTATCCAGCGATAAATACGGATTAGATTCCTGACTAAACTGCGCCAAAGCCGGATTAACATTCGGTATTTCTGAATACCATAAATATTTCTCCTGCATATTGGCTTTTAACCATGCTTTTTCGTCATTCAAAGTACCGGTGGTGCTAAACGCGGTATCGTCAAACCGATAGGGATTATTAGGAGAGCATTTTTGCGCAATTGCCGTACCCGGAGTGGGCGTTGGGCTCGGTGTAGTCGATGTTGAACCACCACCGCCACCGCCGCCACAAGCAGTGAGCAAGAAAACCAGCCCGCAAGGCACAAACCCACTATTAAATTTCATTTGGCTTTCACCGATGGAAATACATACTCCATGCTAGTGGCCATGCGACAAAAAACAAGCGACGTCAGTTAAAATCCCCCTAGGGTCTGTTGACGTTGGGTTTACTAGCTGAGTTTGCGCGGACCTTGGCCAGAGACAAAGCAGGAAGCGCGCATAAAAAAAACGCCAAGACTTCACAGTCTTGGCGTTTTTTAGTATTGGCTAGCTTAACGAACAGTCCAATATTTATTGTTTTGCATTTCAGGTTTGATCACCAAGCCTTGCGCAGCGCCCTGCCCGATTCGAGCCGTACCGGAATAAGCCATCGCTGCAGCGGGTTTACATAAATTTGGATTGGCTTGACGATAAATCGCAGCGGCAAGTAGACCTTCGCTGGTGTCGCCTAACTGCTTAGTAAAATCATCATTAGCGCTGCACTGCGGTGCAAAGCCATCGGCAAAATCACCCATGCCTTTGTCATTTACGCCTTTAAATTCAATCGGGAAATAAGAAATACCGCAATTGGACTTAGCAATATAGCCATAAGGTTTTCCGCAAGTGGTATTGCCAATAATTTGGACATCAATATCAATACCGCGCAAGCCATTAATAATCGATTCACTCGCCGAGCAAGTATTACCCGATGCCAAGATATAAACCCGTTTTAGATTTAAAGTCGGTAAGAATTGGCTTTTACTAGTGGAATTATAAAACGGTATCACACCATTGGCGGTATCGACAGGGCGTTTATCATTGTATTGCAAATGCTCAAATACTTTATTTTGCGTTGCTCTTTCCCCTGCAATCATATAGGCCAATTCGCTGGCAATATATAAATAACCGCCGCCGTTATAACGTAAATCCAAAATTAACTCGCTGACATTATTGTCTTTAAAATTTTGTACCGCATTAATTAAAGGCTGCTCTGCCGTTGAAATGTGGCTATTAAATATTAAATACCCGGTTTTTTTGCCGGCGACCTCAATGACTTTATTCATCGGCACCGGTGAAATCGTGATGTCAGTTGCAGCCAGCGTCGCCGTCTTAACGCTACCAGCGCGATCAAAAGTAAATTGATGCGCCGCGCTATTGCTTGGATATAACAAGGCACTCAAACCCGCAACGCTAAAATCGCCAGCTATGCCATCAACTGACTTTAAAACATCACCACGAACAATGCCTGCACGATCCGCTGGCGAATTGGGCTCAACATAAGCCACTCGAATCACCAACGGCGCTTTGTCACCGGTGGCATGCCATTGAATACCATATTCAAGCACCTTACCTGAGTCGACATAACCATTCCAAGCAAGCGTACTTTCAATAAAACTAAATTTGTCGACTTTAGCTCCGGAATTCGTCAGCAGCGGTGTTTTAAGAGCTTGAAAATAAGCGGATAAAGAGCCAAACACTTGAGATTCATTACTATATGCAGGTGCGGCAGCATCCACCTTTGGCATGTCTTTATACCAAAGGTAATTTTTGCTCATATTGTCTTTGAGCCAAGCTTTTTCATCATTCAAAGTGCCGCTAGTACTCAATGGCGTATCGTCAAAGCGATAAGGATTATTCACGGAGCATTTTTGCGCCACCACCGCCGTGCTTGGCGCAGGTGTGACTGCTGGCTTATTACCCAAATCGGTTTGTGGACCATCAAAAATCCCAGGGCCATCACCGCCACCACCACAAGCACTTAATAACGCAGTCAAACCCATTGCTGAACAACGCAACGCCCATTTTTGCCCCTGATTAACACGCATCATATTCTCTTTTAAATGTAATTTTGAAAGATGCTAGACGCACAAACAAAAAACATCAAGCTGACTAAACAAGAAATAAATAATAAAACGCTGATATATAAATTAAAACCCTAGTGCGTTAACTCCAAGGCAAATGCCCACTTTAAGCGACTAAATGCCGACAACGGTTGGCAATATCCAATGCAGCTTCACTGCAATCAGCGTCGCATAAAGACGACACTGCCACTTTATCCAAGGCAATACCGCGCAATAAACTCTGCGCCCAATCAAATGGCGAGCAATGACCGTCTGCGGATATTTTTTGCCATCGACGACCGTGCTAGAATATCGTCCTATCGACTCAATGAAAAATACAGGTGCAGCATGGCAGGTCATAGCAAGTGGGCAAATATTCAACACCGCAAGGGCCGTCAAGACGCCAAGCGCGGCCAAGTTTTCACCAAATTGATCAAAGAAATCACCGTTGCCGCCAAAATGGGCGGTGGCGATGTCTTGATGAATCCTCGTTTGCGTTTAGCGATTGATAAAGCCAAAGCGCAATCGATGCCAAAAGACAATATCGAAAACGCCGTCAAACGCGGCTCAGGCTCGCTTGACGGTGTGGATTATTTAGAGACCCGTTACGAAGGCTACGGTTTGAATGGCGCGGCGGTGATGGTGGATTGTCTGACTGACAATAAAGTACGTACCGTGGCTGACGTTCGTCATGCTTTTGCCAAATACGGCGGCAATATGGGTTCGGACGGCTGCGTGTCGTTCCAATTTAAACATTGCGGTTATTTGATTTTTGCGCCGGGTACGGATGAAGATGCGTTAATGGAAGCGGCACTCGAAGCCGGTGCAGACGACGTTGCCACCAATGACGACGGCTCAATCGAAGTGATCACCCCACCTTACGATTTTGTCACCATCAAAGAAACCCTCGAAGCCGCCGGTTTTAAAGCCGAAATGGGCGAATCAACGATGAAACCGCAAGGCGAGACTGAGCTTGAAGGCGATGATGCGATCAAAATGCAAAAATTGATCGACGCGCTCGAAAGCTTGGATGATGTGCAAGAGGTATATACCACGGCGGTATTTGACGAAGAGTAAACTTCGTTTGAGTCCATCAACAAAAACCGCCATGATTTTGGCGGTTTTTTTCAAATGTAGGGTGTATTCAACGCACAACGGTAATACGCCAGATGATGGGATTATTCATGCGGCGTAATAAATGCCTTCGGCGATTACGCCCTACTCGCTGTAGGTACGATTAGCGAAGCGTAATCGTACGCATGTACTCATCCCTCCGATTTCGCTTCGCTCTATCGGAGCTACGGTGCTAGGTGGAGCGAAGCGATAAATATCACAGATCAAAACGAATGAAGCACCCAAAATATTTAATCAATTTAAGCCAATAGTGTAAATAAGAAGCTAACAATCCATGTAATAAAATAAGCTAAATTATGATTAAGATTTTTTGCTCGTTGATATAGATAAACAGGAACTAACCAAGCCATTCCTTTAAATTTATCAGTATTATGACCGGCTTTTCTTAGTTTATTCTCATCAGAGTATGACAATACCACATTAAGTACTAAAGTAACGAACCAGTATTTACCACTCTCTACGGCAACACTGGCAGCATATTCATTTTTATGAATTGCACCTGCTATAAAATACTCTAATAACATTCCTAGAATTGGAGCAAATGCAAGTACCCAGACTAACGTATTATTTACATGATCACCAGAGAGTGGAGGTGGAGACGAACGCTCAAGATAAGTTCGTAGCTCTGTATTTTCAATTTTCAACCAATCAGGATAACCTTTCTTCCAAACTGCAGATCCATAAGAAATTTTTTCTGACTTAATAAAATTAATTATTTCCTCCTCAGAAATTGGTCCATTTCGTTGGCCATCTTCTTCATAAAACCAAGACACATCACTAATAACTTGCTCATTATTTGACATCGAAACCTCACTTTTAAGATTTAAATTTTAATAACTTAATCTTGGCAATTACTTATGTTCAGGTCAATAACTCGATGACTAACACTAGAAATTGTGTCATATTTACGTCATTTTTTAGCACTTAAAAAGTAAGCAGAATAGTAAATTAAATACAAACATCCTATAATTTGCTTTCAAAAATTGCAATAAAATAAATTTTTGATTGCTACTAAATTTAGTACCGCGCGGCTAGATTTCAATGCACGAATCAACCCTAAGCCGCATCATCGTAGGGTGTCAATGAGTGTAACGAATTGCACCATGACACAATCCAACGGTGCAATTCGCGCAGCTTTTGACACAACTCATCCCGCTCAGCGAAACAAGAAATAATAAATCACATAAAACCAGCTCAAAAAGCCGTGAATAATCGCCCATAGAATGGAGTGATTGGCGCTCCATGAGAGGGCGACGGCGATGAGGGTGCCCAGACTAAATCCACCGATAACGTTTTTCATTTTGGCTCACTCCATTGATTGATGATCGTAAGCCATGATAGCCCAATCCAGTTGGCTGTCATACTGCGCCAAAATGCACGCGATGCGTCAGCGCCCAAGTAACGCGCTGCGGTATACTGGTGCGCAATTTAATCAGTCATTAGGAAATCCCATGCGCCCTTCACAACGCCAGCCGAACGAGCTGCGCACCGTCACTTTAACCCGCAACTACACTTGCCACGCCGAAGGCAGTGTATTGATTGAGTTTGGTAATACCAAAGTGCTGTGTACCGCCAGCGTCGAAGAAAAAGTACCGCCGTTTTTAAAAGGCAAAGGCGAAGGCTGGGTGACGGCAGAATACGGCATGTTGCCACGTTCCACCGGTAGCCGGATGCGCCGTGAGGCCGCAAGCGGTAAGCAAAGCGGTCGCACCCAAGAAATCCAGCGCCTGATCGGTCGCTCATTGCGCGCGGTGGTCGACCTAAAAGCTTTGGGTGAGCGCCAAATTACGATTGATTGCGATGTGATTCAAGCCGATGGCGGCACGCGCACGGCAAGTATTACTGGTGCATTTGTCGCGTTGACTGATGCGATCAATGGCTTAATAGCCGAGGGTAAATTAGCCTCAAGCCCGATTCGTGAATCGGTAGCAGCAATTTCAGTGGGGATTGTTGGCACAACGCCGGTGCTCGATTTGGATTACATCGAAGATTCGGGCTGCGAGACCGATATGAATGTAGTGATGACGGCGGCAGGTCAGTTTATCGAAATCCAAGGCACGGCCGAAGGTGAGGCTTTTAGCCGCGCGGAAATGAATGCATTACTGGATTTGGCCGAACTGGGCATCCAGCAATTAATCGAAAAACAAAACGCAGCACTCGCCGCTTAATATTTGCTTTGTTTTTGCTGTTGCCCTGCGTTGACGATACGCAGGCAACAGCTAGAGCTAGAGCTAGAGCTAGAACATTGCAGTGATCTCGCTGCTGTGCAATTGCTAACTTATCCAACAACACGAAACGCTCATGACGATAGTATAATCAGCAACACCACAGCGATTGAGCGCTGGATGGTTATACCCTGATAAAGCCCCCATGAAGATCCAAGATCAACAAATCAAAATACCGCAAGAAGATGGCCGAATTTTTGTCGATATGCCTGATGGCGATGGCCATGTTTGCGCCAGCTGCGGTGCGTGTTGCAATCATTTTCGGGTCTCGTTTTATGCCGGAGAAGTCGCAGGTAGTTTTACCGATCATGCGCTGGCCGTTCCCAGCGATAAAATCATTATGATCACGCCGGTGTATGCCGCAATGAAAGGCACCAATCAGAAAGAGGCGCGCTGTATTAGCTTTAAAGGGACGGTGGGGCAAAGCAGCCATTGCAGCATCTACAGCCAGCGCTCAAGTACTTGCCGCGAATTTTATGTGTATGACGAAGCCGGTCAACCTAATCCGGCCTGCCAAACCGCCAGAGCAGCGCATCAATTAATGCCATTACCGACGCTGCCGGTCGCAAAAAAACAAACTGCCGAGGCTTAGCTCGGCAGTTTTTTAGGCTTTTATGGATTGCTGTTTATTTCAGCAATTTACTTTGTAGGGCAGTAATTTCACTCGGCAATTGAATCGCTTCGCCTGCAGAAGCATGATTTTTCAATTGACCATTCACTATTTGCCCTGCAGCTAGCTTGCGATTGGTGGTGTCAATCAGCAACCAAGTGGCTTGATCTGGCTTATCACTGAGTAAATACAATACTTTGTCTTCTTTAAGCACGGCACCGGCTAACGCCGCTTTAAACGCTGCTGCTTGCTCACCGAGCAAGGTATTTAGCTGCGTATCAATCGGACTCACTGCAGTAAATAAGCCGATTTCATTCGGCGTTTTGCCCGCCAATGCATTTAAACCCGTCCAATTCACATTCGATGGCATGGCTTGGCTAATTAAACTACCGGCTTTATCTTTAATCGCGCCACTCACTTGACTGGCATTGATGCCAAATGGCGCTAACGCGTCACTGGCTTCACCCACGGTTTGGTCAATCACTGCGTTGGCTTGATTTTTAATTTCTTGCCCAACGATGGCACCCACCGATGAAGCGGCTTGCTGCGCCAATTGCGCGCCTTGATCACAAGCACCTAAACCTAAAACCAAGGCGACGGGAAGAACAAATTTGAACATAGCAACTCCAATGATTTCAAATGTCGACACGTCGCCGACACTGATTATTTAATTTCTAAAACTTCTACTTCAAAAATCAAGGTGGCATTGGCTGGAATCACGCCAGCAATACCACGGCTACCGTAGGCCAATTGTGGCGGGCAAACTAATTTAGCTTTGCCGCCCACTTTGATTTTTTGTACGCCTTCAGTCCAGCACGGAACGACACCACTCAAAGGAAACGTTGCTGGTTTGCCGCGTTTATACGAGCTATCAAATTCAGTGCCATTTTCTAAAGTGCCACGATAATGCACGCTCACCGTATCGCTGGCTTTGGGCGCTGGGCCAGTACCGGCTTTTAAAGTGGTGATTTGAATGCCACTGGGCGTGGTTTCAACTGCTGCCGGTGTAGCCGCCTGCGCAGCGAGGGCACTGGCAAGTAAGACTGTGGCAGCAAGAAAATGTTTCATACTAAATCCTTTTTTATTTAAATTAAGCCCATCGAGCCAAACTCGATGGTGCATCGTAGCAGTTGTGTACCTTGGTACTCTTTTTTAGGCATTGCAGTCGATTTTCTTGATCTATCAAAATCAACACGCCCTGCGCTTGACGACGATGGCTTTAAACTCGCGCGGCGACGACAAACCGATTATTTTTTCTTTCGTGCATCTTGCTGCTCTTGGCGCAATTGATTGAGCCTTGCTTCAATCCCAGAGAGCAGGTAAAAATCATTGCCGGGCTGCTTTAGTGCCAATTCAAACTGTTCAAATGCAGCAGTATATTCTTGCAGCCTAACGTAGTATTCGCCTTGCGACTGATACTGCCGCATTAAATCGCCTTGCTTGGCATACATCTTCGCCTGCCTTTGGTATAGCCAAGCATCTGAAGGATAAAACTCCAAAGCATCATTCAAACTCGATTTTGCTTCAGCAAATTGACCACTGGCAATATAAGCATCAATCAAGCCATAGAGTAATGCGCGGTTGGCCGGAAAAGCCTGCACCGCATCACTCATGATTTGTACTGCTTCAGCATTTTTACCTTGCCCCAATTTAATATTGCCAGCCAAAAAGGCCAACATTGGGTGATTTTTAGCTTTAGATAAACTGGCTTTTGCCGTTTGCAGTGACTGCCATGCCAAATCGTATTGCTGTAATAAATAATATGAATACGCCAAACCATAGTGCTGGGCAGTTTCATTGGCGTAACGTTTTTCTTGAAGAATGCCTTGGTAATAAGGCACCCCATCACGTCCGCCCATTTGCATCGCCCGTGATTTTTCTCGAATCAATAAGAATTCGAGGCTATCGGGCACCGCTTTAAATTTGATTTCCCCCAAGCGCGCTTGAGCATCAGAAATACGCTTAAATGTCACAGGGTGAGTGCGCAAAAAATCAGGCGCGTTGTTTTCATACAATCGATTATGTTTTTGCAAGCGCTCAAAAAACACCACCATGGCACTGGGATCGTAGCCAGATTTTTTTAGGGTTTGCATGCCGATGCGATCGGCTTCTTGTTCAAACGAATAGGTAAAATCAAGCTGTCTTTGCACTGCAACCCCCGTGCCCGCAGCAATCGCAGCCACCGCAGCATCCCCTCGCCCCGCTTGCGACGCCAATAAAGCCACTGCAATCGATGCCAATGAAATCCACGGGCTCGATTTGGTGCCATCAATTAAACGCGCAATATGTCGCTGGCTAACGTGAGCAATTTCATGCGCCAACACGCTGGCGACTTCGGACTCATGCTGTGCTTGCACCAATAAGCCAGTATGCACGCCAACAAAACCACCGGGCATGGCAAACGCATTCACGCTGGCATCGAGTAAAGGGAAAAAAGTAAATTGGGGTTGGCTAATTTCTGCTGCGTCAGTCAGGCGATAACCGACTTGATTTAGATAGGCGACGATTTCAGGGTCTTCGAGCATTGCGCCGCTACGGCGAATTTGCCGCATCGCATTCTCACCAATTTCACGCTCTTGTTGCGTACTCAAACCTTGCTGCGAAATATCGCCAAAATCTGGCATCTCGCCGGCTTGAAGTGGTGTTATGCCGCAAGCGGCGATCAACAAAGCAATTATTTTTTGTTTCACTACGCCCTACTTCTTAATGACTGCCAGAGCCAACGATTTAAACTGAAAACCACTGCAGCATCAATGCATAAATGACTAAATAGCGCAGTACTTTACCCAGAGCCAAGTACAGCAAGACTGGACGCCAAGGCCAACGTAGCCATCCGGCAACACCACACAAAGCATCGCCCATCAAAGGCACCCACGACAGCAATAAACTAGCGGGCCCTAATCGTTGTAAGTGCGGCAACCACTTGGAGTCAGGTGCCTTGGGCAAGCGCCGACCTAAATACACCGTCAGCAAACCACCGAGAATATTGCCCAAAGAAGCCATTGCCACGGCCAACCAGCCTAAATCCGGCTTAAAATGCAAAGCGGCCACTAAAGCCGCTTCTGAATTGCCCGGTAAGATGGTGGCCGATAAAAAAGCCGTCATAAATAAACCGGCCAACCATACACACAACTCAATCAAAAACGAATGCCTCACCGGCATGCGCACTAATTGCCGCCGCAACATCATTGAATAACTCGCCTTCGCCCCGCGTATTGCGCCATTGCCCATCGGATAAGCGATAGTGATAGCCACCAGAACGCGCCGCCAGCCAGATTTCTTGATTGGCCGCATGGCGATTCACTATCACTTTGCTGGCGTCCTCAAATTCAATTTCCAAAACATTGCCGGTGCATAGCGTATCAACATCAAAGTCTACCTTATCGAGTGCGATTTCAATTTGGCGAAAAATGGCATCACTTACCGTTAAAAATTCTGATTCAGTCATTACTTATTCCTTCCACCATTCATGTTGCAGACCACCCTTGATGAAGGTTGGGCGTGCTAAAATAAGCATTCTACCACCTACAGCCAAGCTACTATGCGCGTCCTCATTGCCTTTTTACTGACTGCTTTTTTTCTAACTGCCTGCGGGTTTAAAGGCCCCTTGTATTTACCAAAAACAAGCAATGCAACGACCAGTAGCAACAACATATTGATTGCCAGCAGCGCCGCATCGTCAGCCAGCGCAGTGAATCCGCAGCAATAGCGCCAAAATTTGAACTCGCATTCAATCATTTTAAAATGCATGCAGTTACAATTTTACGGTGTATTTTCAAGCATAAAAAAAACGATCCGAAGATCGCTTTTTTATCGCGCTATCAAATCAAAAACGCTCAGGCAGTTTTTGAATAATGATGATTTTTTTGTTTTCTAAGCGGATATAGCCGCCAAAAACCAATTCTTTTAAAATTCGCGCAATCATTTCACGTGATGAACCAACACGGTCGGCAATGGCTTGCTGGGTTAATGGCTGAGAAATCATTTCCTGCCCATCGACGGTTTCTAGCATGGATTCAAATAATGCCCGCACTCGGCCATACACATCAAGCAATGCTAAGTTTTTCATGGTGGTCGATAACGTTCGCACCATGCGCGCTAAGTTCAGAATCACCACATCTTTCACTTGCGGCTCACGATTGAGTGCTTCGCGAAACTCTTGCTTAGAAAACATCAAAAACGTGCAGTTTTCTTCGCATTGCACTGACCAACCGCGTGGTTCGTCATCAAGCAAAGAAATCTCACCCATCGCATCACCCGGTTCTGCGATCAAAAAGACAAATTCCTTGCCTTGATTGTCACTACTAAAATAACGAGTTTGCCCTTCAAGCAAGACATACATGCCTTCTGCAGGATCACCTTCGCGAAAAACAAAAGCCCCTTTGGGCATGCTACGTTTCACGCCAACTTGAACCATATATTCAAGTTGTTCCTCAGAAAAACCTTGTAACAACGGTACATTTTGTAAAATAGATAGCATAAAAGCCTTGTAAATGACGCATATCGCGCCTTATCAAATCAGCATCAGTGTAAAAGAATTTCAGCCAGTTACTTTTTTTACTCAATGGCAAAAAACAATACAGTTAAAACGGGTTAAATCAGTTTAACTACAAATACTTAAATTATTTATAAATTAAAATTGCTCGGGTAATTTTTTTAAAATCATCAATCGCTTACGGCCAGTCTCTACATAGCCACCCGCCACCAATTCACGCATAATTTTGGCAATCATCTCGCGCGAAGCGCCGACACGATCAGCAATATCTTGCTGGCTCATTTGTTCATCAATCAATAAACCTTCGTCAGTCGGTTGAGCCAAACGCTCGAACAAAACTCGAATTCGTCCATAAACATCTTTTAAAGCAAAATCTCGGACCATATTAGTTAAAGAAAAAATAATTTTCATCGCACTATTAAGCATTTGGTCTTTCAATTCTGGCGTGGTCAGCAATAAACTCATAAAGTCTGTTTTATGAATGCTCATCACCACGCAATCGGTTTCGGCTTCAGCACAAATCGATCGACGCTCATCACAAAACAAAGCCAATTCGCCAAAAGAAATACCGGGCTCTGCAACGTGATAAACAAATTCACGACCACTATCGTTACTTGAATAAAGCTTTAAACGCCCCTCTAGCAAGACATACATGCATTCAACCACATCATTTTCATAAAATAAGATAGAACCTTTCGCAACATTTCGCAAAATACCTAAGGATTCAACCCGTGCGAGTTCTTCATCTGTTAACGAACAAAATAATTGTGTTTGTGCCAATATTGAACGCATTCATCATCCATTAATGTTTTGCAGCTTTTTCAGTTGCTGATGCTTCAGCGGCTTGTGAAGCCGTTGTTGGTGAATCAAGGTCGGCGATGGGCGACAATGAACCTGTTTTTACATCTGGTGGTGGTGCAACTTCATTTATTTTTTTTGACTGCATATATTCATTCATTTCTTTCCAGCCAGCAAAAATGTCTGCTTTAGCCACTTTACTATTACGCCGAAAACAATCCTCTAAAGAACGACCACTATGCCGACATGATGCACCAATCGCTTTGCCATTGGCTTTTTGTTTATTGAGCATTTCTAGCATTTGATCACAGCCGCTGAGCATCAAAATCATCGGAAAAATCAATACTAGGGTTTTTACTGACTTCATAAGCAAGGACCTGTAATTTTCAGTCAAGCCAAATTGTATGTGAAAAAGCCCATCACGTCGCAAAGACATAACGGGCTGGCCTACTTAATTGAGCATTTTACGATAAATAGGATACTTAGGCTTGCTGAATCCCAGCTAATAACCAACGTGGATCACCATCGATCGGGCGAACAAAGTGCCAGATTTCACGGAATGCCACAGGTGCCGCATGCAAACTTTCACTCACAGTACCAGAGAACTCAACGCTGGCGACCATACGGCCTCCTTCATTGACCGCTTCAAGCACCTGCAAATTCAATTCAGGGAATTCAGCGACATCTGAATTGCTGCCAATTTCATTTTTTAAATCGGCAAATAGCTCTGGCGTCATATAACGGCGCATTTCTTCTGCTTGCGACGGTGAATTTAGCGATTGCATATGCATAAAACTAGCACGCGCTTGGCGTAAAAATGCCGCCACTTCAGTACCATCGGGCAAACGTGTGATTGGTGCTGCGCTTAATGGTGCAGCCCCACCCCATGCCGACGTTGGTGCTGCCGCGCCTTCGCCAATACGGAACATACGATCTTGCTCAACAGGTGCAGTCGGTGCCGCTGGCATTGGAGACATGCCGGCATAATTCATCGCGTTCGGACGTACCGCTTGCGCTTGAGCCTGTTGACGACGACGCATCCACATCACACCACCAGCAGTTAATGCTCCAAGCAGCAACAATGTGCCCCACGGAATACCGCCATCACCTTGGGCAGAACCCGAGGCGTTACCGCTGTTACCAAACATATAACCCAATAATGAGCCCGCAGCCAAACCACCTAATACGCCGCCCATCATGCCCATGCCGCCTGATTTTTGTTGGGCGGGTGCGGCCTGCTGCTGTCTTGGTGCTTGTTGCTGTTGCATATTATTGCGCTGTGGCGCTGGCGCGGCTTGACGCTGCATACCACCAGAGCGGCCACCGCCAACCCGTTTTGCTTCTGCCATATTGGCAGTAAACAAAGCCGTACTCATCATGACGACCATTAAAGTGTTCGCAAAACGCGCCATTTTAAAATCCTTAGTTAATTAGTAACTTTGTTTAGTTAGTTGGGGCAAAGTGCAATAAGTTCAATCTATTTAAAAATATTTACTGAAAAAACAAAGTCTATTGCCAAAAAATCAAAGTGTTATCTTCAATGCTAGTTACTTTCAACTGACCACTTAAGCACGCTGCCCACGCTCAATCGTGACGCCAACGCGAGCGACTTCTTGCAAAATACCTAATTTGGTCACCGAAACTTTAATCCACGGGGCACCAAAATCATTCAGTACAATATTAGCAATATGCTCGGCTAAAGCTTCAAGCAAAAGAAAATGTTTTTCGGTTAAATCTTGCCGAATCTGCGTGACCACTTTATCGTAATCAATCGTGTCGTTTAAATGATCAGAAACACAAGCTCGTGCCGAAGGCAGGCCGATTTCTAAATCGAGTTCGACCACTTGTGACTGTGTGCGCTCCCAGTCGTACCAACCCAAAACGGTGCTGGCACGCACTTGCTGCAAATAAATAATATCCATGTAATCTGTTTACCGTCGGTGTACGTAACCGGTTTGAGGATGAAGCCGGTTTAGCTTAGAATCAAAACCCCTCAATTGTAGTGGAAATTTAGATGTCGCTGCCAATGTCATTGCTGATTATCGCCGCCTATTTACTCGGATCGTTGTCTTTTGCCGTGATTGTATCTAAAACCATGGGCTTGGCTGATCCACGCACCTATGGTTCAAACAATCCAGGCGCTACCAATGTTTTACGTTCCGGCAATAAAAAAGCGGCTGCGCTCACTCTGCTCGGTGATGCGCTTAAAGGTTGGGTCGCTGTTTTTGCCGCACAATCAATTGCGCCGCTCATCGGACTTGGAGATGCCGGCTCGCCCAGTTACACCCTCGCCATCGCCGCAGTGATGATTGCGGTGACGGTAGGTCATATGTGGCCGATTTTCTTTAAGTTTAAAGGTGGCAAAGGCGTTGCCACTGCGGCGGGTATTTTATTGGCGCTCAACCTCTGGCTCGGGTTGGCCACACTCGCAATTTGGGTCTTTGTGGCTAAAGTCTTGAAAATCTCATCGTTGTCAGCATTGATTGCTGCTGCTGCAACACCTTTACTCACGGCTTTACTATTACCCAATCAAACGGTTTATCTGGCTGCCGTCACGGTGATTGCTGTTTTATTAATCCAGCGACACAAACAAAACATCATTGGCCTAATGAAGGGAAAAGAAAGCAAAATCGGCGGCAACCAGTAAAACTTAAGTACGCAAAAAGCTAAAAAGCCGAATATGTACATTCGGCTTTTTAGTTTCTCAAAGTCAATCAGCCTTGTTTGGTCGCATCACGGACAATCCTGGCTTTTTCTCGTACCCATTCACGATCTTTTTCTGCTTGGCGTTTATCGTGTTGTTTTTTACCTTTTGCTAAACCGATCTCCACTTTGATAAAGCCATTTTTAAGGTGCATATTGATCGGCACCACGGTATAACCTGAGCGATCCACTTTCATCGCCAGCTTATCGATTTCGCGTTGCTTGAGTAATAATTTGCGCGTACGGACTACATCCGGAACAACATGCGATGACGCATTCAGTAGCGGTGAAATATGGCAACCAAACAAATAAAAATCGCCATTTTTATGGATCACATAAGCTTCTTTGATTTGCACGCGGCCAGCTCGAATGGATTTCACTTCCCATCCTTCGAGCATAATGCCCGCTTCTAGCTTTTCTTCAATAAAGAAGTCGTGAAACGCCTTACGATTATCGACGATAACCATGATGCGTCTCCTGTACGGAAAAAAGAAAGGATTCTAGCATGCCCGCGCAACACAAAGCACCTCAACGCATTCTTTGCCTCTATACCGGCGGCACCATAGGCTGCGTGCCGACGCCTTTAGGTTTAGCACCTAAAGCAGGTATTTTACGCCCAGTGATTGCCGACTTACTTACGCAAGAGAACAACCTAGGCATTACACTGACTTTACGCGAATACGCTGAGGCGCTCGACTCATCGAGCATGCAACCGGCGGATTGGCTAAGAATCGCCCAAGATATTAACGCGGCCTACCATCAATTTGATGGATTCATTATTTTGCATGGCACGGATACTTTAGCCTGGACCGCGGCAGCATTGCACTGGCAACTGAGTCAAATCGACAAACCCGTGGTCATCACCGGTTCACAGCGCCCGTGGCTTGAAATGGGGAGCGATGCACCGACTAATTTTCAACGGGCACTTGAGGCAGTACAAAGTCAACGCCACGCGGTGATGGTGGCATTTGACGAATTCTTACTTCCGGCCTACGCCGTAAAAAAACTCGACGCCGATGCCGATGCCGCATTTGCCGCCCCCAATTGGCAAGGGGAGTGGCCAAGCATTAAGCCCGGTAAATATCAGTTTTGCCCAGTCGATCCAAGCTTAAACATTCTCAGCATTAAGCTTTACCCAGGCTGTGAGACTTGGTTAGCTTCCAGCATAAATACGCAGGTATTTGCTGCTATCGCCATAGAAACCTATGGCAGTGGCAATATACCCAATCATTTTTTATTAAAAAGCGCCCTAAAAAATGCGGTTCAAGCAAACAGCCTAATTATAAATTGCAGCCAGTGTATTCAAGGTCAAGTGCGCCAAGGGCATTACGCCGCAGGTAGTTTCTTACAAGAAATCAACGCATTAGCTGCAGGTCGTTTAACCATAGAGGCCGCTACAACTTGGCTTTACACAGCACTAGCAAAAAAAACAGACCATGATTCATTGCGTCAGGCATGGCAAACTGCAACACATATGGTATAGTTGCGCCCTATCGTTATTTTGCATGCCAAAATACTCGACGGCGGGCCTCCCCGCATAGCTAGAAGGTGAACTTGGTCAGGTCCGGAAGGAAGCAGCCACAGCTTTTGATGCTAGTGCCGGGGGTCGGGCTCGCCACCTCACCCATACGCTTTTGCCAAATTAACAATCAAAGTCCGCCAGACTTTGATCGACATCAACGCACGCCTTTACGAAAAAAAACATAATGGGTTTCGCAAGCTGATGCTTCGTGTATCTCCAGTGGTATTTTAGCGCCATTCACCAAAAACGGTTGAATGGCGTTTTTTTCACCTTGAATCCCTGCCCACTCCCCTGCATAATCGCGCAAATCCATTTTGGGCGCACAGCATGAAATTTCTTTTTGATCTATTTCCTATCCTGTTGTTTTTCGGCGCTTATAGCTACACCAACGATATTTTTCTCGCCACGGGTGTCACCATTGCCGCCACTTTTGCACAAGTAGCCTACAGCTGGATTCGTCATCGACATGTCGACAAAATGCTGTGGATGAGCTTGGTATTGATTACCGTCATGGGCGGCCTCACCATCGTCTTTCACAACAAACAATTTATTATGTGGAAGCCAACCGTTTTATATTGGTTATTTACTCTGGTACTCGTTGGCGCTTGGCATCTGAAGCAAAACAATTTAATTGAAAAACTGATGGGCGCACAAATGAATTTACCGCGTCCGATTTGGACGCGATTAATGTACGCTTGGGCCTTGTTTTTTCTCGCGATGGGCGCACTTAATATCTTCGTATTTCATAGCTTTGACGAAGCCATTTGGGTTAAATTTAAAGTGTTTGGCACCTTGGTACTCACGCTGGTTTTTGTCGTGGCACAAAGTGTTTATTTGTCCAAACATATTCAGCCCGAAGAAAAAGATTAATTAAGCCACCGCAAGGATTGTTTAAATGCCTTTATACGCCATCATCGGAACCGACAAAGCGGACTCACTCGCCGATCGACTTGCCGTTCGGCCAGCGCATTTAGCACGCATGGAATTACTTAAAGCTGAAGGTCGTTTAGTCCTCGCAGGTCCATTCCCCGCCATTGACAGTGTGGATCCGGGACCCGCAGGCTTTAGTGGCAGCTTAATTGTGGCTGAGTTTGAATGCCTGACAGATGCCAAAACATGGGCGTCAGCTGATCCATATGTAACGAATGGAATTTTTACCGACGTGTCAGTGAAACCCTTCCGACATGTACTACCCTAAGAGTCTGGTATGATAAGCATTACCGAAGAAATCCGCCTGCGTTTAGCTGTGCTAGAGCCCGAAAACCTTGATATTTTCGACGATAGTTCAGCGCATGCAGGACATGCCGGAGCCGCCAATGGCGGCGGTCATTTTGAAGTGACCATCGTTTCACCTGTATTTGCGGGTAAGAAATCGCTACAGAGGCACCGTATGGTGTACCAGTATTTAGCTGACTTAATTCCAACACAAATACATGCACTCAGTATTCGAGCGTTAACGCCGGATGAATTTTAAAATAGAATTAGCCGACTCATAGAGGAAACACTGCACATGTTTAAAGTAAACCGTTTGGTTTTGGCAATTGCCGCAGCCACTCTAAGCACTAGCGTTTTTGCCGCGCCTGCCGGCACTTTAGCCACAGTGAATGGCGTTGCTATTCCAAACAGCAAAGCGGAGCTATTCATTAAAGAATTAACCGCGCGTGGCCAAAAAGACACGCCAGAATTGCGTGCGCAAGTGAAAGATGAACTCATTAAAAATGAAGTAATCTATCAAAATGCATTGAAAAAAGATCTGGCAAAAAACCCAGAAGTTCAAACGCAAATGGATATGATGAAACAGCGGATTTTGATCGGCGCTGATATTAATGCATTCGTGAAAGCCAACCCAATCACAGACTCTGAATTACGCAAAGAATACGACAAAATTAAAGTCAATTTTGCTAGCAAAGAATTCAAAGCACGCCATATCTTGGTACCCACTGAAGCCGAAGCCAATGCCATTGTTGCTGACTTGAAAAAAGGCAAAAAATTCGATGAATTGGCTAAAGCCAAATCAATCGACAAAGGCAGCGCAACCAATGGCGGCGATTTAGGCTGGGCTAACCCAAACAATTTCGTTAAAGAATTTGGTACGGCATTAGCGGCTTTGCCAAAAGGCAAAATGACTGACAAACCTGTTAAAACCCAATTTGGTTACCACATCATCAAGCTGGATGATGTGCGTGAAGCCAAGGGCCCAAGCTTTGAAGAAGCCAAAGGCGAGTTGATGCAGCAAATGCAAGCACAACAAGTGCAAAACTATGTCAACGAATTGGTTAAAAAAGCCAAAGTCGATTAAGCATTGAAAGGCAAAAAAAAACCGGATCAATGATCCGGTTTTTTATTTATCGTGAATTTATTTTTTAACTGGCGCACTGGCTTTCATTGGCATACTGGCTTTCATGGTTTTATCCATTTTAGCGGGTGCAGCAGGCGCGGCCATTTTGCCACCAACTGAAATCTCACCTTTGATTTTAGTGTAAGTGCCTTCTTTAATACCAGGCACTTTCATCACGTCTTCTGCTGCTTTAAAAGGCCCATTTTTAGTACGAAAATCAATAATGTCCTTGGCTTTACTCGGGCCAATTCCTGTTAATGCTTCCAATTGCGCTTGGTTTGCCGTATTTAAATCAACCGCTGCCAAAGCCATGCTCATCAAAGCAAAACTAGCCAATACCGCAAGAATAAGTTTTTTCAGCATCATCTAATCCCAATCAAGTTTAAAAAATACCAACATTGCGTATCATGCGATACGTGTGGCAACTATAGCAGGCCATCTCAATAATTCCATATTTTGTCAGCCAGCAACAAGGAAACCGTATGAAGGGCATCACCTCGCAACACACCGTTGAGCATTATGAGAATTTCCCAGTGGGTTCTTTTTTGCTACCAAAGCAATATCGCCCGGCGGTGGCGGTGGTGTATCACGTGGCCCGTTATGCGGATGATCTGGCCGATGAAGGCCATGCCAGTGCCAGCGAGCGCCTCGCTGCGCTTGATGAATGCAGTGCAGAACTACAGCGAATTGAACGCGGCGAGACGGCGCTGACGGCACGATTTCAAGCGCTCGCCCCAGTCGCACAGCGCTACCGAATTCCATTACAACTGTTTGAAGACTTGTTTTGTGCTTTTCGCCAAGATGTGGTTAAAAATCGCTACCAAAATTTTGGTGAAGTCATCGATTACTGCCGCCGCTCAGCCAATCCAGTCGGGCGTATCTTGCTGCATATTTTTGATCAAACTGATGCACGCCAATTGGCTTTGTCTGACGGAATTTGTTCGGCACTGCAGCTGGTCAATTTTTGGCAAGACGTGGCCATTGATTGGCAAAAAGATCGAGTTTATTTACCGCAAGACGACTTACTTCGCTTTGCCGTGACTGAGCAAGATTTAGCCAATGGCATTGCCACACCCGCCTTCAAACAATTAATGCACTTTCAATGCGATCGGACTCGACGTATGCTGCGCGCCGGCTCACCGCTGGGCGTGCAATTACCGGGTCGAGTCGGCTTAGAAATTCGCACCATCGTCCTGGCCGCAGATCGGGTTTTAAGTAAAATACACACCGCACAATACGATGTATTTAATGCCCGACCCACCCTCAGCCGAGGCGATTGGCCGGCTATTTTATGGCAAGCGCTCAAGACCGGAATCACCAAAAAAACCGCCACATGAAACAAAAAAATCAACGCGCCTTAATCCATTTATTGACTGCTCGCTCATGGCCCGCACGCATTTCAGCCATCGTCATTCTGAGCATTGCCGCCTTCAGTTGGTGGAATGAACGCAGTGTTACGCCTGGCCAGCTGGCAAAAGGCAGCACCATCGAAGGCCAAGTGGTTGCGGTGGCCGACGGCGACACCATCACGCTACTGGATGCCAATCAGCAGCAATATAAATTACGTTTGGCCTATATCGATGCGCCCGAAAAGGCGATGCCTTTTGGTCAAGCCGCCAAAACGAATTTATCTGACTTGGTATTTAAGCAAAATATCAGCGCACACATTGATGATGTTGATCGCTACGGACGAGGTGTCGCCAGAATTAGTAAAAATCAACAAGATATTAATTTGGCACAAGTGAACTCAGGCTTTGCTTGGCACTACACGACCTACGCCAAAAAAGCTCAATCCGCAGCCGACTTTGCTGACTACGCCAACGCCCAGCAAGCAGCAAAATCCGCACGACTCGGTTTATGGCAAGACCCACAAGCAATGCCACCATGGGATTGGCGTAAAGCCAAGCGGAGTGAATGAGGTATTGCCAGCTAGCCAATATTAAATATTACATCTAGAGCAATACCCATTGTGAAAAACACAATAATGACAATCACACACGACATCAGTATCTTGCTGCATCACAGAGAAGGAAAACACCTGAGCAAGCGACAGCTCGCCGCTTTAAAACGTCCATACACAATGACAGTGACCGCTCAAATTTCGCAGCATTGTGAAATAACACCTGTAACGTCGTTGTCGCTCAGTTCAGCAAGGCCAAATCACTAAATATTTGGTAGAATTGCGCCAAATTTATCGTTGGTCCTCACCGCCTGGAATCAAAATGTCTGTAGCTCGTATTACTTTCGCCGCTGTTTTTTCTGTGATGACCTGCATGGCCTATGCCGGTGAAGCGGAAGATCTGCAGCAACTCTTACGTGCACGACAATTTGCGCAAGCGGTAGAGCGTGCGGATAAGTTTCTCGCCAAAACCCCGAAAGACGCGCAAGTTCGATTTTTACGTGCCATTGCATTAACCGAAATGGGTCGCAACGAAGAAGCCATCAAGGCGTTTAATAAACTGTCTGAAGACTATCCACACCTGCCTGAGCCTTACAATAATCTCGCAGTGCTATACGCCAATACCAAGCAATTTGACAAAGCCCGCACTGCATTGCAAATGGCGATTCAAACCAATCCAAGTTACGCCATCGCTCATGAAAACATGGGTGATTTGTATGCCCGCCTCGCCTCGCAAGCATATGACAAAGCATTGCAAATCGAGAACAGCAATTCGCAGCTACAAACCAAACTCAAATTAGTTGGCACCCTATTTAATCCAAATCAAGCCCCGGCAACGCGAGTCGCTGCGGCACAAACGACAACCATACCATTAGCAGCAAAAGTGCTGCCTGCGGCCAACAAACCCCAAGTGAGCGCGCCGACCAATATTGGCATTATTACGCCACAACCAACGCTACCTGCGATTGTGCCGACTAAAACCGCTACGCCAAAAGCAACAGCCACGGCACTGGCCAGCATCAGCCCAACAGTAGCGCCAAAGAGCACCCCAACTGCAACGCCAAAGAGCACACCAACGACAACACCCAAGGCAACCAGTACGCCTAACGCAGACAAAGAACAGCAACAGCAAGTCATTGCCAGCGTAGAAGACTGGGCCAATGCATGGAGCAAGCAAAACGTTGGCGCTTACGTCAATAGCTACGCCAAAGCATTCAAAGCCCCAGGTGGACGTGCGGCGTGGGAGAAAGACCGTCAAAGCAAAATTGCCGGCCCCAAATCGATTGAGGTCAAAGTCAGTCGCGTCAAAGTCAGTATGCTTGACGAAAACAATGCCAAAGTCACACTACGTCAATCGTATAAATCAGATCGCTTGTCTAGCAACACCACCAAAACACTCCTCATGCAAAAAAGTGGCAACCGTTGGTTGATTCTTGACGAACGGATTGGCGGATAAAAATCAGCATGTTACGTTTATCTCCTTGGACCAAGCGTCTATTGTGCTTGGCGGCATTACTTTGCTTAGCGCCTGCCGCCACGCCGCGCTTTTTTGAATTTAGTGATGCGCCGTTCGAGCTGAGCAGCGAAGCAAAAGGCGTGGCGCATACCGGTAGTCACGAAGAACGAATCATCGCCGCACTCGATGCCATTCGCAGTGGCAATATGGCCGATGCCCGCGCTACGGTCGACGCGCTGATTGCCGAGCAACCCAATTATCGTCTGGCCCAATTATTACGTGCCGACCTTTACGCCATGCGCGTGATGCCGCTATCGACCATCGGCGGCGGCGTCGCTAGCGCACCGAGCAATGTGCTGGACGATTTACGCAAAGAAGCCTTGGTGCGAATCGCCCACCGCAATGACAAAATGGATGCTGATCGCTTACCGGCCAATATTGTCGCTTTTGCGCCGCAGCAAAAATTTGCCATTCTGATCGATGCCGCTACCTCTCGGCTGTATGTTTTTGCCAATGACAATGGACGCCCCAAACGCATCAAAGATCATTACGTCACCGTGGGCTTATTGGGCGTTGATAAAAAAGTTGAGGGCGACCAACGCTCGCCACTTGGCGTTTACTTCGTTACCAGCCACCTTCCTCGCGAACAGCTGGATAAAACCTATGGTTCACTGGCTGACTTATATGGTGTTGGTGCTTGGCCGATTTCTTACCCAAACGAGCTCGATCGCAGTCAAAGCCGCACCGGACACGGCATCTGGCTGCATGGCAGCCCAGCAGCCACGTATGCTCGAGCACCACAAGCCTCCAATGGCTGCGTCGTGCTGACTAACGAAGAAATGCTCGATGTGGCCCAATACCTACAACCGGGCAATACGCCGGTGATCTCAGTGCCAGCTATCCAATGGGTGAGTGCGACGCAATGGCAGCAACAACACAATGCCGGACTAGCCCTACTTGCGCAATGGAAAAACAGCTGGCAAGCACTCGACACCCCACAATATTTGAACTTCTATTCGACTGACTTTCGCAGTGGAGAAGGACAAAATCTCGCCATGTGGCGCGAACAAAAAACCGCAGTCAATACCGGAAAAACCTGGAGCAAAATTCAGCTCGAGGATGTCTCTATTTTTGCCGCAGGCCCTCAAGCCAGTCAAATGGTCGCAAGCTTTAATCAAGACTACCGCAGTAACAACTTAAACAATCGAATGAAAAAACGCGTGTATTGGCAGCAAGATGCCGCAGGCTGGAAAATCGTTTGGGAAGGCAACGCTCTAAATTAGTAGTAAGCGCTCATTAAGGGTATTGCTTCAAAGCCCATACCCAAAATAGCTTACAGATATATACCCAATAAAAAACCCGCAATACATCGCGGGTTTTTTATTGGGTCACATAAAGACTTACAAGGTCAAGCCACCGGTCACTTCAATCACTGCGCCATTAATATAACTGGCCTCATCCGACGCTAAAAATGCGTAGACGTTAGCAATTTCAGCAGGCTGCGCCAAACGGCGCATAGGGACTTTTTCTTCCATCGCTTGAATGACTTTTTCTGGCATCGCATTCAAAATCGGCGTTGCCACAAAACCAGGGCAAATGGCATTGGCACGAATGCCTTTTTTACCGAGCTCTTTAGCCCATGTTTTTACAAAGCCAATGACGCCAAATTTAGAAGCGGCATAATTGGTTTGGCCAAAATTACCGTAAATCCCCACCACTGACGATGCATTGAGAATCACGCCAGATTGTTGCTCAATCATGGTATCAACGACCGCTTTCGTGCAGTTGTAGACACCCTTTAAATTAATATCAATCACCCGATCAAACTGATCTTCAGTCATCTTAAATAACTGCGCATCCATAACGATGCCCGCATTATTCACCAAGACGTCAATCCGCTGATACTTGTCCTTCACGGCAGCAACCATCGCAGCAATCGTATCAGTTTTGGTGACATCGACCACAAAACCAACCGCATCAGCGCCGCTCGCAGTTAACGCGGCAACCACCGCGGCAACGCCAGCTTGATTGACATCACACACGACCACTTTTGCGCCTTCAGCGGCAAATTTAATCGCCGTAGCTTCGCCGATACCGCTCGCAGAGCCCGTGATGATCGCCACTTTATCTTTCAATCTCATAACATACCCCTACACGCTGTCAGATACCCATACGGGCTACATCTGCAGCATAGAACAAATGCTGCATCGCAACAACCGGTTTACGTCGATTGAATGTCTTGCGTCAGAGATCACTATCTTGAATTAAGGAACGACAGTCGACCACCCGCAAATCATTATCGCGGGCAAACGTCATAATAAATTCAAAGACCCGTGGATCGATTTTTTCTAATTGCTTATCAACCGCCACACAGCGCACATTGTTATGCACCATAGGTCGAACAAACGGGGCGTAAGACAGCTTTTGATCAACACCAAAAGTGGAGAGGATGCCTGAGAGACGCTCAGCCCAATCACTGGGGCGAAATTCACGCCCGTTGCTGGTAATGCCTTGAATAATGATTTCGTAGGGATTGCAGATCATGGGGCGGGTGCTTTATTTAATTCGAGAACTGACATCAGTATAACACTCCACTTAGAGTCCAGCGCATGAAAATGTAGCCCCCTTCTGAATAAGTACACAGCCAACAGATCCAGTAAATGACTTGCCTATATAGGGCAAAACATTGAATAATGTTCGTTTTTTCAGCCATTTGGTCACCCGCTTTAAGCGAATCGACCAGGACAAAATCTGATGCGCCACTACCTTAAGTTTAGCGATTTTACTTTAGAAGAATATCAATACTTATTTGAACGCACGGCAAAACTAAAAGCCCGTCTCAAATCAGGCGCACTCTACCAACCTTTACCGGGCAAGGTATTGGGGATGATTTTCGAAAAATCATCCACTCGTACCCGAGTCTCTTTTGAAGCCGGCATGTATCAGCTGGGTGGTCATGCGATGTTTTTACAATCAAAAGACACGCAACTCGGCCGTGGTGAACCCATCGAAGACGTCGCCAAAGTCATGAGCCGAATGGTGGATATCGTCATGGTTAGAACGTTCGAGCAAAGCATTATTGATCGCTTTGCCGAAAACTCACTGGTGCCGGTCATTAATGGCTTAACCAATGAATACCATCCTTGCCAAATCATGGCCGATATCTTCACTTATATCGAACATCATGGCCCAATTGAAGGCAAAACGGTTTGTTGGATTGGTGACAGTAATAATATCAGCCGCACTTGGCTACAAGCGGCAAAAATCTTTAACTTCAAGCTCAATTTAGCCTGCCCACGCGGCTATGAAATGACCGTCCTTGACGGTGAAAGCTATAGCACGATCAATTTCGAAACCTTTAATGATCCTTACTTAGCTGCGATTGGTGCTGACATTGTGACCACCGACGTATGTACGTCGATGGGTTATGAGCGCGAAACACTACAGCGTAAAAAAGATTTTATTAATTACAAAGTTTCCGAAAGCTTAATGCAGCAAGCCAAGCCCAACGCGCTATTTATGCATTGCTTACCAGCGCATCGTGGCGAAGAAGTCGACCCCGAAGTGATTGATGGACCGCAATCGGTGGTTTGGCAAGAGGCAGAAAATCGCATGCATACCCAAAAAGCGGTGATTGAATTCTTGCTACTGGGTCGTGTGGACGACTAAATGCTAGGCATCACGGATCTTTGGGCGTATGTATTGGGGACGGTACTGATTATTTTAGTGCCTGGCCCCAACTCACTGTTTGCACTGACCATGGCCAGCACCCGTGGTCGTAAGGCGGGCTTTGCGGCTGCAGCGGGCATTGTGGTGGGTGATTTAATTTTAATGCTGGCGGCCAGTTTAGGGGTTGCTTCTTTAATGAAGGCCAACCCGATTGCCTTTGATATCGTGCGTTATTTAGGCGCTGCTTATCTGACGTATATCGGTATACGCGCTTTATTTTTTAAGTCTCAGACAGATACCCCTGAGGCTAGTCGCCCTCAGCACTCGGCAAAAAAAGCCTTTCGCTCAGCGCTCGGTATTTCATTGGTGAATGTCAAAGCGATTTTATTTTTTATGGCGTTTTTTCCGCAGTTCGTGAACCCCAACTACCCACACGTTTGGCATACTTTTGCCGCGCTCGGGCTCATCGTGCAATTGGTCAGCATCAGCTATTTGACCACTTTAATCTTGGTTGGCAGCAGCCTAGCACGCCGACTTTCAGCTAAAATCTGGCTGAAAACCGTATTGAATAAATTAGTAGGCACTTTGTTTGTCAGCTTTGGGCTGCGCTTGGCACTGAACTGATTGAGCAATTATCTTTCTTGAACTAAAGACTAAGGCAATATGTATGTCCGATATTAATAAAGTAGTTCTCGCTTATTCCGGCGGCCTTGATACTTCTGTGATTTTGAAATGGCTGCAAGACACTTATCAATGTGAAGTCGTCACCTTTACTGCCGATCTTGGCCAAGGTGAAGAGCTAGAACCTGCCCGCCAAAAAGCACTGCAATTTGGGATTAAGCCAGAAAATATTTTTATCGATGACTTACGCGAAGAATTCGTGCGTGACTTTGTTTTCCCAATGTTCCGTGCCAACACCGTGTACGAAGGCGAATACCTACTTGGCACTTCAATTGCCCGTCCATTGATCGCCAAACGCCAAATTGAAATCGCCAATCAAACCAACGCCGATGCGGTATCGCATGGCGCAACCGGCAAAGGCAATGATCAAGTTCGTTTCGAATTGGGTTACTACGGCTTGAAACCCGACGTTAAAGTGATTGCGCCTTGGCGTGAATGGGATTTGTTGTCACGCGAAAAACTGCTGGCCTACGCAGAAAAACACCATATCCCAGTGGATATGAAGCACCAAAACGGCGGCGCGCCCTACTCAATGGATGCCAACCTATTACACATCAGCTTTGAGGGCCGTCACCTCGAAAACCCATCGGCTGAAGCAGAAGAAACCATGTGGCGCTGGAGTGTCAGTCCAGAAGCTGCGCCAGATGCTGCTGAATACCTCGATGTAGAGTTTGAAAAAGGCGACATCGTGGCACTCAATGGCGTGCGTATGTCACCAGCAACCGTACTAACCAAACTCAATGAACTCGGCGGCAAGCATGGCATTGGCCGTTTGGACTTGGTTGAAAACCGCTACGTCGGTATGAAATCACGCGGTTGCTACGAAACACCCGGTGGCACCATCATTTTGAAAGCGCATCGCGCGATTGAATCGATCACGCTCGACCGTGAAGTGGCGCACTTGAAAGACGACTTAATGCCGCGTTATGCCAGCATGATTTACAACGGCTTCTGGTGGGCCCCAGAGCGTAAAGTATTGCAAACACTGATCGATGCCACACAAACCACCGTCAACGGCTGGGTTCGCATCAAGCTCTATAAAGGCAATGTGATTGTGGTGAGTCGCGACTCAAAAACTAATTCGCTATTTGATATGAATATCGCGACTTTTGATGATGATGGCGGCGCTTATAATCAAGTCGATGCCGGCGGCTTTATTAAACTAAATGCCTTGCGGATGCGAATTGCGGGCCGTTTAAATCAAAAATAAGCTCGTCGCCTACACCGTGCTTTCTTTAAACAAAGCACGGCGTAGACGCAAAAAGTAGTACAACACAGCAACAAAATTACTTATCGACTTAACGGCTCGGAATATTCTGAGCCGTTTGTATTCCTTTAACCGAGATCACAAATGCTAGATGCCTTATTAGCCATGGATGAAGAACTGTTCACCACGCTGTCGGTGACCATTTTATGCAGTGCTTTAATCATCTATATGGGTTTTATCATTTACAATTTGGCCAAAGAATCAAAAGCCGGTAAATACGGCACCATTGTATTGTTCTTTGTGCTTGGTTTTGGCATGCTCGGTTTTATTGCTAAAGAAATTCTATCTAAAGTATTACTCAAATAAATTTTTCACTTAGGAAGTCACTATGAGCCAATTTGATCAAGTTTCTGTTTTAAAACAAGGCAATGTCTATTTTGATGGCAAATGCGTCAGCCATACTGTTTTGTTTGCCGATGGCAGCAAAAAAACCATCGGTGTTATTCAGCCCTCTACCCTTACTTTTAATACCGGCGCGGCTGAAATCATGGAAGTTGTCGCTGGGGTATGTTCAGTGAAGCAAGCCAACGAAAGCACTGCAACAACATACTCTGCCGGTCAATCATTTAGCGTTCCCGCCAATTCAAGCTTTGATATCGAAACCATCGAAACACTGCATTACGTTTGTCATTTCGCCTAATTCATAGCATGCATCAAGTGAATCAACACTTGATTCACTTGAACTTCAAACCTATTTTATTTATTCATCATCCTGCGAGCCTCATTATGCCTTCTTTCGACATTACCTCTGCCACCGATATGGTCGCGCTAAAAAATGCGATTGACGTGGCGGCAAAGACCATTATTAATCGTTACGACTTTAAAGGCACCAGTGCCAAAGTTGAACTGAATGAGAAAGATAAACTGATCACTTTACATGGTGACTCTGATTTTCAACTCGATCAAATTAAAGATATTGTTTTCCCTGCCCTAGAAAAAAAAGAACCCGATAGCAGTAAACGCCTAGAACAAGGCGATGTGCAAAAAGTATCTGGTAATAAAGTCAAACAAACACTCACCATTAAAGATGGTATCGATCAAGAATTAGCCAAAAAAATTACTCGTATTATTAAGGATTCAAAACTGAAAGTGCAAGCGGCAATTCAAGGTGATGAAGTCCGCATTACCGGCAAAGATCGCGATGTATTGCAAAGCGTGATTGCCTTAATGCGTCAATCAATCAGCGACTTTCCTTTGCAATATCAAAATTTCCGCGACTAAAACCTCAATAAAGGTGTGGCATAAATCGTGGCTTGTCGTGAAAATCTAACCCAAACAAGCCACGTTTGACCCTGATCAACATCAATGACATAACAATACGTTTAGATGGTGTTCATCACGTGGAGAACACTATGGACAACACACCGATTGCCAACATTCTAACCTCGACCATTGGCCTGCTGAGCTTATTTACGATCGGCTTTATTATTGCAATGGCCATATACCTATATATTTATGTGCAACGCCATATTAATACTGAAATTGCCGAGCAAAATGCCAAGCAAGATAAAATCTAGATTGCTCGATTTTTATCAAACCTATATGTCAAACCCATAAACAATGCCGAGTTCTATTTAACTCGGCATTGTTTATTGCGCAGCACCCAAAGACAAATCAGCGCGAGTAGAGCGAAAAGACTTCGCGATGTTCTCCCAAACGATTCCCCGTCCAAAGCAAATCTTTAACATTCTGCTTGGCGTCATTTTGCTGCAAAGTAAATGAGCAATGATTACCTGCTCTCGCATCAAACTGCAGATCAGTAAAATAGACCATCGCAGAAATCGGATCTTTTGATAGCTGAGAAACATCAATGCAAGCCTGTGGATAAGGCTTCATAGCTTTAACCAAACCATCCGCAACTGGGCGATACGACTTACCAGCATCAATCCAAGTCTGAAACAACCCCACCATCAAACCAATCACTAACGTTAGACCACAAGTCCAACTCACTAAGGCCCGACGACCAATCGGTCGCTTACGAAATAACATTCGGCCCCACAGCAAAGTCACCACAATCGCAAATAGCAAACCCAGTCCCATAGCAGGCATTGGCGTCGAGCTGTATTTTTGCAAATACGCCCCCACCCCTGCAGGAAACCCGGTGACCAATGCCACCCACGCAACCCACACCAGCAAAGCGGCAAGACCCAGCGTCAGCGAGCTAAACCAATTTAGAGCTGCGGCAGCACCTCGCCTTAACTCATCAACACCGGCACTTGCAATCAATGCCAGCGTCACCAATAACGGCAAAATCAATGGCTCGCTCGCCTTTCCCGACAAAACAATAAAGCCAAGTTGAGCAATCAACATGGTTAATAGTAATTGCCAACGCGGCTGCAGCAGCTCATATCGAAACAAATAAATAGACCATGCCGCAAGTGGTAATGCAGGCCAAGCAAACCACACTAAAACGGCAGGCAAGAAGCCAAACTCATGCCCGAGCGCAAATGAACGAGCACCGCCAAAGACACCCCATGCATAATAGCGCCACCACGTTTGAAATAATTCACCAGAAAGGTTTTGTAGCGAATAGCCCCACAAAGCCGCAAAAGGCAGTGCAATAATCAAGGCCGTAATGAGTGTCACGACATAACTGATTTTACGCCATTGCTTAAAGAGCAAGAGTAGCGATGAAATCAACACTGCCAATAGGGCATCCGCCCAGCTAGCGCCAGTCAACAAGACTAAAAACACCAGTGCCAAGATCACGCCAGCACGCAAAGGGCGCTTCATCGCCAAGGTCAAGGCATAGGCCAGCCATGCAAATGCAGCCAATACCACAACCGCAGGTGACACATGATGCCCCCACAAAGGTAAGCCCAAGCAACCCAATAAAATAATGACGGCCATACGACCAAAACGTCGACCAAATAAGTCACGAGCGGCTAAGCCCGTTCCCCACATGCCCAACCCCATCCATAAGCCAGTACTCAATCGAGCCGCATCGTGAGCGGCAACGCCAAACCAAGATAGGGCATTGGCCAATAGTGTGGCCACCCAATAATAAAGTGGCGCCTGACTAAACTGCGGCACTTCGGCAATCGACGCAATCGTCCAATTGGCATTGCGCATAAAATAGGCAACAATCGCCATACTGGTATTTTCATCCGGCTTCCATGGATCATGCCCAACCAGACCAGGAATAAGCCAGAACAGGCAAAGCAATAACAAAAGCCAAGGCTTGTCTTGGTTTTGTGCCGCAGCAGAGGGAGATTTTAGGTTCGCTTGATAGGTCAGCATGTCATATTCAATCAATTTTTCGAAATAATTTTGGCATAAACCAATAAAAAAAGGCAGCTAAAAAGCTGCCTTTTTTTATTTCTAAATCTAAATTAACGTGTAAAACGCGCAAATTTAGAATTGAATTTCTCGATACGGCCTGCCGTATCAACGATTTTTTGCTTGCCAGTGTAGAATGGATGGCATTCAGCGCAAACCTCAACGTGCAAGTCTTTGCATAAAGTAGACTCAGTCTTAAATGCATTGCCGCAAGAGCAAGTCACGTTGATTTCTTCGTAATTAGGGTGGATACCAGCTTTCATGATTTTTTCCTTAGGTTATCGGGCGCCGGGGTTTTGCCGACGCTGCAAAGCATGGGATTATCGCAAAACAATCCCTAATCTGCAAGAATTAACGACGCATCGAGTCAAAAAAATCTAAATTCGTTTTTGTTGACTTGAGTTTATCCATCAGAAATTCCATCGCTTCCAAATCATCCATCGGATAGAGTAATTTACGTAATACCCAAATACGCTGCAGTTGCTCAGGCTTAATCAGCAGCTCTTCACGACGCGTGCTCGATTTATTGATGTTAATCGATGGGAAAATTCGCTTCTCTGCCATTCGGCGATCAAGTTGAATCTCGTTATTACCCGTCCCTTTAAATTCTTCGTAGATCACATCGTCCATACGACTACCGGTATCAACCAAAGCCGTCGCGATGATGGTCAAACTACCACCTTCTTCAATATTTCGAGCCGCACCAAAGAATCGTTTTGGTCGCTGCAAAGCATTCGCATCAACCCCGCCGGTTAACACCTTGCCCGATGACGGTACCACCGTATTATAAGCACGCGCTAACCGGGTAATTGAATCGAGCAAAATAACGACGTCTTTTTTGTGCTCTACCAAACGTTTCGCTTTTTCAATCACCATCTCAGCAACTTGCACATGGCGTGTCGCTGGCTCATCAAACGTCGACGAAACCACTTCGCCTTTCACTGAGCGCAGCATTTCGGTCACTTCTTCAGGACGCTCGTCAATCAGTAGTACAATCATCACCACTTCAGGGTGATTTGCAGTAATTGCATGTGCAATATGCTGCAGCATGACCGTTTTACCGGTTTTAGGCGGGGCCACCAATAAAGCGCGCTGCCCTTTACCGATCGGGGCCATCAAATCGATCACTCGACCGGTGATATTTTCTTCAGCTTTAATATCACGCTCTAACTTCAAACATTCAGTCGGAAATAAAGGCGTCAGATTTTCAAACAAAATTTTGTGCTTAGAAGCTTCAGGCGCATCGCTATTAACACGATCGACTTTCACCAAAGCAAAGTAACGTTCGCCATCTTTAGGAATTCGAATTTCGCCTTCAATCGAATCACCCGTATGCAGATTAAAGCGACGAATTTGGCTTGGACTGACATAAATATCATCCGGCCCAGCCAAATAAGATGTATCTGGACTACGCAAGAAGCCAAATCCATCAGGCAGCACCTCGAGCGTACCTTCGCCGAAGATACTCTCCCCTTTTTTTGCACGATTTTTAAGTAAAGCAAAAATTAAATCTTGCTTACGCATGCGATTGGCACCGTCAATTTCAAAACTAATCGCCATTTCGACTAATTCAGTGACGTGCAGATGTTTTAGGTCAGACAAATGCATAAATAATTACGCTTAAAATAATATAAAAGGGGAGGTATTACGGAAGTTCTAGAAGGGGTAAACAGTGATGTGATCAGATTTAACACATCACTGCTACTTTTTTGAAGCGTATATGTATTTAGCTGTAGTGTCAAATATTACTATCAATAAATGCAGTCAACTGCGATTTAGACAACGCACCAACCTTGGTGGCTTTAACTTCCCCACCAACAAACAGCATCAGCGTTGGAATACCGCGAATGCCAAACTTAGGCGGTGTCGCTTGATTTTCATCGATATTTAATTTCGCTACTTTCAACTTCCCCGCATATTCAAGCGCAATATCATCCAAAATTGGCGCAATCATTTTGCAAGGGCCACACCATTCAGCCCAGTAATCAACCAGCACTGGCTCTTGAGCTTGCAGCACTTCAACATCAAAACTTGCATCAGTAACGTGTAGGATATGTTCACTCATTAGGATTCTCCAATTTCATAAAAGCATTTAAGCTAAGTAAAATAGTAACAAATAACAGCAATTGATTCTTTAGTTAATGCGGTCGAAAGTCATAATTTCAAGCATTTTTATCAAAAAGCAGCAGCAACCGCTTCATCTAAGCGCTCAACAGCAATCACCGTCATCCCATCAATCGGCTGCCGAGGTCGATTGGCTTTAGGCACAATCGCCTGCGTAAATCCCAATTTAGCAGCCTCTTTCAGGCGCTCTTGACCACGCTGTACGGGACGCACTTCACCTGCCAAGCCAACTTCACCAAAAACGACCATTTTTGCAGGCAAAGGCCGATTTTTCAATGACGATACAATGGCGAGCAACATCGCTAAATCGGCTGCGGGCTCAGAAATCCGTACTCCGCCCACCGCATTAATAAATACATCCTGATCAAAGGCGACAATGCCTGCGTGGCGATGCAATACCGCCAGCAATAAAGCCAATCGATTCTGCTCAACGCCTACTGCCAAACGCTTTACCTGTGGTGAATGGGCATCATCCACCAAAGCCTGCACCTCCACCAACATCGGCCGAGTGCCTTCTTGCGTCACCATGACACACGATCCAGCGACAGGTTCGGCGTGCTGACTTAAAAACATCGCTGATGGGTTAGAGACTTCGCGCAAACCTTTATCGGTCATCGCAAAAACGCCCAACTCATTCACCGCACCAAATCGATTTTTAATCGCCCGAATCAAACGAAAGCTCGAATGCGTATCGCCTTCAAAATACAACACCGCATCCACGATATGCTCAAGCACGCGTGGACCAGCAATGGCACCGTCTTTGGTCACATGACCAACGAGGAGCACTGAAGTGCCATGTCGCTTGGCAAAGCGAGTCAGCTGCGATGAACATTCTCTAACTTGCGCCACGCTACCCGGGGCACTGGTTAAGGCTTCAGTAAACATGGTTTGAATCGAATCAATCACCACGACTTTAGGTACTTCGGCAGTCAGTGCCAATAATATTTTTTCCAAACTGATTTCAGGATAAAGCCGCACCTTAGCCGTTGGCACCCCCAAACGACGCGCCCTTAAAGCAATTTGCTGCGCCGATTCTTCACCACTCACGTACAAAACCGCCTGAGTTTCAGAAAGCTTGGCCAAAGCCTGCAATAACAGCGTTGATTTGCCAATCCCTGGATCGCCACCAATCAACACCACGCCACCGGGCACCAAACCACCACCCAAAACACGATCGAGCTCTTCCATTTGCGTTGGAATTCGCGGCACTTCTTCGGCATTCACTTCCGACAGGTTTTTAATCGCGCCATCGGCAGCTAATGATTGAAAGCGCCCTGTTGCCGCTTTATTTTCAACCACACTTTCTTCCAGCGTATTCCAGTCGCCACATTGCGGGCATTGCCCTTGCCACTTTGGGGACGTACCGCCACAAACTCGGCATACAAAGGTTGTTTTTACTTTACTCATAAGATCCAAACTAAAACGGCCCGCACTGCGAGCCGTTCAACAATTCACAAAAAAGAAACCATTAAATGTATTTGAACAAACTTAAGTCTTGCACCTGAGCAAAACTTTTACGCGTGGCATCAAGCACCATTTGATTTTCGGCAAAATCACTAATGGCAGCAGCATAATCAAGCCCTTCGAGCGCAGAGAGCGTCTTAGTGTATTGCAATTTCATATCTTCAGTAGTGTCTTTTACTGAATCGGTTTCATTCATCCGAGCACCAAGATAGGCCTGACTCGTCACCACACTACCCAGTGAGTTCGATAAATTCGATAAGGCGGTATTCAATTGATTTTGAAATGCAGCCTGCCCTGTTGGACCGGATTGATAGGTATTTAAAGCACTTGATAAGGCGCCCAAGGTAGCAAACAAATCCACATTGGTGCTGGTTTTAACGCTAAAACTATCGTTTGTGGTGGCCGTCGCTGCAGGAACACCTTTGACATTGGTTTTAACACCATAGTCCCAAGCCGGCACGACAGGGATGGCAACTGGATCCGTAGCTAATTGTTTAAACTCAATATCCGCACCTTCAGCATAAGCTCGCGGGAACGCCGTACCCGCAGCACGTGGCATGGCAGCACCATCAATCAAAGAGACGCCGGTGGTGGTATTCACCAAATCATACGTGGTTATATTTTTTGTTATATTGGCGGGGTCAGGTAAGACTTGAAACCGAATACTAAAATCACGCGGCGCGGGGGCCAACGCCCATTTATTCGGGTCTGTCACCTCACCGGGGCCCACAATTCCTGAGCCAGTATTGGCCGCGTTATACGCGGTGACAAAGGTACCATTACCATTTTTAATTTTCTGAAAAATATCGCTACCGGCTTCAGAAATCGGCAATTGTCGACCATCCGAAATTTGCACCAAACGCTTGCCATCATCACCTTGGTAAGTGACTTGACCAAAAGCAGCTTCAGTAAAAGGTTTAACGTCGCCCTTAAAGCCAGAAAATAGATAATTTCCCTGACCATCCGTGGTATTGGCCAAGCCCAGCAGCTCTTGATATCGACCTTGCAACTCAGCATCCAGTGTTTTCTTTTCACTGGCGGTTAAGGCTGGATTACCAGCTCGCACTGCGAGCTCCTGAACGTTTTGTATCGTTGACGTCACTTGCTGCAAAGTCGACTCACTCAAACGCATAAATGAATCCGCAGTCGCGCTATTGGTGCCATATTGACCATTAATTGACTGGGCTTGCGCCAAATCCAAAATACGTGCTGACGCAATCGGATCATCCGCCGGGGTTAAGACACGCCGATTAGCGGACAGCTGCGCTTGTAATTTAGCCTGAGTACTTTGATGCATTTGCAATGCATTACTGCCAAGGCTAAATATAGTCGTCGTTGCGATGCGCATAATATGAACTCCTCTGAAGCGATCTTATCGGCCTAAATTAACGATTTCTTCAAAGGCCTTTTGAGCGATTTGAATGACCTTACTTGAAGCCTGATAAGCCTGCTGATAGCGTAATAAATTAGCCGCCTCTTCATCCAAATTCACCGCAGAAACTGAATTGCGATTGTTTTCAGCGCTAATCAATAACTTACTTTGTGCTTTACCCATAATGGTGGCCTCACTGGTTTGCGTGCCTACCGTTGCCACCATACGGCCATAAGACTCTTGGTACGTCGCGGTACTGCCATCCAAAACTCGCGTCGTTTGCAATTTACCCAAAGCCAAAGCATTGCGATTGTCTGAGTTAGCAGTGCCCGCATTTTTTTGCACCGTGACGCTATCACCACTCGCCGGCTTACCGTCAAGCTTCATCGTCCACCCGTTATAGCTAATCTCATTCCCCGCTTGATACGGAATATTGCCAGCTACGGCAGGCACCGCCCCGGTCACGGTATAAGCCATCCCAGATGGAATGACCGAAGCATCGGGTACAAACGTCAAGGTCACGGGCGTAAATAAATTAGCATCTATCGAGGTATCGGTCGTCACGGCAGTCTGGGGCTTCACGTCAGGCTGATACACCTTTAAAGTCCCAGTATTCACTACTGCAGGCGCTTTGGGCTCAACAGCCGCCACCGGCCCAGCGGCGGCAATTTCACGCGGATCACTCACATTGACCTTCATTTGGTCAATAAATCCTTTCAAAGGCATGATAGTAAAGCGATCACCCGCTGCTGGCGTGGCAGTCAGCGACAAAGACAAACCTGCAGAGCTGGTAAATCCTGCTGGCGTGATTAAAGCGGCGGCCTCGGCGGCATTTAAAGTGTATTTAGTACCATCGCTTAAATTACCCAAGGCGTAATTCGTGCCGTCAAAACTGAGCTCATAATTGCTGGTCGTGACCTTAGAAATATCTTGAATATACCCAGACAATGCCGCAGTCGCAGGCACAGTGTTATTGGTATTGGGTCGAATCAAACCCAACTTCGGCGCATCAATGCCTGGTCCTAAATTGGTCGTTGGAAAAGCCCAAAATGCTTTGCCCATATTGCCATTTAAATCTTGCCCGGCCTGATGCTGCTGATTAAACGTACTTAACAAACCCAATGCAGTGCGCTCTAAGCTATTTTGTGCCAAATCAAGCGATTGATTGCGGTAATCCAATAAAGCGCCCAACTGCCCACCTGTCACTAAGCTATCGGGCAATAAAATTGAATTACCATTTTGCTCATAACTAATTGAAAGACTCTCTGGATTAGCAGGATTGGGCACCGCGCCTAAAGTATAGGTTTGTGAGCCCACCACCAAGCCTTGGCCATTACCAACAAACAAATTAATCGAACCATCGCTTAATGGCAATGACGTGGTTTTAATCAAGGTATTTAAATCTTTCACCAACAAATCACGTTGATCGAGTAAATCATTGGGCGGCTGGCCACTACTTTGCGCGACGACGATCTTGCCATTTAGATCGGCCACTTGCGCTGCATAGGCATTAATCGTTCCCACCGTATTGGAGATCTCGCCATTGAGCGAGGCACGCTGCTCATTTAAGCGCTGAGAAAAAACCTGGAAGCGATTCATTAACGTTTGTGCGCTTGACAGCATGGCTTGGCGCGACGGCGGATTACTTGGATTGGTCGCGACATTTTGTACCGAAGCAAAAAACTCTTGTAATGCCGGAGATACCCCCGCAGTGGGATCGGCAACAATATTATTAATTTCAGCCAAATGCGCTAAGCGGGTTTGCTGGTAGCTCGATTGGGTTTGCGCAATATCGACGGCACGCGTCAAAAACTGATCGTACACGCGCTTAATCGAGTCGACCTGCACCCCCAAACCATTAAAACCATTACCGGTTAGCAAAGGATAAGGCGCGCTTTGCTTAATCGTTTGCCGAGAATAGCCATCGGTATTGACGTTGGCAATATTATGCCCAGTGGTGGTTAAGCCTAAATTAGCGGCATTTAAGCCCGAGACGCCAATACCAAATACCGATGAGGCCATGATGAAACTCCTATACTGATGCTATCGGCGTTAAGCGCCCAATCTTGAATTTTGAGCACCTAAGCGCGCCACCACGCTGTCGGCAACGCGCGCGAATTTTTGTGCATATTGCGGATCGGTAGCATAGCCCTCTTTGGCCAAGGCCTTACCAAAACCCAGCGCATCGCTGCCTTGCTCTAAAGCATCGCCAAAGCGTCGCTTCATTACACTGGCATAGTCAGCAAACGCATCTTGATATGAATCGTAAGCACGAAATTTTTCCACCCGTTTTTGCGCCGCGCCATCGACAAACTCAGTCGTCAACACATCAACGGTTTTTCCTTTCCAGCTACTTCCCGCCTTAATACCAAATAAATTAAATGAATCATTCCCAGCGGCATCATTCAGCGTTTTTTTACCCCAGCCGGTTTCTAGCGCAGCATGCGCCAGCAATAAATGCGGCGCCACGCCCAATGTGCTGGCGGTACTTTGCGCCGCAGCGCTGATTTTTTTGATAAAGTCAGCCGCGCCAGACCTTGCGCCATCGGCAAGATCAGTCGGCATAGCGGCAGTTTTTGCCGCGACCGCGCTTGCCGCCAGCGGAACGGTTTTAACGTTCCGGTAATCCAAGCCCTGATCCATCAATGGATTCACACCACGATGCAGTGGTTGCTGTAATAAAGCGGGATTTTGCTGTACTTGAATCTGCCGCATAATCACCTCGGCCAAACCCACCCCACCCTGATTGGCCCACATTTGCGTGAGCTGCTGATCGTGCATGCCCCGAAACATCTCAACGCTGCTGCTGTCATTCATGCTATCGGTCGGCGCAGCCGAACGCATCGATGACAGCATTTGCTGCATCAAGAGCGCCTCAAATTGCTGGGCCACCGCTTTTGCGCCCGCCGCCGAGTCAGCTCGATTGGCCACGCGCAACTGATTCACCGCTTTAGGATCAATGGCAAGGGTGTTTTGAATAGCATTACTGGCTGAGTTCACAGTCGGCTCCGAGTACATCAATAGCTTAGGTTATTAACCCATAAGCAAAGAGTATGCCGATTGGTATTGAGAACTGATTTTGTGAGGAAAAAGATATAAAGCACCAAGCGCAACAAGATCACGCTGCCTTCATTTTTTGTAATTTTTTTTGGGAGTGGACTGTTATCACTGGGGGGGTGATTTTTATAGCAACGCTTAAAATAAAGTTGGGTATATGCGCGCAGGCTTTACATATAAATGCCAATACACATATACCCAGATGTAAATCGCAGACTCATACCGCAATAGACTAAATCACTTCAATCACCGCATTTAATGCACCGGCCGCTTTCATGGCTTGCAAAATGGCCAATAAATCTTGCGGCGTTGCGCCGACGGCGTTCAGCGCCCTAACCACTTGATTCAGCGAAGTAGCCTTCGGTACCCTTACGATGGGCCCCTTACCGGTTTCAATTTGAATTTCGGCGTTTTCAATTCGCTTAGTCGCGCCACCCGCCAGTGCATTAGGCTGCGCCACGGCATTTTCTGCCAATATCGTCACGGTTAAATTGCCATGTGCAATCGCACACGCCTCAACCGTGACCGCTTGGTTCATCACAATCGACCCCGTTCGTGCATTAATAATCACTTTGGGATTACTTTTGGCTGGCGTCACATCGATAGTTTCTAAACGTGCCAAAAAAGCCACGCGTTGATTGGGATCTTGCGGCGCGCGCACCTGAATCACCCGACCATCGAGCGCAGTGGCCACCGCGCCAATTTGGCCATTAATCGCATTCACCACACGACTTGCTGTTGAAAAATCAGTTTGCAATAACTCAAGCTGAACAAATTCGCCATTGCCCAATGAAGTCGGTACGGCTCGCTCAACGGTTGCCCCTGCTGGCACCAAGCCAGTTGCCAATTGATTCACTTGCACGCTAGTACCAGCCGCGGCAGCACCAGCACCAGCGACAATTAAATTGCCTTGCGCCATGGCATAAATTTGCCCGTCCGCACCTTTGAGCGGTGCCATTAATAAAGTGCCGCCGCGCAAACTTTTGGCATTACCAATCGAAGAAACCACCACATCCAAAGGCTGACCTGGCCGCGCAAACGGCGGCAAAGTGGCGGTCACCATCACGGTGGCGACGTTTTTTAGCTGCAAATTGCCGCCCGTAGGCACTTGCACGCCAAGATTGGTGAGCATGTTTAGGATCGACTGCACTGTAAACGGCGTTTGCGTGGTTTGATCGCCAGTACCGTCCAAGCCAACGACAAGGCCATACCCCACCAATTGATTGTTTCGTACGCCGGCAAAACTAGCGAGCTGCTTTAACGGCTCGGCCATACTCAACATCGACGTGCAACACAGCAAAACTAGCAATAAATGGCGCATTATTTTCCTTTAAACCCGCTTAAAATGGCCAAATCGACATAAAAGCACGCTGCATCCAACCCATGGTGTTAGCGTCAGCAATCGCGCCTTGACCGACTTGTTCAATGCGCGCATCAGCCACCCGAGTCGACGAAATCGTGTTGCCCGCCCGAATATCGTTTGGATTAACGATACCCGAAAAACGAATCAAGCTGGTTTGCCCATTCACGGCAATCTGCTTTTCACCGCCCAAGACTAAGTTTCCATTGGCCAATACATCCACCACCGTCACCGCAATCGTGCCTTTAAAGGTGTTGCTACTATTGGTTTGACCTTTGCCAGCAAAGGTATTTTCAGACGTGATGTCGGCTTTACCAGACAGTAGTTTTTCAATCGCTCCGGGCATATACGGCAAACTCGTCGACCCACCCAATGACAAAGTACCTGAGCGATTAGCACCACTATTGGCCGAATTGACTGCAGATAGGTTTTCTTCGATGGCAATAATTAAGATATCACCAATGCGCCGCGCCACCGGCTCTTCAAACAGCAATTTGGCCGTACCCGATTGAAAAATCGCGCCATTATTGGCTTGCGTGAGTACATTTTGTTGCGGGCGAGCGCTGACTGGCTGCGTCACAATCGACTGCGGCGCAACGCAAGCCGCTAAATTCAATAATAAGCATCCAGCCAGTAGGCTGCGCAGCTGAGTCAATTTAAACAATATCGACACCTTACAAAGTACCCAGTTTTTGCAGCATTTCGTCCGACGTTCGCACAGAACGAGAATTCATTTCATACGCCCGCTGAGCTTGAATCATATTAATTAATTCTTCGGTCACATTCACATTCGACGCTTCAACATAACCTTGATTGAGCGCGCCAAGACTATTAGTGCCGGGCGTACCCACTGTTGGCGCACCACTGGCCGCCGTTTCTAGATATAAATTACCGCCAACCGCCTGCAAACCCGGAGGGTTAATGAAGGTAGCCAATTGAATATTGCCCAATTGAGCTGGCGCGGCGGCATCATTATTAATGATTGCCGTCACAGTACCATCTTTGGCGATCGTCACCTTAGTTGTTCCCAAGGGAACTTGCAGCGCCGGTTCTAAAGGATAACCATTGGAGGTCACCACCGTACCTTGGTTATCGACTTGAAAACTACCGTCGCGGGTGTATGCCGTTTTACCATCCGGCATCGCAATTTGAAAAAAACCAGCGCCATTAATCGCCATATCCAATGGCCCATCGGTCAACTGCAGATTACCTTGCATAAAAATACGCGCAGTCGCGACTGGGCTCACCCCAGTGCCGACATCCAAACCCGTTGGCAATTGAGTGGATTGGCTAGTGGCAGCCCCGGCCTGACGTAAATTTTGATAGAGCAAATCCTGAAAAACCGGACGCTCTCGCTTAAAGCCGGTGGTACTCACATTGGCTAAGTTATTCGAGATCACATCCACATTAAACTGCATGGCGTCCATGCCGGTTTTTGCGGTCAATAATGAGCGAAACATGAGGCTTTATTCCTTATCGAATACTTAACCGTTCAACGATAAAATCGAAGCGGCAGAACGTGAGTTCTGCTCGGCAGTTTGTAATAATTTAATTTGCATATCGTAATGGCGTTGCGTGGCAATCATCGTCACCAATTGATCCACCGCATTCACATTACTCCCCTCGATACCGCCCACAGCCAAGCGCACGTTGGGATCGGACTGTCCAGCTTCGCCATTGCGGCGGCGAAATAAACCATCCAGGCCTTTTTCCATTTCTGCCGCTGCGGGATTGACCAACTTTAAGCGGCCAATTTCCACCGCTTGCGCCGGATTGGCCAAATCAATCGCCGACACCGTCCCATCGGCCGCAATCGAGGCTTGGGTGTTTTCTGGAATGGTTAACGGACCACTATCCCCTTCAACGATCAAACCGGTATAGGTTTTGAGCATCCCGCTGGCATCAACCACAAAATTACCATTGCGGGTATACGCTTCGCCAGAGGCACTTTGTACTGCAAACCAGCCATCGTCGTTAATTGCCGCATCCAGCTCACGGCCGGTTTGCTGAAAAGAACCTTGGCTTAAATCAGAACCCGTACTTTGCTCAACAGCAAATGCGCGTGTGGCCAAACCGGGGCCGCCAATCACCGGAACCGCACGAAACGCCGCTAAATCCGCCCGAAAACCGGTGGTATTGGCATTGGCCAAATTATTCGCCACGGTCGATTGCCGATTTTCGGTTTGCTTAGCGCCGGTCATTGCCACGTAAATTAAACGATCCATATCTCTCTATTAACGCAAGTTAACGATGGTTTGCAAAATGGTATCTTGCGCTTTAATCGTTTGTGAGTTGGCTTGATAATTGCGCTGCGCAGTTATTAAATTCACCAATTCACTGGTTAAATCGACATTCGAATCCTCAACAGAGGCGGACTGCAGCAAACCGGTACTGCCTGAACCCGGCGCATTAGTGAGTGGCTGACCTGAAGCCGACGACTCCGCCCAGCGATTGTCCCCTAATGGCTGCATACCCTGCACATTGGTAAACGAAGACAACACAATCTGCGCCACATTACGCGTTTGGCCATTGGAATAACGACCTTGCACCATCCCGTCTTTATTGACTGAAATCCCAGTCAAAATACCATCGGTATAGCCATCTTGCGTCAGCGTACTCACCGAATACGGGCTACCAAACTGCGTTGATTTATCAAAATACATTTGAAAATTCAAGCCGTTTGAACCGTTATTAAGCCCCGCTGCAGTCACGGTAAAATTCGTGCCGCCAACCGGCATGCCTATTGGGCGGCCATTGGCATCAAATGTAATTGAACTCGATGAATACAGCGCAGAATTCGCAACTTGTGCAGCGGCCAAGACCGAAGCGGGCGTTGCCCCTGCCGCAGCTGCTGCCGTTGCAGCGGCGGTCGCCACGGCGGTCGCACCGGCGGTATTATCAGTCGCCACAGCAGCTTGAATTGCAGCATTCACCGACGCTGCCGTTGCTGGAGGTACGGTCACCGCCGCAGCTGTAGTGCCAGCTTTCATTGTTGCTGCCGCTTGCGCACCTAAAGTGCCATCCACATTGACGTCTTTACCATCTAAAGCGTAATGCACTTGCCAAGTACTCGTTGGTGGTACGGTCGGCGTAGCTGGCGGTACATTTTTACGGAAATAAAACGTTTGCGTGTGGGTGCCGCCCAAAGAGTCGTACACCGTTGCTGACGTTGAGTAATTGTAAGTGGTTGGATCAGTCGATGAAAAAGCGGTTGTTGCTGGTAACACTTTATCGTTAGCGTTGAGGTTTAAACCCAAGTTCAAACCAGCCCCCGTCACGCCAGAGCCGCCCGTTTGGCGCGCGCCGATATTCGAAAACTGCAACTGAATCGGTTGTGGGGTCGAGCCCGCCAATACTTGACCCGTTCCACGATCCACCGGCCAACCGGTTAGTAACTGGGCATTATTGACAATAAAGCCATTTTTATCTAATTGAAACTGACCATTACGGGCGTAACTAATCGTGCCAGTTGGATCTTGCATCCGAAAAAAACCATTGCCGGTGATGGCAATATCTAAGGGGTTATTAGTCGACGTGGTATTGCCTTGACCAAATTGCTGCGCAATCGTTTGGTTCTTAGCACCGATACCGGCAATATTGGACGAAGAGCCAAAGGTACTGGCATAAATATCGGAAAACTCAGCGCGAGCGCCCTTAAAACCCACCGTATTGGCATTGGCCACGTTATTGCCGATCACATCCAAGCTTTTTGCCGATGCGCCCAAACCACTTAAACCTTGTTGAAAGCCCATGATATTCCCCTACTTTTATGCGTTATTGCTGCTACCAGCGGCGCGAATCTGAATCACATCACCAAAACCCGTTTTATTGCCATTGGCCAAATACACACCAACGCCAGCACTACCGAATTCAACTGATTTAGCGACTTGCCAAGTTACCGTATCTAAAGCAATTTCCTTGCCATCTTTTTGTCCCTTGGCGGCTACCGTATATTCACCAGCGGGCAATAAGCTACCATCGGCTTTTTTGCCATCCCATTCCACCTGTGCCAAGCCCGGCGTGGTGCTGCTGGAAGGGATTTTGGCCACTTCAACGCCATCTTTATTAAATACACTCAATACTGCACCACTCGCACCATCGGGAATATTCATCCGCAAATCCACCTTGCCCGCACCGTCAAAATGGAAGCCTTTGCCGGGGGTAAGGACTTCTTTGCCGATCAGATTTGCCGCTTGCATCACTTGCGTTCCAGCATATAGCGATTGCATCTGCATCATGGTTTCATTGAGCTTGCCAATCCCGGTTACGGTATTGATCTGCGCCATTTGACTGGTGGTTTGCGCGTTATCCATTGGGTTCATCGGGTCTTGCGTTTGCAATTGCTTCACCAGTAACTTCATAAAGCTATCTTGCTGCTCTTCAGCCGCTGTTTTGACTTTATTGTTTTTGGTATTTAAAGAGGTGTAATCAAAATTATTATTAACAGGTGCCGTAGCCATGATGATTCTCCTTAAGCTTGACCGATCGACAAGGTGCGCATCAGCAAAGTTTTTGCTGTATTCATTACATCGACATTGGTTTGATACGAGCGTGACGCTGAAATCATATTGGTCATTTCTTCGATCACACTGACATTGGGCATGGCGATATAGCCATTGGCATCGGCAAACGGACTCTTCGGATCGTAAACCAAGCGCGGTGGTGATTGATCTTCGATCACCCCAGCAACTTTTACACCAACGGATGCCGCATTGTGGGTATTGCTCTGCGCAGCTTGAAATACAACCTGTTTAGCCCGATACGGTTGCCCATCAGAGCTGGTGACTGAATTGGCGTTAGCCAAATTGCTCGCCACCACATTCAAACGCGCCGACTGCGCATTCATGGCTGACGATGCAACATCAAAAACACGAAACAGAGACATTAATGTATTCCTTATTGGCCCGTTAACGCGGATTTCATCGACTCAATCCGCCGCGTCAGAAACGTCACTGCGGCTTGATAGCGAATAGCGTTATCGGTAAATTCTTTCATTTCGGTATTCATATCAACGGTATTGCCATCAATCGATGGTTGCTGCTCATTGCGATACAGCCGCTCTGGCGCAAATAAATCAACGGTTTGACTCGCCTGCAAATGGCGTGGATTACTGGTTTGCAACAGCGTCGGCGCAGACGGCGCACGCGCGGCGTCAAAAGCCGCTTTAAAGTTAATATCCCGCGCTTTGTAATTGGGCGTATCGGCATTGGCGATATTGGAGCCCAAAATTTCTTGGCGGTAACTGCGCAATTTCAATGCGGTTTCTTGACTGCGAAAATAATCGTCCAGACGGCCTAACATATCCACACTCCATGATGTTCGAATAATCATAAGCAGGAAACGTGCCAACGAAAAAAGCCAAGCAAATGCTTGGCTTTAAGAGGTGATTTACGTCTTGATGAGTGCCGCGACTCAGTGGCAACAGCGGGAAAATCCAACGCTGGACTGCCGATTTGAGTGTGCTGGGTACGACAAATAAATCATGATATTGGCCACGATGGCCAAACAATCATTAATGAAACTGCGATTGAATTTGCTGACGCGCAAGCGCTGCGGCACCTTGTAACACCGAATGCACAGTGGCACGTTGCGCTAACGGCGCAGGCTGCCAATCGGTAACGGGTTTACGCGCATTGCCGTGGCAAATTACAATTTGAAACCAACCTTCCATCTCGGCAGAACGAGTGGACGGGCGAGCTTCTACATCAAAATCAAACATACGATTAGTCATTTATGGAATCCAAACTATGGGGCTCGGCTAACCTTGTTGACGGTTGCTAAGCCAATTTCCGCCCAAAAGCCGGACGGTAAAGCACCAATAGAAGAGCACCACGTTTCGAGGAAACTTTGCAGATAAGCTGAGGAGGCTTGCTGGGGAGGAACTACTAAACACTTGGCGATCATCACGTCGAGGTGAAGTCGCATTCAATGTGCTCAATCAAATTAGTGCCGCGAATATACGGCATGAAAAATCAAAAGTCAACGCAATTGTCAAGATAATGACTAAAAAAAGTAACAAGCTTTTGAATTTGCAAGTTATTTCAACAAAAAACCCCGCCCAAAGGCAGTTAAACTGGGTCCTGTAAGCGCTTCACCACCCACTTCAAGCTATCATCCTCCGCATGGCGGGTAATACTAAATCCCATATGCTTCATAAAGGTGAGCATGGTTTTATTGCTACTTAACACCTCGCCTTCAATCAGCGATAAGCCCATATCTCGCGCAGCGATAAACAAGGCATTCATTAAGCGCACTCCCAAGCCCATTCCTTGCCACTGATCACTAATCACCACCGCAAACTCGCAACTATCTCGATCCGGATTGGCATTAAAACGGGCAACGCCAATGATTTCAGTGCCCACGCCGGTTTCAACCGTCGCCACAATCGCCATCTCTCGGGTGTAATCGAGCTGGGTAAAACGCGCCAGCATCGCTTGGGGTAATGATTTTAACGTGCTCATAAAGCGGTTATAGCGACTCTCTTCAGACAATTTACTCACAAATAAGGCAATCAAATCAGCATCTTCAGGACGAATTGGCCGCAAAACCAGCGGTAAGCCATTTTTTAATTGCGTAATCTGCGCCAAATGCGCCGGATAAGGGTGAATCGCCATATGGCTATAGCGACGCGCATGCTCAGCCAATGGCGCCAAAACAATCCTTGCATCGACGGCAATGACGCCATTTTCATCGGCAATCAGCGGATTAATATCCAGCTGCTGAATTTGCGGAAACTCGCACACCATCTCCGAAACCCGCAGTAAAACCGCCTTCACCGCCGCCATGTCCACGCCGGGCAAATTGCGAAATGGCGCGAGCATTTTTTTGACACGCGTGCGGCTAATTAGATTTTCTGCGAGGTATTCATTGAGCGGCGGCAAAGACACTGCGATGTCATTAAATACCTCAACAGTCACCCCACCATAACCAAAAGTAATCACCGGACCAAACGCCCGATCACGGCCAACGCCAACCATCAGCTCGCGGCCAGATTTTTTGCCATGCATAGGCTGAATCACCAAGCCACGCACATTCTCGGCGCCGAGCCGCTCTTGCGCACGCGACAACATTTTGCTGGCTTCGGTTGCCACCTGCACCAAGCTATTAAGGTTAAGCACCACGCCATCGATATCGGTTTTATGCAATATGCCTTTGGCGTCGATTTTCATCGCCACCGGCAGGCCCAAACCCATTGCGGCCGACACGGCCTCGTCGACCGATTGCGCCCGAATGGTCAGCGTAACTGGGATATGAAACGCGCGTAAAATCGCTTTTGATTCGACTTCATCGAGTACTTCACGACCACTGGCCAACACGGTGCTAATAATCATTTGCGCGGTTTCGAGATCTGGCGCTTCCATTTCGCCCAAAGGACTTGGCGTTTGTAGCAGCAATTGCTGATTGTATTGCCATGCGGCCAGCGAATAAAACACTTCAACCGCGCTTTCTGGCGCATTAAAAAACGCCATTTGCGATTTGCCGAGTAATTTTCGGCTGGCATCGATTTTTTTACCGCCCACCCAAGCCAATAGCAACGGTTTATCGGTGGTCTTCTTTAGCGCAATCATCGCCTCGGCCGTCGCCATATCGTCAGTGCCGACTTGCGGGGTAAACACCACCAACACGCCATCGATATTCGGGTCTTTAATCACCAACTCAGTAGCGAGTTTAAAGCGCTCGGCATTGGCATCGCCCAACACATCCACCGGATTGTGAACGCTGCTTTGCAGCGGCAATAGCTCCCGCAATTGGGCAATGGTGGCCTCGGTCAATTGCGGCAATGCAATATGCAAATCGTTGGCGCGATCAACCGCCATTAAACCGGCACCAATCCCGTTGGTAATAATCGCCAGACGCCGGCCTTTGGTACGGTAAGAGCCGTCCATCACTCGAATCGCGGTGAACAATTGATTGATCGAGCGTAAACGCAACACCCCCGCGCGTTTCAGCGCCACATCAAACACATCATTGTGATTAATTAAGCGCTCGGAATGCGTGCGGCCGACTTTAATTTCTTGCTCATAACGCCCGACTTTTAACGCCAAAACCGCTTTGGATCTTGACGCTGCGCGTAGCGCCGACATGAATAAACGCGCGTCTTTTAATTCTTCGATATACAGCAAAATGGATTTGGTTTTTGGGTCGGCAACCAAATAGTCGAGCACATCACCCACGTCGATATCGGATGCGGTGCCTAAAGAAACCACCGAAGAAAAACCAACGTCGTGTAATTCAGCCCAATCTAAAATCGCCGTGGTCACCGAAGACGATTGCGAGACCACCGCCAAGCTGCCACTTTTAATTTTGCCTTTAAAATTGGCCGCCAATAATTTACTCGATACGCGGCAATAGCCAAATACCGATGGCCCTAAAATGCGAATATTGAGCGATTTGGCCAGCTGTAGAATTTTATTCAGTAGCTTTTGGCTGGCTTTATCTTGGCCAACAAAATCGCACGACATAATCATTACATGGCGAATATTTTGCTGAGCACACGCTTCGATCAATTTCAGTAGCGTACGACTGGGTGTCGTCAGAATGGCCAAGTCCACAGGATTAGTAATCTTACTGAGCGTTTTTACTGCCGGCAAACCCTGCACCGTTTTATGCTTGAGATTCACCGCATACAGCGCGCCAGCATAACCCCCATCCAAAATATTTTTCGTCACCGAATACCCAACTGAGCCAACCGTATCTGACGCGCCCACCACCGCAACTGAGTTAGGATCAAACAAAGGGGCAAGATAGTGGGGTTTCATCGCGAGCAACCTCAAGGAGTAATAATCAATTGTAGACTGGGCAACAGTATGCCACGCCCTTATTGCAGTGCAATATTTGTACTTTCCCTACATTTTCCGTTCAGCAAACTATCAAGAGCTTCAAGGGAAAGATATAATCTAACGCTTTATATCAATCCAAATTTGAAAACTAATCGTCAACCCATTGTATTGCCTAGCAAGGACAATGATGACGGCATGCTGTTGGTTTTCTTTCGCTTCATCTACTCAGGATAATCCATCATGGACATCAGCAAGATCCCCGCCGGCAAAAATCTGCCAGAAGACTTTAACGTTATCATCGAAATCCCAGCCAATGCACCGCCAGTGAAATACGAATTTGACAAAGAATCAGGCGCGATCATCGTTGACCGTTTCGTTGGTACTTCAATGTCATACCCAATGAACTACGGTTTTGTGCCACACACTTTATCGCTCGATGGCGATCCTGTTGACGTTTTAGTGCACACACCATTCCCACTCGCCCCAGGCATGGTCATCAAATGCCGTGCCATCGGTGTTTTGGGCATGGAAGATGAATCTGGCTACGATGCAAAAATCATTGCTTTGCCAGTTGAAAAAGTATGTGCCATGTATGCACACATCAAAACTTTGGCTGACTTGCCTGAATTATTGCTAGCGCAAGTGAAGCATTATTTCGAAAACTACAAAGCGCTCGAAAAAGGCAAATGGGTTAAAGTACAAGACTGGGGTGACAAAGCCGCAGCTGAAGCTGAGATCATGACCAGCTATGAACGCGCGCAACAAAAATAAGCACGCCCTAATACAGTAAAAAGCCGATCATTGATCGGCTTTTTTTATGTCAACAACGACAATGATTTGGCTTAGTCTGAAATAGTATTTCGGATTAATTAATGGGTATATCGACCAAAGTATTGCAAATAAAGGCCTAGCAGCATATACCATTACAAAAAATGCGGCATTCAGATTTGCTGTTGATGCTGTGCCGCGCTCGTCGAGCTGGGGCTTAAAATCCCGTTCAAGCGCACCGAGTGCGGAAGGGAGACAAACGGTTTTATCGTTTGGCTCACGACAATCGAGGGCACAGCGGAGCTGGGCGCGCTCGGGGCGCCTTTCTTTCCCCCTCTTTCTTTGGCGAGTCAAAGAAAGAGGGTCCCCGTCGCGGACTGCGACTGTAAAACAATGTGCCGCAGGCACTTAAAACCAGCAACACGTAATCTGAACAGCACCACAAAAAATACGGCCTGAATTATTTTAGCTTTTTATAACACACAAAAGCATATTCAATCCCCTTGCTCGACAGCCCCGGTTCCCTACTTTGCTCTTGCCACTGTTGCAAAGAAAACTCAGGAAAGAATGCGTCTCCTGCGGGGCTTAATGCCACTTCGGTCAAATACAGCGTATTGGCCAGCGCCAAGCTTTGCTGATAAATCTCACCGCCACCAATCACAAACACCCGTTCATGCCCCGCTGCTTTTGCCGCATCAATTGCCTCATGAAGCCCAGCAAATACCGTTGCGCCTTCAGCAGACCATTGCGAGTTACGACTAATGACCCAATGCGCTCGGCCTGGCAATAAGCCCGGTAAAGACTCAAATGTTTTACGCCCCATGAGCATCACGCTCCCCATGGTCAACGCTTTAAAATGCTTTAAGTCTTCTGGCAAGCGCCAAGGTAATTGATTATTGATGCCAATTACACGGTTTAGGCCTACCGCCGAAATCACTGCTACTTGCATTTCGCACCTCAATGTACACAGAAACACGCTGCCTTAAATTGACGAGCGATCTTTAATCTAAATGAAATTTTTTATCGTTTTATGCGACCCCAAACTGGGCATTAACGACTCGGCAGCGCACTCACCGGATTGATGGTTTTGCCTTGATAACGCACTTCAAAATGCAGTTTCACACGATCGGTGCCGGTTTTACCCATTGCTGCAATCGCCTGACCTTGCTTCACTTGCGCACCTTCTTTCACCAAGAGCTTTTGATTATGTGCATAAGCGGTCAAATAGCCTTTCGCATGCTGAATAATCAGCAACAAACCATAACCCCGGATCCCGTCACCGGAATACAGCACTTTGCCATCGGCAACGGCGACAATCGGCGCGCCTAAAGCGCCCCCGATCCCGATGCCTTTCACGCGAGGCGGGGCATAAGCATACAATAACGGTCCTTGGCTGGGCCAAACCATCTCGATTCCCACATTACTCGGTGGTTTTACCTCCGGTAACCGAGGCCGCGCCTGAGTCGGTCTAGGCTTACTCGGTGCACTTACACTGCCCGCTGGCGGCGTCAAACGCAAGAGTTGCCCCGCTAAAATATCATCGTTTTTGGATAGGCGATTCCAGCGCTGCAACTCGGCAACGCTTTGATCATTATTTTTGGCAATTCGATACAAGGTATCGCCCGATTTCACGCGATAAAAACCAGCAGGTGTCGGCCCCGAAACCGAAGCTGGATTACTGCCACAAGCGACCAAGAAAAGACTAAAAATAACCAGCCAAATTCGCATTATTGACCGCTGGCTTTTAGGCCCAAAGCCAACCAACCGGCGAGACCGATTTTTTCCAAGGTGGCGATATTGCGCTCAAAAATAACATCGGGATTGGGAAACGCCGCCACCGCTTTCGCAATACTGTCTTCACGAATCAAATGCAAGATGGGGTACGGCGCGCGATTGGTGTAGTTACTAATGTCATTGGCCTCGGTGCCTGCAAATTGAAAGTCCGGATGAAAACTCGCAACTTGCAACACGCCATCGAGTTCATGCTCGAGTACGATGTCTTCTGCCTGCGCCTGAACATCGTTAAAAATTTCAAAATCCGGAAATAAACTCGGATGAATCAATAAAGTGGTATCGACTTCATCGGCCGGTGTGTGTTGCAAAAAGTCCAGTTCACGATCCAAATCATCCAAAAAACCATCCAAATGCTTTGCATCGCTCACCACGTAGCGAATTTGATTTTTGACATAGACGGATTTTGCAAAGGGGCACAAATTCAAACCAATCACCGCTTGCTCGAGCCAATGCTGTGTTGTTTGAATGATTTCGGCGTGGGACATGATGTTTCCTCAAATGAAGCGGCAATTTTACCTGTCTGCGCTCATTTTGGCTTGTTACAAACACCATTGATGATTTAAGCCATTAAAAAGGGCCGATTCAGATCGGCCCTTTTTGTCGTAAGCGATATCAAGCTCATTATGGCTAAGGATTGGCAATCTCATACCCACCCCACTCAACGCTGCAAACTTGATATATAAACATTAAGGTATAGACCCACAATGCTTATAATCTCTGACCTGTATTCAAATACCCAAACTATCGTAACAAACTCAGCACTTGTCCCGCACTCGCCCGCGCCTGAACTTGCATCGCCAAATTCGCGTTATTACGCACCTTATCCTGTGTCCATTGCGATGTTGTTGCTGCGTAATCGGTATCGGCAACACGACTTTTGGCAGCAGATAAATTTAAAGCACTGGTTTGCAAATTTTGAATGCCACTGTCAATTCGATTTTGAAAAGCGCCCAGTTGCCCCCGCTGTCCAGAAATCAGCTCAATATCACGATCCAGCAAAGAGAGGCTGCTATTGGCAGCACTGGAACTCGATAAATCAAGTAATCCGGCAGCACTCGCCAAGCCATTTGCACCATTTAAGCTTGGATTATTCAGGCTAAGTAAATCATTGGCATTGGGCCCAGCTTGAAAATTAAATGCGCCACCTTGCAAAAGCGCCTGACCATTAAATTGCGCGTTATTAACAATATCCGCATTGCTTTGCGACAATGCATCGGCCTCAGCCTGCATTGCCTGTCGATCACTCGCCGACAAAGTACCGTTGCCCGCAGCCACTGTTAATTCACGCAATCGATCGGTATTGTCCGAAATTGAACTCAAGGCCCCGTCAGCGGTTTGCGCCAAAGAAATACCATCGTTCAGATTTCTCACCGCCTGATTACTGCCTGCGATTTGCGCGGCAAACTGCTCAATTAAAGCGCTGCCTGCCGCATCGTCTTTGGCGCTATTGATGCGAGTGCCACTGGACAAACTTTGCAGGGTTTTCGCTTGTGTTGCTTGCGCCAAAGCCGCGCTACTTTGCAGCCCCAATGCCGCTAAATTAGAAGAGACATTCATCATCAACTCCTCACGCATCAATATACTTAGTTTCAGATTACGCCAAATATAAGCAAAAGCGAATATAAACGACTGGCGGCACACTATGTCGCCAGCGTAAACTTACGTTCCAATTAAACAAAACTACTCATGTGCCTTGATATAGCTCTCGGATTGATCGGCTTTCGGCGGATGCACAATATAGGCATCATAAACACCATATAAAGTCCCCTCACCGATCACTTTCCCCGTCATGGCCGTGAGTAATTCATTATAAAAATATCCAGGTTTTAAATTTAAAGGACGATTCAAAGCAAATACTTTGATGGTGTATTTATGCGCAAATCCCACTGGCACCATCCCACCATCCCACCATACGCTGCAGCTTGCGCAGCGGGCACATCAAAGCCTTTCATTGACGGCATATTAAGCATCACACCATCAGAATAACTATTCACGCCCTGTACCATATTATTGGCGTGAGAACGACTGGCATTGGCCGGTAACGAGGTCATGGTGGCTGGAACAACCGTCAGCCAATGAATCCACGGAAAACCAATAATGGGTGAGGTATCGTAATCAACAATCGTGGTCACATACGCTGCGGTTGATTTTGGCCCTTTGGACCACTGCAATGGAATTGACTCTAAAGGCATTGCGCCTAATTTATCTTTGGATGCCGCGCCATATTGAGCATCAATAATGCCATTATTAATACCAGAAGAAGAAAGGCTGAGCTGAATGAAGGGGAGATAATGTGTGTTTTTATCGACTTTATCAGTACTGGCCACAACAGGAACAAACAAAAAAAGTTGTAAAACGACAATCGAAATACTTTGAGCTATTTTCATCAATCAGCACTCCATTTTTCAAAATTTAACAAAACATTTCATGTTTTTATGAAACTATAAAAACATTTTCAGCTTGAATTTCTAGCTCACACCAATTTACAATTCAATTCAATTCAATGTTATTAAATTAAATGATGAACGTAAATCCAATTTCATTGCGGCACGATGTAATTTCATTACAGCCAATCACCAAGAAAAACGCTATGCTGCAAGCCACTTTCAATTGAATGATTCTCTATGTCACAAACACACCTCTCCCACTCGCTCATCGACGATTTACAAGGCATGCTCACCGGCGTGATTTTTGTCGCACTCGCCATCCAATTGTTTAAGCATGCAGGACTCATTACAGGGGGTACCACTGGGCTCGCCTTTATTTTGTTTTACTTGGGAGATATACCCTACGGCTTAATCTTATTTGTATTAAATGTACCTTTTTACCTATTTGCTTACAAAGTGCTGGGCAAGGAGTTCACGCTCAAAACGTTTGCCTGTGTCGCCAGCTTGGCACTCATCACCGAGTGGATGCCACATTGGATTAGCTTTGGCAAACTCAATCCTATTTTTGCGGGTTTAATGGGCGGTTTAATGGCGGGAGTGGGGATATTGATGCTGATTCGACATAAAGCCAGTTTAGCCGGTGTAACCGTATTGGCTTTATATTTACAAAAGACCAAAGGCTGGCGGGCTGGGCATGTTCAATTGGTCGTCGATTTAGTTATTTTGGCGATTGGTGCCGCAATTGTCAGTTGGCAACAATTGATTATTTCAATCATTGGCGCTTTTGCACTTAATTTAGTGATTGCAACTAACCATAAAACTGGGCGCTATATGGGAATGTAAATCAGAAAAAATAAAAAAGTCATCGATATATAAAATATCGATGACTAAAAAGTACGAATCCCGATTTAATCCAGATTGACTTCAATATTATCGATCAATCGAGTATTACCGAGCCGAGCCGCAATTAATATCACTAATTTTTGATCGGTACTTGATGCAGGTTTTAAGGTTTCAGCATTACGGGTATCGACATAATCAATATCATGCCAGCCGCGAACGCGTAAATCAGTGACGGTTTGTACCGCCAATTTGGAATAGTCTTTTTCGCCCGCTTCAATCGCGGTTTTCATTCGGCTCAAATGATAGTGTAAACGCGGCGCTTCAGCGCGCTGATCGGCATTTAAGAACGCATTGCGTGACGATAGCGCCAAACCATCCTCAGCACGCCCTGTATTGACCGGTAGGATTTGAATATGCATATTCAAATCTTTAACCATGCTTTGAATCACAAATAATTGCTGATAATCTTTTTTGCCAAAACAAGCCATATCGGCCTGAACAATATTAAATAATTTCGTGACCACGGTAGCGACACCACGGAAATGTCCAGGACGAAATGCGCCACACAATTCGTCGGCAATCGCCGGTGGCGTAACCTGATATTGCTGAATCACATTGGGATACAGTTCATGCTCATCAGGGGCAAAAATAACATCAACACCGCCCTGTTCTGCAATCAAAGCGGCGTCGTTTTCTAAGGTGCGCGGGTAGCGGTCAAAATCTTCGCCTTGGCCAAACTGCAGGCGATTGACAAAGATACTCACGACGGTATGTTCCGCTGCGGCTTTTGCAGCATGAATGAGCGACATATGCCCCGCATGCAAGCTACCCATTGTCGGCACAAAAGCCACCGTGCCAACGGTTTTGCGCCAAGCGCGAAGTTCTGCAATGGTATGGATGATTTTCATGGTGTTTGAGAGCTGAGATTTGGAGGTAGATAACAATGACTAGAACACGAAAGTCAGGAAAGTCCGAGTGCAATCAGAAAACTACAGGTAAGACGCAACAATTGGCCGATTAAAACGCTAGATTATGTTTTATTTCGGCCTGTTCGTCGTGTTCGATATTGAATTAAAACGAATGCTCTTCAGCCGGAAAAGTTAAGCCCTTCACCGCTTTCACATACGCCTCAACCGCGCCCTGAATACTATGGCTGCCAGTCATAAAGTTCTTCACAAAACGGGCTTTCTTACCGGGATACACGCCGAGCATGTCGTACAGCACCAGCACTTGTCCGTCGACATCAATGCCGGCACCAATGCCAATGGTGGGTACCGACAGCGATTCGGTAATGGTTTTGGCGACCGACGCTGGCACCATTTCCATCAACACCATACTGGCACCTGCGGCTTGCAATGCCAATGCATCGCGCACCAGCACTTCGGCTTCTGATTCAGTTTTGCCTTGGACCTTATAACCACCATACACATGCACCGACTGCGGCTGCAGACCAATGTGTGCGCAGACTGGAATACCGCGTTGCACCAAAAATTGAACGGTATCGACCATGATTGCACCGCCTTCAATTTTGACCATTTCAGCACCAGCAGCCATCAACCGAGCGGCGTTTTCATAGGCTTGAGCGTGTGAAATTTGATAACTACCAAAGGGTAGATCAGCCAAAACTAGACCCGTTTGCGTGCCGCGAGCCACCGCCTGTGTGTGGTAATGCATATCGTCCATGGTCACCGGCAAGGTTGAGCGATGCCCTTGGATTACATTGCCAAGTGAATCGCCGACCAAAAAAATATCCACGCCAGCGGCATCCAATAGCGTCGCAAAGCTGGCATCGTAGCAAGTCAACATGGCTATTTTTTGGCCATCTTGTTTCATTTTTTGTAATGTAGTCAGAGTCGTCTTCATTGTTCGGTATCCATGCAGTTAAAAAGATCAGCACTTTTGGTGCTGCTGCGGTGCTGCGATGACGGCAAATTGGGCCGTCCCGCAAAGTGCACCAATCCTAATGGAGATAGATCAGAAAATCGATACATTTAAGCCGCAAGCGTGGCTTTCTGAGGAATGCGCGTCAATACTTGCTCGGCTACGGTAGCAAGAAAGTGCTTCGCTGGGCCAAGGTGTGGCATTTCAATTTCTGGCGCGATTTCAAGCAAGGGTTGCAAAACAAAAGCCCGCTGCTGCATCCGTGGATGTGGCACTTGTAAGTTGGCTAAGTCGTATTGCTCTTGGCCGTACAAAATCAAATCCAAATCCAAGGTGCGCGGTGAATTTTTAAATTCACGCGCACGGCCATTTTGAGTCTCAATCGCAAGCAACGCAGCCAAAACCTCAAGCGCGGTCAGCTCGGTGTCGATTTCGCAGACCGCATTCACAAAATCAGGTTGCTGGGTATAACCCACTGCCGCGCTACGATAAAAAGAAGAGCTGCGCACCAGCGTCATTTTTGGCCAAGCGGCTAAGCTGGCCAATGCCACATTGAGTTGGGCGATTGGATCACCCAAATTAGCGCCTAAAGCGACAAATATTTTCATCGTTTTAGTTTCCAGACGGCTTGGCTGCGGCGGGTTTACGCGGACGACTACGTTTACGGCGCTTGGCGGGGGCATCACCCGATTGGCCATTTTTGGTGGCCAAGTCAATCATTGCCGTCCGTTCTGTTTCTTCACTGACTTGAAATTGCGTCCACCAATCGGCTAATGATTTTTCCACTAAGCCGCAGTCGGCACGCAATAACAAAAAGTCATACGCCGCTCGAAACCGTGCTTGCTCTAATAGTCGGAACGGGCGCAAACCAACGCGTTGCTCAAATCGCGGCTGCAATAGCCAAATTTCTTTCATTGCCGCACTGTAGCGATTGGGCACTGCTAAACGTTTGCTGACTTTACTTTCAACTTCATTCATCGCGTCGATCAAGGCGGTGATTTTAGTTTCACCGGCAGCAAGGCGTTTTTGCCACAGCGCTTCGACTTCATGCCAGAGCAATGCCGCAAACAAAAATCCTGCCGAAACCGGCTTGTCATCGGCTAAGCGCTGATCAGTATTTTCAAGGGCTTTTTGTAAAAACTTGGCGGTTTCTGGCTGAGAAAGTAGTTTGTCTAGCAATGGAAACAACGGCTGATGTAAGCCATGCGCTCGCAACGCTTGCATACAATCCCATGCCTTGCCTGACAGCAATAACTTCATCATTTCGTCGAACAATCGCGCTGAAGGGATGTTCTCCAGTAAAGCGGCATGTTCACGAATGGGCTTGCGGGTATCTGGCGCAATCGCCAAGCCCAACTTGGCCGATAGCCGTGCAGCACGCAGCATCCGTACTGGATCTTCGTGATAGCGTTTAACTGGATCGCCAATCATCACTAGCTGCTGCTTTTCTAAATCTTCGATGCCATGGTGAAAATCGATAATTTCTTCGGTATTCGGATCGTAATACAAGGCGTTGACGGTAAAGTCGCGGCGATCGGCATCTTCAGCAATCGTGCCATAGACATTGTCACGGATAATTCGCCCGCTGGCATCGGTGGGTGACTCGGCACTACCACGGAAGGTGGTGACTTCAATGATCTCTTCACCGCCGCGATCATAAAATGGCACATGCACAATCCGAAAACGGCGGCCAATAATGCGCGAACGATTAAAAATATGCCGAACCTGCTCCGGCGTAGCGCTGGTCGCCACGTCAAAATCTTTGGGTGACTTGCCGAGCAATAAATCACGCACCGCTCCGCCCACGATATAGGCCTCGTAACCCGCCGCTTGCAGACGATCACAGACTTTCAACGCACCTGAGTGCAGCTGATCACGGCGAATACCATAGTGCTTGGCGTGCACAACACGCCGTCCCGGGCGCCGTAGCACCTTGCCGATAAATTTACGAATCATGGAGTAATTTTGCAGCTGCAAAGAGGCGAAACCCAATATTATACAAGCGGAGTGCTTCATGCAGTGGATGATTTAAGGACTACCTGATGATTCCAGAACAAAAGCGGACTAATCACACCGATGAATCAATCTAAAAAAATATTAAATTTACTAGGTATAGCCACCTAAGCTACGTATTTAATAACTTAGATTCATATACCTAAGAGAAAATAATGAGAAAAATACAATATCAACTCGTCAATGTTTTTACTACCGAACACTTGTTTTCGGGTAACCCACTCGCGGTTTTCCCCCACGCGAGCGATATCACAGCAGCAGAAATGGCCGCATTAGGCCAGCAGATGAACCTGTCTGAAATCACTTTTGTCACGCCAAGCGATCAAGCAGATGCCGCTGTGCGTATTTTTACCCCTAGTTATGAAATGCCATTTGCGGGCCACCCCACGCTTGGCACAGCCTTTGTGATCGCTCAAGGCCGCTCACATCTCACGCTGCAAATGAAAGCCGGATTAATCCCTGTGCAAGTGAATGGTCATCAAGTCACGCTCACCGCCAATCCACCCAGCTATCGCGATGGCCCCGAGCGGACTGAACTTGCTAGCGCCCTTGGTATTAGCAGTCATCACATTATTGAACAGCCGCTGTTTGTTCATTGCGGCACAGAACAATTGATTATCCAATTAGATAGCGCTGACAGCGTCTCGGCTTGCCAAGCTAATTCGGAACAGTTCATGCAAGTGGCAATTAATGTGGATGGACGAGCAGGCGCCTTGGTCTGGGCTTACGATGGAGAAACAGTCATCGCGCGTTATTTTTGGAATCAAAATGGCGTCTCTGCTGAAGATTTTGGTACCGGCTCAGCCTGCGCCAACTTAGGCGGCTATTTGCTCGCACAACATAAACCAACGCCCTTTAGCCTCATCATGGAACAAGGCCACCGCATCAAGCGTATTGCGCGCTTGCAACTAGATGTAGATACCACGATTCAAGTCAGCGGCAAAGTAAGCACGATCGGCCAAGGTGAGTTTTGGATTTAACTCGTCCTTAGCCCCCCCCATCGCGCTCAGACCGGCCTCGCTGAGCGCAAATAAGCGTGATGCACTCGCTGAATCAATGACCATCGCCCACAACGCTGACAAAAAAAACCAAAAACTTACAAAGTAAAACACAAAAAATACAGCAAATGTAAAAATTACCAACGCCAATCTCACCACTTCACAAAAACCCAAAAAAGATACATCAAGCAATTGTTTTTTAACTAAAAAAACACATCCCACGCCTATATCGACCACCAGCACAACCACTGTGATTCTTACTAAAAATCAATTTTTTTCTGAATAAAACAACAAGCAGTTAATTGTCATTTAATTCAGACATACACACAAAACCCTTAAAAAACAAAGCCTAAACCAACATTCCCGCAACAATAACCACCACATCCATTGACTGAGTAAAAAATAAATAACCAATACTACTTACATAAAAAATTTATTACTCTACGTACAATGAAAGCATCAAAAATATCTACGTAAGTATTTAATTCCACTATGTAGAATTGAATGCAGGCTTGAATTTCTGATCTATAAATAAGCGCTAAGTCCATTTTAACTGGCGGTTACTTAGCCATAAGCTATGAATCATCACCTAGAGGATAAAAAATGCTACATGAGAAAAACGCAGTACGAGGCGATTTACTGGATGAGGTTTTTGCCTCTAATGATCTATCAGTCGCTTTACCAAAATACAAAATTCCCGATCAAGAGCACGAAGCTCGCCATGTACTGCAAGTCGTTACCGATGAACTGATGCTCGATGGCAATTCACGACAAAATTTAGCCACATTCTGCCAAACATGGGCAGAGCCTGAAGTCCATCAAATAATGGATATGACGATCGATAAGAATATGATCGATAAAGATGAATATCCACAAACGGCAGAAATAGAAGCTCGTTGTGTGCATATGATCGCAGATCTATGGAACTCACCCGATGCCAGCAATACCCTGGGCACTTCAACAACCGGCTCCAGCGAAGCGGCGATGCTGGGTGGACTAGCACTTTTATGGCAATGGCGTGCTAGACAAAAAGCAGCGGGCAAACCTTATGACAAACCTAATTTAATCACTGGTCCAGTACAAATTTGTTGGCATAAATTTGTTCGCTACTGGGACATTGAAATCCGTGAAATCCCAATGGATAACGGCCGTATTGTGATGAATGCGGCAGAAGTGCTTCAGCGTTGTGATGAAAATACCATCGGCGTAGTGCCTACACTGGGTATTACCTTTACCGGTCAATATGAACCGGTAAAAGAAATCAGCGATGCTTTAGATCAATTGCAAAAAGACACTGGCTTGAATATCTCAATGCACATTGACGGTGCTAGTGGTGGTTTCCTTGCGCCATTTACTTATCCAGAGCTCGTATGGGATTTCCGTTTACCTCGCGTGAAATCAATTAATGCTTCTGGCCATAAATTTGGTTTAGCACCACTCGGTGTAGGTTGGGTGATTTGGCGTGATAAAGCAGATTTACCCCAAGATTTGATTTTCAATGTGAATTATCTTGGCGGTCAAATGCCCACATTTGCCTTGAATTTCTCTCGGCCTGGCGGACAAATTGTTGCGCAATACTATACGTTATTGCGTCTTGGCAAAGAAGGCTACCGCAAGATTCATCAAGCCTGCTACGACACCGCGATGTATTTATCCGATGAAATTAGCAAAATGGGCCAATTTGAAATCATTTATAACGGCGACCCTAAGCAAGGCATTCCAGCGCTAACTTGGAAATTAAAAGACGGTATTGAGCATGACTTTACTTTATTTGATCTTGCCGATCGACTGCGCATGCGCGGCTGGTTAGTGCCTGCTTATACCTTACCGGCTCATTTAGAAAATATCCCAGTGCAACGCATTTTAGTTCGCCATGGTTTTAGCCGTGATCTCGCAAGCTTATTAATTAAAGACTATAAGGAAGCCGTTGCACATCTCAGCAAACATCCTGTTAGCGTGCCGTTATCCGAGCAAGAAGCCAGTGGTTTTAAACATTAAACTGAATACGATGATTTAGAGAGCCATCAGCAGTCGCCAAGCATGAATTGATTCATCTTGGTACTGCTGATGAATGACTTTGAAATCTAGCCGATTGATTTTGTAGCATCCTTTATCAATTAGGGGAAGATTATGCGAACACGTCGTAATCATTTCGTAATAAAAATTACCAGTGGAATTGCTTTAATGAGTGCGGCTCAAATTGCATTAGCTCAAAGCGATACATCAAGCACTGAGCCTTTAGATATCAGTAGCGTCAGTAAAATCAGTCGAATCCAAGACAATATTGATCGCGCAACAGCAAGGCATTCTTTATATAGCGACGCAAGCGATCTCTATGGCGAATATTCAGCATTTAAAACCAAAACAGCAAAAGAAAACGGTATTTCATGGTCAATGGATTTGAGTTACTTACAACAATGGGGGCGCTCAAATGGTGGCAGTCCAGCGGGGCAATGGCTAGCAACGCCATCGCTAGATTGGAATTTATTTCAAAATGACAGCATTGGTACAGGCTCTCTGCAATTTGCCTACACTTGGGTTCGTTATAGCACCAATCAAAATGGTGCAGACATCCAAAACAACCTAGGGTTGCTGACGCCCAATAACGATTTTGGAACACGGCAAAATACATTTTCCCAATTGACTTACACTCAAGCATTACCCGGTAATCAAGTCTTGATCTCTGTAGGGCAATATCCTTTTTATAATTTTGATGGCAATCAGTATTTAAGTAGCCAACAACAAAATTTTAATAATGATATTTTAAGTCAAAATGGTACATCCACTTATGCCACTGCTGGTTTAGGTTCTTATATACAAATCAACCCAAGTAGCACCCTGCAATTTGCAACTGGTTTTCAAAGTGCCGACAACATCAGCGGGTCAACATTATCAACCAAGCATTTTGGTGATGGTGGCTATTCATGGTTTGCCTATGCCCAATGGACACCGAAATTTGAAGGCCTTGGGAGCGCTCAATACTCGATGACTTACTACCAAGTGCCTAGTGTTCGATTGCAATCGCCCAAGAGCCATGGCTGGTCATTTAATGCCGTTCAAAATTTAAATGATTCATGGGCCGTATTTGGTAGAGCGAACCAAGCCTCTGGCTATACCACAGCCATCAAAAGCTCTTACGCATTAGGTGCCGCACTCAATAATCCTCTTCAACGTAGTCCTACCGATCAGATTGGTTTGGCTTTGGGTTATAGCGATGTAGCAAAATCTTCATTAAATTCAAATAATTTGCGTAACGAGCAATTAATAGAATTGTACTGGAACTGGACCATTGCCAAAGGGTTGCTGATTACACCTGATGTGCAATATGTACGTAATCCTGGTGCAAATCCTAGTAGAGATAATGCTTGGACACTTTCATTACGTTCAACATTAATGTTTTAAGTAATAAATGTAATTTCAATAAATTTTTTGACTTCTAAATTTTATTAGAAAAAAATAATTGGAGAAACCTATGACTACCGCAGCTCCTGCTAAAAGTGGCACATTACGCAAAGCTACGCTTGGTGTAATGACACTAGCAATTATGAACATCACGGCGGTTGTGAGTCTTCGCGGACTTCCAGCTGAAGCAGAATATGGATTGACCTCTGTTTTTTACTATATCTTTGCCGCTATTTTCTTTTTAATTCCGGTTTCAATTGTTGCTGCTGAATTGGCAACTGCATGGCCACAAAAAGGTGGGGTTTTCCGCTGGGTAGGCGAAGCGTTTGGACCTCGCTGGGGCTTTGTTGCTATCTTTTTATTATGGGTTGAATCAACGATTTGGTTTCCAACCGTTCTCACCTTTGCTTGGGTTTCACTCGCCTTTGTCGGACCAAATCAAAAGTGGGATGTGGCACTTTCAGCAAATATGGTCTACACCATCATTGCCGTTTTGGTTGTTTATTGGGGCGCAACATTAGTCACGTTACGTGGCGTAAAATCATCCTCAGCTATTAGTAAATGGGGGGGGCTGATCGGTACCATCATTCCCGCTGGCATTTTGATTTTACTCGGTGCAATTTATTTAATTGAAGGCCGGCCAGTTCATATTGATTTAGGCTGGGATAAACTCATTCCTGATTTCTCTAAATTTGATAACTTGGTTTTAGCTGCTGGTATTTTCCTTTTCTACGCGGGTATGGAAATGAATGCCATTCACGTTAAAGAAATTGATAACCCAAGTAGAAATTACCCATTAGCAATTTTAATTTCATCATTAGCGACTGTGGCTATTTTTGTGCTCGGAACACTTGCCATTGGCCTTGTCGTACCACAGAGTGAAATCAATTTAACGCAAAGTCTGCTAGTTGCTTACAACGACTTTTTCCACTTTTATGGCATCCCATGGGCTGGTTCTATTGTTGCGTTGGCACTATTTGCCGGAGTTATCGGCGGCGTAACTGTTTGGGTTTCAGGCCCATCTGCCGCCATTGCGGTTGTTGGCCGAGCTGGTTATTTACCGCCGTTCTTCCAAAAACTGAATAAAAACGGTGTTGCGTCAAATCTTTTGATTTGCCAAGGCTTAATCGTTACTTTCTTAGCCATCATGTTTGTCGTTTTGCCATCGGTACAAGCGGCCTATCAAATATTAAGCCAATTAACCGTTACCCTTTACCTCATTATGTATTTCTTAATGTTCGCTGCCGCAATCCATCTGCGCCACACCGAACCAATCACCAAACGTCCTTATGTGGTGCCATTTGGCAGTGCTGGGATGTGGATTTTTGCCGGAGCAGGCTTAGTTGGTGCAATGATCGCATTTATCTTGTCATTCGTACCTCCATCACAAATTTCGGTCGGTAGCCCAAGTACCTATATTGGTATTCTCATCGCAGGCAATGTCATTTTTGTCGCAATTCCACTGTTAATTTACGCCAACCGTAAACCACATTGGAAAACAACCGAAGGCGCCAGTGATTTTGAAGCATTTGGTTGGGAATTAGAAGGCCGTAATCCAAGCGAAGTTCAAACCAAAGTTGTGGTCGTAGACGAAAATAAAGGGGTGGCACAATGAGCTTGGATCACGCAAAAATAGCCGCAGTAGTCAAAGAAGCTTACGATAAATTTTCACAAGCAGCGGGAGGTGAAAATGCAAGCTACATTCCTTATCTCGCATCAGTACCGTCTTCACTTGTAGGTGTCACTGTTGTGACCAAAGATGGTACGGTTTTTGAATGCGGCGATTCAAATTATGAATTTGCTTTAGAGTCTATCTCCAAAGTATTTTCATTAGCACTCGCACTTGAAGACGTTGGCGCTGAGGAAGTACATAACAAAATTGGGGCGGATCCAACGGGTCTACCTTTCAACTCCGTAATGGCGCTTGAGTTACATGGTGGAAAACCACTCTCACCACTCGTGAATGCGGGTGCGATGGCAACCGTGAGTTTAATCAAAGCAAGTAACCCTGAAGATCGTTGGTCACGTATTTTAGGCATGCAAAGTCAACTTGCAGGACGACAGATTGCACTTAGCGAAGAAATTAATCGCTCAGAACAAACGACCAATTTCCATAACCGCGCGATTGCTTGGCTGCTTTATTCTGCGGGCACTATGTATTCCGATCCAATGGAAGCCTGCGATGTCTACACTCGACAATGCTCGACGTTAATTTCAAGTAAAGATTTGGCCGTGATGGGCGCAACACTAGCGGCTGGCGGTATCAACCCTTTAAATAAACAAAGGGTATTAAAAGCTGAAAATGTACCCCATATTTTAGCCGCAATGACAATGGAAGGCCTTTATGATAGTTCTGGAGATTGGGCCTATACAGTGGGATTGCCTGGAAAAAGTGGCGTAGGTGGTGGCATTTTAGCCGTTGCGCCTGGGCAATTAGCCATTGCCGGGTTCTCCCCTCCCCTTGATCCGATTGGCAATAGTGTTCGAGGTCAGTTAATGGTTGCTTTCATTGCAAAAGAATTAGGTTTAAACCTATACGCTGTCAATTAAATTAACGCAATAAAAAGGCATGACCTATTTCAAAAACAGGTCATGCCTAATAATTATTAATACCATGTAAATTAAAAATTTTAAAATGAGTGCAATAAACAGTCTAATTAAAATTAAAGCTGCTTCACTCAATATATATCGGAGAGAAATATGAACTGCATGACTCAGCGTAATATTCATGCAAGATGGTATAGCAGCCTCTTTATTGCAACCCTCATTACTTTGTCTGGCTGTAAAAAAACAGAAGATTCGCCCCCTCCAGCAACTGCAGTTACAGCAATGACCATTGCAGCACAAGATATACCGGTTGATTTTCCTTTTGTGGCACGTGTCGAAAGCTCGCAAAATGTCGACATCCATGCTCGAGTCTCTGGTTACCTTGATAGTAAGAGTTATACCGAAGGTGGCAAAGTCAGCAAAAATCAAGTTTTATTTAAACTTGATCAACGACCATTTCAAGCGGCCTTAGACGCTGCACGTGCTCAACTAGCCAGTAATCAAGCTGCCTTAAATACAGCACAACTCACTTTAAACCGATACAACGAATTAACACCACGCGGCGCAGCCTCCCAAGCGGATCTAGATAATGCTATAGGCACCCACCAACAAGCCAAAGCCAGTGTGAGTCAAGCAAAAGCCAATGTAACTCAAGCCGAATTAAATTTAAGCTACACCGTGATTACTTCGCCAGTGGATGGCATCAGCGGGATGGCTATTCCCTCGGTTGGCACTTATATCGACGCTAGCAATAGCAAAATGACCACTGTCGCGACATTGTCACCAATGTGGATCAATTTTAGCGTTTCTGAGAATCAGCGCCAAAGCCAAACAGAAGCAACAAAAAAAGGGTTGCTACGCGCCCCCGCAAACGGCATATATGAAGCAGAAATTTTACTTGGAAATAATCAAATTTATGCACAAAGGGGCAAGCTCACTTTTGCCTCGCCTTTTTATAATAGTAATACCGGTACTTTCATGGTCAGGGCCTCAGTAGACAACCCCAATGGGGCCTTACTACCCAATCAGTATGTCAATGTAGTACTAAAAGGTGCTGTTCGTCCAAACGCCATTTTGTTACCGCAACGAGCAGTACAGCAAGGCGCAGGAACAAATTATGTTTGGGTTGTCGGTAAAAATTCACAAGCCGAATATCGCCCAGTGACGACCGGGCCGTGGCGAGGTTTGGGCTGGTTTGTCAATAGTGGTTTAAATGCGGGTGAACAAGTCATCGTTGATGGCGTGACTACCTTGCGCCCAGAAGCACCACTCAAAGTGACTCCGTTAAGTGCTGCAGAAATGAATAAATCCCTTGGTTTAACTCCGGCTAACGAAGCCCCTTCTGCAGCAAAAAAATAAACGAGGCCAACTATGTTTTCTCGATTTTTTATTGAACGGCCAATTTTTGCCGCAGTAATTTCCATTGTCATTTCAATTGTGGGTGCGTTGGCGCTCTATAGCCTGCCAGTCGAACAATATCCGGTGATTGCACCGGTGCAAATCCAAGTTACCGCAAATTACCCAGGCGCAGATGCACAAACAGTCGCACAAACCGTCGCAGCGCCCATTGAGCAGCAAATTATTGGCGTTGATAATTTACTTTATATGAAGTCAAGCAGCTCATCGAGCGGCACCATTACCATTACGGCTTACTTCAATCTAGAAACCGATCCGGATATTGCTCAAGTTCAAGTACAAAATCGAGTAGATCGCGCATTACCGCAATTACCAGCAATTGTTGCGCAAAATGGGGTCTCTGTAGAAAAACAATCATCGAGTATTTTGATGGTGATTGCTGTCTACGATAAATCGGGAAAAATGTCCTCCGCACAGCTCGATAACTACACCAATATTAATATCATGGATGCGATCAAACGCGTTCCCGGCGCTGGGCAGGCTACCTTATTTGGTTCACCAAACCAAGCGATGCGAATTTGGTTAAATCCTCGCAATATGGCCTCTTTAGGCGTGACCACTAGCGATATTAAATCAGCGATCTCCAGCCAAAATGCGCTGGTTGGTGCTGGACAAATTGGGCAAGCGCCTAACGAAGGCACCGTCGAAATGACGTTTCCTGTCGTGACTGACGGTGCGTTTTCAGACCCAACCATTTACGAAAATATGATTATTAAAGCGTCGCAAAATGGCAATGCAATTGTCCATCTGAAAGACGTCGCAAAAATAGAGTTTGGTCGGCAATATTATTCGGGTGAAAATGTATTTAATAACCGACCTACATCAGCAATTGGCGTTTATCTTCAAGCAGGAGCAAATAGTATTGATGTTTCAAATGCGATACGAGCAACGCTGAGTAATGCAAAAACAGATTTTCCAAGCGGCTTAGATTATACCATTGCCTTAGATACGACCGATTTTGTCCGAGATTCAATTAAAGAAGTTGTTATTACATTGTTTGAGGCGTTATTACTTGTTATTTGTGTAATGTATTTATTTTTACAAAACCTCCGCGCCACAGTCATTGCCACCATCGCAATTATCGTTTCTTTATTAGGTGCGTTTATTGGTTTAGCCGCTATGGGGTTTTCGGTTAATTTATTAACTTTATTTGGCTTAGTACTTGCTATTGGTTTAGTCGTTGACGATGCCATCGTCGTGATTGAACACGTAGAACATACGATGCACGAAAACCCAGAAATGTCAGTAAAAGACGCGGCGATTCTTTCAATGGATGAAGTCTCTGGCGCAGTTTTAAGCATGACACTTGTTCTTTCTGCCGTTTTCATTCCCGCTTTGTTTGTTTCTGGAACAACAGGACAACTCTATAAGCAATTTGCAACTACGATTGCAAGTGGTGTTTTGATTTCTGGCGTTACGGCGCTCACACTCACGCCAACACTCTGCGCTATTTTATTAAAACGAAGCGCCCCGCCAACCAAAGGCTTCTTTGCTTGGTTTAATGATTGGTTTGCTCGACTTACAAAATCATACGGGATTATTTCACATACAATTATTCGTCGCTCGGCGCTTTCTGTTTTGCTATTGGCTGTTATGGTCGCTGGTTTGTGGCAGTTATTCAGAATCGTACCAACCAGCTTTGTGCCACAAGAAGATCAAGGCTATATGCTTGCGGCTTTAATGATGCCCGAAGCAGCTAGTTTACAAAGGACCATTAGCGCTGGCGAACAACTCAACAAAGTCATTCGCGACAATCCAGCAGTCAGCTACAACACCATGATTAACGGCTTTAGTATGCTCGATGGGCAAGTTAAAACCAATGCAGCAACGGCATTTATTGGTTTAAAACCATTTGATGAAAGAAAATCTGCATCAGAATCCGTTTTTGCCGTTACCCAACAAATCGCCAAAGAAACCAGAGGTATGACCAGCGGAGCTGTTATTCCATTAGTTCCTCCTCCTATACCTGGAATCGGCACGTCTGGCGGCTTTGAAATTTGGTTGCAAAACAAAGGTACGGATACACCGGAACAAATGCAGCAAGTGTTACAAAAATTTGTTGCTGCTGCTAGTAAACGACCTGAATTAGGTGGGCTGACCAGTACCTTTAATGCCAATAGCCAACAATTAAAAGTAACGATTAATCGTGAGCAAAGCAATCTGATTGGCGTGCCTATTTCAGATGTTTTGTCTGCTCTACAAGCCCAATTTGGCTCTTTAAGGGTGAGTCAATTTAATCAATACAGTCGAGTTTGGGATGTCACCATGCAAGCTGAAGCACGCTATCGGCAAAAGCCTGAAGACATTGACCAAATTTATACTCGTTCACACAGCGGCGACATGGTGCCTTTGTCTGCGGTTGTGAATATGAGCTTTGTCAATGGCCCAACGATTATGTCGCACTTTAATGGGTTTCCGGCGGTCAACATCATTGGCTCTCCCAACCCAGGTTACAGTTCAGGTCAAGCAATCTCCGCTCTCAAAGAGGTCGCAGCGGCCACATTACCAAGTAGCTACAGCTACGCATGGGCAGGCTTATCTTATTCAGAAACGACTTCGGGTAATGATTCGATTTATATTTTCTTGCTTGGCATCTTAATGGTCTTTCTGATTCTGGCGGCCCTATTTGAATCATGGTCACTCCCCGCTGCCGTCATCTGCGCAGTGCCTTTTGGCTTGCTAGGCGCCTTAATTTTCACTTGGTTACGTGGGCTAGACAACGATGTCTATATGCAGATTGGTTTATTGGTTTTAGTGGGTTTGGCAGCGAAAAATGCGATTTTGATCGTAGAGTTTGCCATCAAGCAACATCAAGCCGGCCATAGTTTGCTCGAATCCGCAGTTGAAGCCGGTGAATTACGTTTACGCGCCATTATCATGACTTCACTCGCATTTATGTTAGGCACATTACCTTTGGCGCTTGCATCAGGCAGTGGTGCTAATGCGCGCCACTCTATTGGTACCGGTATTATTGGTGGGATGGTTTTACTTTCCTCACTGGCTTTAATTTATGTGCCGTTGTTTTATTATCATTTTGAAAGTTGGCGCGAAAAAAATAAACAGAAATCAGCACCCGAAGTAACAGAGCCAAAGTCGGATGCAAGTCCTACAGAGGAGCAGCCACAATGAAATACCTAACTCCTTTAGTGAGCATCACCTTACTTTCTGCCTGCGCTGTTGGACCTGATTATCAACGCCCTGCAGTCGACATACCCGCAAGCTTTCAATATGTATCAAGTAAAGCACAGCAAGATGCACTCGATACTGAGTGGTGGCGGCAATTTAATGACCCAGTACTTGACCAATATGTGCAAGAAGCAGTGCAACGCAATCGAAATCTGGCCATTGCCCTTGCCAATATCAACGCAGCAGCAGGACAACTCACTGTTGCTCGCTCAGCACTTTACCCCTCGATTGGCTATCAAGCGGGCGCAGCCCGTGGACTCTCTAGCAGCGAGCGTTTAGCAGGTGGCCAGCGCGTCAGCAATAGCTATCAAGTTGCCGGTAATGTGAACTGGGAAATCGACTTATGGGGAGGATTGCGCCGACAAAGTGAATCGGCTAAGGCGCAATTAGAAGCCAGCAAACAAGCGCGTCGCGGTATCTTGCTGAGCGTGGCTGGCGCAACAGTGCAAACGTATTTGCAATTACGCGGCCTAGATCAGCAGCTTCGCATCGCCAAAGATACCGTCAATAGCTATCAACGCAGCGTGGAATTATTTGAATTGCAATTCAAATACGGCGTTATTGCTCGAATCACGCTTGAGCAAGTCAGAAGCCAATATCAAGAAGCACAATCGAATGTTCCACCAATCGAAAAAGCCATTGTCAGTACCGAAAATGCGCTCTCCATCTTAATGGGTCGTAATCCAGGGCCAATCACCCGAGGTAAAGCACTGGATGCATTAACAGCGCCGGTTATTCCTAGCGCCTTACCTTCTAGCTTATTAAGCAACCGACCTGATATTTTAGAAGCTGAAAGACAGCTTGAAGCTGCCAATGCGCAAATTGGCGTAGCCCGTGCACAATATTTTCCGCAAATATCGCTAACCAGTTTAGCTGGCGGCGTTAGCGAGCAATTGAGTAATTTACTCAAAGCCGGTAGCTCGATTTGGAGTTTAGCCGCACAAGCCAGTGGCAGCGTATTTTCAGGCGGCTCAACGCAAGGGCAAGTAAAAACGGCAGAAGCACAAACCCAAGCCGCAGAGCAACGTTATTTACAAACGATACAACAATCTTTTGCTGATGTAGAAAATGCTTTATCGAGCTATCAAGCCGATGGAAAAACCCTCAATTCACTGACGCAACTGGTCAATACCAATCTGGAATATTCAACGCTGGCATCACTGCAATATAACGGCGGTTTGGCCCCCTACTTAACCGTTCTCGATGCACAGCGCCAAGCCTATTCAGCTCAGCAATCGGCGACATCTGCACGAGTAGCCTACCTGAGTAGTGCGGCGAATTTATATCTCAGTCTAGGTGGCGATTGGATTAATCAGTTAGAGCAGCAATCAAGTACCAAACCGACTCAAAACTAAACCTGAGCTGCTGTGCTTTTACCCAAGCAAAACAGCAAGCTGCTTACACGGTAATTCACCAGCAGCTCATTTTTAAGTCGCATTTTTTCACTCGCTGTGAGTGATTTCTACATAAAACAATTCCCCCCCACGGCAACCGGCAACCGGCAACCGGCAACCGGCAACCGGCAACCGGCAACCGGCAACAAAATATCACTCAATCCAATTTGGATTTGGATTTGGATTTGGATTTGGATTTTCATCCCGAGCTTGAATTCGCTTTAAAATCAAATCCCATTGAGAATAAACCTTGTCCTGCGGCCCAAACTCAGCACGCCAATCCTCATCAATCAGAGCTCGGCGATCTAATCGAGCAGATAAATAATCTAAGGCGTGTTCCAAATAATCCGAAACAAGCGTTGCATTGCTTGACCAGCGCAATAAATAGGCCAGCGCATCGGCATTTATCCCCCACAAAATCAGTAATAAAGCACTACGCCGACAATGCTCAGCGAATGGTAAATCCTCCAGCGGTGTGGCTAGGCGATGAAAAAAAGCCGCCCAGATCATCAAGCCATGCTCAGTATCCAAAGCGGCGAACGTGCAATCCTCAAGCACCGCCCGCGAAAAATTAGCCACCAACAATGCACGTTGATACTGCGCTTGGTGTAAAGACGGTGGCACGCCGCGCGAAGAACATAATAAATTTCGGTAGGTATAGGACTCCAAGCTATATTCAAACTTGGCAAACTCATGCATACCCTTTTTAAAATCAATTTCTAACAGATTTAACTCAAGCAATAATAAAGCGGTATGTTTTGGATTATCTAGCCAATATGGCGCCAATTTAGATAAAACCACCAGCTCTTGATCCAAAGCCGCATCCAATCGCTCTGAGTGACATTCAGCGAAAAACCACGCCTCTGCCACATGCCACTTTGCACTTGCTCGACTTGGAAAAGATCGATTCAACTCGCGACGAAATTGGCTTGGCGACCAAGTAAACCACAAACCAAAAGCACGCTCAAAAGTACTCCTTTCGGCAAAACCCAATGAGTGCGCAAGATCTTCAAGACGAACCTTGGGATCCAATAATGCATGAATCGCTCGATTGCGCTTCATTTGCACACTAATTTGGCGAAAGCTCGTCCCCTCTAAACTCAGTTGACGACGAAATGAAGCGCTACTTAAGCCCAAAGCGTGGGCAGTATTGGCTAAATCAGCCCAAGCTAACTGCTGCCCTCTGGCTAAATGCTGCCAAGTACGCCTCAGCAAAGTATGTTGCGCCTGAAAATGCTGCAATCGTTGATTGAACATGACTTGCAAATTGCAATGCAAACTCGCGCTAAACCCAGGCAGTTTGCTCTGCAAATATGGCGTAGGCCATGCCACACTAAAACACTCCGCCTGATAAACAATTGGCGTAGCGCAAATCGCCTCCAGCTCAGTCGAATCCATCTTGGCGGTCATGACTTGCACTGACAGTGGACGGATATCACCGCCCAAAATACAACTCACCGCCCGGATCAGCCACACGACAATCGCCTCATAGCGCAGTAAGCCGCCCAAACGATCAAACTGCGGCAATGGTGATAATTGAATTTGCCATTGCTCCGCCTCAGTCACGACACGCATATCGCCATCGGGAAACAACATCGGCGCAAATCGCGACAGCTCAGCAATCGCCATCTCTAAAGTATTCGCGCTGCGTAAGTAATAGATAAAACCATCACCAGCGGCCAAATCAATCTGACTTGCCACCCAACTCATGGCATGAGGGTCGCCCATCGCGTGTAAGTATTCGTTCAATTGCAAAGCCGATTCGGCGGCGATTTCTGACAAATTATCAGACGTAACTGGGCGCAAACCAAACAAATATTCGAGTTCACTTAATAAAGCAGGACGATCACGGTAACGTAAATATAAGCCCTGCAAATAGCGTAACTGCACCGTTTGATGTTGCCGTGCTGACAAACTTCCCCCAAGACAATGAACATAAATGTCATAAAAATAGTACGAAACAGCATATCAGAATATGCTTACATTCAATATGATGAAAGAAAAATACTGACAAATGCCCAACAGCAGCGGCATTGCTTTTACTTATTTCAATACTTAGAGCTTGATCATGAATCCAAAATACGTCGGCAGCGCCATACTTTTACTGCTGTTAACAGCATGTGGTGGTGGCACAGAAGTTAGCCCGCCTTCAATTGGCGGAGGTGGCGGCAATACAGGAATCGGGCCAAGCTCTGCGCCAGGCGTCACGCCAACCCCAGAGCCCACAACCCAAGCTACACCTGCTCCAACCATAGAGCCGATCCCCGACCCAATCGAAGTCGCACTAAAAACCGGCAGCGTCCAAGGACTGAACCGCAGTGATATGCCAACATTACTGCGTTTATCACAACAAACTGCAGGCCAGTACCAACAGCGGCAAACTGCGGCACTCGTTGATATTTATGGCGATAGCAAATTAAATCTAGCGCTCAATCACACCACCAATAGCATTGAAATCAATCGCTCAATCTCCACCATGGCTTCACCATTGATTGTCGCTGACGACGGTAGCGGCATGGCTGCCATCTCGCAATATGGTAAAGGGCGTGGCTTAGCTTATGGCGTAAATATGCTGCAATGGATGGCCGATCAATCCAGAGAAACTCAGCACTTGCCAATGTTTACCCGAGCATTCAATTGGGTTGTTACCGGCAAAGCAACTGGCCCACTACCTGACACGCTTAAATTTGCCACCGCGGGCTATGACGCACCAACAGTAAGTCGCTTCATCACTTTACTCGGTAAAAAACCCGAAGCCATTCCCTGTGATTTAACGCTCAGCAGCAATACCTGCTGGCAAAACGCCGATGTTTTGGTGTTCGGTGCTGGTGTTAGAGATGATGCCAACTTAATTAATTTGGTCCGCCAATACCAAGCCAGCGGCAAAGCCATTATCTATATGCACCCCAATTGGATTGACTCGGGCGGTGGCCGCAAAGTGGCCAAAGCCATGGGGATGGACCTCGGTGGCTACCCTGGCAATTACTTTGCCGGTGCTGCAGGCTATTCGGTGAACAGTAACCGCACCATCGCTGACGCATTGCAGCGCGGCGATCAAATGGGTGCCCTAGCCAAAGCACTCGAACAAATGGGCACGGACAATCTCAGCGTTGACTTAGCGGCAGATACTCGCTCAACCTCCGCCATCAGCCAAATTCACAATGAAATAGCTACATTACAAAGCAGTGGCATCGATTTATTTGCTGAAGCGCCAACCGATTTGCATCGTTTACTCATTCTTTGGGCCGATCTTTATCGTCCAACCATTCAATACGGCAAAATCAATCGCACCACCAATCCCGCTGAGTTTTTACGCACCTATGCCTCAGATTCTTGGCTGGCTTACAACCGCAGCTACACCACTTTTGCCAGCGCAGGCCAAGGTGACTTTATGCCGGTTGCCGCGCAAAGCATCCCCGTCAGCCAAAGCGATGAACTGATCGACGTCACCATTGCGCAAACCGGTGGCACCTCCGCCATTGGCCGTGCCAGCATCCCAGGTAAACCCGTCTTAATCGAAATTGTCGACAAAGGCAGCGCCAACCTCAGCATTCAAACCAACCACGTGCGCGCCTTTGGTAATCCACTCACCGACAGCGTGGCCGAAGGTTATAAACGCCCGCGCCGTCCGCAATCGTTCGCCATGCCACTCAATACCACCAAAGCCACGGTGTTTGTTTCTCCCTTTGGTGGTCCGCTTTACCTTAATTACAGCGGCGCAAGCGCTGGGCAAACCGTCACCTTAAAAATTCGCGGTGCCGCCAAATATGCGCACTTTGACTTTAGCAAGCCACAAAGCGACGCCGAAATCAACGAGGCCGTCGCCGCACTCAAACGCAAAGACTTTGGCTGGCAGACGGCGAAATTTGTCGGTGGAGAAATCCAACAAACCATCAATTACGCCAATCAAGCCATGGGCAATATCGACCCTAAGGTGTATATCTTGGATCAAGTCAAAGGCAGCTTATTTGATAGCAATCACCTCGCCAATGGCTATAGCAATATGCCGATGTCGGCCAATGTGTCGCAGCTGTGTACGAAATTAGGTTGGCAGTGTGATGGGCCGATTCACCGCGCACCGAGCGTACAGCACTTTGTTGGTTGGATCGCTCAATGTGGATTTCTTTGCTCGGGCAATCCATCCGATGGCTTTGCGGGTATCAGTGGCACCGGCTGGGGACACGCGCATGAGCTCGGCCACAACACGGTGCAGCGCGTGATGACGATTGCATTTAATGGCCAAGGGTGTGTCACAGAATGCAATAACAACATCCTCGCCAGCGCGCAGATGATGCGGCAATTTAAAACGCTCGGCGTCGATACGGGGCATACCACCAACCACCCAACCTTGTATCAACACATCAAAAACAACCGAGACACCAACAAAGTCGGAGAAGAGAAAATCCTCGACATGCAAAAACGACTTTGGACCATGGCGGATCCAAACTCAATGCGCGCCGTACACTTTCAATTGGCGTTTTTGTTTAGCAAATATCGCGCCAATGAAGCCAAGCCGAGTATGGAAGCCAGTCTGGATTACTTCACGCTACTCACCAAGGGCGATCGCCTCGTGAGCCAAGCATGGGATGCCAGTAATAAAGGCAAATACGCAATGGGCAGCTATGCCGACAACAAGACCATTAACAACCCAGATTTGCTGTATGTTTTAAGCTCAAAAATCATCGGCAAAGACTTAAAAAACATTTTCGCGATGTATGGCATCACACTCACAGCGAACGCCATCAATTCGGTAGCGGCCTTAAACCTGACTATATTGCCGGAAACCTTTTACGCACTCGCAAGCAGCAAGTACAACCAAGTCAGTACCGGTGTTTGGCTCGACCTCTCAGCTCAAACCCCGAACTATCCGTTTTAAATCGCAATCACCGCGCACAGCGACCTTGATCCAAGGTGGCCGTGCGCGGTTTTTTATTCTGAGGTGAAATTAACTGGCAGCACCGGGGCCACTCACCCATTTAGGACAAGACTCCACTTCACCTTGGCGGTTCACAATCACCGTGCTCGGGCCAATCTTGCACCAGCGAAAGCTGCCAAAATCAAAAACATGGTCGATATCTGCTTGCTTGCCGCTAAAGGTGCCGGCCGCTAGCGTATAGATGCCATGCTCACCGTCCCAAACTGCAACGGGCAAAATACTATAATTAATCACTTTGCCATTCATCGGCCAAGGCCAAATCATCGCCATCGCGGGCTGCAATACAAACAAAGACAACACAAAAAAATAGCGCATCAGCAACTCCATGAATCAGAGCCGCATTTTCGCAAAGCCAAGCGTAATCCCCCGTGACCTAATGCCCAAAAAATAAGGTATTTTGTCGCAATGAATTCAAGCTTATTGTGAATGTAAATTTTCAACGCAGCAAAAGGCATTCAATCACAGTTTTCGCGGCACTAAACGCCGTATAATCGGTCCTTTGTGCTCCGACTCACTTTTTAATAGCCATGAATTCGATGAAAACCAGCCTGATTGCCGCTCTAATCGCTCTACCTAGCCTTGCCCACGCATTTGTGCCGCCGGTTCCCGAAATCGCGGCCAAGTCGTATTACCTCTACGACAAGCAAAGCGGCCAAGTGCTCGCAGCACGTGATCCGGACATGAAAATCGAGCCGGCATCGCTCACTAAAATGATGACCGCCTACATCACCTTTAAAATGGTAAAAGAAGGCAAACTCAAACTCGACCAAACCCTCTTGGTGTCTGATAAAGGCTGGCGTACAGAAGGTTCGCGCATGTATCTAGATCCTAAAGTACCAGCGACCGTGGACGACCTGATCAAAGGCATGATCGTGCAAAGCGGTAATGACGCTTGCGTGACTTTGGCCGAAGCCATTGCCGGTAGCGAAGAAGTGTTTGCGCAATTGATGAATAAAGAAGCCAAACGCCTCGGTCTGCACAATTCATTCTTTACCAATAGCACCGGCTTACCCGACCCGGCCTTATTGGTCACCACCAGTGACTTAGGCCGTTTAGCCACCGCCATCATTAATGACTTTCCAGAGTTCTATCCGGTTTATGGCATTAAAGAATTCAAGTACAACAATATCAGCCAGCCCAACCGCAATTTATTGCTCTACCGCGACCCTTTTGTTGACGGCATGAAAACCGGCCACACCGCATCTGCGGGTTACAATTTAGTCACCTCAAGTAAACGCGATGGTCGCCGCTTGATTTCAGTGGTGGTTGGCACCACCAGCCCCGAAGTTCGCGCCACCGAGTCGTCAAAACTCCTCAACTGGGGCGCACAATTTTTTGAAACGCCACGCCTGTACACCGCCAAACAAGCCGTACAGCAAGTACCAGTATGGAAAGGCAAAGCCGACACCGTTGGCGTCGGTTTTATGCAAGACCAATACATCACCGTACCCAAAGGCGATGCTGCAAAACTTAAAATTGATCTAGTCAGCCAACAGCCTTTGATGGCGCCGATCAAAGAAGGCCAAGTGGTTGGCACGATGAAAATCAGCCTCGACGGCAAAGTCCTTTCTGAGCGCCAAGTGGTAGCGATTACTTCAGTCGAAGAAGCCAATATTTTTGGCCGAGCATGGGATACGATTCGCTTGTGGTGGAAAGGTTTATTTAACTAATTCAATTTACCGCCCGAGCGACAATGAGCCCAACGAGCCGTTGGGCTTTTTTATTAATTCAATATTACCAATGGGTATATGCCGCTAGTACTTACACTGCAAATCATAGCGAGATATACCCAGTAAAAATTTTCCATTTTCAGATTACGTGTTGATCCTGATTAAAGCTTCGCGGCATTCCCTCTCCCTTGATGGGAGAGGGCTAGGGTGAGGGTGATACTACGGCGTATATTTTAAGCTCAACACCCCCATCCCAACCTTCCCCCGTCGAGGGGGAAGGGGCTGCAGTCGATCGGTTTAAACGCGTGCAATTTAAAATATCAACACCAAATCCAAACATCGCCTAAAAATCGGCTTTGTTAAAATTTGCTGTTGATGCTGTGCCGCGCTCGTTGGGCTGGGGCTTATCCATCCCGTTCAAGCGCACCGAGTGAGGAGGACGACAAATAGCTTTATCGTTTGGCTCACAGCGGAGCTGGGCGCGATCAAAAGCGCTTTTCTTTCCCCCTATTTCTTTGGCGAGTCAAAGAAAACGAAGTTTCTGCGTAGTTAAAGAGGGCTCCGCCACTGACTGCGACTGCAAACAGCCGTGCCGCAGGCACTTAAAACCGTCAACACGTAATCTGAACATTGTCTCCCAATCGAGGACCGCAGTATGTACAACCAAGACCCGCAGCACGGCATTACCTTAGAAAAAATGCTCACCGACCTAGTCGATCATTTTGGCTGGGAAGAACTCGCTCGCCGTATCCCAATTAAGTGTTTTTCGAATAACCCGTCGATCAAATCGAGCCTAACCTTTTTACGCCGCACGCCATGGGCGCGCGCGCAAGTTGAGCAACTCGATGCCCGCATGCGGCGCTAAGCGCAGCGGCCCGCATAAAATCGGGATGATACTTCCTGACAAACTGCGGCCAATCGGTCCTATTTTTGCCATTTAATTTGATAAGCCAAGCCAACGATGAACGACTCAAGCAGCAATCCAGAAATCGATACTTTTACCGCGTCCAGCGCGCTAGTGGCCATTGCCCAGCAGCATTTAAGCGATGTATTGCGCATTGCTTTTGAGCATAGCGCGGCAGAAAAAGCGGTGGTGGTGTTTGATAGCCGCAGTGAATTGGCCGTCACCCTCACTGCCGCTTACCGCCATTGCCTACCGCACGCCCATTTTATTGATTTTGACCACAGCACGCCCGAACAAGTGCTGGCCGAATTTGCCGATCTTGCCGCCAAAGACTTAGTGGTGTTGGTGCAATCAACGCATTTTCGCCTTGAAGCCTTTCGGATTCGCGTTGAGCTATTTAAACGCAGCCTCAAAGTCATTGAGCATCCCCACTTGGGTCGCATGCCCGGCGCAGAAGTCGCCTACTACATCGATTCACTAGCGTACGATCCAAGTTATTACCGCGATGTAGGCCATGCGCTCAAAGCCAAAATCGATGCCGCACCGCACGGACTGATCGACAGTGGCGCAGGCAATCAACTGATTTTTGCTACGCCGTTTGAATCGGCCAAACTCAATATTGGCGACTATCGCCAGATGAATAACACCGGAGGACAATTTCCATTAGGCGAAGTGTTTACCGAAGCGGCTGATTTAGATTTAGTGAATGGCCGAGTGCGGATTTTTATTTTTGGCGACACGCGCTTTCGCGTGAACCGCCCCACTACGCCCATCACTTTAATCATTGAAAAAAGCCAAGTGATTGACGTCATCGACTCCACACCTGAATTTGACACCATGCTGGCGATGATTCGCGCCGATGAAGGTGGTGTGGTTTGGGTGCGAGAGCTGGGTTTAGGCATGAACCGTGCCTTTAGCTTTGCGCGCACGGTCAGCGATATAGGTAGCTATGAGCGAATGTGCGGCATTCATTTATCACTGGGCATGAAGCACGGTATTTACGCCAAGCCGCATATCAAACGCGGCGAAGGTAAATACCATATCGACGTGTTTGCCATTACCGAATCCGTCCAGTTTGGGGACGACGTCGTGTATCGTGATGGTCAGTGGGTGGTCTAAACCCCCAAAACAAAACGCCCGATGTGATTCGGGCGTTTTTTTATTTCGGCGCAATCGCTGCGCCAGCATCAAGCTTATAAAGCCCGTGGGTCGGGATAAATCACCGGTGCCACTTGGCTGGCTTTTTTCAGTGACGGCGGCGGTGTAATCCCCATCGATACATAAATACTGGTCAGTTTATCCACGCCAATATTGGCTGGGCGTATCCATTCCTTGGGGATATACAGCAAGCCACCACCAATGGGTACTGGCGCGGTCGGCACTAAAATCGCTTGATACTCGCGGCCATCAATCTCGATCGGCACTGGATTGGGCATCAACGCCAAAACCGCCACCCCATCGCCGCCAAACAAACACCACACCGGGCTCATCGCGCCAATATCAGCGTCTTGCTTTTGATCGAGCAAGCTCACAAAGCGATCGGCCATATTATAAAAACTGCCAATCACCGGAATGCGCCGCACCGTGCTATCGACCAGTGCCGCTAATGGCTTTTTCAGTCGTGAGCGCACCAAAATACCTAAAGGATAAATCGCCCCTAGCAGCATCACCCAGCCAATCAAATAACCAAAGATCGGATGATCCACCACCGGCTGGCCAATAATCGAAAACAAACGCCCGACCAAACTATTGGGGCCCAAGTAATCATTGAGTAAATTCACCACCCACGCCAACAGCGAAATAGTGAGCAAAAAAGGCAACAAGGCCAATAGACCCGACAACCAAGTGGTCAACACACTTTTTAAACCACGCTGTAACAACATCACAACTCCATTGATGACGACGACAAACATCAGACCTGCATTCTACAGTGGCAAAGCACTTGCGCGGCATCGATCTATTAAAATTAAAGCTAAACCAGTGCTTTTATCAATTAAGCAACTCACCACAAATAATTAAATGGCATATTTAATTATTTAAGTGATTAGCTTATTAATAGCATAGATGGCAATACAATTTCATTTAATACATCAATTTTACAACAATCGTTTTTATACTCTCCAATCCAAGTAAATCGCTTAATTACCACAAGTTACTTTTTTATTTCCAATTTCTGACAACCATCGAAACATTAAACAAAATCGCAAAACACAAAATAAATTGTGATAAATACCATTTACCTACCAAATATAAGCGAATTATGATCAACGTAATGGCACGGCCATTCTACTTTCCATTTTATTCGAGAATTTAAATCATGAAGATTAAATACCTAATCGCTCTGACTTGCAGCGCCATTGCCATTCAAGCACACGCAGCGAGCATCGATTTCCGTGGCGGCTACAAAACGGGCAGCGAAAAATACGAATCACGCGTCTTATTAAGCCACGAAATGGCCAATGGTTTTGGTGGTGGTGTTGAGTACACGATGAGCAATACCAGCCGCTCGGGCGAAGGGATTGATCAAATGAACTGGACCGATACCGAGTTTGAACTGTATTACAAACACAAACTCAATGCGGCAGTGACTTTGCAGCCGGGTTTCTTGGTGCAAACCGTTAAAAACAAAGGCGAAGCTTACAAAGCCTACATGCGTGCCAACTGGGCATTTGCCCCAACTTGGCGCTTTGACAGCCGTTTGCGTTACGACTTTAAAGGCTGGTCAGAAAAAGACTTGAACGGCAAGTTTGAACACGACGAAGTGCTGCGTGCTGACTTCTGGTTGCACAAAACATTGAACGAAAAAACCAGCACTTATTACAACTTCCGTTGGGACCACAAACTCAATGACTTTGAATACGTGAATAAGAGCAGCAACTACTTCGAACACAACGTGGGCTTGGGATACAAACTCACCCCTGCAGTTCGCGTTTACACCGAAGTGGGTTACTTGGGCGAAACCGCTAACTCACAGCAAGATGCTGAATGGCGTGTTCGTGTTGGTAGCACTTACAGCTTCTAATCGGTAATCGATCGGCTTATTGCTGCGCCGTCAACCCAGCCTAGGCTGGGTTTTTTTATCCGCTGCTTTATAAAATAAACACGCCACCGCCATTCATTGCGGTGACATAGGGGAATTTCCAAATCGCGCCCAAGCCAATGGCCGAGCCAGCGGCCGCCAAAATAAAACCCAGCTTAGAGCCCCAAGTCGAACGAGTTGTCATCATGATCCTTTGTCGTAAACCAACAATGCAGATCCAGACAGACGTTTTTGGGCGGCACAAATGCAACAAGGCCGCCCATCACGGCGGCCTTGGATCATTCATTTGGTGTAATTTAAATGAACGCGACCCATCGGACTGCCGGTTGGCGAGCCAGCCCTAGCGGCAGATTGGGCTGCGAGCAATCCGACCAACTCAAGGGAAATTCAAGGGCAATACAAATTAAATCCAATCAAACACCAATAAAACAAGCCACTACAAGCACTCTCGCGGCAGATTGAGGCAAAAAAACCACAGCTTCAATTTCACATCCCAATTGGATTAATGGGTAATATCACCCAAAAAAACCGCCCCTTTCGCCGCAAAAAATCCCGCCATTCGCTCAATATCCGATCAATATCCGGTCAACTTCAACTCAATCGCACGCCCAAAGCGCGGAGCGAACCCAATACCGGCGCAATTTTCCGTTTTGTTTTAGCCAGTCTGACAATAATTAAATCAAATTATTGCCTCACCTTGGCCACGCAAACCGCTCTAATTTCACTCAGGCTACCCGTTTCACTTGCGGCGCATTGCCGATAGCGATCGGCATATTGCTGAAAGCTCGCTTGCGCAGCAGCCGGATCTAGCGCGATTAACTGCCCAATTAACGCGCGGCTACCAATCTCAAAATGTTGATAATCAATCGGCGAATCCCAATCCCCGCCCCAAGTCATAAACCCATGTTGCGCAAATAAATGCACCACCGCCTCATTCACCATCCCGCTACGGCGCGGTTTACCGGCGCGCAACTCAGCGCGATTTAAAAAGGCCTTGGCACTGGCTGCCGGCAAAATCTGCGCCGTACCATCGTCAGCAAAACTCACATATGGATTTTGCAAAGGGTTTATATCAATCGCCACGCCATACGCATGTTTGGACCAATTTTGGCCTGCTGTCACCGCGCGGCCATTCAACGCACTGCTGTTATTGGCATTCATCGACAACACATCATTGCCCTTAAATTGCGTCAATGGCAGCGCCGATTGCAGCGGAAACTTTGCCGCGCGCAATGCCAACATCAAGGACTCCACTTGTGGCGCTACTGCATCGAGCACGATCAACTGCCCTGTGCTTAACTGCCCCTGCAAATCAAGATGCGAAAAACTCACCCGCTGCAATCGCTCGCACGGCACTGGATTGGCAGCACTCAATACGCCATTGTCGAGTAAATCAGCACAATCGGCCGCCGTTAAAGGCTGTATCGTCGCCCATGTCGTGGCAGACAATAGCCCGCACAATAGCCCTGCACTTAATCGCGGCATTCAATCCCCTTCACGCCATTTTTTGCACAATAAAAAAACCTCGCCAGCGCGAGGTTTTCATTCAAAGACCTAGAGCGCTTATTTAGCCGCAGTCACCAGCATCGCCAAAGCTTGCGTGTAAGTACCTTTGATTTGATCGCCTTTTTTGATCATTTTAAACTGCGCCGGATCACGCACTTTTAAAGTCACGGTGCGATTCACGCCTTGCACGCGAATGGTGTGTTTTTTGGCATCGACACCAATCACATTACCCACCACGGTGAGCTTCTCGCCAACAAAACCACCGGCTTTGGCTGCAGGCGCTGAAGCGCTGCTGGTTTCAGTCACGTGCTCACGCACATTTGAGCCTGCACCGAGCAATTCCAAAGTCAGCACTTGCATGTATTCGGCTTTTACTTTGTCGCCCACTTTGAGCTTATCAAAGTTTTTAACCCCTTCGCCCGCCATCACACTCATCGTTTGGCCGGCTGCATTTTTTAACGTCACTTTACGCGTTGCGGTATCAATCGCCGCAATCGTGCCATTGGCCTTCACCGCTTCCAGCAAAGTCACCGCGCCCGGCGCCGAAGCCGCCACCAACTCTTCAGCGCTTGACGCAAAAACCGGTAAAGACAAAGCAAGCAACAAAGCACTCGTGCAAATTAAACCTTTTTTCATTCGTCTTACTCCAAAAAGTGAACAATCAAATCTAACCGCACCATCATAGGCCAGCAGCACCACAAAGCCAACACCGCAAGTAAGATTAAAGTCAAATTAATGCGGGGATCGGGGATCGGGGAT
>NZ_CAMTIA010000003.1 GCF_947072475.1 uncultured Deefgea sp.
GCTGTTTTTGTTGGTGTCGCTAAGATATACCCTGAATAAACAGACTAAAATCGGCCATCGACCCAAAGTGGAAGGTGTATTCCGACGAAGCAGAGTAGGTAAGATTAGCGCAGCGTAATCGTACGCATGATGCTGTTCCCTCCGATTTCGCTACGCTCTATCGGAGCTACGCTGCTGCGGATGTCCGCCGAGTTAAATCTGCCGTAGGGCGACAATGAGCGCAGCGAATTGCGCCGCATTAGCCGTAAATAAACATCGCAACGGCGCGATTCGCGTAGCTTTCAGCACCCTACAGTATTGCGCCGTACGTGGTGAGGCACGAAGCCCAACAATCGCGGTAAACGTTGGGCTGCATTTCATTTAGCCCAACCTACGCACTACTCAGTTACGCACTTGAAACGAATTTCTGTTTTTGGAAAATTGCCAAATATGTATGGTGGCTTCGCATCGATTGTTTCAATAACTTCGACGGCCTTTCCTGTCTTCTGGCATTGATTAAATGCCTCCTTCATTGCCGTAGCTTTGAGGGTTCCCATTCCAGTAAATCCCGTTGCTGCTTGGCGGGATACCATGTAAGTGTTACTTCCCATCTGTACGATTCCAGAGTTTGAGGCACATCCGGCGAGGGCTGCAATGACAAGTAGAAAAATCGGTTTCATAGCTTCTCTTTCATATATTGGTGGGGAGATTTGAGAGTTTTAACGATTACGCTAAGGGGCCGCGGAACGCGGTCCCAGCGAACGAAGTGAGAGCTTTGTTAGCCATTAACTCCGTTGCTCCCTCTTGCTGGCTGGCATACGTGATACTGCCGTACGAAGCGTGGGTTTGAAGCCATGATTTCCTCGCACAATTGGCTCGCCAGCTTTGCTTTTCACAATAAACGTTTCTTTGATTATATTTTTGTAACCATCGTTGACTTCGTAATCGAACGACAAGCTATCTGATTTGTGTGCCCATTGCTGAGATCCAAGAGAAAGGAAGCTATATTTCTCTCCACCGATGGTCAAGACGTGCGAGTGTAGAGCTTTTGTATTTCCGCCGCGGCTCGGTGGACGGGAATTTTCTTTAAGAAATTTCTCATATTTCTCGAACTGGACATTTTCTATTTTTCCGTCAGACATCCTTTCTCCTATGGTTAGCTATTAAGTGCGTAGATACTGTTATTCCAAGTCAAGTACGTAGGTTAGGCTAAATGAAATGCAGCCCAACGTTTACCGCGATTGTTGGGCTTAGCAAGCTCAGCGCCAAGCTTCAAAGGCCTTCCGTTCAAGGCCGACAACGGCCACTGATAGCCAGTTTAACTTGCCCACCAAAATCACACGACTTAGCTGTATGTATCGTTGCATTAACCATCGTTTGTCGTAATGAGCGGAAAAAAAATAGAAGTCATTGCCTAATGACAATGACTTCGTTAATGGCAAGGGTGTAGCTTCATCGCTCAGCCCAATATCCACCTTGATATTGGGTGAGCGTGAACGCATTATGCTGCGGTGATTATTTTGCTTTCGCGTGGTACGAGGTAGACGGTTTCGGCGACTTGCCAAGCGCCTTCGAGTTGTCGCTCGCGGGTGAGCTCGACTTCAACCACTTCCTTATCGGCCACTTCAACTTCGAGTCGTACCGTCGCACCGAGTAAGCGAATATGGGTGATGGTGCCTTCAATCGCATGCAGGCTGGCAACACGGCTCAAATCAATTTCGTGCGGACGCACATACACGGTGGCGTGCTCGCCCGGCTCGGCGGCAAATTGACCGCTGCCTACCTTGGCCCACCCCTCGTGAACGCGGGAATGAAATAAATTCACATCGCCCAAAAATTGATACACAAACGGGCTGGCTGGCGTGTCGTAAACTTGGCTTGGCGTACCAATTTGCTCAATTTTTCCTTGATTCATCACCACCACGCGATCGGCTACTTCTAGCGCTTCTTCTTGATCGTGGGTTACAAACACCGAGGTGACATTGATTTCATCGTGCAGGCGGCGCAACCAACGGCGTAGCTCTTTACGCACCTTGGTATCGAGCGCGCCAAATGGCTCATCGAGCAGCAAGACTTTAGGTTCAACCGCCAAAGCCCGCGCTAATGCAATGCGCTGTCTTTGCCCGCCAGAGAGTTGCGCAGGATAACGATCAGCCAACCAATCGAGTTGCACCAGATTGAGTAATTCATGCACTTTGCGTTTGATTTCCGCATCACTCGGTCGAGTCGATTTCGGGCGAACGCGTAGGCCAAATGCCACGTTTTCAAATACCGTCATATGGCGAAACAGGGCATAGTGCTGAAAGACAAAGCCCACTTGGCGTTCACGCACATGCCTATCGGTAGTATCTTCACCGTGAAATAAAATTTGCCCAGAGTCTGGCGTTTCTAGCCCAGCAATCACCCGCAGCAAAGACGTTTTGCCGCAACCAGATGGGCCAAGTAGTGCAATTAATTCTCCGGATTCAACATTCAAGCTCAAGTCATTGAGCGCTTTAAAGTCGCCAAATGTTTTAACGATATTGCGAATTTCGATGCTCATGGTTTATTCCTCGTGCCACCGTATCAGGGTGAGATGTTAAGACCACAAATACGGTGACTGATCTATGCGGTTCTGATCGATTGCTGCGTCGCCGTGCCGCCGTTTTCAATTGGGTTCAATTGAGCTCAATTGGGCGACACGGTGCTGCATTTAGGCTTGCGTTGCCGAACGACGATCGGCGATTGCTTGCTGCTCGGTACGCCACTCGATATAGCTTTTGATTGCCAGAGTCAGTAGCGCCAACAAAGCCAGAATCGACGCGCAAGCAAAAGCACCGACAAAATTGTATTCGTTGTACAAAATCTCAACGTGCAAGGGCACCGTATTGGTCATGCCGCGAATATGCCCCGACACCACCGACACTGCGCCAAACTCCCCCATCGCTCGGGCATTGGCCAAAATCACGCCGTACAGCAAACCCCATTTAATATTGGGTAAAGTGACATACCAAAACGTTTGCCAACCTGTTGCACCGAGCACCAATGCCGCTTGTTCTTCATCTGAGCCTTGCGCCTGCATCAGTGGAATCAACTCACGCGCCACAAACGGAAACGTCACAAACACCGTTGCCAACACGATGCCGGGAACGGCAAAAATAACCTTAATATTGTGTTCGGCCAGCCACTCGCCCCACCAGCCCTGCGCGCCAAACAGCAGCACATAAATCAAACCTGCCACCACTGGCGACACCGCAAACGGCAAGTCAATTAAGGTAATCAATAGGCTTTTACCTTTAAATTCAAACTTGGCAATCGCCCAAGCCGCAGCCACGCCAAAGGTTAAATTTAACGGCAGCGCAATTGCCGCCACAATCAAGGTGAGTTGAATCGCCGCCAGCGCATCGCTTTCAACCAAGGCCGCTTGATACAAGCCCCAGCCTTGATGCAAAGCCTCAAAAAACACCGAAAACAAGGGGATAATCAGCATGAAACTGATCAATACCAAGGCCAAACCGGTCAGCGTATAACGCACCCACGGCGCTTCAGTGGTCACTACTTTGTGTGCAATCTGTGTTGCCATTTTATTCTCCTAGCGACGATGCCGCGTCATCCACCACTGCAAGCCATTAATCATGAGTAATAATGCAAATGAAACCACCAGCATCACCACCGCAATCGCCGACGCGCCCAAATAATCGTATTGCTCTAATTTAGAGATAATCATCAAAGGCGTGATTTCGGATTTAAACGGCATATTGCCAGCAATAAAAATCACCGAACCAAACTCACCAATTGCGCGGGCAAAAGCCAGCGTAAAACCAGTCAGCAGCGCCGGAAAAATCGTTGGTAAAATCACTCTGTAAAAAATCTGCCAGCGGGTCGCCCCTAGGCTGGATGCCGCTTCTTCCAGCTCTTTTTCCATGTCCTCTAACACCGGCTGCACCGTGCGCACCACAAACGGCAAGGTGATAAAGGTCAGCGCCAAGACAATACCGGCCGGGGTAAACGCAATTTTGATGCCGAGCCGATCTAAAGGCGCACCCAACAAACCATTGGGCGCATACAGCGTGGCCAAAGCAATCCCTGCCACGGCCGTTGGCAAAGCAAATGGCAAATCCACCAAGGCGTCGATAAAGCGTTTACCGGGAAAAGAATAACGCACCAACACCCACGCAATCAGCAAGCCGACAAATAGATTAATCAGCGCCGCGATCAATGAAGCGCCAAAAGTCACCTTATAACTGGCCACCACCCGAGGCTCGGTCACAATCGCCCAAAACGACGCCCAATCCAAACCCATTGATTTACTAATCAAAGCGGCCAATGGCAGCAAGACAATCAACGATAAATACAGCACGCTATACCCGAGCGCTAAATTAAACCCGGGTAAAACGCTACTTTGTTTCCATTTCATAGCGATTCCTTATGGCAATGTGCAGATGAGGTGCTGATGGTCAGCTTCGCGGCATTCCCTCTCCCTTGATGGGAGAGGGCGTAGGGTGAGGGTGATACTACGGCGTATATTTTAAGCTCAACACCCCCATCCCAACCTTCCCCCGTCGAGGGGGAAGGGGCTGCAGTCGATCTGCTCAAGCGCTTGTGATGTAAGCATCAACATCAAATCTGAATATCACCTGCTTATGGGTATATCTATCTGATCAATGACTAGCAAAGGCTAGACCGATATACCCAAGTTTTCCATCGACCTGCATTAACGTTTTTTGGCGATTTCTGCCGAGATTTGGTCGTAAATGGCACCGTCGTCAAAGAATTTTTTCTGCGCGGCTTTCATGCCACCAAACTCAGCGACACCAAATAATTTAATCGGTGGAAACTGCTTGGCATATTTGGCAGCCACGGCGGCATTGCGCGGGCGTAGATAGTTTTGCGCTGCAACTTCTTGCCCTTCTGGGCTCCACAGATAGCGCAAATATTCATCCGCCACTTTGCGCGTTCCGCGTTTATCGACCACTTTATCTACCACTGCGACCGGCAAATCAGCGTCAATCGACACCGATGGGTACACCACTTCAAAATTGCCTCGGCCAAACTCACGCGCAATCATTTCGGCTTCGTTTTCAAACGTCACCAATACATCGCCCATCTGGCGCTGCATAAACGTCGTCGTTGCTGCGCGCCCACCGGCATCAAGCAACGGCACATTGGCAAAGACCGCGCGAGTAAATTCACGCGCTTTAGCTTCGTTGCCGCCATTTTGCTTCAGTGCTGCGCCCCACGCGGCCAAAAAGGTGTAGCGACCATTGCCACTGGTTTTTGGATTGGGCACCACCACTTGCACATTCGGTTTAATTAAATCCGCCCAATCTTTAATGCCTTTAGGATTGCCTTTACGCACAATTAAAACTTGCATACTGGAAAAAGGCGCAGCTTCATCAGCGTATTTCTTTTCCCAACCCAGATTAATTTGGCGGCCTTTTTCAACAATGGCATCAATATCGGTGCTTTGATTCATCGTAACCACGTCGGCTTCTAAGCCATCAATGACTGAGCGCGCTTGTTTACTTGAACCACCGTGCGATTGCTGAATGCTTAATTTATCTTTGTATTTCGCTTCGTAATATTTTTGAAAAACCGGGTTATAGTCTTTATAAAAATCACGCATCACGTCATACGACACATTTAATAAAGTGGTATCGGCCCAGCTGAATGCGCTAAAACCACTGAGCGAAATCGCCAATACGATTTGTTTAAATTTGGACATGATGCGCTTCCTTAATTTGAATACGGGCGACTGTAACAACTCGGCAATAGCGCGACAAAGAATATAAATCTATTTCTATATTCTATTTATTTTAATTTAATTTTAATTTGAATAAAAACAACGACTTGTTCAATATTGCGCGTTTCACTCCGCCGCAATGGCTGGCTTATTACATCGCCAAAACACTACACCTCGACTGCAAATCAGTTGATTCATTGCGCAAGGCCTACGTGAACATGCCGTGGTGACTAGCACAAAACTGACAACAAACAAAAGCAATCCGTCTTACTCGTGAAACACATTGTCATTATTCTGCTGGTTTTCACGTCAAACGAGCCGATGAATCATGCTATCCACCGTTAATCAATTCAGTATCATCTACTGCAAAACGGCGGCGGGTGAGCATGAAATTGCAACGCGCCAGCACGGATTATTCAGTAAACAAAGACAGGCCTTGATTCTCATCGACGGCAAAAAAAACCATGCGCAACTCAGCCAATTACTCGCAACGACGGAGCTGGATCGATTAATTAGCGAATTACTCAAATTAGGTTTAATTGGCCAAGTCAGCGCCACCCCTTTATTGATTCAGCCAATCCCCGTGCCTGATGATGTCATTTGCATCGCCGCCAATCCCCCTCAACCGGTAGTAATGGCTTTAGATATCGAGCGCTTAAATGCGATTAAGCAATTGATGATTGATAGCTCAAAAATATTATTGGGTATTTTCGCCAATACTTTGATCGAAAAAATTAATGCTATAGAAGATGCAGGGCAACTGAGCCCTGCGATTGCGCAGTGGAATTTAAGCCTGCGTGAATCAAAAAATGGCCAAATGCAGGCCGAACAATACTTAAAAGCCATTAAAACTCTGATGAAATAGCCTAATGAGCAGCACGGCGATATACTAAGAATCTATCTTTTTTTACTAGGTTCGCTCTAATGCTTGCTCGATTTAGCTCATCATTATTTGCCGCAATGACCGCACTTAGTTTTACTGTGGTGCCACCGGCAATGGCCGACCAAGGCGAAAAACAAGCCATTTTATGGAAAGTTGAAAAAGCCAATACACCACCGTCATGGATATTAGCCACCATCCAAACTACCGATGGTCAAACTGCCGAATTTACCCCATCCACCATGGCGGCACTCGGTGGTGCTAAATATATTGGTACTGAATTTCATAACGACATTAATTCAGTGGTCGATATGGCGCGCGCCATGCTCGATGAAAAACCCAGCCTAGCGCAAACTTTAGGCGCTGCTGATTATGCTAAATTATTACCGCTGATTGAAAGCCGTGGTTATCCGGCCACCGTAACGGCTAAATTAAAACCGTGGGCAGCGATTATGATGTTGCTCTCGCCCCGCCCAGCTAAAGATTTAATTCCAATGGATGATCGTTTACTCAAGTTTTCAATGGAAAATGGCCGTAAATACTTTGGCATTGAAAGTGTTGAGCAGCAATTAGCCCCTTACCAAGCGATCCCTGCGGCAAAGCAATTGCCATTACTCAAAGCGCTGATTAAAAACGAAGCCAAATTAGAAAAAAATTATCAGCAAATTATTGCGGCTTATTTAAAGCCAGATTTAAATCAAATCCAAAAACTATTGCAAATCGAAGCATTAGCGCTACCCGAGGCAGATCGTGCTTGGTATCGCCAATGGCGCACCGATACCTTCAATCAGCGTAATAAAATCATTGTTGAGCGTTTAAAAGTACCGTTTGAAAAAGGCGATTCTTTTGTCGGCATTAGCGCGGTTCAATTGCCGGGCAAAGACGGTTTAATCGCCAAATTACGCACCGCAGGTTATAGCGTGAGCGCTTTTTCGGCAGCGAAATAAATCCTATGCAGATGAAAACTTTACCCGGCACGGATTTAACCGTGTCGAGCCTATGTTTAGGCACGATGACGTTTGGTGAGCAAAATACCGAAAGCCAGGCGCATGCCCAGCTGGATTTTGCGTGCTCGCACGGGATTAATTTTATTGATACCGCCGAAATGTATCCGGTGCCGGCCAACGCCCAAACCCAAGGCTTAACTGAGTCGTATGTGGGCAGCTGGCTTAAACAGCAGCGCCGCGATCAGTTGATTGTTGCCACCAAAGTATCAGGCCCCAATCGCGGGATGGAATGGATACGCGGCGGCCCGCAACTCACTAGGGGGCATATCCTTGCAGCCTGTGATGCTAGCTTGCTGCGGCTCAATACCGACTATATCGACCTGTATCAATTGCACTGGCCAGCGCGGCATGTGCCGATGTTTGGGCAAAGCTATTACGAGCCCAGCCAAGAATATGCCGATGCACCTGAATTGCACGCGCAATTAGCCGCGCTCAAAGAATTGGTCGATCAGGGCAAGGTTCGTTATGTCGGCGTTTCTAATGAAACGCCATGGGGCGTGATGGCCTTCACGCGCCTAGCCGAGCAATATCAATTGCCACGGATTGCGACGATTCAGAATGTTTACAATCTAATCAACCGCACGTATGACTATGGTTTGGCTGAGGTTTGCCATCGTGAACAAGTGAGTTTGTTGGCGTATAGCCCACTGGCTTTTGGTTTACTCAGTGGCAAATATCTGCACGACGCTAAGGCTGATGGCCGCATGACGCGCTTTGCCAATTTTGGTCAGCGCTATTTAAAGCCACAAGTGCCCGCCGCGATTGCCGCCTTTACCGCTTTGGCCGAGCGCCATCAAATTAGTCCCGCGCAGATGGCCTTGGCTTGGCTGCAAAGCCGTTGGTATGTGGCCAGCACCATTATTGGTGCCACCACGCTGGCGCAGCTCGCTGAAAATATTGCCAGCAGTGAGCTCATATTAAGCGATAGCTTGCTGGCCGAAATTGAAGCCATTCATCGCCAATCACCGAGCCCGGCGCAGTAATTTTTTTAAACCGTTATCAACGGCATTAGGCATAAAAAAACCCGCAATCTACATTGCGGGTTTTTTGTTTTACTGCGCTTAACGATGGCGTTTAAATGCCAAGCCTTCGGCATCAAACAACATGCTGTGTTGCTCTGGGAACACAATGCGTACGGTATCGCCAAACTTCAAACCGGTCATATTGGCGGGTAATTTCATGCAAATGATTTCATTCACCCCTGGGATTTCTACATAAGCCAATACGGTGTCGCCCAAATGTTCAACCAAATCCACTTTAGCGGGGATTGCACCAGCAACGCTTTCGTCGACCAATTGGATGTGCTCAGGACGAATCCCCAAAGTCACTTTATCGCCCACTTTGGCGCTACCTGGATTGACTGCTGCGCGGGCGGTAATGCCTTTTGGCAAGCGAACTACGGCGGCATTTTGCTCAACGCCAACCAATTGCGCTTCAAACAAGTTCATTTTTGGTGAACCCAAGAAACTAGCAACGAATAAGTTCGATGGGTTTTCATACATTTCAAGCGGGCTACCCACTTGCTGGATGATACCGGCATTAAACACCACAATACGATCCGCCAAAGTCATCGCTTCCACTTGATCATGCGTTACATACAGCATGGTGGTTTTGAGTTCTTGGTGCAGTTTTGACAATTCAACACGCATATTCAAACGCAGTGAAGCATCCAAGTTCGACAATGGCTCATCCAACAAGAATACTTTTGGATTACGCACAATTGCGCGACCAATTGCTACCCGCTGACGCTGACCACCAGACAAAGCTTTCGGTTTACGTTCTAGCAAATGCGACATTTGCAAAATGTCAGCGGCTTTTTTAACGCGTTGATCAATTTCTGGTTTCGGTGTGCCAGCCAATTTCAAAGCAAAAGCCATATTGTCATACACGCTCATGTGCGGATACAAAGCGTAAGACTGGAACACCATCGCGATACCGCGTTTTGAGGCGTGCAAGTCATTGGACAAGGTGTCGCCAATATAAAGCTCACCAGCGGTGATGTCTTCCAAACCCGCAATCATGCGCATCAAGGTCGATTTACCGCAGCCTGATGGACCAACAAACACGACGAACTCGCCGTCTTTAATCTCTAAATCAACACCTTTGATCACACAAACGTCTTTGGTGTAGTTCTTTTTAATATTTTTAAGGGTAATGCTAGCCATTTTTAATATTCCTTAATTCTGAATTGGGTATTTTGTAAAGCGCCAATACAAGAGCATCTTATTTAACCGCGCCATCCATACCAGAGATAAAGTAGCGCTGAGTAAAGGAGAAGAAAATCAATACTGGAATAACAGTCAATACAATGGCCGCCATCAGTGTGTTTTGTGAGCCTGACAATGGGCCGGTCAAATCGTTAAAGACCCCGACGGCCAAAGGCTGCATTTCTTTCGAGCGCATGATAATCGATGGCCACAAGAAGTCATTCCACGCATTCACCAAAGTAAAGATACTCAAAGCGGCAATCGAAGGCGTTGTCACTGGCAACATGATGCGCCATAAGATTTGCATTTCAGTCGCGCCGTCAACACGGGCAGCATCAATCAAATCTTGTGGCACGGCTTCAAACGCTTGCTTCATCAAGAAAATACCAAAAGCGCCGGCTAGACTTGGGGCAATCGCCGCAAAGTAGCTATTAATGCCGACAAAACGACGCCAAGTTTCTGCATCACTGCCGAGCATGGCTTGCAATGAATTAGCCCAACGACCTAACGTTGTTACCGTGATGTAGTTCGGCACCAAGCTGGCTTCTGATGGCAACATCATCGTCGCGATAATGGCGATAAAGATGAAATTACGCCCAAAGAACCTCATCCGTGACAATGGATACGCCGCTAAGACCGAAATCAACACCGTTCCCAACACCGACGCCGTCGACATAATCATCGAGTTTTTAAAGTAGGTCGAGAATGGAATCTCAACAAAAACCCGCTCAAACCAGCTGAATGTCGCGCCGATATTGTAATTACCTTCACCATCGGCAATATGCGGGATAAAACCTTGCGGGAAGAAATAGGCGGTTGAGCCATCGGTCGACAAACCAAACGACAAAGCCCAAAGCAGCGGAAAAGTCGTAAACAAGGCAAATAAAATCAAGCTGGCGTACTGACTGCCCATGACCAGAGCACGAGTCAGTGTTTTACTTTTAAACATAACAATTCTCCTCGATATTCTTATTGTTTTTCGCCAAAGAAGCGAAATTGAGCCATGGCCAGAAGCATACAAAAGAATGTTACGACTAGACCCGCTGCAGCAGAAACACCAAAGTTGTATTGTTTAAACGCTTGATCGTAAACATAAAACAGCGCGGTATACGTGTCAGCCTTACCACCGGTTAACACCACCACTTCTTGGAACACTTTCAATGCACCAATCGTTGACAACATGGTACATAGCAAAATCGTTGGTTTAACCATCGGTACGGTGATCTTCCAGAAACGATCCCAAACGGTAGCGCCATCCAAAATCGCCGCTTCTTCTACTTCAGCTGGGATTGCTTGCAAACCGGCGAGATACAGCACCATGTAATAGCCGATCCCTTTCCAGAAGGTAAAGACCATAATTGAATACATGGCATATTTTGGATCGCCAAGCCAATCGATTTCTACCATTTTGGTTTCTGGCATTAAATGCAAGAAATGACCCACACTAGAAAGAATGGCGTTCAGCATACCGGCATAATTAAATACAAATGACCACACCACACCGGCAATGGAAATTGCAGTAATTACAGGAATGTAGTAAACCGCACGAAAGAAAGTCATGCCAACTAATTTATTATTGACTAACTTAGCAATCAATAAAGATGCCAATTGAATTACTGGCACTACAATCAAAAATAATAATGAATTTTTAACTGCGGAATGAAATAGTGGTTCTTCCCAAATATATTTAAAATTCTCAAAGTTATTCCACTCTGTTGCACCACCTGCAATTTCGTAGGTATGAAAAGCCAAATAGGTGTTAAAACCCACCGGCCAAAAAACAAATACACCCATAAAAATCAAGGCAGGTGCCAAGAAGAAATAGGCTAACAAATTGGAGTTTTTCACGTTTCGACTCTTCAGTGCGTTACAGACAAGATAGATAATAACTCAATCCACACATTTTGTGACTTGATATTAACCAAACCCATGTGATATTCAGAGCAGAGATTATAACTTAAGCAATGCTATTTTTGCACATTTGCAGTGTGTTTTTTAAACAAGTCAATTGTAACTAGAAAATCTAAAGTACAAACCACAAAAAATAGACGTCGCAACAACAATCCTATTTTTGATAATTGCGCAACATTTTGCTGCACGTTTATTTACTCCATTAGTAAAGACTAATTAAGCGCTGCAATTGCATTTTTGCAGCGCACAAAAAAGCGGTAATGCATAATGCATTACCGCTTTTTTTAATTAACTAAATATTATTTAGCGAATTGAACGTTCCAAGCAGCAACAGCTTCATCCAAAGCTTGCTTAACTGGGATACGACCTTGGATCGCAGCATCGATCTTGTCGTTCATTACTTTACCCAAAGCAGCTTCGTCAGCACCAGCTGGCAAATCTTTCAACATGAAGTGGCGAGTTTTGCTAATTACAGAACCACCCATTTTGAATGCTTTTTTACCTGGATCTTTGTCATCGTTCATTGCAACGTCTTTAGCAACGATTGCATTGGCGTTTTTAGTCGATGCAAAAGTGTAAGACGCTTTAGAGAACATGGCTTGTGCTTCTTCGCCAGTGATGAACTGAGCTACTTTAGCAACAGAAGCCAAGTCTTTCTGACCTTTTGGCACAACGTACATCGTAGTCCAGCCACCGAATGCAAACTTGCCATTGTCACCCAATGGGAAAGTCGTTACATCCGCTGCAGCGTAGGCTGCTGGGTTGGCATCTTTAATTTTCTTAACTGCATGGCCGCCTTCAGCGAACATGGCGAAGCTACCGTTAGCAAAGCCAGCGATTTGCTTGTCAAAGTCAAGGTTCACATCTTTAACGATGGTGCCTTCTTTGTATGCATCAGCAAATTTTTGAACTAAAGCCACGTGTTTTGGGCCGTTAAATACCGCTTTGCCACCAGAAACGATAGGCAAACCTTCAAACATGAACCAGCCTTGGAAACCGTCTTGAAGCTTAGAAGCCCAGCCTGGTTTGCCAGTTTTTGCTTTGATTTGTTTCGATGCGTTAAATACATCATCCAAAGACTTGAATTCTGGTTTCACGCCAGCTTTAGCCAACATGTCTTTGTTGTAAACCATCACGGCAGTCACTTGGTACGATGGGAAACCGTAGATTTGACCGTCAACAGTGGCATTAGCCAAAGCTGCATCAGTGTATTGACCTTTGAATGGAGCAATGATTTTAGTCACTGGAGTCAATAGCTTAGGCGCCATTTCGTTCATCCAGTCAGTCGGAACCAATGCCAAGCCTGGTACGTTACCTTCAGCAACCGCAGCAACGATCGCTGGCTTCATTGCGCCCCAACCAAGGTCTTTCCAAGTTAAGTCGATTTCTTTTTGTGAACTGTTGAATTTAGCCACAAGGTCTTTGTGGTATGCATCGTAAGTTGGAGCCAAAGAGTGAGACCAGAACTCAACTTTAGTCGCAGCTTGAGCTGATACAACAGAGGCAGCAAACAGGGCAGCACCAACAAGAACGGAACGTTTAAAGTTCATAACAACTCCTAACATTTAACATTGAATACGAGCAACACAAGGTCGCAGGAAAAAGGCGCAAATCAACAACAACGTAAACCAGAACAAATTTCAGAGTAATCCCACGCCAAGCCGAACTAATGAATTTCTTTTCACAGATTGCAATCTACTGAATGCGATCCATACTTTTAATTTCATCAAACCGCCTTGATCACTCGGTAGCTAACATTTTTTTCGTAAGCCACTGGGTTCACACTACGGAATCTAGATTACCGTAATTCACCAGATGAGAGAACCTTGTCACCAAGTGCCCCCTAGCGCTGGCGCTGACGCTGTCGCCTGAGCTCTCGCTACCCGCCCAATATCCGAGATCAACTCAATAAGAAAAATCTGTAGGCAAAAGCCCTAATGCTTTTTAAAAACTACATTTAAGCGATTTGCATTTTAAAAAAAAGCACTACAAAACAAGGAAATATCGCGTAAGCAAAGCCTAAAAAATGTAGGAAATCCCTTATGTTTTTGGCATTTTTATACAAAAAAATACATTCTTACTGACAAATAGATCGCAAAATTAGCAAATCCTGTTCAATTTTTGCGCGCAAATTACACTGCATGGGTAAAGTTACCAATGTGTTTTTTTGTATCATCCTTGCAACACCCTGCAATAAAAATGGCGTATCGACTTTCGCCGTACGCCATAAAAAACCCGAAACCACTGCTTTTTAGCGATATAACTCCACGACAAAATCGTAATAATCGCTACGAAACCACGAATGCGTGAGTTCAATCGCCGTGCCATCTTCTAAATAACCCACTCGCGTGAGATGCAACATCGCCGTACCGGCTGGCACACCAGTCAGTTGCGCCATTTCTTCTGATGCATTGACTGCGCCAATATTTTGAATCGCCCGCACGACGGTCAAATTGGCGTCTCGCATGTATTCATATAAAGACTCACCGATTTTTTCTGGTTCCGGCACGTAGTGATAGGGCAAAGCGGTGTATTCCACCGCCATCACCACCTCATTGGCAAAACGTAAGCGCTCCAAATGCACTACCCGGCTATTGGGCGTGAGATTTAGCCTTAGCAATTCTTCTGATCCAGCTAAAGCCAGCTCACGCTTGAGCCATTTGGACGATGGCCGAAAGCCACGCTGTTTGAGCATTTCAGATAAATTAGTCAGCCGTGTGAGTGGCTGCTCTAATTTTGGCGTGATATAGGTGCCAGAACCTTGGCGACGAATAATCAAACCTTGCTCAAGTAATAAATCGAGCGCTTTACGGGCGGTGACGCGTGAAATGCCCAGTACATCGCAAAAGGTGCGCTCTGATGGCAGGGGATCATCCGCTTTCCAAAATCCAGCATGAATCGCGGCGGCAAGCTTATGCCCAAACTGCAAATACAATGGTGTAGCACTATCACTATCGGGCTTGAGCACCAAAAGCTTGTTCTGATTTTGCATCCCCTACTCCTGAATTACTTAAATTCACGCGCAATTAAGATTAAAGCACCGGCGCACGAATCTTTTTGCGCGCGTGATGTGCTAGCTAAAAACTCACTCGGCATATACGGGCGCAATGCCTCGGATAAACCACCACCACAAATCGCAATCGGTAAGTCAGGTGCGCTGGCACGTAAAGCGAGAGCGATATGTTCAATTTCGCGGCCGGCATCCAATACAAATGCTTTAGCAACGTCATCGCTATCGGCAAATTCCAGCACGATTGGCGACAAAGATGCGCATTCGCTTTGCTTCATGGTGCCCATCCAGGCGAATACTTGTTCACGCGTATCACCGGTAATCGACAACAGTTTTTGGCCGAATGCCGTCATCGGGCGACGACCATCCATTAGTCGTTGCACATGGTTAATGGCTTTTAAACCCAAATAAGCGCCAGAACCTTCGTCTGAAGTTGGAAAACCCCAGCCGCCGACTTCTAAACGGGTACCATCGCTCAGCCAAGCTTCACCAATCGAGCCGGTTCCAATCGCAATAATGCCGCCATGCTGGCCATTATGTGCCCCCAATAGCGTTGAAAAACCATCGGTTTCAATCACCACTTTGGCAAAGCCGGGGTTTTGACTGGCAAACGCGTCGGCCCATGCTTTAACGGTAACCCCTGACAAACCAAAACCAACCGCGCATTGCGCAAAATCCGGCTCATTCACGCCGATGGCTTTAAAGCCGTCCAAAATCGCCTGTGTAATATTTTGCCAAGCTTTTTCTATGCCCTGCCCTAGCGCAGAAGGGCCCGCTTGAGCGCGCACTTTTTCCACACCATCCAAACCTGCGATACAAATTCGTGTTCCGGTACCACCGCCATCCACGCCGATTAAGTATTGAATAGAGCTCATTTTTTTTATCCTATATGCGTTGAAATAACGAAGCCGCCCTCCCCAAAAGAGCGAATTAGCTTAGAACTTGCAGACCACTTGATATTATTTTCAATTAAACCCGTTCAGCACATCAATTAAATTGCGCTTTTAAGATTACATTTAATTTACAGCACGCCGAAATAAGCATACCAATTTAGTGAGACCCGCCTAACTTGTCAATTACACCAGACAAGAAAAACGCCCAATCACTCGGGCGTTTGTTTACAAACAAATCAGTTAGCCAGTAAAAATTTAAGCGTTACGACTATCGACTGATCAGCAGATTGATCTGCAAGGCGTTATTTAAGCAGACTCACGGCGCTGTCTTTCACGTGCAAACCGCATTCTTTATGTTCTGGATTTTCCCACCACCAGCGTCCAGCGCGAACATCTTCACCCATTGCAATCGGCCGGGTACAGGGCGCACAGCCAATGGAAGGCACGTGCTGATCGTGTAGCGCGTTATAGGGAATTTGATTGTCGCGAATAAAAGCCCAAACTTCTTTTTCAGTCCATTCGAGCAAAGGATTAAATTTCTCCAATCCATTACCTGCATCAAACTCTTGCTGGGCTAAATCGGTACGTGTTGGTGATTGCTCGCGGCGTAAACCGGTAATCCAGGCTTTTTTGCCTTGCAAAGCGCGTTGCAACGGCTCAATTTTACGAATATGGCAGCAGGACTTTCTTAATTCAACTGAGTTATAAAATGCATTGATGCCATTGCTATTGACGTATTGCTCAACCGCCGCCGTTTGCGGGAAATACACCGTAATGGGATGCGATGGATATTGCTCGGCGACTTTTTGCATCAAGGTATACGTTTCGCTAGGTAAACGGCCGGTATCGAGACTAAAGATACTCACAGCGATTTTTTGTTTAGCTAATAAATGCGTAATTACCATATCTTCTGCGCCAAAAGAATTGGCAAATGTCGCTGGACTATATTGCGCTGCAATCCGTTCTAATAGCGCGATGGTCTCAGCTAATTTTTGCGAAAAATCCATAATAAACCCCAAAATTAAAATATCAGTTTGTAGCCAATGAATACCAGCATGCTGGCCAAGCAAGGCCGCAACACACGATCAGAAATAACGCCAGATAAATGACTGCCAAAATAAATACCCGGCAAAGAGCCCATTAATAAATACGCTAATAAACTCCAATCTATATTGCCCATGCTGGCGTGCCCTAGACCTGCGACTAAAGTCAGCGGTACCGCGTGCGCGATTTCGGTGCCGACTAAGCGCTTGGTGGTCATCAAGGGATACAATAAAAATAACGCCACCGTGCCTAATGCCCCAGCGCCAATCGAGGTTAACGTCACAATCACCCCGAGTAAAACGCCGGTGAGTACCGTGAAGGCATTTAAACGCCTAACGCTTATTTTAAAGCGATCACCGGCATGCTGGCTGGCAAAAGCGATGATTTGCTGTTTAAACACAATTGCCACTGCGGTAAACAATAAGGCCACGCCCAAACCATGCTTAATCAGCGCATTTAAGGTTTGAGTATCGGTATGTAGATAATGCAGCACCAGCAGGGTCAAAGCTGCTGCGGGCACACTACCTAAAGATAAATAGCCGGTAATTGACCAATCAATATTGTTATTTTTTTGATGCACATATACACCACCGGCCTTGGTAATGGATGCGTAGAGTAAGTCGGTGCCGACTGCGGCGGCCGGCGGAATCCCAAACCAGAGCAAGATCGGCGTCATTAAAGAGCCACCGCCAACACCAGTCATGCCCACAATAAAACCGACGACTAAGCCTGCAATCACAAAGCCTAAAATTCCAACGTCCATCTTACATCCTCAGGCCAACTGGCTTTGCTGTTTTGGTCAGCCTTGCATCATAGCAATTATACTTATAACACCTTAGACAAATATGTTAGGATTTTAGAACTAAAAATTCTCAGTCAACTCTTTCACGAGACCACGCTATGAAATTACAACAACTCCGTTATTTGGTCGAAGTCGCGAAGCAAGGGCTCAATGTTTCAGAAGCGGCGGAGAAACTACATACCTCGCAACCGGGGATTTCCAAGCAAATCCGTTTACTTGAAGACGAGCTTGGCGTGCAGATTTTTATTCGCAACGGCAAACGCGTGGTCGATATCACCGCACCGGGGCGTGAAATTTTGCGGATTGCTGAGCGTATTTTGATGCAATCGCGCAATCTAAAACGCATTGGCGAAGAATTTGTAAACGTTGAAGGTGGCAGCTTAATTATTGCCACCACGCACACCCAAGCGCGTTATGTGCTGCCCAAGACTATTCAAGCCTTTATGCAGCGCTACCCCAAAGTGCGCCTCTCACTCAAGCAAGGTAATCCAACGCAAATCTCAGAAATGGTGGTCGATGGCAGTGCCGATATCGCGATTGCCACCGAAGGCATCGATCATTATCCAGAGCTGGCTACGCTCGATTGCTATTCGTGGAATCGGATTGTGGTCGTGCCCAATGACCATCCTTTAGCGACACTGCAGCGACTGATCACGCTGGAGGACATTGCCGCTTGGCCTTTAATCACGTATGACTTTGCTTTTGCGGGGCGCTCCAAAATTAACCGCGCATTTGAGTTAAAGCACCTGATTCCAAATATTGTGCTGACCGCGATTGATTCGGATGTGATTAAAACCTATGTGGCTTTAGGCTTGGGTATCGGCATATTGGCCAGCATGGCGTATGAGCCCGAGCGCGATACCCAGCTTACATCGATCGATGTGAGCCATTTATTTGAGCCCTCCACCACCCATATTGGCGTGCGCAAAGACGCTTATTTACGCGGTTATGGCTACGATTTCATCGAGCTGTTTGCCCCGCACCTGAACCGCCAAGTGGTGCAAGCGGCATTGCTGTGTGAGGCCGAAGAGAATTAAACGACAAAGATGCTCATCGTGGATTGGTCGTTCAATCCACGAGTCTTTTTGCCAGCGCTCACACCGATACCGGCAAATATTGCGCCACGATCTGCTGCAGTTTAACTAAATTGAGTGGCTTGGCCAAAAAGCCATCCATGCCGGCCGCCAGACATTCGTTTTCACTGTGCTCAAAGGCATTGGCAGTTAGGGCGATAATCGGCAAGGCGCGAGTATGCGCTTGGCTGCGTAAAATCCGTGTCGCTGCCAAGCCGTCCATTTCTGGCATTTGCCAATCCATGAAGACCAAATCAAAGATTTCGGCATCGGCGGCCAGCAGTGCTTCGCGGCCATTTTCTGCCACCACCACCTGACAACCCAATTTGCTTAAAAAAGCCTGTACCACGCGCTGATTAATTTTATTGTCTTCTGCCACCAATATTTTACCGACGTATTGCACTGTAGACAGCGTATTTATTGGGCTAGCGGTAGATACCTTTACACAATGCAATAACTCGGCCACTGTTCGCAATACCGTGTGCTCGGCCAACGCCACTTTGCATAAAAAAGCCTGCTGCGGGCGTAGCGGCACATCGGGCATTTGCCAGCCCAGTAATAAACTCGGTAACTCAGGCCACAACGACAGCAATTGCGCCTCTTCAACCATCAATAAATCAACACCATCGATTGAGTCTGGCGGCGTAGTGAGTAATCGAACGCCCGCGCGAGCCAAACACGGCAAGACGGTGCGCGCAATGCCGTCGGCTTTGCCCAGCCACAGCACGGTTTTGCCTTGCAAATGATAATCGGCAAACTCACGCGGTTGCGCCAAATGCTGCTGTGGCAAGCTAACGATAAATTCAGAGCCCTGCCCCAACACCGAGCGCAACTGTATATCGCCATCCATCAAGGCCAGCAACGATTTAGAAATCGCCAATCCCAAACCCGTGCCGCTAAAGCGCCGCGTTGAGCCCGATTCGGCTTGGTAAAAACGCTGAAATAATTGATTGGCACTGGCGGTATCGATGCCAATGCCGCTGTCTTGCACCGCGATGCAAATCTGTTGCTGTTGTTGATCGCAATACGCCGCAATGCGCACAAAGCCATGCTCGGTGAATTTAATTGCATTGGAGATTAAATTAATCAACACCTGCTTTAAGCGTAAAGCATCGCCAAAATACCAAGCGGGCAACTGCGGATCGATATCGAGCAGCACATCGAGTCGCGCCTCAACCGCGCGCGACGCTAACACGGCTGCGGCCTCTTCGATCACTTGCGCCAATTCAAACGGCGCTTTGATCAGCTCAAGTTTACCGGCTTCAATTTTAGAAAAATCGAGTAAATCATTCACCAACAACACCAATGAATCACCGGATTTATGCACATTGGCGACGTATTCAGCCTGCTCGGCATTCAGTGCGGTATCTCCGAGTAATTGTATAAAACCCAAAATCCCATTCAGCGGCGTGCGAATTTCATGACTCATCGTCGCCAAAAAATTCGACTTCGCCCGATTGGCCGCTTCGGCCGCATCGCGCGCCACGGCCAAAGAATCACTTTGCAATAACAGTCGCTCATTGGCTTGGCGTAATTGTTCTTGTACTTGTTTGGCGCGAATCAATTGCGACACAATCGCCGCAAACAGCTTCATTACTTCGCGCTGATACGGCATCAAGCTGCGGCGATGCAAAAAATTATCCGCCGCGATCCAACCGAGTAAAGTGTTGTCGGCATACAGCGCCACTAAAGAATTCCAGCCACGGCCAACGACGACTTTATTGTAATAAATCGCCGCGTCTTCTTTCACCATCACCTCGCCCGGCTGCGCTAAAGCATCACGAAAAATCTGATGCTTGGGCGTTGGGCTGCGATACCACGCTTCATGACTTAACTCACCATTGTTATCGGTGCCATAAGTGCCGCACATTTCATCGGCGTGCAAATCGGCAGTAAATAACGCTGCTCGATCAATCCCCAAATCCCCGATGGCAGCGAGCACCACCTGCCGATACAAATCATCTAAATCCGTAGTTTGAGTCAGCCGCAAGGTGACTTGATGCAGGTTTTGCAATAACTCACGATATTCTTCGGCGCGTTGCAAGCTTTGCTGCAGGCGGCGCGTCATTTCATCGCGTTCTAAATTGTGTCCATACAATAACGCCGCCACCCGCTCTTGCAGCATTTCGGCCAAAGCCTCGCATTCAATGCGAAATGCGGCGGTATCTAAATACGCTTGTAAGCGCACCACATCGCTTAACTCAACGTAAAGCAACGCTTGCAATCCTTTACCCGCCAGCAACGGTAAAATTAAGCGCGATAAAGCAATTTGCTCTTCATCGGGCACATCCCAGATTTCTTGCATTTGATAGCTAACCGGCCGAATCGACACCGCCGGTTCGCGAATTTGCCAAGTCAGCTCATCGACTGGCACACCAAAAAATCCGTTTGCCTGCTGTGGCTCGGCAAACGCCAAAGGCCGCTGGCCGATGACGGACTCAGCATAAATCGCCACGTTGCTGCACGACTCATTGGGCAAAATCAAATACACCCTTTTGGCCGAAAATGAATCTCGCACCGCACCAACCAGCGTCGCGGCAAATTGATCCCAAGTGTCAGCTTCTAATAAAGCCGTTAAATTTAGTACTGATTCGAGTTGCGTCAATTGCATTGCCAACCTAGATTTTTAGCAAAAATCACGCTGAGTATGACTCAGCACCAAGCGCAGCATCGACTGCGTTATACTGCGGGGCTATTTATTTGAAGTTAGTTTGTTCATGAATCCATCTGCACCCAAAACCAATCCCATTGCCACGGTTGAATCGTTAGACCATGAAGGGCATGGCGTCGCACGCTATCAAGGCAAAACCATTTTTATTGATGGTGGTTTACCTTTTGAAACGATTTCATTTCTGAGCTATCGCAAAAAACCCAGCTTTGAAAACGCCCATGCGGTGACCATTCATAATGACAGCTTTATGCGCGTCAAGCCCAAATGCCCACACTTTGGCGTTTGCGGTGGGTGTTCGATGCAACACATGGAATTTGGCGCGCAAGTGGCCAGTAAACAACGCATTCTGGAAGACAATCTGCGGCGGATTGGCAAGGTTCGCGCCGAAACCATACTGCCCGCCATTTATGGCCAAGCTTGGGCTTATCGCTCGCGCGGTCGACTCTCGGCGCGCTATATCGCCAAAAAAGAACAGGTCTTGGTCGGCTTTCACGAGCGCCGCTCTGGCTTTATCGTCGATATGAGCGAGTGCCATGTTTTACCACTCGCCATATCAGACCAACTAGTGCCGCTGCGTGAATTAATCAGCGCGCTATCGATTGCCCACGACATGCCGCAAATCGAGCTGGCCGTCGGCGAGAATGTCACCGTGCTGGTGTTTCGCATCATGACGGAGATTAACGACGCGGATTTGGCCTTATTTAAAGCCTATGCCGATCGCTGGCAAGTACAAATCTGGCTGCAACCACAAGGCCCCGATTCAGCCTACCCGCTCTACCCGCTCGATGCCCCGGCACTAACGTATTCGCTGCCTGAATTTGGCATCGAAATGCCATTCAAACCGACTGAATTTACCCAAGTCAATTATGAAATCAATCGCGTGATGGTGGCGCGCGCGATGAATTTACTCGATCCGCAACCGGGTGAAATCATTGCCGATATGTTCTGTGGTTTGGGCAATTTCACACTACCGATTGCGCGCAGCGGTGCCAAAGTGCTGGGTATGGAAGGCAGTAAGCAATTGGTCGAACGAGCCCTCGAAGGCGCGATCCACAATCAGCTCGATCACCTCACTAGCTATGAAATCGCCAACTTATTTGAAATGACCGAAAAATGGCTCGATCAACTCGGTCGTTTTGACAAAATGCTGATCGATCCGCCGCGCGATGGCGCGATGGCTTTGTGCCAATCGATCAGTGTTGAGCACGGCCCCAAGCGCATTGTTTATGTTTCATGCAGCCCGGCAACGCTGGCACGCGACGCCGATATTTTGGTCAACACCAAAGGCTACACACTCAAAAGCTGCGGCGTGATTAATATGTTCCCCCATACGGCACATGTGGAAAGCATTGCTTGGTTTGAAAAAGAATAAGCCCAGCCGCAAGCCCAAATACAGTTCACTTAACGACAAACCCTGAAAACCTGACGCAGAGGCGCAGAGGCGCGGAGGAAAATCAGGGTTTTTCGATTGATTTTCTCTGTACCTTTGCGTCAAAAGCGACAACTGCAATGAAATCGAGGAAAAAAATGCCGCTCACTTGGCCTAAGTGAACGGCATTAAGCCGCAAGCCCAATATTTAAGCCATAAAAAATGCCGTTCAATCGCAAGATGAACGGCATTTTTTTCGGCGTTAAGCTGCTATCGATTCACGACGAGCAAGCAAACAACGTTACAGCAAAGCCAATAGCAACACGGCAGCACGCGCTGGCAAGCGGGCATTATCGGCCACCAACCACATTTGCACTGAACGACCATCCGCCGCCACTTGCAATTGATTGAGCCAGATTTTATCGCCACCAATCGCGTCTTGCGGCGTTGCAATGCCTGCTGCGCCGTCGGCCTTGAGGTAATACAGCGCTGGCGAAGCTTGAATGGCCGCCTCGATTTGCTCGAGCGTCACCCCATCGTGCATTAACACATTCAAACTCACCGCATGGCCAAAAAACATCGGTACACGGCTCACGGTAATGCAATTGAGCGGCGTACCGACGGCCGTCAACTCGGTGGCGATGCGCTGCTCTTCGCCGCAATCGGCGGTCGGCAATAAATTAAACGCCAAACGCTTAGGGTAACCGGCCAGCTCAACTTCTTGCTGCGCAAACAATTGCCGCGTTTGCATCGACAATGCTTCAATCGCCGCTTGGCCATCTTCGGACACCGACAACATCGCCGTGGCACCGGCAAAATCAATCGCGCCCAAAGCGTGCAACGCCGCCAATGGCGCAGAAATCATCGACGTCAATACATGCGGTAAACCGACGATATGGCCGCGTTGCGGCTTACCAGATTGGCTGGCCGTAGCCCCGGTTAAATCAATCACCGCCGCACCGGCATCGCACGCCGCTTGGGCGTAACGCTTAGCCAATTCCGGCGCGCCAACAAACACCACTGCGTCGGCTTTTTTCCAATCAAAACTGGCAACGTCAATCATCGGCAAACTTTGATGGCGCAATTCAACCGAGACAGCTTCTTCGTCATCCGACAAAGGATACAGTGCGGTCAAAGCCAATGGCATTTCACCCAATACATCTAAAAATGCTTGAGATGCAGGGGTATCAGCCCCAACAAGAGCAACTGCAATAGCTTCAGACATAGACCCACTCCAAGTATCAAAAAAACAACCGCCACATATCAATCAGAGTATGGGCGGTGAAGGCCGCATTTTACTCGGTCTGGCCCGATAAAACGAGTAAAGATCACCGAGGGTTGGTTGACGTTTGGTTTTCTGCTGCTGCTTACGCGATTTTCGCGACGAATCAAGGCGTAATCAGCGATGCATCGTCATTTTATGTCAGCTTGCGACAACATACGATGCACCGCGCAAAGTGCGAAGCGCTGTCAAAAATTTTGCCGCTGGCGCAGCTTATTCGCTAAGCTCTTACCCGTATTGACCTAGCCCAAGCTGGCAATCGCTGACAAAATAAGCTAAACCCAAAAGGTAATTCAGCACCGAAAACTAGCCAGCACCAGCAATACGCAAGTCAAGCCATCCAATTAGGTATCTAGCTTTAAACACTACAAATAAACGCATAGCGAGGTATACCCATGAAATTTTCCACTAAAAAATACGGACTCCTCGGTTTGGGGCTCCTGTTTGTTGCCGGTCTAGCCAGCGCCAGCAGCAGCACCGAGCCCACCCAATTGGCCAAAGACCATCATGGCTGCGTTGGTGAAGAAGGCTATTCGTGGTGCGTAAAACAACAGCAATGCGTGCGCCCCAGCAAAGTGCTCATCGACAATGATCTGGAGCTGACCGCAGAAAACTTCCATAGTTTTTGCGAAAACAATCGTTAAACTTCAGCGCAATCGGCATGCGTATGCAAGGCATGCCTTTTTCGCCGCCGCCAACAAGAATCCATCACGATGAATAAATCCCTACTGATCGCCCTGCTGTTAGCTTGCGCCAACCTTTTCGCGCACAGCGACACCCCACTGCAAGCCGAACACGGCGGCATGGTGAAAGAATCCGCCGCTGGGCATCAACTGGAACTCAGTTACCGCCCGGATACACTCACGCTATACCTCAAAGATCACGACGGCCGACCCATCAAAACCAGCGGCGCTAGTGCGGTGGTGATTTTGCAAAACCAGCAACAACAACGCCGCGTGACACTCACCCCCAGCGGCAGCAATCAACTCAGTAGCCAAGGCGACTTTGCGGCGCTCGCAGGCAGCGTGGCGATTATTCAATACACCCTTGCCGGGCAAAAATTAGAACAAGCGCGGCTAACGCTGCAATAAACTCGAATCCAGCGTAGTGATGCGGCCCGACCGTGGCCCCCCGCGCGGCAACCACTTTGGCCTATGCACCGATATAGCTTGGGTTTTCCTGCCGCCCCAATCCGCGTGGCCGCCACGGGATTAATTTAAATCGGGCCTGTTACCAGCGCAAAAATAGGGGTTTAAACCCTAAATCTTACACATGCCCCAGCAGCGTGTAACTCTGTGTACGGCGCTACGCAGAATCCCCTATTTTTAAGTTACAATCACCGTCTTGATTAGAAACCCAGAACTTAGGCAGGAGAGCATCGATGTCAATGGCAGATCGCGACGGCGTTATTTGGTATGACGGCAAAATGGTACCTTGGCGCGAAGCCACGACCCATGTATTGACCCACACTTTGCATTACGGCATGGGCGTTTTTGAAGGCGTTCGCGCTTACGAAACCAGTACCGGCCCTGCGATCTTCCGCCTGCAAGATCACACCAATCGCCTATTTAATTCGGCCAAAATTCTAAATATGACTTTGCCGTTTACCCGCGAAGAAATTAACGCTGCACACATCGCGGTAATTAAAGAAAACGGCCTAAAATCGGGCTATATGCGCCCAATGGCGTTTTACGGTTCAGAAAAACTCGGCATCGCGCCACCGAAAAAAGACGTGCACATCATCGTTGCCGCTTGGCCTTGGGGTGCGTATTTGGGTGAAGAAGGTTTGGCCAAAGGCATTCGTGTGAAAACCTCGAGCTTTTCGCGCCACCATGTCAACGTCACCATGTGCAAAGCCAAAGCCAACGGCAATTACATGAATTCGATCATGGCGCACGATGAAGCTGCGGCTGATGGTTACGACGAAGCGCTACTGCTGGACGTGGATGGTTTTGTGGCGGAAGGCTCGGGCGAAAATATTTTCGTCGTACGTGGCGGCAAGCTCTACACCCCAGATTTGACTTCGTGCTTAGACGGGATTACCCGCAATACGATTTTCCAAATCGCCTCTGAAATGGGCGTCCAAGTGATCGAAAAACGCATCACTCGCGATGAAGTGTATATCTGTGACGAAGCGTTCTTTACCGGCACCGCCGCCGAAGTCACGCCGATTCGCGAGCTCGACAACCGCACCATCGGTTGCGGTAGCCGTGGCCCGATGACCACTGAAATCCAAAAGCGGTATTTTGACATCGTTCAAGGCCGTGACAGCCACCATGCTGCTTGGCTCACTGCCTGCTAATGCGCGTAAGTCGGGGGAGCCAAAGGCGTAACCCGACCACCACGGATCGTGGTTACGCTGCGCTACACCCAACAACATCCTCATTCGGAGCACCCCATGAGCGTTAAAGAATCGCAAACAGACATCGAAGTATTGGCCAAAGACTTGCCACTACATTGCCCAATGCCAGACATGAGCAGCTGGAATTCGCATCCTCGGGTGTTTCTCGACGTGAGCAAAACCGGTGCCGCCCAATGCCCATACTGTGGCACGACGTATCGCCTTAAAGCTGGCGAAGTGGTTAAGGGTCATTGATATACCCACCTGTTTGGCGAAACCCACGGTAGCAGAACAGGCCACAGGCAGCGCTAAAGCTAAAACAGCGCTGCGCGCTGCAGGCCTAAATCGCCAACGGCAGTCGCCCGCAAGCAGATTGATTAATAAAGCGGCTTAATACGCCGCTTTTGTCGTTAATCCGGCGTAATCCATCGTAAAATAGGGCTTTGCCACGCTGCGGCGACCCGCGTGAACGCTTTGCTAGCGCAGTCATTAGGAAAATTAATTTTGAAACGAATTCTCATCGTCGCTCCCGCTTGGGTGGGCGATGCCATTATGGCGCAGCCCCTGTATGCCCGAATCAAAGCGCGCCACCCTGATGCGCTGATCGACGTGCTCGCGCCCGCATGGACGCGACCGCTGCATGCGCGGATGGCCGAAATTAACGATTTGATCGACGCGCCATTTACCCATGGCGAACTCAAATTACGTGAGCGCTGGGCGCTAGCCCGGCAAATCAAAGCGCGCGGCTACCATCAAGCGATTGTGCTACCCAATTCACTCAAATCGGCCTTAGTGCCGTTTTTGGCTGGCATTGCTAAGCGCACCGGTTGGTTGGGTGAAATGCGCTATGGCTTACTCAATGATGCCCGCGAGCTAGACCCGATTTTGCTACCGCAAATGGCGCAGCGCTTTTACGCCCTCGGTGCCGATGCCGGCGTGCCGCTCACCGAAGCGATGCCGTTTCCGGTGCTTACCATCAACGCCGACGCGCGCGATGCCACGGTGCGTAAACTCGGTTTGAGCATCGACACACCCATCGTCGCGATTTGCCCCGGCGCAGAGTACGGCCCAGCCAAACGCTGGCCTGCGGTTCACGCCGCAGCGCTCGCTAATCGTTTGATCGCCGAAGGTCAGCAAGTTTGGCTATTGGGATCAAATAAAGACCAAGAAATTTGCCACGAAATTCGCCAGCTTGCGCCGCATGTGCTCGATTTAGCCGGCAAAACCAGTCTGGCTGAAGCAATTGATTTAATGTCGCTCGCCAGCAGTGTGGTGTGTAATGACTCGGGTTTAATGCATGTGGCCGCAGCATTACAGCGCCCATTAGTAGCGGTATTTGGTTCGAGTTCACCGAGCTTTACCCCACCGCTGGCAATTAAGGCCAAGATTGTTACCCTCGATTTAGAATGCAGCCCCTGCTTTGCCCGCGTTTGCCCGCTGGGGCATATGAACTGCCTCAATCAACTTGAAGCTGATCTGGTGTATACCGCGCTCAATAAATTAAAAGCATAAGTCAGTCGGCAAAAGTGCCCGTGCATGGTTGCTTCACCTTGCGCAAAAACTTTTGGCCAGTGACTTAGTCTGCAGCACAGCCAACGCCGCTGTTGACGCGCAATAGCGGTGCACCGAGCCAGTCTAAATCGATGATTCAGCGACAGCTCATCTGCATTGATTGAGCTCGCAGGCCGATCGATCACTGCGCTGCCCATTTAACACCGTGTTATTTTTAGGAAACCATGATGGAATTTCTGGATCTTGCCCCGATTGCGGGCGTGAATGGCAGCGTTGCCCTGCCTGGCTCAAAAAGCATTTCAAATCGCACCTTGTTACTGGCGGCACTGTGCCAAGGCAGCACCCGTGTCTTGGGTTTGCTGGCCTCGGATGACACCGAACGCATGCTCGAAGCCCTTGCTGCGCTTGGCATCCAGATCGAGCAATGCGGCAACAGCCGTGATTTTATCGTGCATGGCTGTGGCGGTGAATTCCCGGTTAAACAAGCGGATTTATTCCTCGGCAACGCCGGAACAGCGTTCCGTCCATTGACTGCGGCGCTAGCGTTTGCTGGCGGCGATTACCGTCTGTCTGGCGTGCCGCGCATGCACGAGCGCCCAATTGGCGACTTGGTAACTGGCTTACAGCAAGCGGGCTGCAATATCGAATACTTGGGCAATGCAGGCTTCCCGCCGCTACAAATTCGCCCGGGCAGCGTGACGTGCGATCGCATTGCAGTCAAGGGTAATGTCTCCAGCCAGTTTCTGACTGGGCTGTTGATGGCCATACCCCTCACCCAGCGCGATATGACGATTGATGTGGTCGGCGAATTAATCTCAAAACCGTATATCGAAATCACGCTGAATTTAATGGCCAAATTTGGCCTGAAAGTCGAGCGTAAAAGCTGGAACGAGTTTTTCATCCCCGGCGGCCAAAGCTATACCAGCCCCGGCGAAATCCACGTTGAAGGCGACGCGTCCAGCGCGTCTTACTTCCTCGCTGCCGGTGCCATCGGTGGCGGCGTGGTGCGCGTAGAAGGTGTGGGATCTGACAGCATTCAAGGCGACAAACGTTTTGCCGATACGTTGGCAGAAATGGGCGCGGTGATTACTTGGGGGCCCAACTGGATTGAAGCGGCACCACCAGCGAGCGGCCAGCTCACTGCGATTGACGTTGATCTCAACCACATCCCCGACGCCGCGATGACCATCGCCATTGCCGCGCTGTACGCCAAAGGCACAACGACCATCCGCAATATCGAAAGCTGGCGCGTCAAAGAAACCGACCGCCTTTCGGCCATGGCGACCGAGCTGCGCAAAGTCGGCGCCACCGTGGTTGAAGGCCAAGATTGGATCTCAGTGACGCCACCTGAAGCGCTCACCGCCAACGCCGAAATCGACACCTACGACGATCACCGCATCGCGATGTGCTTCTCACTCGTTGCAATCAAAGGCGTACCGGTCCGGATTAACGACCCAAAATGCACCGCCAAAACCTTCCCAACCTATTTTGAAGAATTAGCGCGGATCGCAAATTAACCCCGCCAAAACCCAAGAAAAAGCCGCACTATTTAGTGCGGCTTTTTTGATGACAACATTAAGGTATTGCCATGTAGGCTATTAATTTAAAAGGCCATAATCAAATACATCCCTACTTGGCCTCAAAATCCAGCGCCACCGAATTAATACAATACCGCTCGCCGGTAGGGGCCGGGCCGTCGGGGAAGACGTGGCCTAAGTGCGCGTCGCATTGTGTGCAGCGCACTTCAACGCGCTCCATGCCGTGACTACGATCGACAATGCGTGTGACGCCAGATTCGTCGGCCGCCAGCGAAAAACTCGGCCAGCCGCAACCAGCGTCAAATTGGCTGGCTGAATCAAACAACAGCGCGCCACAGCAGATGCAATGGTATTGCCCTGCGGCACGATTTTTTTCGTATTGGCCGCTAAATGGGCGCTCGGTGCCACTTTGCCGCGTAACGTAATACGCGGCGGGGCTGAGCTGAGCCTGCCATTGCTCATCGGTTTTGCTGACTTTTTCCATTCAAATCTCCTTAGATTATCTACAGCCTACGGTGAAACTGCTAACATCAAACTTAAATGTTTCTTATGAGCCTACCATTATGTTTTATGCCCGTCGAAATGCCCAAGGTGAAATCATTACTCTTTCAGTCGAAGCTTCGGCTGAAAACCAAGAAAAGCTCGATAGCAATCACCCCGATGTGGTCAATTTTTTGGTGAAATCGGATGAAATATTTTACTCGCTCGACACCGATTTAATTCGCGTTATCGAAGATTTGGTCGATGTATTGATTGATAAAAACGTCCTGCGGTTGACTGATTTGCCACTGCCAGCGCAAACCAAATTACTCTCGCGTAAAAAAGTGCGTAACACCTTAAAAAATTCGCTGAATATTTTAGTCGACAACGACGACGGCTTAATCTAAACCGCGCACCTGCAGGGCCTAGGTGCCGGACAAAAAAAGGGCGCGAACCGGCCGCGCCCTCAGTAAAACGACCGTATTTACGCCGGTTTTAACTGCAATGTCGCGCAAGGATCTGGGCGCTGGGCAGGACGAATTACGTTCACTTCATCAAAATAATTTTCTTGTTCTGATTCAACAAATCCCACCGAATACGCTTGCGGTAGCCATTGGCCTACGCCGATATCGCGGCGGGTATGTCCGTTACCGGCAATCAGCACAACGCCTTGCGACAAATACGGTGCCATAACCTGCGCCATTAATCGGTCTCGCGCAATTTGCGCGCGGGCCATGGGCTCTTCCATCGCCAGCGGTAATTGCCCGCAATGCCCCGCTTGTACCGCTTGGCGCTGCCCAGCTAAAACAGCGGGCGCAATTTCTGCGTTTAAATCCATTCCCGCCAAACTGGCTAAACTCGCTTGCGGGTTTTTCATCAAGATGGCGGCGTCTTGGCGCGATAAATTGGCCGCCAGCAAGGGCAAATCATATTGCAGTGCCAGCTGAATCACCGGCCGATATAAAGGCCAATCCCAGCGCGCGCCACCGGCTTTTTTAATTAGAAAATCGACGTCTTTGGGCCGCTTGGCGCGCGCCTGATCTATGTCGGCTTGCCGCTCAACGTCAAATTGCTCCATCGCAATTGCCGGCCGCCAGCCGGCTTTTATTTTGGCTTTGAGCCATGCATAGCGCTGCTGATGGCCCAGCGCATTGTCGTGCACTTCGCCTAATAACACCACCGGCTGAGCCGTCGGCGCTGCTGAAGTCAAAGTCGTAGGCGACTGACAGGCTGCCAGTAAGCTCAGTAATAACAAGGGATAGATTCGTTTCATTCGTGAGTTGCAGCCATTAGTGAGAGGCGTTAATTCTAGGGGTAAAGATTACAACTTGCAAATGAGAATAAATATCATTAACATGCACCACACAAATTGATAACGATTCTTATTTACTTTTGGTTTGGCCACTGCTGATTTGCAAGCGCTTGATTCGCGCTGCACGGCGAGCCGCTATAGGACAAAAAATGAAAGCCACGGTTTTGACTTTGACGCTAATTTCTGCCGCGATGCAGCACGCGTTTGCCGCCGCAGAGCCGGTATTTCCGGCGCTTGACCCTATCGTGGTGATTGGCACCCGTACCGAAAAAGAGCTCAGCGAGCTGCCGCCATCGATTACCACCACCAGCAGAGCGGTGCTCGATGACGAGATGATTGACGATTTTCGCGATTTTTCGCGTGCCGAACCGGGGGTGAATATTCGTCAAAATGGCCGTTACGGTTTGTCGAGCGTCAATATCCGCGGCTTAGACAGTAACCGCGTCTTGATGATGGTCGATGGCATTCGCCTACCGGATACCTTCTCTTTTGGCTCTTACCTCAATAGCGGCCGCGACCAAGTTGATTTTTCACAGCTGTCGTCGATTGAAGTCTTACGCGGCCCTGCATCCACCTTATATGGCTCCGATGCCTTAGGCGGCGTGGTCGGTATGCGCACCACCAATCCAGCCGATTTATTACAAGGCCAAGGCGATGTGGGCGGCCAAGTGAAAGCCGATTATGCCAGCGCCGATCGTAGCTATGGCGCGCAAGCGGCAGTGGCGTTTGCTGCTGGTGAAAACACCTTGGGTTTAGTGCAAGTGGCTGGCCGCCGTGGTCATGAATTGGCGACCATGGGTACAGTTGATACGCAAAAATATGGCCGCACCACCGCCAATCCACAAGACACCGAACAACGCAGCGCCTTAGTCAAATTGCAGCACTATCTCGATGGAGGCCACAAGCTGGGCTTGACCGCCGAGATGAATCAAAAACGCGTCGACACCACGATGTATACCGATATCGGCGCGCCAATGATGAGCTCGGTGAAATCAAGCCGCGCCGAGGACGAACAAACGCGCCGCCGTATTTCACTGGATTATCAATACACCGCGCCCGATCAAAATGGCTGGATTGATGGCGCGCAAGCGATGGTTTACCGCCAAGACATGGCCACCACGCAAAAATCATTTCAAGTGCGCCAGCAAGGCAAAGTGCTTACGCCCAATTGGAGCCGCACTTCAACGTATGACCAAGACACCATCGGTATCAATGGCCTGATTGAAAAGAAAATCGCCGGGGATATTGGGCAACATTGGACGCTGGGCGCGGAATGGTTTCAAAGCGATTTAACTGAATTACGCGACGGCACGCCAAGTTCGAGCTCGCTCAATGTACGCGATGTGCCCAAAACCAAAACCACACAATGGGGCATTTACGCGCAAAACGAGCTGAGCTTTGCGGGCGGCCAATTCACCCTCACGCCGGGTTTGCGTTTTGATCACTACCAACTCAATCCCGACGTTGATACGCAATTTAGTTCTGGCGGCGGGCAAGCGGTGGCGCTGACCGATTCAGCGCTGTCCCCCAAGCTAGCTGCCGCGTGGCAAGTCAGTGAAATGAGCACTTTATTTGCCCAATACAGCGCGGGGTTTCGCGCGCCCAATGCAATGGAGCTGAACGGTAGTTATATCTCGCCGATGGGCTACGCCGCCATTGCCAATCCGAATCTCAAACCTGAAACCAGCCATGGCATTGAGCTCGGTGGCCGCTTTGGCAATTCAGCACTCGGCGGCAGCATCGCCGCGTTTAATAATCAGTACGACAACTTTATTGAGCAAGTCAGCTTCACTTGCCCGGGCAGCGCGCAATGTGTGCCGGGCACCGATACCACCTATCAAAACCAAAACATCAGCCAAGCGCGGATTTATGGCGCGGAAGTCAGAATGAACTGGCAAATCGGCCAAGGCTGGCATAGCTGGGCCAATGCCGCTTGGGCGGTCGGCTTAAATCAAACCAACGATAGACCGCTCGGCAGTGTCGCCCCACTAAAAGCCGTTACCGGCTTGGGCTATCAACAAGCGCAATGGGGTGGCCAGCTGTTATTTACTGCGGTGAAAGGACAAGACAAAGTCGCTGGCGAAGCCGATTTTAAAGCACCCGGTTATGGCTTGGTCGATTTAATCGCATGGTGGACGCCGCGCAAAGATCTGAAGATTACCGGTGGTGTTTTCAATTTAGGTGATCGCAAATATTGGATTGATAGCGATGTGCGTGGCCTCGCTAGCTCAAGCGCCAATATGGATAGGCTCACCCAGCCCGGTCGCAATCTGCGCTTGAGCGCCGATTGGAAATTCTAAACCACAACAATCAATGGCTCGGTCGCTCAAAAGCCACCGAGCGCCAAGGCTACGCGGCAAGTTTGCCGCCCTGCCCTCGCCATTTCACCGTAGCAAAACCACAAGGACACCCCATGAACGCGATGACTTATTCCGAACGCGCCGCCACATTGCAAGCCGCCGATCAAGCTTTACGCCAAGCCGAGCCCAAACTACGCATCCGCGATCGGGCGCTGCGCCTGCAAGTCAGTGAGGCAGAACTCATCGCCGCTGAATGCGGCGTGAGCGCGACACCGCTCAAAGGCACTGCCCAAGCGATCTTTCGTGAGCTAGCGAGCTTGGGTGAAGTGATGGTGCTCAGCCGCAATGACTGGTGCGTACATGAACGTCATGGCGAATATGAGCAAATCGAAGCTGAAAAATCCATCGGCATGGTGCTGGGTGCCGATTTAGATTTACGAATGTTTTTTAACGCTTGGCAAAGCCATTTTGCCGTGCAAGAAGGCGATCGCCTCAGTCTGCAATTTTTTGATGGCGCGGGTGTCGCCGTGCATAAAATCTTTATGACTGCCAATAGCCATATCGAGGCTTACCACGCCTTAGTCGCCCAATTTGCCGATGCCGCGCCCACTTGGCCCGAGATCGCCGCCTACCCAATTGACGCGATGCCGCGTGATGCTGCCGATCCTGCGGCGCTGCGTGCTGCGTGGTTGGCGCTGACCGATACGCATGGATTTTTTCCGATGCTGCGTAAAAATCAAGTCAGCCGTTTAGGCGCTTTGCGTGCTGCGGGCGCGGATTTGGCGCAATCGGTAGCGATTAATGCGGTGGAAACCATGCTGCAACAAGCGGCTGATTCTGGCTTGGCGATTATGTGTTTTGTGGGCAATCGCGGCATGGTGCAGATTCATTCTGGGCCAGTGAAAAAACTGCTGCGCACCGGGCCTTGGTTCAATATTTTGGATGAAAAATTTAATCTGCATCTCAATACCGACGCCATTGCCTCGTGCTGGGTCGTCAATAAACCCACCGTCGATGGCTGGGTTACTTCGCTAGAAGTGTATAGCCAGAGCGAAGAATTAATCGTGCAGTTCTTTGGTGTGCGCAAACCCGGCGTGCCTGAGCTGGCGGCTTGGCGCACTTTGCTAGAAAACTTATGCAGCACGCCATTGGCGCAATAAACCGGTCAGCCCGCCAGCGTTTGCATCATCACGCCAAGGCGGGCTAAGCCCATAGCTTGTTTTACTGCTGGATACATCATGCGTATTTACTACTCTTTGACGACGATTTTACTGCTGTTTTTTATTACTGTTTTCAGCACGCTGGCGCTGGCAAGTGCGCCGCGCGTGGTCAGCCTTGGCGGCCCGCTGACTGAAATTATTTACGCACTCAACGCCGAGCAGCATTTGGTGGCCGTCGATCAATCCAGTGTGTATCCAGCGGCGGCCAATCAACTGCCCAAAGTCGGTTATTACCGGCAATTTTCGCTCGAAGGCGTGTTAGCCAGCAAGGCCGATATCGTGTTGGCGACCGATCAAGCCGGTCCACCACAAGCCTTAGCGCAGCTAAGAAAAATGGGCATCAAAGTGATTGTTTTACCCGGCCAAGCCAATCTGTCGGCCTTATCGCAACGCATTCGCGGGGTCGCTGCGGCACTCAATTTGCCGCAACAAGGCGAGCAAATGGTCAAACAAATCAGTCAAGACGTCAAAGCATTGCAGCCTGCTACCAGCACCAGCACCAGCACCAGCACCAGCACCGCATTAATGTTGATGAGCCGCAGTGGCGAGCCAGAAGGCGCCGGCAAAAACACCAGTGCCGATGCGATGATGCAATTGGCTGGTTTACGCAATGTGTTAGCGCAGCAACAAGGCTATAAACCGCTGTCGCGCGAAGGCATGGCGGCGCTGCGCCCCGACGTGATTATCACCACAACCAGCACCTTAAGCAGCATGGGCGGGATGGCGGCACTTTTGGCGCGGCCCGGCTTGGCGCAATCGCCAGCGGCCAAAAATAAGCGCGTGATTGTGATGGATGATTTATTACTGCTTGGCTTTGGTCCGCGCCTGCCAGAAGCATTGCGTCAACTGATGAGTGCGGCCAAATAATCATGTGCTGTCGATTGCTTATTCCCAATTGGCTGGCTGGCTTACTTGCCACTGGCGTCTTGCTGATCCTGCTGGTGTTCACCGCCAGCCATGGCGCAGTGCAAATTCCCCTGTCGGCCATTCCCGACTTATTGCTAATGAACGCGCCGTTATTGAGCGATGAGCAACAATTTTGGCGTGATGTCTTGCTCGAAATCCGCCTACCTCGCGTGCTGTTCGCCGCTTTAGCCGGTGGCGTATTGGCACTGGCTGGCGCGACGATGCAAGCTTTGTTTCGCAATCCATTAGCCGAGCCGGGCCTGATAGGTATATCGTCGGGCGCGTCTCTGGGTGCGGTCTCTGCGATTGTACTGGGGGGGGGTAGTTTTGCTATTTTAGCGCCTGCGGCTTTTTTAGGTAGTATTTTAGCCACCGCTTTGGCGTATCACCTTGGGCGACGTTATGCCGGCATGGCCGGTTTATTACTCGCGGGCATTGCAATTAACGCCATTTGCGGCAGTTTAATGGGCCTATTTACTTATTTGGCCGATGACAATCAACTACGCAGCCTAACTTTTTGGAATATGGGTAGTTTAGCGGGCGCCACGTGGCAGCGTTTAGCGCTGCTTGGGCCGTTTTTATTGCTGATTTCGATCTGGATTATGCGCTACTGGCGTGCCATGAATGCGCTGCTACTTGGTGAGCGCGAAGCCTTGCATCTGGGTTTTGCGATTAAAGGCTTACGCCGAAAACTGATTGTTTTAGTGGCGCTATTAATTGGTCCTTTAGTCGCCGCCACCGGTGGGATTGGCTTTGTCGGTTTGGTGGTGCCGCATTGCGCACGCATGCTGTTGGGCGCCGATCATCGGCGCTTATTACCCGCCTCATTTTTACTCGGCGCCATCGCTTTAGTGCTGGCCGATTATATTGCGCGCATCGCCGTAGTCCCTGCCGAACTGCCGATTGGCGTTGTTACCAGCTTAATTGGCGGACCGTTTTTTCTTTGGCTATTACTTAGCCGCAAGTCTTAAGTTGATTTATGTTATCTCTCGATCACGTTTCTTTTTCGCGCTGCCATCGGCCGATTTTAAATCAGGTGTCACTGGCGATTCCTGCTGGCGAATTTACCGCCATTCTAGGGGCCAATGGCGCAGGGAAATCCACACTATTGTCTTTACTCGCTGGCGAGCTCACGCCCCAGCACGGCCATGTGCGCTGGGCTGGGCAAGATTTGCGTGAATTAGCGAATTCGCAATTGGCGCGTGTTCGCGCCGTGTTGCCGCAAAATCCCGGGCTGGGGTTTAATTTATCGGTCGATGAAGTGATTGCCATGGGCGCATACCCGTTTGCCGAATTGTCGCCATCGGCCGTTGCCGAGGTGATTCAGGCGGCGCAGCAATGGGCCGATGTTAGCCACCTCACTGGGCGGCGCTACCCGACTTTATCGGGCGGCGAGCAGCAGCGCGTGCAATTTGCCCGTGTGTTGGTGCAAGCCTTGGCAGCGCAACAAGCGGGGGAATATCGCTGTGTGTTGCTGGATGAACCCACGTCGAGTTTGGATCCGCTGCATCAACATGGCTTATTGGCTGCGGCGCAAAAACTGGCGCAAGAAGCCGGCATTGCGGTGGTTGCGGTCTTGCATGATGTGAATTTGGCTGCGCGATATTGCAGCCGTATTACCATGCTCGCCAAGGGCAGCATTATCGCCAGCGGTATACCCTGCGATGTTTTAACTCCGGATCATTTACAGCAAACGTATCAACTGGCCGCCACCGTGATTGCCCATCCACAAGACCCGAAGCGGCCTTTGGTGTTATTTGACTGCTAGTTAGGCGCAATCAGCGCGTTACCACTCAGCGTTGCAAGCATTGGTTGGATACAAGCTGCAGACGACAAACAGCGCAGCGATACGCTCGCACCCGTGCGCCACACGAATTGGCTGAACGCCAAAACCCGGCACCAAAATCCAAGTGCCGCAGTGCCAGCAAGCTGGTTCAGCGCTTTGGTTTAGCCTCGATCGAATTTGAATTGATTTAAATCAAAAATTTTAACTCAATTCAAATGATAATGAATATCATTAATATTTAGAAAATACCCATGACTCTCGCCCTACACCACCCAAACGACGTACTCCCCGATGCATTTAAAGAGCGCAAAGCACTGATGCCGATGTGGGGCGCTAATCCGATTGCTGCTGAACAATGGCCGCAGATGCAAGCCACACTGACGCAAGCGGCTATTAGCGACGGCGCTTTGGCTTATTTTCATATTCCGTTTTGCGCCAATCACTGCGTTTTTTGCGGTTTTTATCGCAATGCATGGCAAGAAAAACACGGCGCGCCCTATGTCGATCGACTGATTGCCGAGCTCGCTCAAGATGCCAGCAGCCGCCCTGCTGGTGGCCGTATTCAAGCTGTGTATTTTGGCGGCGGCACGCCAACGGCACTCTCTGCCAACGATTTAACGCGACTATTAAGCGCAGCTCGGCAGTATTTACCGCTGACTGACGATTGCGAAATCACCATTGAAGGGCGGATTTCGCATTTTGACCGCGATAAAGTCAACGCTTGCCTCGCAGCAGGTGCCAACCGAATCTCGATTGGCGTGCAAAGTTTTGATAGCCAACTGCGCCGCCGCCTAGGCCGCCACCATAGCGGCGAAGCCGCTGCTGATTATTTGCGCGCTTTATGCCAAGACTGCGATGCGGTCATCGTGGCCGATTTAATGCTCGGCCTGCCCGGGCAAGACGATGAAAAATGGGCACACGATCTGGATGTGGCTTTGTCATTAGGCCTATCAGGGCTAGATATTTATGCGTTTAACGCTTTTCCTTCTTTGCCAATCAATCGAATGATAGAAAAAGGCGCGCTCAAACCCTTGCCTGATTTGGCCACACAAGCGCGTCAATACGCCTACGCCGTGCATAAAATGCAGGCCGCCGGTTGGGTACAAGTGAGCAATAGTCATTTTGCCAATCCGCAAAAAAACGAGCGCAATCGCTATAACAGCGCGATTAAAACCGGCCACGATTGCCTCGCCTTTGGTTCGGGCGCTGGCGGCTGCCACTCTGGTTTGAGCTATCAAGTGCAGGGCGAATTAGCGGCTTATTTGGCCAGCACCAGCAAGCCTTTGAGCTATATCGCTGGCGTGAGCGATAAAAAACGTATTTTTGGCCAAATTCAGGGTGAACTTGATCGCGGCAGCTTGTCACTCGAACGACTCGCCGCCTACCCCGCTGCGCTGGAAAAAATCAATGAGTGGCAAACCGCAGGTTTACTCAACATCGATGGTCAACACGCTGCATTGAGTATTGCTGGCCGATTCTGGTCACCCACCCTCACCCGCGAACTTGCTGTATTACTTTAATGCTGTCTGGAGCCACCATGAACCCCACTTTAAATCCCGAACAAATGACCGCCCTACAAAGCCGCCTAGCCAAAAACCCAGGCGTAGTGCTCGAGCAATTGGCGACGAGCTTAGATTGCCCATTACAAACGGTGATTGAATGCCTACCCAATACCCTGTGGCAAAAAATCGCTGGCAGCCAGTTTGTCCCGCTATTGGACCTGATGCATGCTTGGCACAGCAGCGTGACGGTGATTAGCAATAGCAATGACGCCATTTTAGAATTTACCGGCCCCCTGCCCTACGGCGAAGTCAGCCACGGTTTTTACAATTGGCAAGGCAGTACCGGCTTACATGGCCATTTGCGCTTTAGCCAATGCAGTGCCATTTATTGGCTTGAGCGCCCGTTTATGAATAAACCAACGGCTTGCCTGATTTTTTGCAATTTAAGTGGCAATCCGATGTTTAAAATCTTTGTTGGCCGTGATGAAGCTGGCGAGTTGCGCCAAGATCAACTCGATGCATTACGCCAATTTTCTGCGCAGCAGAGCGAGGCGTAATGAAGCAACACGATCTATTGATTTTTGGCGGCGCAGCCAATACTGGCTGGCATTTAGTGCAGCACGCCCGCCATCAAGGTTTGCGCGTCGCGTGCATGGTGCGAGCGGGTCGCGATACCTCGGCACTGACGGCTGCCGGCGTGACCATTTTGCAAGGCGATGCGTTTAATTTGATTGATTGCCAAAATGCCATTGCCGCCGCCGCCGCGCCATTATTAATCAGCCTACTGGGTGGCAAAAACGCCGAAGGTCGCCGAGTGGACGACATTGGCAATCTCAACGCCATTGATGCCGCGCAGCAAAGTCATCCATGTCGGTTTGTTTTGCTGACGTCTTTGGGCTGCGATGAACAATGGTCTCGTTTGTCGCCAGCAGCGCAAGCGGCATTAGGCCAAGCGCTGCAAGCGAAAACCCGCGCCGAACAGCATTTACGCCGCAGCCAGTTAGATTGGCTGATTGTTCGCCCGGGCGGGCTCACGCATCAAGCGGCCACAGGCCAGTATGTGATTGAGGACGACACCACAGCAGCGCAAGACAGTTGCGACTATTTACCCCGCGCCGACGCGGCGCAGGCCTTGCTAGCGCTGGCTTTGTGCTCAAACAACAGCCGAAAAATCATTACCGTATTAGGCAAAAAATAATCCATCTAACGGACGGCAGATAACAGTAGATTAAGCTGGCAGCTTTGATCTTAAAAATTAAAAAAGGGTGCAGTTCATCAAGAACTACACCCTTTTATTCTAGAAATACTGCAGGCACTAAACTTACTGCGCTCGCGTGCTGTATTGATAACGATCATGCACCAAGGGCTCATTTAAATGCGTATCGGTGAGCATAATGCCTTGCTTAGCGGCTCTAGCTTTCACGTCGTTGCGACAGGTCTCATCAATCGGCGCTGAAGCGGCGTAGAGCACCTTGCCACATTCACCGAGCACCGCACTAAATTGCGCAGGATCGATATTTAATAATGGATTTTGATATTTTGGATCAACCGAATTGGCGTCAACTTGCGTCGTAGCAGGCTGATCACCACAAGCGATCAAACCTAAACACAGCAAACTCGCTAGCACTAGATTATTCTTTTTCACTGTCTCATCCTTATTCTTGATTTAATCGTAATGTACCTGATTTAAACCCAGCTGACAGCGTAGCGAGATTGAATTAGCACCTAGCGTCGCAAAAAATCATCAAATTGTAAGATATGTCTTGCGAGTACACGGCTTGAGTTGACTGGATTGGGTCGTATTGATTTGATAGGCAAAGCGGGCAAAAGACATCGATTAACCATGTCTAACAGCGAAATCATCGCATAGCCAAAGTGACAGGCAATAAAAAACGACTTAGCTTGCGCTTAAGTCGTTATTTATTCGAATTTTGGCGTTCCCACGGGGAATCGAACCCCGGCCGCCGCCGTGAAAGGGCAGTGTTCTAACCGCTAAACTATGGGAACTGTGTAGATCTAATACAGTAAGAAATTGGTGCGCCTGGAGCGATTCGAACGCCCGACCCTCTGGTTCGTAGCCAGATACTCTATCCAACTGAGCTACAAGCGCACTGTGTTTCATTACTTTTAAAAACAACCAACTCGACAGTTGGCGTCTCCACGGGGATTCGAACCCCGGTCGCCGCCGTGAAAGGGCAGTGTCCTAGGCCTCTAGACGATGGAGACTTTGTAAAACGCTTTAAGTGTTGGTGCGCCTGGAGCGATTCGAACGCCCGACCCTCTGGTTCGTAGCCAGATACTCTATCCAACTGAGCTACAAGCGCACTGTACAACTTAAAGTTCCTGGCGGAGACGGAGGGATTCGAACCCTCGATACAGGTTACCCCGTATGTCGCCTTAGCAGGGCGGTGATTTCAGCCACTCATCCACATCTCCGTTCAGGGAGACCGAATAATATACACACTATCGGCCTCCGTCAACACTTCTAATTGAATATTTCTGATGAAATGTCGATTAACTACGTAAGCTACTGATTTTACAACAAGTGTATTTATTAGCCTGAAACGACATTTTTAAATGCGGCCGCTCAAAGCAACACTTTATCAGCGCTTAAATTACAGCGTACGGTCTAAACCAAACGCTTTATGCAATACACGCACGGCTAATTCCAAGTATTTCTCGTCTAAAACGACAGAAATTTTGATTTCAGACGTCGAAATCATTTGAATATTGATGCCTTCTTCCGCCAAGGTGCGAAACATCGTTGACGCAACGCCAACGTGCGAGCGCATGCCCACGCCAACAATCGAGACTTTACAAATTTTGTCGTCACCCGAAACCGATTGACCACCGATATGGCTTTGCACGCCTTCCAGCACCTTAATCGTGCGCGCGAGCTCACCTTTAGGCACTGTGAACGAGAAATCGGTGGTGCCGTCTTGACCAACATTTTGGATAATCATGTCGACATCAATATTGGCATCGGCCACTGGGCCCAAAATTTGGTAAGCGATACCGGGCTTATCAGGAACACCAATAACGTTGACACGGGCTTCGTCGCGATTAAAGGCGATGCCGGAGATGACTGGTTTTTCCACGGTAGAGTCTTCCTCGAAGGTAATCAGCGTGCCCTCGCCTTCTTCTTGGAAGGAAGACAACACGCGCAATTTCACATTATATTTACCAGCAAATTCAACGGAGCGAATTTGCAATACTTTTGAACCTAAGCTGGCCATTTCCAGCATTTCTTCAAAAGTAATCGTTGTTAGCTTTTTGGCTTCTGGCACCACGCGTGGGTCGGTGGTGTAAACCCCATCCACGTCAGTATAGATTTGGCACTCATCGGCTTTTAATGCTGCCGCTAAAGCCACACCGGTGGTGTCTGAACCGCCACGACCCAAAGTCGTGATGTTGCCATCTGGATCAACACCTTGAAAGCCTGCGACCACGACCACTTTACCGGCACTTAAATCAGCACGCATATTGGCATCATCAATATGCTGAATACGTGCTTTGGTGTGCGCGCTATCGGTCAAGATTTTCACTTGAGCGCCAGTGTATGAAATCGCATCGATGCCGATGTCTTTCAAAGCCATAACCAGCAAGCCAATGGTGACCTGCTCACCGGTCGAGACAATGACGTCAAGCTCACGCGGATCAGGATTGACTTGCATTTCTTTAGCGAGGCCAATCAAACGATTGGTTTCACCAGACATAGCAGACAGCACGACAACAATATCGTGACCTTGTGCTTTATGTTTGGCGACGCGGCGAGCCACATTTTTAATTCGGTCGGTGGTACCCACCGATGTGCCACCGTATTTCTGGACGATCAATGCCATGATTCAACCTGCAGGGCGGGATTAAAAGAAACAGACTAATTGTAAAGGAAGCCCCTCTACTTGGGGAGTGGCAATTGAATTGATTTATGAAGAATTTATTTAGGCCAAGAATCAACAGCACGAATAAAACAAAAAAATGATTTAATTACAACACTGATGATAAAAATAATGCAAAAAAATTAAATACCCGATAGCCGCAATTTTCTATAGCACTTTTCGGCCTGAGCTAATGCATTTAATTGTTAATGCCATCATTGATCGTTCGATATAAAAACGCCCCGGCTTAAGGCGAGTAAAACGTGAACGCCAAATAAGATATCGGCCCGCTTTTATAATGTATAAACAGGAACTCGCGCAGCGATCGCGCACATTAACTCATAACTTAAAGTCCCCGCAGCGCTGGCCACCTCATCAATCGGCAAATGCGCCCCCCACAGCTCAACTGGACTACCGACATCGAGTTCGGGCCATGGCGTTAAATCAATGCACAGCATATCCATAGACACACGCCCGAGTAGACGCGTTCTTTGCCCAGCAACCCACACCGGCGTCCCTGTCGGCGCATGCCGTGGATAACCATCGGCATAACCACACGCCACAATCCCGATCTTCATCGGCACAGGCGCAATAAAGCTCGCCCCATAACCCACCGACTCGCCGACCGCGACGTCTTGGGTGGCGATCACTTCAGAGCACAGCGCCATCACCGTCTGCAAACCTAAGCTCGCCGCTGTTTGATCACTAAACGGCGATGCGCCATACAGCGCCAGACCCGGCCGCACCCACGTACCATGCGTTTGCGGATACGCAAATATCGCCGCCGAATTGGCCGACGAGGTGGGTAATGCCAAAGATTGTGTCGCAGCAATAAATCGCTGCCACTGGGTATCAATCCCTTTGCTTGGCTCATCGGCGCACGCAAAGTGCGTCATTACCGTCACGCTGGTGACATTTTGGCAGCGCGCCAAGCGTTCCGCCCAAGCTGGCGCAGACTCGGCAGGAAATCCCAAGCGATTCATGCCGGTATTGAGCTTGAGAAAAACCGCAATCGGCCGACTTAATTGGGCCTGCTCTAACCATTCAATATGCACCGGTAAATGCAATGCAATGGCTAAATCAAATTCGGCACACGCCGTTAATTCAGCCGCACTAAACACCCCTTCCAACAGCAAAATAGGCTGCTGAACACCGAGACGGCGTAATTCAATCGCCGCATTGATTTCTAAAATGGCAAAACCATCGGCATCGGGTAATGCATCGACCACTCGCTGCACACCATGCCCATAGGCATTGGCCTTAATCACCGCAAAAACGCGCGCCGTCGGCGCGCTTTGCTGAATTATTTGATAATTGTGTGCTAAGGCGAGTGAATTAAAGCGAGCTTGGATCGGGCGCGACATATTGGCTTCAAGATTAGAAATTCAGAAATAAGTACTCGTACAAAAGCTTGATGACAAGACAAGGCGGCAAAAAGCTTTTGTTGAACGACTTCGAATTACTTGGGTTTACGACAATGACGGAAATACCACACCGCGACAATCACCGCAACAATCGCGACCAATACCATAATCGCTGACTGACCTCGACCTAGCCATTTAATTAACCACTCATGATTGGACGCACCGTAATACCCCAAGTACACCCAGATCGGTACGCTAATTAAGGCGGCTAATCCATCGAGCAGTAAAAAGCGGAAATAAGAAATACGCCCCGACATCCCCGCAGTGAGATAAATCGGCGTACGTAGTCCCGGCAAAAAGCGCGCCACAAACAACACGCGATTGCCATAACGCTCAAATTTATCTTGTACCGCCGCATATCGCTCGGGGGTCATCATGCGCGCAAAGTAGCGGTGTTGTAATAAGCGCGCGCCAAAATAACGCCCAGCTAAAAACATACAACTATCACCGATCAATACCCCCAGCATGCCCACGGCAAACATGGTGTGCACATGGGCGTAACCCAGCCCCGAAATCACGCCGCCGGCAACCAAAGACACGTCTTCTGGAATAGGTACGCCAAAACCACAGATTAATAACACCGTAAATACAGCCAGATAGCCGTAATCGGTAAAAATCGTAACCAAAAACTGCAGGATATCCATTGCAGCGTCCAAGCTTTTCAATTGTGACGCCTGCGATCATACCACGCAAAACAGCGGACTTTAATCTTACACCACCGTCAGAGGCGGTAGTTTTGTCATATTTTGCTGATATAAATTCACAATCATCCATCAGCACAGTGCAAGGTTTAAATAATGCAAGCCGGATTTTATAAAATCTTAGCCGCACAGTTTTTCTCCGCCCTGGCCGATAACGCGCTGTTTTTTGCCGCCTTGGCCTTACTCAAATCACAACAAGCCCCTGAGTGGCACCTCTCGATGTTGCTGTGGGGCTTTACCGTTTCTTATGTGCTGATTGCGCCTTATGCCGGCGCACTAGCTGACGCCAGACCCAAAAATCAAGTGATGATGATTTGCAATGGCATCAAATTATTCGCTTGCCTACTCATGGGCTTGGGAGCGTCTCCTTTATGGGCTTATGCCTTGGTTGGTTTGGGTGCGGCGGCTTACTCGCCCGCTAAATACGGCTTAATCACCGAAAGCCTAGCGCCAGCGCAATTGGTTGCCGCCAATGGCTGGCTAGAAAGCTCAACCGTATTTGCCATTATTCTCGGCACTTTGCTTGGTGGGTATTTATCTGGATCGTTTGTTAGCCAATGGCTAGCAGGCAATACCCTGGGTCACTACCTTAACGGCATCGAGTTTTCTATTCTCATCATCAGCGTGCTCTACAGCATTGCCGCAGCAATTAATGCCGCGATTGCCCGCCCTACTACCGCCCTCAAGCCGCTCTACCTTAGCCCTCGCTATCAAATCGCCGTCTTTTACGACTGCTTCTGGCGGCTATGGCGTGATCCGCAAGGACAAGTATCAATGGCCATCACCACCTTATTTTGGGGCGCAGGCGCCACCATGCGCTTGGTGGTGCTCAATTGGGCGCTGTTGTGGCTGGCCATTGATTTAGAATCTGCCACTCGCTTAATCGCCGTCGTTGCGGTGGGTATTGCCATTGGTGCCTTATTAGCAGGGAGATACGTGTCATTACCCCATGCGTTTCGCGTGATGCCCGCCGGTCTGTTGATGGGGGGATTACTCATTTGCTTGTTGTGGGTCAACCAAATTGCCGTCGCTGCGTTATTGCTACTGCTGATTGGGATTTTATCGGGATTTTTTGTTGTGCCATTAAATGCCGTTTTACAACACCGTGGGCAGCAGCTCATGGGCGCTGGGCATTCGATTGCAGTGCAAAACTTTAATGAAAATTTGGGCATTTTAATCATGGTCGGTCTGCATGCTTTAATGATTAAATACCTCAGCCTGCCGCTGGCACCGAACAGTAGCGCGCTACTGCAAGTACAATACGCCACGCATGGCGTGCCCCCGATGCAAATGATACTAATTAGCTTTGGCCTACTGGTCATCATCACGATGAGCGCGATTATGGCGCATCACCATCGACAAGCATTGACCCGTCGTCGTTAGAGTCTGTTAACGTTTGGCTTGCCCGCAGCGGGACGCCAAACAGCAACAGCCCCGAGCAAACGACGCTTTAAACCATTGAATTGAGCGAGTTAAATGAATAGATTCAACCTCGCAGCATTGAGTTGCTGTTGTTTATTAGCATTGAGTGCTTGCGAGAAAGCGCCGGACAATAAAAATGGCGCCAAGCGCCCAGTGAATATTATTAGTACGCAAGTCAAACAGGGCGCGCTGCCGCATCAGATTAGCGCCGTTGGCCACGCCGAAGCGGTGCAAACGGTTGAAGTACGCCCGCAAGTGAATGCACAAATTGCAAAAATTCATTTTAAAGAAGGCGATATTGTCAAAGCCGGACAATTGCTATTTACGCTCGATTCGCGCGGCGTGCAAAGCCAAATGGTGCGCAGCAAAGCGCTTACCGAAAAAAGCAAAGCTGAGTTTGCCGAGGCCGAACGCAACCTAAAGCGCAGCGAAGAACTGGCTCAAGCCGGATTTTTATCACCATCGGCGGTCGATACCGCACGCGCTAAAATGGGCAGTTTGCAAGCCCAAGTGGCTGCAGCCCAAGCCGATGAGCGCGCCAATGCCGTGGATTTGTCTTACACCCAAATTCATGCACCAATTACTGGGCGAACTGGCGCCATCGCCTTAAAACAAGGCAGCTTAGCGCAATCAAATGCCGCGCAAGCCTTGGTGACGATCTCACAAACTGACCCAATTCAAATCAGTTTTAATATTAATCAAAGCGATTTACCGGCCCTACTTGCGGCGCAAAGCCAAGGCAAAGTATCGGTGCAAACGCAACTACCGAACGGGCAAACCCGCCTTGGCGAATTGGTATTTCTGGATAATGCCGTCGACAAAGCCAGCGGCACCATATTGGCTAAAGCGCAATTTGCTAACGCTGATTTGCAATTGTGGCCGGGCCTCAGTAGCACCGTCACCATCGAATTGGCCGAACAAAAAGGTTTAATTGTGCCGATTCAAGCGATTCAAACCGGCCCTGAACAGCGCTTTGTGTATATCATCGACCAAAATAAACAAGCGCAAGTCAAGCCAATTCAAGTCATCCGTAGCGTTGGTAATCAAGCGCTGATTGAAGGCATTGCCGCTGAAACTAAAATCATCAAAGAAGGCGGCCAAAATGTGCGCCCTGGTGGTCAAGTGATTGAAGCGAGTCGTCCGGCCTTAGCAGCCAGCAGCACCGCTTCAGTGCAAGGGTCAAAATAATGAGTCACGGAATTTCTTGGTGGGCGATTCATCGCCCAGTGGCCACGCTGTTGCTGTGGATTGCCGTGATGGTCGCCGGCACGATTGCTTGGTTTCATTTACCGATTGCCGCACTGCCGACTTACGATACGCCAACGATTAGCGTGTCAGCCAGCTTAACGGGCGCCTCGCCCGAAACCATGGCCAATGCGGTGGCAACGCCACTGGAAAAGCAATTTTCAACCATCCCAGGCTTGGCGACGATGACATCGACCAGCAAGCTGGGTAGCACCAATATCACCTTGGAATTTGCCCCTTCTCGGGACATTGAATCAGCGGCGGTCGACGTACAAGCGGCGCTGTATCGCGCCAATCGCAGCTTGCCTAGCGATATGAAAAGCCCGCCGAGCTATCGCAAAGTCAATCCATCGGACGCGCCGATTTTGATGTTGAGTATTAACTCGCCTTCGCTATCGCTGGCGCAACTGAATGATTACTCCGACAATCTGATTGCCCCAGCGCTCTCCACCATTGATGGCGTAGCGCAAGTCACGGTGTATGGGCAAAAGCGCTTTGCGGTCCGCGTGGCGGTTGATCCGGACTTACTGGCGGCGCGTGATTTATCTTTGCCTGAATTAGCCAGTGCGCTTAAGGCCGCCAATGCCAACTCACCGGTCGGTCAGCTTGAGGGCGAGCGGCAAACCTTAATGCTGGAAGCCAATGCGCAGCTCAAAAATGCCGCTGAATTTAGCCGCCTCGTTATCGCCACCAAAAATGGCTTACCGGTTCGGCTAAGCGATGTGGCCACCGTGGAAGACAGCGTTGAAAACATCAAATCGGGCAGCTGGATTGATGGTCAGCGCTCGATTATTCTGGCCATTTTACGCCAACCGGGCGCCAATACCGTCGCCACCGTAGATGCCATTAACGCCATGTTGCCGCGACTCACGTCGCAAATGCCCGCCTCGGTTGAAGTTAAAAAACTCAATGATCGCTCGACCTCGATTCGTGAGTCGATTCATGACGTGAGTTTGACCTTGCTACTCACCATGGGCTTGGTGGTGTTGTCGGTGCTGCTATTTTTGCGCCGCGCTGCCGCCACGTTAATTCCATCGGTATCGCTCCCGATCTCAATGCTGGCAACGTTTGCATTGATGTACTGGCTGGGGTATAGCCTAGATAATATTTCTTTAATGGGCCTCACTGTAGCGCTGGGCTTGGTGGTCGACGATGCCATTGTGGTGCTCGAAAACATCGTTCGCCATATCGAAGAAGGCATGGCGCCATTTGAGGCGGCGATTACTGGCGCGGGTGAAGTTGGCTTTACCGTGGTTTCGATTTCGATTTCGCTGATTGCGGTGTTTATTCCGATCTTTTTTATGCCCGGCACCATCGGCTTGTTATTTCATGAATTTGCCGTCGTCGTGTCGTTAGCGGTATTGGTTTCAATGGCCGTGTCGCTCACTTTAATTCCACTGTTTGCCGCGCGCTTTTTAAAAGCGCACGACGAAGAAAAAATCGAGCCGGCGTGGAGTCGCTATTTTGAAGCCGGATTTAATCGCTTACTGGCGGGGTATCAGCGCAGCTTAGCCGTCGCTTTACGCCATCAACGTTGGATGCTGTTACTGACCTTTGCCACTTTTGCTGCCACCGCCGCGCTGTATATCCAAGCGCCTAAAGGATTTTTCCCACAAGAAGACATCGGCCAAGTGCAAGCGAGCATGGATGCGTCGCCCGATATTAGTTATCCAGCGCTGTTGGTACTGCAGCAAAAAGCGGCACAAGCCTTACTCGACAATCCCAATGTCGCCACCGTCGCCTCAAGCCTCGGTAGCAGCGGCAGCGGCGGGCGTTTCTTTATCACGCTCAAACCGCGCCAAGATCGTCAAAACATGGCTAAAACGCTGGATAGCTTACGTAAATCAACGGGTAAAATTGCCGGTATTAGTATGTTTTATCGCCCGACTCAAAACTTGCAAATTGGTGGGCGCAGCGGCAAAAGTAGCTATCAATATACTTTACAAGCCGTGAGCTCGGATCAGCTGGAATCGTGGGCCGATCAGCTTAAAAACACACTGGCCACTAACCCGACGTTTCGCGATGTGACCTCTGATTCGGAGCAAAAAACGCTACAAGCCAAAATCAATATCAATCGCGATCGCGCCAGCGAATTAGGCATTGATATGCAAAGCTTGCGCGATACGCTGTATGGCGCGTATGGCGAGCGCGAAGTGGCGACCATTTATGCGCCGCAAGACAGCTACTCGGTGCTGATGCAACTGAAAGACAGCGCGCGCCAAGATGAAAACGCACTTAATTTACTTAAAGTGCGTAGTAAATCGGGCGCTTTAGTGCCATTAAGCAGCTTTGCTAGCATCGAAAGAACGGCGGTAACGACGGCAATCAATCACCAAGGCCAGCTGCCGGCAATTACGATTTCGTTTAACTTGGCCGAAGGTGCGTCGCTGTCGGATGCTGCACGCGAAATTAAAGCCAGCGAAAGCCAAATCGGCCTACCCGGTTCGATCTTTGGTGCATTTGCGGGTGATGCCGCACTGTATCAACAAACGCAATCGAGCCAACTTTGGCTGATTTTAATCGCCGTTGCCGTCATTTATGTGGTGTTGGGGGTGTTATACGAAAGCTGGATTCACCCGCTCACCATTTTGGCGGGGATTCCATCGGCGGCCATTGGCGCGCTACTCGCGCTGCAAATCACCGGGCTAGAACTCACTTTTATTGCGATGATTGGAATTTTGCTATTGGTCGGGATTGTCAAAAAGAACGCCATTATGATGATCGACTTTGCCCTTGAAACGCAGCGCAAAAACGCCCTATGCCCGATTGATGCCATCACCGAGGCCAGCGCCAAACGTTTTCGGCCGATTATGATGACCACGCTCGCGGCACTGATGGGTGCGCTACCCCTCGCGCTGGGCTTGGGTGCTGGCGCCGAACTACGTCAACCCTTGGGAGTGAGTATTGTCGGTGGACTGATTTTCTCGCAATTGATCACGCTCTACATCACCCCTGTTTTATATCTCACCTTAGAAAAGATTGGCAAACCACGGGGTATATAGCAGCAGCAAATATAAAATAGACTATAGGTGGCAATACCCATGCTACCTATAGTCTAAAGCTGCGCAATAATAGACCTATAGCGAGAATGTCCATCGCCCGCGAACAAGCATTCATGCCATTTGCTGGTCAGCTTTACAATCAATGCGCATGACGAACTTGATTGCGGCCCAAATCTTTGGCCGCATACAAGGCTTTATCAGCATTCATCAATAATTGAGTGTGTTGAATGCGACAGCTTGGCGTTGAAGTCGCCACGCCAATACTCACCGTCACGCAACGGGTCACCGCACTATTTAAATGTGGAATTTGCAAAGCCTCAATACTGCTACGAATTCGCTCGGCAATTTGGATCGCCAACTCCTGATCTGAGTTTTCCAGCACACAACAAAACTCTTCTCCACCATATCGCGCCGCCACATCCGTCACAGAGCGTAATGAAGATTGAATCACCCCAGCCACGCGCTGCAAGCAAACATCGCCCGCAATATGACCATATAAATCGTTATATTGTTTAAACGAATCCACATCAATTAACAAAATCGACAAAGGCTGAGCAAGCCGCAATGAGCGATCTTGCACCTGATCAAGTAATTCAAATAATCGCCGGCGATTGGCCATTCCGGTTAATACATCGGTTTGTGATAACACCCGCAATAAGTCTTTAGTCCGCTTTAATTCCAAATGATTATGCACTCGAGCACGAACAATTGAGGCATTAAATGGCTTAATAATATAATCAACAGCCCCCGCCTCTAAACCCCGAGTTTCTTGCTCAGGGGACGACAAAGAGCTAATAAAAATAATTGGAATATCCCTAGTTTCTAACCGGGACTTTAGAATTTCACAAAATTTAAACCCATCGACGTCAGGCATCATAATATCAAGCAAAATAAGTTCAGGTAATTGCCGCTCAATATGACTTAATGCCTGCTCAGCACTCAAAGCAAAATGTACATCTAGCTCATCACCCAAGACCTCACCCAGCGTCTCTATCGTATTCATTTGATCATCAACCACTAAAATAAAAGCCTCATCCATTAATAATCACCTCTTCCATTGCCATGGGGATGCGTTGATTCAATGCGGCTAGTGCGGCAGGATAGTCCAATTTTTCTAAGGCATCCGTCACGTCGACCAACAAATTAAATTTAGATTCGGGTAATTCTTTCTGTAAAGCCAAGAGTAATTTTCTAGCGCGTAAACTATTATTTTTCAAAGCCGTCTGCAGCCCTAAAGCAGCGGTTAAACTATTTTTGGGTAACAAACCTTCCGCTTGAATCAAGGTGCTGGACATCGACTCAACTTCAATTAACGGCAGTATTTTATTTTTCGCCCGTAGCCATGCTTGTTCTAATTCATAAAAATCAGGCATATTTTTTAGCGTTTCTTTTTGCTGCAAAAATAAGGCTTGCTCTAATTCACTCGCCGTTCGATAAAAGTCCATCAAGCCTAATGTCCCTGACACACCACGCATTGCATGAATTTTTTCAATATAATCATCTAAATGAGCGATATCTTTAAACTGATTAATGGCGGTAAAAAACTCTTGATTTTCAGTGAAAAAATGCAATAGCCAACGCTGATAACGAGATAAATTGCCATTCAATCGATCCAATGCCTCATCAACAGCAACACCTAAGTCAGCCAATTGATCTATCCATTGCAGGGCTGACGCTGATAGTGATTTTTTTAAACTTGTAATATCTTGATCAGCCGTTTTTTTCATTGGTGGCAATTCAATACCGCGCTGCAATTGATAATGAATGGCTTGACTTAATGCTTGATGCAAACCACGAGAAGAAACCGGCTTGGTTAAATAATCATTCATGCCAATCGCCATTCCCTCACTTTGCTCTTTTGCTGTAGCATTAGCGGTTAAAGCGACAATATAAACATCCGGATCTTTAATCCGATATTGTAAATTACCCCCCTCACGAATCAAACGTGTCGCCGTCATGCCATCCATAATTGGCATTCGCCAATCCATCAAAACGACATCAAAATTCATTTCAGACAAAGCCCGTAATGCTTCTTCACCATTGTCCACCACACTCAATGAAAGATTCATTTCTTCAAGTAGTGCACGCACAATCAATTGGTTGGTTTCAACGTCTTCGGCATATAAAACTTTTATTTTATAATTTAAAGACTGCAATGGGCATTCATATTTTGAGAGTTCCGCAGGAACTTCTGCGATAGGTAATGGCACTTCAACTCTAAAATGACTACCTTCATTGGGCGCACTGGTTACTCCCAAAGAGCCATCCATTAAATCAATTAAGCCACGACAAATTGATAATCCTAAGCCAGTACCGCCATATTTACGCGTTGTTGAAGTATCCGCTTGTTCAAATTTTTGAAATAAACGACCAATCGTTACTTCATCCATACCAATACCGGTATCACTAATCAAGATCTTAACTTGCTCATGATCACGATAAGCGGTGATTGTGACTGAACCCTGCTCGGTAAATTTAATTGAATTACCAATTAAATTAAATAATATTTGCCGTAGCCGAGTGGGGTCGCCCAAGCAACCCGCAGGACTAAATCGAGCAATATTTAATATAAATGTGATGCCTTTTTCTTCTGCGCGCGCAGTAAAAAAATCGACCACTTGGTGTAATAATTTGATCAAATCAAATGGAATAGATTCAATCGATAGTTTGCCTGACTCGATCTTTGATGCATCCAGAATATCATTGATAATTTCCAATAATAATTCTGCATTCTCTAAACCCATTCGAACTTGAGTACGCGTAGCTGGACGTAATTCTTTTTGCCCGCCCGCCAAACGTAGCATACCAATAACCCCCGACAATGGGGTTCTAATTTCATGACTAATTAATGCTAGAAAATCACTTTTTGCCTGATTAATCGCAATTAAGGTATTTTTTTCTGCCAGATGCTCTGCTTGCTGCCGAATACTCTCATTTAGGATGTTTTGTTTTTGTTGCTCTGATTTTAATAATTTCAAGCGCATTTCCATACGCGATATCTTGCGCATCGTGCTACTTTCTATTTGGGTAAAAGTTCGTTCTTTGGCTAATTTAATCGCCAATTCAGTATGGCGTTCATACAAAGTTAGCGCTAATTCAAACTGGCCCAGATGCTCATAGACTGCCGATTGAATCCGACTCGCTTTCATTTCTTGATGCTGTGAACCGCCTTGATAAGCGGCATCCAGTGCATGTTGCGATTCAACCAAAGCCACTTGCATATCGCCTTGCAATAAGGCGACCTCAGCAATCCCTAGCTGCCCCATTACCGTAGACCATGCATAATGATGGCGTTGTGACAAAGTAATCGTTTGTAAAAAGCATTGTCTTGCTTCGTTGTATCGCCCCAAACCCAGTTGCGAAAAACCAGCATACATAATAGCTTCACTCATCATCGCAGCATCATTGGTTTGCGGATAAAGCGCGCGACAGAATGCAAAATGCTGCAAGGCTAATTCATGCTGTGCTAATCGCAGATAATCTTGCCCTAGCCATAAATGCAACATCATTAGTAATTGATCATCATTTAATTCTTGCACATAATCATAAGCAATTTTATGGTGCCGCAATGACTCTTCAGCCATATCAAAATAAAGATACACCCCACCAATACCAGCATATGCCTTGATGTAATGCACAATAGAATGCTGATCAAGAGCTAACTCAAGACACTGCCCCCAAGTACTTAATGCGGTATTTAAATCACCTAAAATATAATAAACTTTACCTAAACACTCATAAATATCTAACAACAATGCATCTAAATTCAACTTAGCAGCAATTTTTAGTGCCAACTCTAATATTTTTTTAGCGGAGATATAATCTCCTGTTTTTTCAAATGCCTCACCGTGTAAGAACAATGCCTGAGCTAATATAGTTTCACTATCCATTTCTTGGGCTTGCTCGATCAATTGTGCTGACAATAGCAATGCTTGCTGAAAATTATGCCTTCTAAACTGTTTTTGCTGTAATAGTAAATTGGCCAGTTGCTCAGGCATGTTCCAGTTCCTTCTTCAATAAAACATCAACCTGTCTAAGCATGGTTTCATTGGCAAGCTGTAGTTTAAATTTAACTTTTATTTCATCTTTTCCATATCGATCCCACGGCAGAGCCTCAATCGCCAAGGCTAAAGATTGAGCAAAATCCATTAAAATAAATTTCGATTCTTTTGGATAGACAATATAACGATAGGGCGGCACAAAAACCCATAAATCACTCAAAGCACAGTAATCATTGAGTAATATTGAAATTCTCTGTTCAACAACAGAATCAATCAATACATCAAATGTAAGCTCGATAACTCGATCGCTAAAATCGGCGGACTCACATCGCAAACGAAACTGTCTTAAATGTTGTAATGAAACGCCAGGAACAACCCAGCCAGCTAATTTTTCAAATTTAATATGCGTTCTAATTAATAAACTACGCGCCTTATCTAAGCGATTTAAATTTAATCTGAATCCTTTCTCGCCGATTTCATCCGTAATATGTCGAATGGTTTGCCGCTCATAAGCGCGTAATACACTTAAGGCTGCAGCATAATCACAATTTTCACGATACGCTTGATAAAGTAAATAATTTAATCTAGCGTCTAAATCATTGTGATTAATCTCTTTTAATATTTTTTTTGCTCTCAATAAAATAGGGAAAATATCAGCCAATTGATTCGTGCCTTGCAAACCTTCTCCATAGTTAATGGCGGTAATACAATAACCCCACATCATTTTATAATGTTTGGCGATTGACAAAGCGGATTCATAGTAAAAAATGGCTAACTCATTATTAGCTTTTTTCCAGTATGAAATGGCATAACCATTACAAATCTGAACCAGCCACGTCATATCACCATGGGCCAATGCATACGGCTCAATTCGAGTCAGTAAAACCAAAGCGGCATCATACCGTTCCGCCAGTAACAAGCCCTCCATCAAAAATATTCCGCTTTTAGCAATTAATTTATTACTATGAATTGACTCAGCCAACTTCAATCCATTTCGCATTAAAATATCTGCGTTTTCATATTGACCCAAATGATAATAAACCATCGAGGCATTTAAATACGCCTCGACACCATACTCTAATTGAGTTAATTCTAATGCCGAATCAATTGTTTTAACCCACGTCTCAATAGCCAGTATGTATTTACTATTTTTCTCCAATGCAACCCCTAACCACAACATAGAAAATGGTAGATGTTCGATATCTTTATTTTTTTCAACTGACTTGTACCCTTTTTTCAGTATTGTTAATGCTTTCATATTTTCATCAAATGCCAATAAAATCCGACCATAGAGTGCATAGGCATATCCCAACCAAGGATGGGCTTCATACTTACAGCGCAGTAGCAAATCTTCACATAAATTACGACTATCCGATCCTGCATCCCAATATGCGTTCTCTACCTCAAAAAATTGAGACTCAATGGTCTGAGTAAAGGCTGATTTATTTTTTTCATTAGATAAGTAATTCAATTTTCTGACCTCCCTCTTCCAAAGGTGAAAGCAATTCAATTGCAGACTGAAGTGGAATTAATTGTATTTTTACTTCCGGTGGGTTTAATCCATGCCAGCGCCATGGAAAGCCATCGATTATTTTCACCAATTGATTCAATGCCATCATTGGACTGGCATAGGTTTGATCAGGAATAATTAGGTAGGAAAAATTAGGTAGTTTGGTCCACGTTGATTCAGCCAAGCAATACTCACGCAATAATGCATTCATTTTTTGTAAGTACAGACCTGTAACATACAACAAGCCAAGTAATTGAATATGAATTATTTCAATCGAGCAAGTCGAACTTAAACATTTTAATTTAAATTGCTGATAACGGATTCTAGATTCTCCAGGAGAGATCAAATCCAGCATATGCTCGAAATTTTGCCTAGTTTTAATTATTTTTTTTCTTGATCGATCTAATCTTGATAGATTTAACGCACTTCCTTTTAAATCATGGAGTAAGTGATTAGATAATAATGACTCAGAAAGTTGTTTATATTTTTTTATTTCACATAATGCTGACTTAAAATCACCAATGTGTTTATATGCATTAAGTAGCAACTTAGCACTTTTCTGCCTAGCATTGCCATAATCAAATTGATTAATACCTTCAACTGCAACTTTTAAACAAGCGATGGCTTCTTCAAAACGATTTTGATGCGTTAAAAATTCACCATATTTCAACATGGTTAATGACTTTGCCCAAAGCGCATGATTAAAATTTGAAATGGCTAGCATTGATTCAAAATACACCTCTGCTAATTCATTCTCATTCATTCCGGCATATGCAGAAGCAATATTAATCCCCGCCTCAACCACCCATGTCATATCGCCATATTGCAATGCACTGGATTCTATTTGATTAAGGATATAAAGTGCACTAGCATGATCGCCAGATTCATTTAAATAGTTAGATAAAAAAATGCCACTTTTGGTGATTTGCTTATGATCATTAAGTAAAACAGCTAAGCGATAGCCAATCACTAATATTTCTTTTGAAGCATCATATTGCTCCGCAAAATAATAAATCTGACTAATATTGACATAAGATTCAATCGCAATACTAATTTGAGAATACTCTAATGCTAATTCTACGGCATAGGTAAAATCTTCAACGGCAATAACATGACGCTTCAAATTAAGATTACATTGTCCACGCCATAAATAGGCTTCCGCTTTTAATTCAAATAACGAATTATTCTGAATTTTTTTTAGTGTCTGTGTTATTGCATATAGCGCCGCATGATATTGCCCCTTGCCCCATAACATTTTGCTGTGCAGTAGCTGCATTTTGGTTAACTGAAGTGCTGATAGTTCCATTTGCTTACAACGTGCTAATAAGGCACAACTTGCCACATAAGCTTGCTCAATATCGAATAAAAATAACTCTTCAAGCTGCTGAAAAAAAAATGGCAGCTGATCATTACTCGCCGATGAAAAATCCTGCAAAGCTCACTCCTTGGCACCCAGCCTACATCTACATGACTACAATCAGATTAGTTGCTTAATTTTAAAATTGCGAGAATTGTCACAATTCAATTCATAAAATTAATTGCAAAGAAATATTGAAGAAAGTATTTGCTTTGGTTTTATATTTAAAACCAAAGCCGACGCGCTTTAGAATCAACTAAGCCGCTTGGATCAAGGATGTATCGCTAGATTGAGTTTGCACTTCAACCGTACTGAGCCTTATTTCCGTTTGGGTGAGCAAAAGTGAGGGGGGATAATAGAAGGGTCGAACGTTTGTGGGCGGCTGAGGCCGTCACAGCACAAATACCATTGAGCAAAAAGATGAGGCGGGGTAATACGCAACAAGCATCTGTGATGCCCAATAAATCCACAGGGCTGAGATAGGGCCATCCAGTTTGACAATTACCGCGTAGATTGCAGGATCAAATGATTTAGCTTTGCCGAAAAATAATATTCAAACTATGGATTGCTCGGCAAGATGGCAACCTCATCTTTGTTGTCTGCCAAAATATTTAGGGTCACGCGCCGATTTTTAGCGCGTCCTTGCGCCGCATCGTTGGTATCCATGGGCCGAAACTCACCGAACCCAATGGCCGCCATTCGCTGTGGCGCAACGCCTGCCTGCTCAAATAGACGCACCACACTCGCCGCGCGAGCGGCCGAAAGTTCCCAATTACTTGGAAACTGCCCTGCTCGAATCGGCTGATTATCGGTATGACCTTCTACTTGTATGAGGTTGTCACTCCCTTTAACCAAGTCGGCAATCGTGCTTAAAGCGTCTTCTGAACTGGCCTGTAGGTCTGCACGTCCGGTATCAAATAAAATTGAATCACTAATTTCCACAGCAATCCCACGTTTTGACTGTGTCACTTTCACCTTGCCCTGATCAATTAGACTGCCCAATGATTCGCGCAAGTCATTGGCCATACCTTTCATTTTTTGCGTTTGTTGCTCGAGCTTAGGATTATTTGGACTGGTTTGAGGCGCTAATTTAATTTGTGCTGGACTGCCTTTGATTGCTTGGTTGTCTAGTTGCACGGCAGGGGGATTTTGCTGCGGCTTAAAAGCATCGACCAATGAATTAGAGAGTACTTTGTACTTGCCTTCGTTGACCGATGAAATGGCATACATCACCACAAAAAAAGCAAACAACAGCGTGATAAAGTCGGCATATGAAACCAGCCATCTTTCATGATTTTCGTGCTCTTCATGCCGTTGTTTGCGTGCCATAACGCCTACTTATTTAATTTGTAAACCAAGATGGGTGCTTAATGTCGTTGCAGCAGCAACCCCGAGTTGACGCGCCAAGCGATCGGCATAGGTCGGTTGTGGCGTAAAATCAACGATGTTATCGACTTTGACAATATCACGCGCCACACTTTCAACTGAGCCTAAGCCATCGACTAAACCAAGTTTAACGCCGGTTTCACCCGACCAAACCAGACCCGAGAATAAATCCGGATTATCGGCCAATTTTTTACCGCGCCCCGCTTTAACCACAGCAATAAATTGCTGATGAATTTCATCGAGCATGTTAATGGCACGCTCTTTTTGCTCAACGCTTTGTGGTGAAAATGGATCTAAAAAGCCTTTGTTGGCCCCAGCAGTGAGCAAACGACGCTCAATCCCGACTTTTTCCATGGCTCCGGTAAAACCAAAACCATCCATCAATACACCGATCGAACCGACAATCGATGCCTTATCCGCATAAATTTGTTGACCGGTTACTGCGGCGTAATAACAACCCGAAGCGCAGATATCTTCAATCACCACATAAAATGGAATTTGTGGATGCAGTTTTTTGAGTCGCTGAATTTCATCGTGCATCATGCCCGCTTGAACTGGACTACCACCAGGACTATTGGCACGCAAAATAACCGCTTTGGTATTTTTGTCTTCAAACGCAGCGCGTAAACCTTCGGTAATCAATGCACTGGTCACCTCGCCACCAGCGGCAATGGTGCCTTGCAGATCCACGACCGCGGTATGCGCTTTCATGCTGGCTTTATCACCCTCTTTACCCAACCAGCCCATCAGCAACGCCAAGATGAGAAATAAGTAACTAAAGGTCAGTAACTTAAAGAAAATCCCCCAACGACGCGCGCGGCGCTGCTCTTTAATTGAGGCGCCGAGCACCTCTTGTAAAACACTACGCTCTTGCGCTTCATTCATTCCTATTTCCTTCCTCATTCAGCCAAATGGCCTCATCTTGTTCAAATACAGCAATCGATTGCAATCGTTGCCCCGCGCATGGGCCACCTAAACATAGACCATTGCGAGGGTCGTAATAAGCACCGTGGGTAGAGCAGACTAAATACTGTCGACTTAAGTCAAATACATCACCAAGATTGTAATCGAGTTCCATCGGAATATGCGCACATTCATTCAGATAGCCGTAGACCGCACCCTGAAAACGAATCAATATGGCTTGACGTTCTCGCCCTTGCCGCATCAGAACAAAGCGAAACGCCAAGCCGCACTCAACCACCTCTACCGACACGCAAATTTTGCGCTCAGCCATGCGCCAAAATCCAATCCGTCAATTGACTAAAATCATCAAAATGGGCCAACGGTTGTAACGGTAATAAATCATGCAATGGATGCGCACCATAACTTAACGCCACACTCGCCGTTCCGGCATTGATTGCCAGCTGTAAATCATGCGTGGTATCGCCAATCATTAAAGTACGGCGGCCTTCGATATCACACGCCTCAAGAATGTATTCCAACATCGCAGGATGTGGCTTAGAAAAAGCCTCGTCCGCAGTGCGGCTCACCTCAAAAAATGGCGACAAACCGGTTGCGGCCAACACACGATCTAAACCTGCGCGCGATTTTCCGGTGGCTACCGCCATGCGAAAACCTGCGGCTTGTAAACGTAACAAACCCGCTTCTACACCCGGATAAAGTTGTAACTCATGGTCTTGAGATAAAAAATGACCCCGGTAGGCATCGACAATGCGCAAAATCTGCTCAGCGTTTAATTCTGGCCCCAAGTATTGCATCGCTTCCTGTAAACCATAACCAATGACAAAGCGTGCATCTTTATCACTTGGTTCTGCTAAACCCACATCGCGAAATGCACGCTGAATCGAGCGTGCAATCATGCCGGTACTATCCATCAAGGTGCCGTCCCAATCGAACACCAATAAATCAAATTGTCGGCTCATTATTTTCCTTGAGAATTTAATATATCTAAATAAGATTGCAACTCGACAGGCAAAGGCGCTTCAAGCACCATCCGCTCGCCTGTTAATGGGTGATCCAAACTTAAACGCCAAGCGTGTAAAAACATCCGTTTTAAGCCCTGTCGAGCCACAGTTTTATTCACGGAGAGATCGCCGTATTTATCGTCACCTAAAATCGCATGACCACTGGCAGATAAATGCACCCGAATTTGATGCGTACGACCAGTTTTAAGCTCACATTCAAGCAAACTGGCTTGATCTGCCCACACTTGCTTGCGGTTTACGGTGGTCTGAGACGTTAAACCATCGCTATGCACTTTAACTCGCCGCTCACCTTCTGGTGTTTCATACTTGAGCAGCTTAAATTTCACATGACTACGCTCGTTTTCCCACACACCGTCAACCAAAGCCAGGTAACGCTTATCAATCCGGTGGTTTTCACGCAACACTTCGTGCATTTTAACTAAAGCACTGCGCTTTTTAGCCACCAGCAATAATCCGGAGGTGTCGCGATCTAAGCGATGCACCAATTCTAAGAATTTGGCTTGTGGCCTTTGCGCGCGCAAAAGCTCAATCACCCCAAAGCTAATTCCGGATCCGCCATGCACGGCCATACCAGACGGTTTATTTAATACAATCAAGGCATCGTCTTCAAAAACGACCGGAATTTGTACCGCCTGTGCAGCACCAGAAACGGTCGCTGGCACCGGCGCTTTCTCAGCAACGCGTACTGGTGGAATGCGAATCACATCATTCGCAACAATGCGATAAGTCACATCGACGCGCCCCTTATTCACTCGAATCTCGCCAGCGCGAACAATTCGATAAACATGGCTTTTAGGCACCCCTTTCAACATTTTTATTAAAAAATTATCGAGCCGTTGACCGGCATCTTCTGCTTCGACCGTCACGAAAGTGACAGACGCTTTGCTAGTCTCGGACATATTGACATATACTCTGTGACGCGCTGCAATTTGCAGCAAGTTGTGGCCGCTTTAAGCTAAATACTTAAAGACTGGGGTGGCAACGCAATTTAGGTATTGATGAAAAAATACTGCTAAATTGCCCGTGGTGAGGCTTTACAAAAGCGCACCACCGATCTAATTACAAGTTCCGCTCTTTGACCGCAAACTCAGCTTTATCAGCTGACGAATTCTTTCCCGCCGTAGATAAAACACTTTATCTGCCAACTCCAGATTTGGAGCTGATGCGCGGGGCTCGTCATGCCAGAGCGGTGACGTCGGTTATCAGAGTCGGAGAACGGTTATAACGCTCACCGTAGCATCAAGCAGCGATGGTAATTGATTTATTACATTAGTGCACTGACCGGATTGATTCACACTAAGTTGTCTAAACCAAAGAAACTTAGGGTATAGCTAGACAGACCTCATAATGATTATTGTGGAGAACGATACCCAGTTCCTAAGCCGCAACAACTAGCCATTTTGTTAGCGCCCACAGATTTAATTTCAATCTGTGCCAGATAGCATGGCTGCTATTGTGCCGAACTGCCGTCTTCATCACCCTGTTGATTTGCACTCAATCTGAGCAGTGTGCGCCGGAGCCCTACATGAAGCGCATGCTATTTAACGCAACACAAGCTGAAGAGCTACGTGTTGCGATTGTTGACGGTCAAAAACTGATCGACCTCGACATCGAAACCGTTGGTAAAGAACAACGTAAATCTAATATCTACAAAGGCGTCATCACTCGCATCGAGCCATCGCTTGAAGCGTGTTTCGTTGACTACGGTTGCGACCGTCATGGCTTTTTACCGTTTAAAGAAATTGCTCGCTCTTATATGGGTGACGGCGAAGGTGGTCGTGGCCGCGTCGCTGGCAATCTTTCTGAAGGCCAAGAAGTCATCGTTCAAGTCGAAAAAGACGAGCGCGGTAATAAAGGCGCAGCCCTCACCACCTACATCAGCTTGGCCGGTCGTTATTTAGTTTTGATGCCAAATAATCCACGTGGCGGCGGTGTTTCTCGCCGTATCGAAGGCGAAGAGCGCAATGAATTGCGCGCAGCGATGGATCAACTCGATACGCCAGTGGGCACCAGCCTGATTGCACGTACTGCTGCCATTGGCCGTAATGCCGAAGAATTACAGTGGGATTTGTCCTATTTGCTACAACTGTGGCGCGCCATTGAAGACGCTGCGACCAAACAAACGGGTGCGTTCTTAATCTACCAAGAATCTAGCTTGGTGATTCGCGCTATCCGCGATTACTTCCAACCCGATATCGGTGAATTACTCATCGACAAACGCGACATCTACGAGCAAGCCCAGCAGTTTATGGCGCACGTGATGCCCGGCAGCGCGCACAAAGTCAAATTCTATCAAGATGATGTGCCACTGTTTTCGCGCTTTCAGATCGAACATCAAATTGAAACCGCTTATTCACGCGAAGTGAGCTTGCCATCAGGCGGCGCCATCGTGCTAGATCGCACCGAAGCCTTGTGGTCAATCGACGTTAACTCGGCCAAAGCCACGCGCGGTGGCGACATCGAAGAAACTGCAGTACGTACCAACCTTGAAGCGGCCGATGAAATCGCCCGTCAAATGCGTTTGCGCGACGTCGGCGGTTTGATCGTGATCGACTTTATCGACATGGAAAACCCGAAAAACCAACGCGAAGTTGAAAACCGTGTTCGTGAAGCGCTGCATCACGACCGTGCTCGCGTACAGACTGGCAAAATCAGCCGCTTCGGTTTGCTTGAATTATCTCGTCAACGCCTACAACCTTCGCTAGAAGAAACCAGCCACATGGCGTGTCCACGCTGCCACGGCACCGGTTTCATTCGTGGCATTGAATCATCGGCATTGCACATCTTGCGCATCATTCAAGAAGAAGCAATGAAAGAAAACACTGGCGCAATCCACGCGCAAGTGCCAGTTGATGTCGCCACATTCTTGCTCAATGAAAAACGTGCTGAATTGTTCGCGGTCGAAGATCGCCTCAAAGTCGGCGTGATTTTGATTCCAAATACGCACTTAGAAACGCCGAACTACAGCATCACGCGTTTACGCCACGATGATGTCAGCCAACTTGAAGATATCCTGCCGTCTTATCGTATGGTGGAACAACCGACTGATGAAGGCTACCAGCCAGCCAAAGCCAAAGAAGAGCAAGCCAAACGTCAAGAAGCGGCAGTGAAAGGCATTACGCCATCACAACCAGCGCCAGCGACATCGGAGCGTCCAACGCGTCAAGCTGCACCCGAAGTTAAAGCATCGCTATGGCAAAAAATTGTTTCATGGTTTAGTGCGGCGCCAGAAGTGGCTAAAGCTGAAGAAGCTAAACCTGCACCGCGTCCACAACGTGGCCGCAATGACCAACGTCGTCCGCGTAACGAGCCACGTCCAGAGGGCCAACGCAGTGAAACACGTGATGCCACTCGTGATCGCACAGAGCGTAATGCACGCCCAAGCAACAAGCCTCGCATTGAAGAAGACTTGCAAAAACGTGACGGTCAGAATCGACCTGAGAAAGCTGAACGAGCTGAACGTGGCGAGCGGCCTGAACGCCAGCCACGTCCAGAGCGCCAACCGAGAACGGAACGTGCGCCACGCAACGAGCAACGCAGTGAGGCCCTCAAAGCTGATTTAGCAGCAGTCACCACTGCGCCGGAACACACCGCAACCTCGTCCGCCGATAGCAATGCAGAAACGCGTAGCCGTCGTCGCCGTGGCCGTCGTGATCGTCGCGACCGCATGGATGTAGAAACGACAGTTGCTGAGCATAGCGCGGTCATTGTGACTGAAACACCCGCCTCAGCAACGACAGTAGAAGCGATCAAGGCAAGCGCCGTGGCACAAATTATTCCGCTACCAATCGCCACTACACCGGCAGTGGCAGAAGCCGTCACGCCAGCACCCGTCGCTATTACTCCTGCTATTGTTGCTCCTGCTATTGTTGCTCCTGCCATTGTTGCTCCGGTTGTAGCCTCGGTTGTCGCTCCAGTAGCGCCTACAGCCAATGATGAAGTGCGTGTTATTGTGGCACCAGCGACACCACAGGCAGCTGTCAGTGAGCCGCTTACCGTCACACCTGCAATACACCAAGCAGTCGTTACCAGCGTGACAACCGTCAGTGTGGAGACCCCCACTATTGAAGCCACAGCGGTAGCAGAAGCCAGTGGCTTAACGCAAGTCGCAACACGTCAATCTGCCGCGGATCAGCCCGAAGTCGTGAGCAATACGACAGCGACGCGTCGACGCAATGCCGCGACTAAACCGACCATCGTCAATGAATCCATTGAGCTAAAAATGGTAGAAACAACCGCAGCCGTTGTCGTTGCAGCGTCAGTTGATGCTCAGCCACTAAAAACAGTCCGTCGCCGTAGCGATATTGCGACAGATACTCAGGCCAAAAGCATTAACGTAGATGGCTTGTCGCAAATTGAGACTCATCACGACTAGCTCTTAAATCAGTCACCATCGCCAAAAGCCGTACTCAATCTATGAGTACGGCTTTTTTACGTTTGGAAACTGGCATAGTGATTTCTGGTGTTCTAGTATGACTAGGCGCAACTGACAAAAATACACAGGGAGTAAGACCAATGAAATTAGAAGAAGTCTTTGAACAAACTCATAAATTACCCACCATCCCTAAAGTCGTTCAGGAACTCATCGATAGCTTTAGTAACGACGACATCGATATTGACACGATTGCAAAAAAAATCGCCCAAGACCAAGTCATTACCGCCAAAGTCCTGCGCCTTGCCAACTCAGCACACTTTGGTGCCAGCCGCCAAATTGGCTCAGTTCAAGAGGCCGTTGTCGTTTTAGGTTTTAATACGGTGCGTACACTGGTAGTGGCTTCTGGTATTACCGGTGCTTTTGTGGCAACGCCTGGCTTTGACCGTAAAGCATTTTGGAAAAACAGCCTCTCCGTGGCCACCATTTGCAAATGGCTCGCCAAACAAGCCAAAATTAATGGCGAGGTCGCCTTTACCTGCGGCATGATTCACAATATTGGTGAAATGCTGATTCATATCATTGCACCAGAAATCGCCGCCAAAATTGATAAATTTGTTGAAAGCGGCGGTGATCGCGTTGCGCTAGAGGCCAATAACATTGGTTTTGACTATGTGATGGTCGGCGAAGAGCTGGCTAGACGCTGGAATTTCCCGATTGAGATCCAATTGGCAATTCGCGGTCAAAACGCCCCACTAAACCAAGAGCACATCAGCAAACTAACTGCAGTGCTGTTTTTAGCCAAGCTCATTACCGTTTTGTCGGCAGAAAAAATAAGCATCGAAGAACTGGCCGAACAAATCCCTGACTCGATCTTAGTTGAGACCGGCATCAATAAAGACGAATTGTTCTTCAAACTCTCCGAATTGGCAGAGCTATCCAGTGGAATGGATGACATCATTGGCTAAGTGCTCATGATCGCCATAAACCGAGGGTCTGTTGGCAAACCAAACATCAACAGACCCTAGGGATAATCCTGATTATATTGAACTTTAAAGCTTACTAGCATCTGGGCAGCGTGAGAATTTTGTATATTTCATATACAATTCTCGTCCTGCCCTTTTTCTTGTTGTACCTGGAGATAATAATGAATACAAAAAAACTAGGTTTTCTTGCTAGCGTTCTGTTTGCCAGTCTGATGTTCAGTACACAGGCCCATGCTGCAAAAGTGTATCAAGTTGCCACCGATGCCGCTTATGCACCTTTTGAATCACTCAACAGCAAAAAAGAAGTGGTTGGATTTAGTGTTGATATTCTTGAAGCGATTGCCCAAAAAACGGGAATGAAAATCAAATTTATCAATACACCTTGGGAAGGTATTTTTGCCACCCTACCCAATGGTGATCGTGACATGATTATTTCATCGGTCACCATTACCCCAGAACGCAAGCAATCTATGGACTTCTCTGAGCCTTACTTTGAAGCTAAACAATTGATTGCCGTGAACAAAAAAAGTAAAGTCAGTAAATTTACTGATTTAAAAACGCTCAAAGTCGGTGTACAAACTGGCACGACCGGCGATGAAGTGATTCAAAAGTTACAAGGTAAAACCAGCCCCAACATCAAGCGTTTTGAATCAACCCCGCTGGCCATCAAAGAATTAGAAAATGGCGGTGTGGATGCGGTCGTTGCAGATAATGGTGTGGTGGTGAACTTTGTTTCAAACAACCCAAAATCGAACTTAAAAACCATCGATGATGCCACTTTTGCCAAAGAGTACTATGGTATCGCCGTGAAAAAAGGCAACAAAGCCTTGATCGAGCAACTGAATAAAGGCTTGGCCGCAATCAAAGCCGATGGCACTTACGAAAAAATCTACACCAAATACTTTGGTAAATAAGCGAATGACCAGCAGTCGCTGAGCATTCATTTCAGTTTGATCCGTTCAATTTGCATTCAGCATCAACCTGAGAAGCGCACCGCTGAACGGTCGCGCTTCTTTTTCTTCTGTATCAAATAGGTATGACCATGGATTTCATTACGATTTGGCAACAAATCCAACAAACAGCCCCACTTCTTGAAAACTTCCAACTACAAATTGTTTGGGAATATCGAGATCTATTTATTGACGGCGCCAAAATGACGCTCGGCATCACCTTAGTGGCGGTGACCGTTGGGACTTTAATTGGTCTGTTTGCCGGTATGGCTCGATTGGCAGAGGTGAAACACGGCGTCTGGAAATATCCCGTCAAACTACTACTACGCTGGCCAGCCACGGCTTATGTGACGTTTTTTCGTGGCACACCGCTGTTCGTACAAATTCTATTAACGCATTTTGCCGTCATGCCTTTATTGGTTCATCCCGACACCGGTATTTTACTCAGTGGCGATATGGCGGCCACATTACGCCAAGAATACGGTGCATTTTTATCCGGTCTGGTTGCGCTGACTTTAAATGCCGGTGCCTACATTACCGAAATTTTCCGCGCGGGGATTCAATCGATTGCCAAAGGGCAGTTTGAGGCATCACGCTCGCTGGGCATGTCTTACGGGCAAACCATGCGCTTTGTGATTATTCCGCAAGCCTTCCGCCGCATGTTGCCGCCACTGGGCAATGAAGCCATTATGCTGGTTAAAGACAGCTCCTTGGTATCGGCCATTGGCTTGGCGGAACTGGCCTACGCGGCACGTACCGTTGCTGGGGCCTATTCGCGGTATTGGGAGCCGTATCTCACCATCTCATTGATTTACTTAATCATGACCTTGATACTGGCCGCAGGCGTGAGTCACTTAGAAAAACGCTACCAACAAAGCGGTGGCATGTAAGTACCGCCAAGGTTGATCGTTGCCGCGCGCGACGATCAACCCATTCAAACCCCATTCAAACCCCATTCAAGCCTCATTCAAGCCCCTATCAAACCCTATCAAACCCGATTCAATACAGCGCTTCAATAGATTGCTCGACCAGCGATGTGCTACTCACGTTTGCCGGATAAATTTGCTTGCGGCCAATCGGATAATACTCAAAACCCTGCTTGGCCAAATACTGCGGCTCGTACAGATTTCGGCCATCAAAAATAATCGCTTGCGACAATAAGGCTTTTATTTCAGCAAAATCCGGGCTGCGAAACACCTTCCACTCGGTCATGATCACCAAGGCATCCGCCTGCACCAGCACCGCCTGAGGACTTTCCCCATAGCGCAACCCAATGGCATTGGGCATGATCCGCTGCGCCTCCGTCATCGCCACAGGATCATACGCCGCAATCGTCGCGCCTTGCGCCAATAGATACTCAATCAATATGCGGCTGGGTGCATCGCGCATATCATCGGTATTGGGTTTAAATGCCAATCCCCATAATGCAAAATGCATGCCACTTAAATTACCCGCAAAACGCTGATTGATTTTATGAATAATCACGGATTTTTGCGCTAGATTGGCTTGCTCCACGGCCGAAAGCACCTGCAACTGAATGCCATTTTCGTTCGCTGTGCGCTGTAATGCTTGCACGTCTTTCGGAAAGCATGAGCCGCCATAACCCACGCCAGGGTATAAGAAATGGTAGCCAATTCGAGGATCGGCACCGATCCCTTTGCGCACCAGCTCAATATCAGCACCTAAAATCTCTGCTAAATTGGCCAATTCATTCATCAAGGAAATACGCGTTGCCAACATGGCATTGGCCGCATACTTGGTCATTTCAGCCGAGCGAAGATCCATCAATAAAATTCGATCATGATTACGTACAAACGGCGCGTATAAAGCATGCAATAAATCGCTCGCCGTTTCATCCTCACAACCAATCACAATCCGATCTGGCCGCATAAAATCATCAATCGCCGCCCCTTCTTTTAAAAACTCCGGGTTGGCAACAACGGCAAAACTCGAATTTAAACCGCGCTGCGCCAATTGATTGGCAATCACTGCGCGGACTTCATCCCCCGTCCCGACTGGCACCGTGGATTTATTCACAATCACTTTATAGGTATTCATATGGCGGCCAATATGACTTGCCGCCGCCACGACATATTGCAAATCGGCCGAGCCATCTTCATTGGGTGGCGTGCCCACCGCAATAAATTGAATCGTGCCATGCGCCACTGATTCAGCGATATTGGTCGTAAAGCGTAACCGTAAGGCGGCCCGATTGCGCTTAATCATTTCTTCTAAGCCCGGCTCATAGATCGGCACGCCACCTTGATTGAGCAACTCAATTTTGCTCGCATCCACGTCCAAACACAGCACATCATTGCCGTACTCCGCCAAACACGTTGCCGTCACCAAGCCAACGTAGCCCGAGCCAATAACCGTCACTTTCATTTTATTTCCCCAATCAGGGTGAAAATTGGATGACTTGCAAGAAATCAGCCATGGGTATAAACACCTAAGGCTTATCTGTATTTGTCTACAAGCAAATACCTAACAAAAACTAATAAGCAACCCGAAATAACATTCATTCGACACAATGAAAATAACAGATTGATTTTACTAATTCATGACAAGGCAATTGAATTAAGTATGTAAAACCAAGGCCAAAACACGGCGATTTTCTGCCGTGAGCACATTAAAAGTTCGGCACAAAGCGCCGGTATCCATCACATCGACCCCAATCCTTTGCCGCGATAGCGCCGCATACAGCTGTGGATGAGGAAACTGAATCTTGCTTCCCGTTCCCAACAGCACCAATTCAGGCGCATGCCCCAACAAGTCAGCAAAATCTTCTGCCGTTAAATCGGCAAACGACGTTGGACGCCACGAATGGATTTCATTAGGCAACACCAAAACGCTGCCTTCAAAACGCTCATCGTTGACTTTGACGCCAGTGGCGTCGTACGCCGTAAATTGATTCACATTTTTTACTCTGGATTGGTGCAGCTTCATCACAACAGACCTTATTTAAATGATTTTTAACGATTCTACCAAAGCCACCGTGTGCAAAATGCAAAAATACGTGCGAACTCAGGATTTAATACACGTAGATGACCATTTCCCTCATTCTTTCGTTAGAATACGGGGTTTCCCTGAAAAACCTTTGCGCAGGCCATACGATGGAAGCCATCCTCAAGTCCAACAAATTATTGAACATCTGCTACGAAATCCGTGGGCCGATTCCAGAGCGAGCGCGGCAGATGGAAGAAGAAGGCCATCGCATTATCAAACTCAATATTGGCAACCTCGCCAGTTTTGGTTTTGATGCGCCCGAAGAGGTCGTGCAAGATGTGATTCGCAATTTGGCCAATGCCGCTGGTTATGTGGATTCCAAAGGTTTATTTCAAGCGCGCAAAGCCATCATGCATTACACCCAACAAAAAAATATCGCCGACGTCACCGTTGACGATATTTATATTGGTAATGGCGCGTCTGAGCTCATCGTGATGAGTATGCAAGGCTTACTCAATACCGGTGATGAAGTCTTGGTGCCGATGCCAGACTATCCGCTGTGGACGGCCGCAGTCAGCCTCGCTGGCGGTACGCCACGGCATTACCTCTGCGACGAAGCCGACGGTTGGCTACCATCGATCAGCGATATGCGCGCCAAAATCACGCCAAAAACGCGGGCGATTGTGGTGATCAACCCGAATAATCCAACCGGCGCGCTGTATCCAAACTCGGTACTGCTCGACATCATTGCGCTGGCGCGTGAGTTTGGCCTGATTATTTATGCCGATGAAATTTACGATAAAGTACTTTACGACGGGGTTAGCCACACCTCAATCGCTTCGCTGGCCGATGATGTGCTGTTTGTCACGTTTAATGGGCTGTCGAAAAACTACCGCGCTTGCGGCTATCGCTCCGGTTGGATGATTGTTTCTGGCGAAAAACATTGCGCCAAAGACTATATCGAAGGCCTGAATATGCTGGCTACGATGCGTTTGTGCGCCAATGTGCCATCGCAATACGCCATCCAAACCGCGCTCGGCGGCTATCAAAGCATTAATGACTTGGTTTGCGAAGGCGGCCGTTTAGCCAAACAACGCGATTTGGCTTACAACATGCTCAGCGCCATGCCCGGCGTTTCGGTCGTTAAACCGCAAGCCGCGCTGTATATGTTCCCTAAGCTCGATCCGGCGATTTACCCGGTAAGCGACGATCAGCAATTGATGCTCGAATTGCTACAAGATGAAAAAGTGCTACTAGTTCAAGGCACTGGCTTTAACTGGCCACAACACGATCACTTTCGCGTGGTTTTTCTGCCTAATTTGGACGACCTCACCGATGCACTCAATCGCGTTGCCCGCTTTTTAACGCAATGGCGTAAACGCCATGGCACGGGTGAGTTTGCTGCAAAATAACCGTAGGGTGGGTCTGCCACCCGCTAATAAACCGTCGGGTTACGCTAACCCGAGCGACAAGGGAAGCAAAATGAAAGCAATCAACGTTGGCCTGTGTGGCGTAGGAACCGTCGGTGGCGGTACCGCCACCGTTTTAAAACGTAACGGTAATGAAATCGCCCGCCGCGCTGGCCGCCCTATCGTCATTACCATGGCCGCCAATCGCGACTTAGTTCGCGCACGTGAATTACTCGGTGATGATGTTCTGCTTACCGACAATGCGATGGATGTGGTAAACAATCCCGATATCGATATCGTCGTAGAGCTCATCGGCGGCACTACCGTTGCCAAAGACTTGGTTTTAGCCGCGATTGCCAATGGCAAACACGTGGTGACAGCCAATAAAAAACTCATCGCCGAATACGGCAATGAAATTTTTGCCCTCGCCCAAGAAAAAGGCGTGATTGTCGCGTTTGAAGCCGCCGTCGCCGGCGGTATTCCAGTGATTAAAGCACTGCGCGAAGGTTTAACTGCCAACCAAATCGAATGGGTTGCCGGCATTATCAACGGTACATCCAACTTTATCCTGACTGAAATGCGCGATAAAGGTTCAGCCTTTGCCGATGTCTTAGCCGAAGCGCAGCGCCTCGGTTATGCCGAAGCTGATCCGACCTTCGACATCGAAGGCCACGACGCCGCGCACAAGCTCACCATCATGAGCGCGATTGCTTTCGGGATTCCAGTTCAGTTCGACAAAGCGTATTTAGAAGGCATCAGCAAACTCGACGCGGCCGATATTAAATACGCCGCCGAATTGGGCTATCGCATCAAATTACTCGGCATGACGCGCCGTCGCCCGAACGGCATTGAATTGCGCGTGTCACCGACATTGATTCCAGCTGGCCGCTTGATCGCCAATGTCGACGGCGTAATGAATGCCGTATTGGTCAAAGGCGATGCAGTGGGCGCAACCATGTATTACGGCCCAGGCGCTGGCGCAGAACCAACCGCATCATCGGTGATTGCCGACTTGGTCGACATCACTCGCCTGCACACGGCCGATCCAGAACATCGCGTACCGCATCTGGCGTTCCAACCGTCGCAAATCGCCAATCTGCCGATTTTGCCGATCGACGAAGTGGAAACTTGCTATTACCTGCGTTTAACCGCCAAAGATTTACCCGGCGTGTTGGCCGATGTCACTGGTATTTTGGCTGAAGGGCAAATCTCGGTCGATGCCATGCTGCAAAAACCCGCAGCGGCTGCTGGCGGAACCGCTGAGATCATTATCGTGACGCACATCGCGATCGAAAAAAATATCAACATCGCCATCGCCAAAATCGAAAGCCTCGCCAGTACGCATGGCAAGGTGGTGAAATTGCGTTTGGAGCATTTAAACGGCTAAAACAGCGGCTGCGAGGCGCGAATGCGGCTTCATCAGCGCCCCTCAAAATCCTCATGTACACGAACGTACATTCCGGTTTTTCGACGCGCTGATGCATTGCCTTCACGCCTCTCGCTCGCTGTTGAATTTTGATTGCAAGGTTGTCGTAGGGTGGGTTAGGCCGGGAGATTACGTCGATTAACGCCAATGCTAATCGGCCGTAACCCACCGTTTCGCGTTCTTATTGACAGCGCAATGGTGGGTACCCGGCATAAAAACCGCCTAAGCCACCCTAAGTCAGTGCCAAGGAAATGCAGATGAACCCGATTGAGCAAATTGAAGCGGAAAAATTAGCGAAAGATATCGTTACACGCGCTAAAGCGCTGGCGGTTTTAGCAGCTCCGAACCGGATTTCCAAATAGGCTTGGACTTCTCCTGTATGCCTCGCTTTCATTGGATTAATTCAATCCGGCGGTTTGACTTGGTTAATGGGCGGTAAATTAGTGCCACTCAACCCTTTTCACGATGTGTTTGTCAGCATTTTGGCATGGGGTGGCTTTTCCTTAGCCGCACTCGCCTACCAAGAAGCCAGAGAAAACCGAAAGCGCTTAGCAGCAGCACTTGCAGTATTAGATTTAACATAAAACGTAAGTATATCAACCCAAGCCTTAAGAATACTAACCTACAAGCAGATACCCATGAAATACATCTCGACTCGTGGCGGTATGAACGCCCAAGCATTCAGCGATATTCTTCTTGGTGGCCTCGCGCCCGATGGTGGCCTGTCGATTCCAGAGCAATATCCGCAACTGTCTCAAGCCGATTTAGAAAGCATGGCAACGCTCAATTACCGCGATTTAGCCTTTGCGGTCATTAGCCGTTTTGTCGACGATATTCCTAGCGACGATCTAAAAGCCTTGATCGACAAAACCTACACCGCCGAAGTGTATTGCAATGGCCGCTCAAAGAATCAAGCCGATCACATCACGCCGCTGATTAAGCTCGATGCTTCGCTCTATATCCAAGAACTCTCCAACGGCCCAACGTTGGCGTTCAAAGATATGGCGATGCAATTGCTCGGCAATCTGTTTGAATATGTGCTCGACAAAAAAGGCCAGCAAATCAATATTGTCGGCGCAACGTCAGGCGACACCGGCTCTGCTGCCGAATACGCAATGCGCGGCAAACGCGGTGTGAATGTCTTTATGCTGTCGCCGTTTGGCAAAATGAGTCCGTTCCAGCGCGCACAAATGTTCAGCCTGCAAGAGACCAACATTTTTAATTTATCGGTGCATGGTTTTTTTGATGCTTGCCAAGACATCGTTAAAGACGTGAATAAAGACGCTGAATTTAAAGCCCAATACAAAATTGGCGCAGTCAATTCAATCAACTGGGGCCGCATCGTCGCCCAAGTGGTGTATTACTTTAAAGGCTACTTTGCCATTCTTTTGGCAACGGGCAAAAAGGTCGGCGATAAAGTCGATTTTTGCGTACCGTCGGGTAATTTTGGCAATATCTGCGCCGGCCATATCGCACGCCAAATGGGCTTGCCGATTGGTCAACTGGTCGTCGCGACCAATGAAAACGACGTGCTGGACGAGTTTTTCAAAACCGGCGGCTACCATCCACGCGATGTCGCCAACACCTTTGAAACCACCAGCCCGTCGATGGACATTAGTAAAGCTTCTAATTTAGAGCGCTTCGTATTTGATTTAATCGGCCGTGATAGCGCGCGTTTAGCCGCATTGTGGGCCGAAGTTGAATCGGGTGGCGGCTTTGATTTGTCCCCCGCTGAATTGGCGCTGATGCAAGAGGGCTATGGCTTTAAATCATCAACCAGCAATCACAGCGAGCGGATTGCCCATATTCGCGAAGTATTTGAGAAATACGGCGTACAAATTGACCCGCATACGGCTGATGGTTTTAAAGCCGCCAAAGCCCATCGCAATCTTGCCGTACCGATGCTGATTATGGAAACCGCCTTGCCCGCCAAGTTTGAAGACACCATGCTAGAAGCCCTCAAACAAGCGCCGTTCCGCCCCAAAGGTTTGGCTGGTCTAGAAGCCTTGCCTCAGCGCTTTGATGCGATTGATGCCGATGCAAATTTGGTCAAAAAATACATCGTTAAACACCTGGCTTAAATACCCAATAAAAAAGCCCGCTGCGAATGGAGCGGGCTTTTTTCATCGCGATACGGCAATGGGGTATTCTCTTATCGGCTGTTATTTCTTTAATACGTGAACCAATACCTCGTTACCTTTACCTTGGTATTCTAAACGATCAAACGACATCATTCTGGCCATTGAAATCCCTCGGCCATGCGGATCAAAAGCGCGCTCAGGCGAAAACTCTAAAAAGGGTTGCCAATCAAAGCCCTGCCCTTCATCCAGAATATAAATCTGAATCTCATCGGCCAAAGAACTAAATCGAACAATCACTTTACGCTGCGCATATTCTGGGCTAGCCAATCGATCCTCGACTTCATCTTGCCAGCGGCCCACTTGCAATAAGCGTGATTTATCGGCGTAGCTAATGCCCAAATTGCCATGCTCGATGGCATTGACTAGCAACTCAGACAAACCCATCGCCACCCGCTGAGGCTCTGGGCAAGCGCGTGACAGCATTAATGTCAATTGCCTGGCCTCATCTAAAGTCCGAAAATGAAATTCGCCGTTCACCAGTAAACGATAGGATTCGGCGTGCTCAGTAATCTGATCTTCTAGCTGCTTGCGCTCTTTATGAAAGCCCACTGCAGCCGCCACAATCGCCAACAACATTTCACGCTGAAACGGCTTAATCAAATAGTAATAAGCCCCAGCCGCAAGACCTTCACGCACATTTTCTGCCGCGCCGACTGCGGTTTGCATAATGACCGGAATATGCAAGAAATCAGGATGTTGCTTAAGCTTGGCCAAGACCTGCATGCCATCCATGCGTGGCATCATTCGATCGAGCAAGATGGTCGAAAAACCTTCCTGATCGTGCTGCAGGATTTCCCAAGCCGCCTCGCCATCTTCAGCGGTCACCGTTTCATAGCCGGCGTCGGCCAAATGCTCGGAGAGAATTTCTAAATTAAACGGTTCATCGTCAACAATCAGGATTCGATTGAGCGGTTTCGCTGGCATATTCACCTCAACTATTTAATGCTGACTGATCGCAACGGGCGATAACTCAGATAACTCAGCATACAACTGGCAAAATTCCTGTGTCAGTTTATGTTTGGCATCCAGAGCCATCAAGGGCATCGCTTGATCATGCGACTCACGAATTTTGACTGAACTAGATAGTTTTGATTGCAAAACAGGTAGGCCTTGTTCTATCAGGTCCTGCACCAAACGCTGCGGCAAGCTAGCACGCGACTGATATTGATTAACAATAATGCCCTCAATTTTCAGCTCGCTATTATGGTCTTGCCGAATTTCCTCAACCCTAGCCAGTAAGCCTAATAAGGCATCGCGAGAGAATGTATCACAGTCAAACGGAATCAAGCAGCCAGAGGCGGCGATCAAGGCCGAAAGTGTGAAAAAGTTAAGTGCTGGCGTCGTATCAATATAAACCTCATCATATTGCCCGGCCAATTCAGTCAAGGTTTCGCGTAATTTATATATTTTATAACGCGCTTCCAGCTTGGTTTGCTGCTCCGCAATGCACGGGTGCGACGGCATAATGAATAGGTTGTTAAACGGTGTCGGGTGAATAAATTGGGCGGGGCCCTTGGCATATAAAGAGAAGTTCAGCACTTGATCAAAAAAATCCCCCAGATGAGGTTCAATCTGATTCGCGGCAGATCCGAGTAAGTAATGACTGCTATTACCTTGCGGATCTAAATCAATAATCAATACCCGACGACCTTGCGCGGCGGCCACCGCAGCCAGATTCACCGTAATCGTCGATTTGCCAACCCCACCTTTTTGATTAAAGACGACCCGTCGTATCATCGCAGCACCCTCGCCAATTGATCTGATCACACTATAACACTGCACTTCATGTCAGCTTTAAAATGCCTTGTTGCACCGCACAAGCTGCGTCATTTATGACAAGAATATACTTTATTGTGAGTTTTAACTGTCATGCTCTCTGCTGGTATTTGTAAGTCATGGAGAATTAAGCGCCAAACTGACTTGAAGCAAGCTGCGATGCCCCCATTTGTAAAGCATCCATGTTGTTCAACCCACAGGAAGCAATAAGACTATGTCTAAAGAAACATTAGGCTTTCAAGCCGAAGTCAAACAACTCTTGCAACTGATGATTCATTCTTTGTATTCCAACAAAGAAATATTCTTACGCGAACTGGTGTCCAATGCCTCTGATGCATGCGACAAATTGCGTTTTGAAGCCATCAATAATGACAGCCTGTTTGGCAATGATCCCGAACTCAAAATCCACGTGAGCTTTGATACCGATGCCAAAACCATCACCATCAGCGACAGCGGCATCGGGATGAGCCGTGATGAAGTGATCCAAAATATTGGTACCATCGCTCGCTCTGGCACCAAAGAATTCTTTAGCCAACTCTCTGGCGACGCACAAAAAGACGCGCATTTAATCGGTCAATTTGGTGTGGGTTTTTATTCGGCCTTTATCATTGCCGATCAAGTCACCCTCACCACCCGCCGTGCAGGCGAAGCAAGCGCCACGCAATGGGAATCCAAAGGCGATGGCGAATTCACGCTAGAAACCGTTGAAAAAGCCAGCCGTGGCACGACCATCGTGCTACACCTCAAAGAAGGCGAAGAAGAGTTTCTCAACGATTGGCGTTTACGCAGCATCATCCGCAAATATTCAGACCACATCACTTTGCCGATCATGATGCCAGCGCAAGCGGGCTACAACGAAGACGGTTCAATTAAACCGGCGGAAGGCGAAGAAACCGTCAATCAAGCCAATGCTTTATGGACGCGTAGCAAATCCGACATCACCCCTGAGCAATACATCGAATTTTATAAACACGTTGCGCACGACTACGAAGAACCGCTCGCTTGGAGCCATGCCAAAGTCGAAGGCCGCCAAGAATACACCGAGCTACTGTACGTGCCCAAACGAGCCCCATTTGATCTCTACGACCGCGAACGTCGCCATGGGGTGAAGCTGTATGTGCGCCGTGTATTTATCATGGAAGACAGCGAAAAATTGCTACCGCAATACCTGCGCTTTATCCGCGGTGTAATTGATTCGGCCGACTTGCCGCTTAACGTGTCGCGCGAAATCTTGCAACACAGCAAAGACATCGAACAAATCAAATCCGGCTGCGTTAAAAAGATTCTCGGTCTTTTAGAAAGCATGGCCAACTCGGACGATGGCGCAGAACAAGCCAAATACGCCGCATTTTGGACTGAGTTTGGCAAAGTGCTCAAAGAAGGCGTTGGTGAAGACCTTGGCAACAAAGAGCGCATCGCCGCGCTCTGCCGCTTTGCTTCCACCCTCAATGACAATGCCGAGCAAACCGTATCGCTCGCTGACTACATCGGCCGCATGAAAGAAGGCCAAGAGCAGATCTACTTCATCACCGCCGACTCGTATGCCGCAGCGAAAAACAGCCCGCATCTGGAAGTGTTCCGCAAAAAAGGCATTGAAGTCTTGCTCTTGTCGGATCGCGTAGATGAATGGGCATTTAGCGGCTTAACCGAATTTGAAGGTAAAAAACTCCAGTCGGTCGCCAAAGGCGAGCTCGATTTAGAGCAATTTACCGACGAAGCCGAAAAGCAAGAGCAAGAAGCTGCTGCCACCGAGCTGAAAGACGTCATTGAGCAAATGAAAGCCGTGCTTGGCGATGCGGTCAAAGATATCCGCGTTACCCATCGCTTGACCGACAGCCCAGCTTGCTTAGTGGTTGAAAATCAAGATATGAGCGCGAACTTGGAGCGTTTACTCAAATCAGCTGGGCAAGATGTGAAAGGCAGCAAGCCTATTTTAGAGGTCAACCCAACGCATCCATTGGTCAACAAGCTCAAATCGGAAGCGGCCAGCGCGCAATTTGGCGATTGGACTCAGCTGATTTTTGACCAAGCTTTATTGGCCGAAGGTGGTCAGCTCGAAGACCCAGCTTCATTCGTCAAACGCTTGAATGGCTTGATGCTGGCCATGCAAAACTAAATGCGTTGACTTGAAGTTAACCAGCACCACCCTAAAAAAAACCGGCGAAATTCGCCGGTTTTTTTGTTATTACATCGACCCAAAACTAAAATCATTTCACAAAAAATAATTACAAAAAAATTACAGTTAATTTCACGTTAATTTCATTTCAATTGAAAACAACTAGCCTCATTACTTTGACTTTACGGTAATATGCGATTAGCATTTCATTTCAAGTAAATATTGTTAATAATCAATTAGTTAGAATATTAACATGTACTAACTTTAAAACCCTCAATGAGATTTGAATATGAAATTAATCCATATCGCCGCCGCAATCATCATCGGTTCAGTCGTCAGCTTAAGCCAAGCCGCCACCCTCAATTTAACTCCTGAGGAAAAAACCGTTAGTTCGCAACTAGTGACGTTATTTAGCGCCACTCAAGATGCGAGCAACGTCACCAGCTATGGCTTTTTTAATATCGGACGCACTGGAGACTATCAGCTGACGTTTAAAATTGACGCAGCACCCAATTCAGGCAACCTCATCAGTGCGCTGTCATTTATCACCCAAGTCAATTGGACCGGCACACACCCAAATTACACTTCTGCACCGCATATCCTTTCAACATTTCAAGACGCCATGGTGGGTACGTCCTCTTGGGCGCGCACCTATACCTTTAGTGCGATTCAAGATGCCAAATTTGCTTACAACACACAATTTACATTCGCTAACCCTGGCTTTAAGGGCGGTACGTTTACTGCAACAGTAACACCTGTAACACCCGTGCCTGAACCAGAAACGTATGCCTTAATGGGTTTGGGCTTGCTCGGGCTACTCGCAGCACGCCGTCGTAAACAAGCGCAATAATTAGCAGTACGACTCAACACAGCGCTAGCAATACGCTAGCGCTGTTTTTTATGGCGCAAACGATAGCCGCAAAATATCTGCCGCAATCAATCCAATGTTGCAAAAAGTAATTAAGAAACCCCCTCAGCTGAAAATAATTGCTCACGAATAAGGGATTAAAACTGGTAGGCGCTGGCTTGCCAGCGAATGCAATACTTTGCTAGCTGAGCAAATACTACGCAGAGTCAAAAGTGTTTCTCTTAAGCACTTAACTCATTAAAACGCACTGCTCATTCAATTGCAGAAAGTAATAAAAATGAAATCAATTGTGCCAAAAATACAGATATAAAAACAAATTCACCAACTATTGAACTTAATGCTATGAGCTAAAGGCATCACCAGTTAGAATGCCAACTATTAACATACCTTCAATTTAAGTAATCTATTATATAGGTATATATATGAAGCAGATTAACCACTTTGTATGTGCTGCAATCATTGGCCTGGCTGCGTTATCTAGCCAAGCAGCGGTAACAAAAGTGACATTAAATCAGGGCAGTGAATTTAGTGCTGAGCAAAAAATCACCAAAGCCTCGGGTGATGAATGGATCTATAACTCAATTAGCTTTAAAGTCACCGATCAATCGCCAATTTTGTTTAGCTTTTTTACTGAACAAAAAGCCAATAATGTTGGCAAAGGCAAATTTGACTGGTTGTCGGTAAAACTACTGGAAGGCAGTAAAGTAATCAGCACTCAATTCTTTGGTCCAACAGGGCAATTTTTATTTAGCAATACATTTGCTGCCAATAAAAACTATAAATTCCAATTTAATGGTATTAGCACCAACTACGTCGGTAACTTAAACTACACCGTTGCTGCCGTACCAGAACCAGCCACCTATGCCTTAATGGGATTAGGGCTGATTGGTCTACTCACGGCGCGTCGCCGTAGAATCAAAACTGCATAATTTAAATTGTAAATCCCTGTTCAAATTGAGCAGGGCTTTTTTCATCACTCAGCAACAGCATCAATCGAAAATCACCAAATTGATTTTACCTGCTTGCGTGCGCTCTAGCTTTTCCTTTACGACAATTTCAACATCAAACCACTCAGCCCAAAGTGCTTTCTGCCTGTTCATAATGAATTCGATTGCGCCATCAATATGTACATCCATTTTTAATACAACATACAGTATAATGCAGCCCGATTTGGGTTGCTTAATCTGAATTTGGCTAATATATTGCCAAGGAACATCGTCAACAATAAGACTTGGTATTTTTGATCCGTCTTTAGCTATTAAATAATGCTGTTGTCTACCATCTATATGTATTTTATTGTCTGATGTTATTTTTACATAATCCTGAGTTTGATAACGAATTAAGGGCATAGCCTCATTCCACAATGATGTACCAATAATTTGAGTGCCTAACTCATCATCAATAAATTCATTCACGCTATACAACTCATCAAATGTATAACTCATACCCTCATTTTCTTCATACGTTGAAAATGCCAAATTAGTTCGTTCTGACAAGCCATAATTTGCAGATATTTCTCCGATAAAAACATCTTTCATCATCTTCAATTGAGAATTGAACACCGGCTCTGATGCCAACAAAACAGCTTTGACTTTAATTTTTACGTTAATTGAATCGAGTAAACAGGCAAGTTGATATATACAACTTGGATAACCATGAATAAAGTCAGGTTTAAACTTTAAAATACTCATGGCAATCTCATCTATATTATTTTCAGAAATATGCGTTGGTGATAGCATTAAGCGACTGCCTTGCCTGAACGTTGGTCTTTGACTGCTTGCTCTTAAAGCATCTTGACCAATACGAATGGTCCTAGACGACTCGACATTAAACCCAAACTTACCCCAGTGGTGCGAAAAGAAAGCTTTTTCAATGTCCGCCGCTTTTTTATTGCGATAAACTTCAACACCAAACCCAGACGAACCACTTGACGATGATTTAGATAGAAATGATTTTCTATATTGTCTATTCAAAAAATCATTTTTATGCGTAATCAAATCACTTTTAGAAATAATTGGAAATGATTTTAGCATCACAAAAGGATCGTTGTGTTCAATATCCGCCAACGAAATAGCGACATTATTTTTGTAGAAATTAACATCTCTTAAACAAACTAACAAAACATGCTTCAACTGAGCCTCTACCACGGCGCTTATCTGAATTTTATTATGACTTCAACACCAAACCCAGACGAACCACTTGACGATGATTTAGATAGAAATGATTTTCTATATTGTCTATTCAAAAAATCATTTTTATGCGTAATCAAATCACTTTTAGAAATAATTGGAAATGATTTTAGCATCACAAAAGGATCGTTGTGTTCAATATCCGCCAACGAAATAGCGACATTATTTTTGTAGAAATTAACATCTCTTAAACAAACTAACAAAACATGCTTCAACTGAGCCTCTACCACGGCGCTTATCTGAATTTTATTATGACTGGCCAAAATAGACTTAATCGAAAAATATTCTTTTGCATAAAGTAGGCGTTCTGGAATATAGCACCGAACTTCGTTATAAATACTTTTAAACACTTTGACCGACATGTCATGTCTCGCAAACTTGTCTCGTTATGTATTTATTTACTATAGAGCAATCCAACTGAAAATCAGCTGGATTGCTTGTATCAATTATTTATTCGACCAAAATCCACGGGTATCAATCACGACGCAACGTTGTAATTTCTCGGCACGAATGCGGCCAAAATGCTTATGATCGACCAACAGAATAATAATATCGGCTTGATCAATTGCAGTTTGTGTATCGACCAATTCAACCTTGCCTTGTAATTTTTTCGGCAAGGTATCAACGTGTGGCTCAACCGCCAAAATACGACCTACGCCTTTTGCTGCTAATTCAGCCACAATGCCTACCGAAGGGCTTTCACGTAGATCGTCAATATTGGCTTTAAACGCCAAGCCCAAGCACGCAATCACGGGCGCTTTAAACTTGCTCGCCGCCTCTACTACCTGTGTCACCACATAATGCGGTTTAAAATCATTCACTTCGCGTGCCGTGCGAATAATACGTGCTTCTTCTGGTGCTGAATCCACAATAAACCAAGGATCAACGGCGATGCAATGGCCACCAACGCCTGGTCCCGGTTGCAAGATGTTCACACGTGGATGACGGTTAGCTAGCTTAATCAATTCCCAAGGATTAATCGCCAATTTATCGCAAATAATTGACAGCTCATTCGCAAATGCAATATTGACATCGCGGAATGCGTTTTCAGTTAGCTTCGCCATTTCTGCGGTACGGCAATCGGTCAGTAAGCATTCGCCTTTCACAAAAATATGGTATAAATCGGCCGCCATTTCTGCGGCACGCTGGGTCATACCACCCACAATACGATCATTCTCAACCAGCTCACGCAGCACATGGCCTGGCAAAACACGTTCTGGGCAATACGTCACTTGCACATCCGCTTCTTCGCCAGCTTGTTGCGGAAAGCTTAAATCTGGGCGTGCTTGGGCCAACCAGCCGGCCAGCTTCTCGGTAGTGCCAACGGGCGACGTCGACTCCAGAATCACCAAATTGCCCTTTTTTAAGAAAGGTGCAATGGCTTTACCAGCAGCCTCGATGTAGCTCAAATCAGGCTTAGTACCTTCGGTAAAAGGCGTAGGCACCGCAATCATAAAGGCATCAGCTTCTGATGGCGTAGTTTGCGCGACCAACAAGCCTTCATTCACCACGTGATGTACCAAACCATCTAAATCGGGCTCAACAATATGAATTTTCCCACGATTGATGGTATCAACCGCGTGTTGATTCACATCGACACCAATTACTTTAACGCCACGGCTGGCAATCACCGTCGCCGTCGGCAAGCCGATATAACCCAAGCCTATCATTGAAACAGTTTGATACTTAGCCATGCTTAAAACTCCCAGTTGCAAGAATATCGTTAATTCGTTTTGCTGCTAAACCATCACCATATGGATTATGTGCGCGTGACATTTGCTCATACGCGGCAGGATTGTCGAGTAACTCGGTCGCCTCTTTCACAATCAGCGCTTGATTAGTGCCGACCAATTTCACCGTACCGGCATCGACCGCCTCTGGGCGCTCGGTGGTATCGCGCATGACTAATACTGGTTTACCGAGAGATGGCGCTTCTTCTTGTACCCCACCACTATCGGTCAAAATTAAGTAAGCACGCGTCATCAAATACACAAACGGTAAGTAATCTTGCGGCTCAATTAAATGCACATTACTCAAGCCTGATAAAATACGACGCACCGGCTCTTGTACATTTGGGTTTAAATGCATCGGATAAAGAATCTCTACATCCGAGCGTTGCGCCAACTCGGCCAGTGCCGCGCAAATATTCTCAAACCCTTGACCAAAATTCTCACGGCGATGACCTGTCACCAAGATCAGGCGTTTGGTCGCATCCAAGAATGGGAATTGAGCGGCTAATTCAGCATTTAATTCGCTATCGTTTTTAATCCGCGCCGCCACATCCAGCAAAGCATCAATCACCGTATTGCCCGTTACATGCACATGAGCGGGATTGACCGCTTCGCGCAGTAGATTATTTTGCGACGTTTCAGTCGGTGAAAAATGCACCGCACTAATCGCCCCCGCAATTTTGCGATTCATTTCCTCTGGCCAAGGCGAGTAAATGTTGCCAGTACGTAGGCCAGCTTCTACATGACCAACAGGTATACGCTGATAGAACGCAGCCAGACTAGCCGCCATCGTGGTACTGGTATCGCCATGCACCAAGACAATGTCCGGCTGCCACTCAGCAAACACTCCGCGCATCCCTAATAGAACCCGACTTGTAATGTCAGTAAGATCTTGGCCTTGCTGCATTAAATCCAAATCAAAGTCAGGCTTAATTGCAAACAGCGCCAGTACTTGATCCAGCATTTGCCGATGTTGTGCAGTCACGCACACCTTGGCATCAAAACGCGCATCGGCCTGCAAAGCAGCCACCACGGGCGCCATCTTGATCGCCTCGGGGCGAGTGCCAAATACCACTAGAACTTTCATCATGATTTACCCATCGCTTTTGCAAAAACAGCCTTGCCCAATAAGACAAAGAAATACATATCTTCAATAAAATAACGTTTAAACATCCGGCGTGGTTCTTGCAAAAAGCGATAAAACCATTCGAATCCCGTTTTTTGCATCCAAACCGGCGCACGCTGAGTTTTACCCACCATCACATCAAACGTACCGCCCACGCCCATTGCAAACGGCACTTTCATTTGCGATTGATACTTACCTAAAAATTGCTCTTTCTTTGGCGAGCTAATCGCCACAAACAGCAAATCAGTTTTACTTAGGGTAATGGCATCCACAACAGATTGCTCCTCGCCTGCAGACCAATACCCATTGCGATAGCCAGCAATCTGTAGGTTCGGGTACTGCGCGGTAAATTTATCCACTACGCCCTTCACCACTTCTTCTTTGGCACCCAAAAAATAAACCCGCCAGCCCTGCTCAGCCGAGTAGCGCATTAGCTCAACAAACAAATCAACGCCAGCCACCCGCTCTTTTAAAGGAATGCCCAATAATTTAGACGCCCAAACCACTGGCATACCATCGGCATTAATTAATGCACAATCATTAATAATTTGGCGTAATTCTGGATCTTTATCAGCCTTTACAACTTTATCTGCATTAATGACGACATGCTGATTCGGCATTCCTGATTCAATTAGCTCACCAATTCGTACTAATGTTTCTTGCATATTTAAGTTATCAACATAACAACCTAAAATTTCTAAACGAGCATTATTCATATAATAATTAACCAATTTATAAAAATTCAATTTTAAATTCGGTAATCCAAATTGATTTACCTACATGGTTTGCAATACGACAATCTAAACGAGTTGCAGGTTGCTTTTCGCCATAACGCTCAGAAACCCATCCCGCAATTGGACTCAATGCACCACATTGAGAAATCAAAGAAAAATCAGCACCAGATACCGTGGCCACAATCTTAAATTTTGGTGAACAAATCACCCATCCCGCATCAGCGCAAACCACTTCAAGATCTGCTGCATGCTGCCAATGGATAGCAATCGAACAAGGCAAAGCGGCATCAATTTCATCAAACACCCGCACAATCCGCTCCGCGTGTGAATATTCAACACGTCGCTTATGAGCCACTTTGCTATCTAATCGCTGATAACCATCGTGAGAGGCGCACCAAGTCGTCAAGCCATCCCCAGAAGTAAAATCATGCAGTAGCGATTTGGCCTGCTTCACCCACATAAATTTACCGCCACTGACGGACTGATCTTGCCCATTAATGCAGACCGTATTGTGGGCAGCAGTGCCACGAAAATAATCACGCCACCCGCCTTCAGCGTGATAACTATACGTACCTGAATCAACCAGTACCGGCATGCCGCCAACAGAAAGTAATATAGCTAAGGCATCAGCATGACCGTGAGCCGCTATACCCAGATAGCCTAATGGGCCCGAATCCAGTATTAGCTTAATCTCTGATGGCATACCCCAGTCAGAGCCAATCACGGCATACCCGCCCTCAGGAAACAGCCTCGGCGCGACGAGAACGCCAGTACTACGTTTAGATTTTGATAAAGGAAAAGACAACCACCATTTTGCCGCAGCTGAATGACACCCTAATGTCTGCCACTGCTCGCATCCAAAAACTTCGCCACAAACTTGCAATAAATGATCAAACGGTGATGTCGCTGAATCGCGAGCTAACTGAGTGACATAGCCATCATCTGCATCACCAATACCAGGGACATTGCCAGCCACATCTCGAACAGCGGCAACCCACTCGCCCATTGCATACAAGCGCTCCCAATAGTCCGCAGAGAATGCATACGGCGTACTCTCAACACAGCGCCCAGCCCAGAACAAAAATTCAAACACAAATTGCTGGTAAGACATGGCCTGTTCGCGATTGACACCATCAGCACCGTTTTGCAACAGTGCTTGTTTTAGCAAGTTTTCCTTGGCGAAATCTCGCCATTCGCTGCATTCAGTCCAAAAAAGCCAAGTCATGCAAGCCACCAGCAAGCCAGACAACTCACCAATTAAATGATTATTGGCAGAAGAATGTTTAGATAAATGATGCCGAATAAAAAATAAGGACTGATATATATGCGCCAACCAATCCGATTTGAGTTTTTGACCGACTTCACCCGCCCACAAAGCAGAATCATCTTGCCCGACTAATTGCCAAATAATCGACCAATTAATCAAGCGAATTGCAGTTTCAAGGCTACTCGACCAATGTGGCCCATTCGGATAGGGCGCATCTTTCAACCACGAAGCGAAGCAATCTTGCAGTGCCGATATGTAGCGTAAATCTTGTGTTAAAGCCCAAGCCTGCGCCAAAGTCACTAATTCAAGATGACGGGCTGGCTCCCATAGATATTTGATATCACCAACGACGTTACGTTGACTAATCGGTAAGCGCAAACCGAAGCTTAATGGGGCACGAATGCCCGTTAAAGGATCAACTTGCCAATCCGGTGGCATGCCCAGTGGCAATCTTTGACCAAAGACATCCCAACTCCCAGCCAACAATTGCTCTGCAGAATTTAAAATTGCCGCACATTCATCAGCACTCAGATGCTCAGGTTTTTGAATCCAAGGTGTAGTCGCCACAATCCGTTCGGGCGTTTTTGAAGACGCTAATAGACATCCCTTTTCTTGCAATACTTTACGTGAATGCTCAGCAACACGATGCGCAACCTCTGGCAAACTCATACAGCGCAAACGATTAATATACCAATCTAAAGTAGCCATCACTTCACTTCCAACAAGCGGTTGTAAAGTTGTGTCAATTCATTGGCAACGACTTCAACATCAAATTTTTCCGCCACGGTTTGCTGCAATTTGCGTGCAATGTCCTCACGCAAATCATCGTCGCTCAATAAATGATTAATTTTGTTTGCCAAATCAAGCACATCGCCTGGCTGCACAATGCAATCGGTAACGCAGCAAGCAAGTGCCTCGGGAATACCGCCCACATCACTAGCAATCACCGGCAAGCCATGCACCATCGCCTCTAAAATAGACATAGGCAAACCTTCGTTATACGAAGGTAGTAGTAATAAGGTCGCCGAATTGAGTAGCCGCTCTTTATCCTCACCCACCACCCAACCTAAGAACTCTACGTGCGCTTCGACTTTTAATTCAACTGCCAATTGGCGAGCCGCTTCAATTTCACCGGTGCCACCAATCTTTAATTGAACAGCAGGATTTAATTTAATTACATCAGGCATGGCACGAATCAAATCAAATGTACCTTTTCTATCACCGACATGCCCGAGAAACAATAAAATATTTCGCTCACGAACAGCAGAAGATACGGCTGGACTAGCTATCGGATTATAAATAGTAATCACATTCGCTGCATTACAAATACCGCGTAACTGCTCATTCCATTTATTCGACAAAGCAATAACATAATCCGCCTTAGATAAAACATAGAGAACCATTTTCTTCTGAAAATAATTACTTTTTTCACGAAAGAAAAGTTCAAACTCAGCGCCATGCACATGAACGATAGTACTTATATTAAATACTCTAGCAACAACAAAGAATAGATACTTCCTCATAAAGCTGCCATAAGATGCCGTTTGTAAATGCAAAACACTTACTTTACCCAGGCAACAATAAAAAATGAATTGCATAAATCCACAGCAAAAAATCGCTACTTTCCTTAAGGCACTACCACCATTATGTGAAGAAATAAACAGAATATTATTTTTCTCAAATAATCCTGCATTTTGATAAGTACGCACCACAGAAGCAATTCCACCCTGCCCTTGTGGATCAGTACCAACCATAATTATTTTTTTCATATTAATTCTTCATCTCGTTCACAACCCATCTAAACTTGCCAGACAGTGTATTTGGTAAATCGTCTCTTAGAATAATATTAATTTTAATGCTAGCATCAACTAATTCGGCGACATTGCGTATAAGCAATTGCCCATCTGCATCCGAATATCGATGATCTGGAACAATCCTGACTTCCCAAACATCAGGTGTTATTTGAGCCACCTGTGATTTCACAATATTTTGAACGCCTTTAAACGCAAAAGTTAAAACCGATGGACTAATTGGCTCGCCACTGCCACCAAATATCTGATCTTCATATTTTCCGACAATAGGCTCAACCACGGGAAAAACACTCGCACATTGACAGGCTATTTTTTTCCATCTAGTTCTATCGGATAATTTATAACGAATCAAAGGCATTGCCTTATTATGAAAAGTAGTACCAACTACATAACCATAATCATCTGTTGCAATGCCATTATCATCGACAATTTCAACCAAAGAGTATTCGTTATTAACATGCATTTCACCATGTTCACATTCAGTTACAAAAGCAACACGCTCGGCCATACCGTACATATCATAAATTTTACCCTGCAAGCGTGATTCAATAAGTGCTCGTTGATGTGAATACAATGGCTCCGAACTGGTAAATATGATTGGAATAGATAAATATTGATTTTTCTCTTCCAAATATTTGGCCAAAGTAAATGCAGTAGAAGGATAAGCCTGCAACATTTGAGGGGAAAAACCCCTTAACTCATTTATAATTGCATCTATACATGCAGCAACCAAATGACGTGAAGAAATTAACAGCTGATTATTATATCGATTAAAAAACCAAAACGGAGGGGTGCTACTATTTAATTCAACAATATGATCACCGCGTAACGAAGCACATTTCTGCCCAAGAACAAAACCACATTCTTGCCAATGGCGTTTTACAAAGTAATTCTCAATGACTACAGAATATAAATCACGAAATATCACAAGTGGCGATCCAGTTGTACCACTGGACTTCCCTACCGAATACCATCGTTTCGGCTTAGCCTGATAGGGATAATACATAGTCGGTTTTTCTAGTAGATCCGCCTTGGTGACGATTTGAAATTTACTAATTAAATCCGCCAAAGAACGGTGATTACTCTCTTGTAAATCAATCTGAGTATAAGCAGGTAAGGCTTCAACAGCACGAACTAGACTTTTATTCAACATTTTAAATTGATAATCAAACGAGCTTTGTCCAGTAGGCTGCGACCCCAGAACCTTACGCAAAACAAAATCTGCAATAAAACCATCTCGAATAAGGTATCGAAAAAAATACTTTAATTCTTTTTTTACGTGCATAAAAATCACTTATTAAATTGACTATGAATTGAGTTGATTAATCTTATTCTGATCAGACTCTTTAACCCAATGGCCATCATCAAAAAAAACCCAATGCCCATGTCGGCTATAAAATCGATTATCTAAAGTCTTTGATCTTATGATGACTTTCTGCTCACCAGACACAACAACTGAGTTATCTGGGACATCTTTATGTACAACTGTATTGGCTCCAATACGAACATTATTACCAATAATTACTTTCCCCACGATTTTGGCACCCGCACCAATATAGCAGTTATCGCCAATTATAGGCGCCCCTCTTCCATTCGAATCTAATAGGGTATTAGAACCAATTGTAACTTGCTGGAAAATCACGCAATTTTTACCGATGACTGCTGCGCCAGATACAAAAATACTTTTCATGCCATGAGGAAAGCACGGTTCACTTAAAAAAGTGGAATCGAAAGCAATCGAAGAAGCATTCTCGTATTGATACCATGCATGCAACCCTTTATAAATTTTTCTTATTAATTTACCATCTGAATATTGACATCTATTCTTAATTTTCCATGCACCACCTAATAATTCAACAATAACTCTAGCCAGCATAAAACACCTTAAACATAAAATTAAAAATCAATTGATTCATCTCCAATTTGCAATTTTGATTGCTTAAAATCAAATTCATAGTCCGGATTTTTCAAGCAATTTAAATTAATGATATGCACAAATTGTTGTTCAAACATTAAACTCGAAGCCACCCGCAGATGCCAAACAGGGGGAATTGACTTCATTTCAGGCAGAACATCGTAGCCACTTGTTTGAACAGCATTAATCAATTCTGGCCAAACCGTATTAATACAAATCGGTTTTCCTTTATTTGGCAAAACGTATTGCTTTGGTAGCGAAAGATCAAATGCCTCATTCGCATGCAGATTCCATTCAAATTGTCGCGCCACGGGGGATTTCAGCTTATCCCAAACCACAATCAAATTCTTATCTCGCAAGAACCAAACACGGCGCACAGCTTGGCTTAATTGCCCACCATAAGCTTGCGTTGCATCCCCTTCAACCATATCGCTAATTGCCGACAATTGCTGCTGAGTAATTTTTCCTTTTGCCAATGTACTCGCATTAGTATCATGGGTAATTTGCCCTTGGCCACCATCAAACGTGATCCCATTATGGGCCTTAGTATGTCGATACCATTGATGCCAATGCGCAGATCCATACCAATCATAAATTCCACTATCCACTAAAATTGGCCGGCCTTGATCCACTAAAGTAAACGTATTTTGATCGCCATGGCTGTGATTAAAGCTGCCATAAGGGCTAGATTTAAAATACAGCGAAGTCCTGCTGCGATCGGCCAATTCACTGTGCATTGCAGCCCAACCTATCGTTGGTAAATACAGCGAATTCACATCGGGCGCAGTATTAGCCAAGCCATCGATTGGCAAAGGCATTGGTGCCGAAAGTAAAGTACTGGCCAATTCATCGCCCACTAAATTTCGATAATACCAAGCAGCTAATGGCGAATTAAATCGACTTGCATAGGCTTTTAATAATCGATTAACTGGCTTAGTCTCAGCGGCATCGCCAAACTGATGGCTAGGTGTACCGGGCGGAACAAAATAGGCAAAGAAATCCAACATCCCTTTTGACCAAGGTTTGTGATAAAAACTCACCCCAGTCGCGATAGACATCGGATCCCACAGCTGTAAATACACATCTGCCGAATACTCACCGTAAGCAGTACCGCCCGCATATCCGCCGTCTTCACCACCAAGTGGGTTGATATATTGCGCATAGCCTCGAAAGGTGTCGCGAAACCAAATATCCGCCTCAGGCACATCGCCGACCAACAGTGCAGCAATCGCGGCCACATAGCCATACTGCGTCGAGCCGTGCGAATCAAAAGGCCGCTGATCTAAGCGCCAATAGTTATTGGCTAAATCTCGATACATATCCCAGGTTCGGGACTTGGCATTATTCAGCCAAGCAGTACGGGTAATCGAAGGCAAATCAAGTGCCAATAAATCATTCGCCTGCACCAACCCCCAAGCAATGACACGAGTTGCTTGATCTTGATTTTTAAAGTGAGTTGCGCCGTTTAAATCCAGCTTAATCAATCCATTGCCACGCAGAATTGCCTCAGAGAAATAACGCGGGTCACGAGTAATTTGCCAAAGTAAAGCACTACTGCGTAACTGCCTCGACTCAGCCTCTGCTCGCTGACGGATCTTAGTTACAGACGCGACCCAAGCCGCTTGATCAACACTTGCAGCGACCAGTGGAATATCTGCATCAGTTAAAACCGCTTGCTGCATATAGCCGTCGACATCATTACGCAGGCTGAGCACTGCATTGGCCCGAGATGAATTAATTTGCTGCCGCCAAGCTTCGATCCCTGCAGCACTAATAGGCAGAGACTTAGGTCTAGATTTGGCTTTTAAACGGCTTAATAACACATTGTTTTCTGGGACAAGAAAAACATCCGCATTGGCCGTGATGCTAAATTTGCGCCAATCACTCCAAGCTGCGCCCGCCGTCGTCGTTCGTACTCGCCAAGAATACGTATCCGCAGCAAATATTTGGCTCGGCAGCAGCCAGTTTCGCCCCACCGTATAGTTAGAGCTTTTGCCTTGACTACTCAATATTTGAACTTCATACCCAGATGGAATTCGTGCCGGTTGCGGCCAACGAAATTGCGGCGGATTTTGTTTAATTTCAGCCTGCTGGCTAGGAAATGCTTTTACAGTGAGGGGATCAGGAGTGTCGATCCAATCTGCAAAGGAATAACTCGCAATTAAAGAAAAAAATACTCCATAAAATAAGCGCATAAATATTCCTGTGTTTAATACTGGTCTAGCGGTGCCCGATTATAAACATCAGGAATACAACTTGATTTAGCAATAACACCTTAATTACTAAATTCTATGGAAAACCCAGATAAATAAAATAAAGCACAACCAACAATACGGCCACCCGATCTAATTCAAACACCACCAAAATCAACAACATGGCCAGCCTAAAATTTACAAATGCAAATTTCATACCGAATTTTAAAAAAATCAGCTAGCAATCATTTTTAATTCTAATTACTTTAGCTGGAATACCAACCACAACAGCATAATCAGGAACATCATTAACAACGACTGCATTTGCACCAATATCAACATGATGCCCCACTTTAATAGGTCCAAGAATTTTTGCGCCAGTGCCAATGACCGTATGATTACCTATTACTGGAACAGAATAAATTTTGCTTCGACCGCCAATTGTAACGTTCGTACCAATAACAACGCCATCACCAATTACTACTCTAGGATGAACTACAATACCTAGCCCGTGATAACCAAAAATTACATTTTTTCCAACTTTAGTTGATGCTGGCAGCACAACGGAGAAAAAAATTCTATTAAAATAATAGATAATCTTAGGTAAAAAAGGTATATGATTCCTGCTTAAAAAATTTGCAATCCTGAATAGCTTCAACATAAATACACCATTAAATTAATTCATGATATTTTAAAAAAACACTTTCCGACAAGACGGTGTAATTACGGTTATGTAAAACATAATTTTTAGCTTTGACTGACATCACCTCACGCTCATGAGGCTGATGCCATAAATCAACAATCGCCGTCACAAATGAATTTACATTCATTTCGACACACAAACCTGCTTCACTTTCATCTAAAACCAATTTCTGATCTGGAATATCGTTACCAATACAAGGAATACCGCAAGCAAGATACTCTACAGCCTTGGTCGGCGAGGAAACATCAAACAAAGCCCCCCTAGGTATTGGAGACAAACCAATGTGTGAATTAGCAACCAAGGATATACCCTCGCTTTGAGGCAACCATCCAGTGAGCTCTATAGAACCAGCTAGCCCCCTAGCATCTATCTCTGATCGAAACCAAGACTGCTCACCAGCTGTCAGAGCATCACCCACAATAATGAGCTGTGCATCTGGTATATGCTGAAGCACTCCCTTTAACACATCCAATATGAAGTCCGATTGTCGTGCCTTAGCCACAGTACCTAAATAACAAAGCTTGAGTGGCCAATCCTCTTTGTCATTAACATTTAGGCGTGTAATTGAAAACATTTCTAAATCGACCCCCATAGGTACAGGCATCATTTTCGTTTCAGATATACCTAGCAAAGAAAATTCTTCTTTCATTGCACTACTCTGTACAAATATATAATCGCAACAAAAAGGCATGATTCTATAAAAAATAACCTTAGAGAAACAGTAACGAATATTTAAAATAAATTTCCTTAAAAATTGACCTTGGTTATAATCTAAAAAAACTTTACGATAACCCTCAACAATAGGAAATGATACCCAATACACCAAAGGCTTACGCCATACAAAACTCGATAGCCAAGCCGCAGGCAATAATCGAATCCGGTCGCGAACTTGAATAATATCGGCAGTGCGCCCGTACCATAAAAGGAAAAAAGATTCCAATAGCAAGCAATAAAACGTCTTAATTACGCCTTCACCATCGAGCGCAGAGATCGACATTTCACCAGCAGGCCAACTCTCGGCACTGACTGCCTTAACTTTTGAACGGCCAACTAAATGCGTTGAAATACCTTTCTTAAATAAATACTGACCAAACAGCATTTTGACATCAACCCTAAACGGCGGCAGCGCATCTCGCATTGCAAATAATATCTTCAACCCCATACTATTTTTTTTCCTCTAACAATTTGTAGCATCACTACAAATGCTTGCTTTTGCATATCGGCTAAGTCTTTGAATATAGGCAACATGCGATACAAAATAGTCTGCATTAAAATAAATGAACACAAAGTAGCAATGGCGGCCCCCACCCCTCCCCAAAGAGGAACAAAAAAATAATTAAGTACAAAATTAACTAACAATAAGAAAATAGATTTCCATATCATTTGTTTTTGCCGTTGCTGCGCTAGAAGATATTGCCCCGTTGGCGCATCAAAGAAAATAAGAATTGCAGTAAATACATGAACATACAATATTGGCAAAGCTTCAGCATATTGCGCGCCCAACAAAAATTGAATCGCGTACTGACCCAGTATTAAAACACCCGCAACCGGAATAAATGACAACAAGAAAAGATAAGCCATTATATTTGAAATATTACTTTTCAATGCCGTATCATTATCAACATTAAAGATATATTTTGGCGACAAAGAATTCATAATAATTGGTGCAAATGACCACCATATTTCAGAAAATCGTAAAGCCGCTGAATACATCCCCACCTGAGTAAAGTCAGTAAACCATCCCAACATGAGTTGATCTGTTCTAGCACTTAAGGAGCTAACTAAAGAAGCGAGTGCAATTGGAGCACCCTGCCTCAACATAAGAAAAACACTACTTAGCTTATATCGCCAAAGACTAACTTTACCACCATGCATTTTATATAAAATAAATAATGAAACGCAAATAAACACAGACTCAATAAAAATAGCGAAGCCAAACCAGAGCAATTCAAATGCACCAACAATCAACACAACCCTAAACAATGCGCCTAAAATTCTAATTATATTTTGAGCCATAACAGGCTTTGCAACATTCAGCTGACTTTGAAAATATAAAAATATTCCTGCTGGCATCTCAGCAAATGGGATTGCCAAACTCATAAATAGAACTAATTTAATAAGCAGCACATCATTGCCATGAGTAAGCACAATACCTAAAATTGCTAGACTACCTGCCAATATAGATCCCAACAATCTAATTGCAAAAGCAGAACCCATTAGCTCTCCCTCGCTCCCCTCCCCACGGACTAAATTTCTAATTACATTTTCACCGACACCAAACCAAGCAATTGCATTAAACAGAGATACCCAAGCCAATGCAAAAGTAAACACACCATATTGGTTTGGGCCTAAATATCGCGCAATCCATAGGCCAACAAATACCCCCAAAAACATCCGAATTAGCTTTTCGCTCACAAGCCATAGCATCGACTTGATACTAGCGGATTTCATTTTGTTTTTAATTTTACTCAGCATTGATGCACCAAGACTTTGAATACTAAACGAGTAAAATCAAGACCAACAAAGCGACCTGGATTATTATTTAAATATTTAAAAATAATTTTAAATCCAAGCAACGGAGCATGCTGTTCACAAACAGAAATCCAAATGCTGTTTAATACTCTATCTAAGGCAATCTGATCATAAATATGCAAATTTGAATTTACAGTCTTAATTTGATTAAGCCAGTCGCAGCAATTTTGCATAAGTTCTACTGACGGTGGTAAATTAAACCACTCTAAGTATCGATGAATAATTAGTTCATCTGGGGAGGCGTTGATATTCAGTGACCTTAGTTCATCAAGGGTAATTATATCTAGACAACGTGATAACTCATTTTTTTTCTTCTTAGATGTATTCGTTGAATGCACACGATAGAAAGTGAGTACTTCAGGAAGATTAACGAGTCGATTATTTTTGCTTAACTGAATATACAATGCATAATCTTCGGCATAAGGTATCGCCAAGTTGAATAAATTGCTTTTTAAAACATTCGCTCGAATCATAAATGAAGAGGTATTTATACAAATTTTAAATAGCAATAGTGCTTTTATTTCTTCTGCTTGCGTTGGATATCTCCATGGTTTTCCACGAATAGTCCCATTAGAATCAATCGACTGCACAAATGCCCCTACACCTGCTACGCTACGCTCAGTCTCTAAAAAATCAACTTGTTTCTCTAGCCTTTTTGGCAAAGCCATATCATCTGAATCTAAAAAGGCAATATAAAGACCATTTGAGTTGGCAATCGCATAGTTTCGTGTATAAATCAGCCCTTTATTTTCAGGGTTAATATGAAGTTTTACTCGATCATCGGTATAACGCCGCACTATTTCTAATGTAGCATCGCTAGAACCATCATCAACAATTATCAATTCGAAATTGCGATAAGTTTGATTTAATACACTATCTATCGCTGCCTCAATATATTTTGCGGCATTAAATGCGGGCATAATTATTGAAACCAAGGGTTTACTTGTCATTGAAAATTTTATTTTTTATGTGGTTGAATCGGAACCATAATCTACTGCGCAGGGTTTTAGTTTCATTATTCCATGAGGCCGCCCAGCGATGAATTCCATACGCATTGGGGAATTCTTCACTTTCTCTATGCGTCTCATTCCAATTATAAGGATAGAAATATTCACGCGGAAATAGAGTTAAATCACCATTAAAGCCATGATTTAAAATTGCATAGGTAAAAAATGCAGGTCCCGTTTCTTTCGTTGGCACAGTCAGACCAACAACTTTTGGCATATTAATAATGCACTGTTCCATTATTTTAGAATTCTTCTCTGCGCCAACTAAACCTATAGAAATAGTACGCCCATCTTCTGAGCAAGAAAAATTCCGAACATCTTTTAGTAGAGGCTCAATAGATTTTCTACACTCAAAATCAGTATCAATATATACGCCACCTAATTCATACAAAATTTCATACCGCAAAATATCTGCCATTTGTGCATAATTTGTACATTGAGCCAACTGATTAGAAAATCTAGTTTTAAATGGCAAATTATCTAAATTCCACAATTGATACGACCAGTCAGGATGTAGCGCCAACCAAGAGTCACGATATTTAGTATACTTTTCGGGTAGATCTGGATTTTCTTTATTGATCCAAATTTGATGAAAAACCTTGGGTATATATTGCACGCATTAACTCCTTTTATATACATTATTACCATACAAAATAGTACCAACAAGAAAGGCCAAAAAAATTTGAATTGAAGGTGAGTCAATCGCATCACGATTGTAAATATAAAGAACTACACTGATAAAAATAAACATTGAGCATACTTTAAGTACAGAACTAAAAATACTTTTTTGATTGCGTTCTGAAAATGAGAAACCTAATCTAGCAATTTGTATATTAAAAATAATCATTGCAGATAGCCCTAGAATTCCCAACTCCCATAGCAAAACTGATACCGTACTGGTTGAAAGCGAAAATGGGTATTTCATTGCTAAAGCACCAGCACCCAACGTTTGACTTTCCCTGGTACTACCAGCGCCGTTTCCGAAGAGTGACGTTAAATCAAGAAGATTTGGATTATAATAAAACCAACGTTCTATCGCACCCAGGCGGGAAACCTCACGAGTAATTGGATTATAAAAACCAATATTCTTTTCAGAAAAAAACATATAATCAATATATCGGTCTAAATTTACATCCGCATAACCAGATTTTGAAGAATACATCGCAGCATATACATACAAAATAAAAAACGAGAGCAACAATATAAGCATCAATACAAGCATGAATCGACCTGGTGATTTCGCTATTTCACGCCAATTTAAAATAAAAAAACCAATCGGCAACAAGAACAAAATAATTTTCACTTCCGCCAATGCAATTGAAACCACAGAAAACACAACCACAATTGAGCTTGCTAACAAGCTAAGTTGTTTTTCTTTATAAAATTCAATCGCTAAAAAAATGGCAAAAAATAAGAACAGCGCTAAAGCACCACTAGAACCTCCAGTTAAGTAATTTCCACCAAAAGTGCCAACAACGACATCCCAACTTGCACCATTACGGCCAACCATATAAAAACGCTGAAATAGCACCAATGGCAATTGAATAACCGCAATGACCAATATCGTTTTAAACACATTAATCAATTTGCTGCTATCTAAGAATCCCAAGGCAACACACAGCGCGACAACCCAAGGCAACATATAATTTTTAACAATTAATGCCATTCCACCGAAATTTGCACCATTGATAATCCATGAGGCAATTGCAACGATAAAAAAGACCAACAAAAAAAATAGCTCTCCCCCCAAACCTGGGGTTTGAACTTTATTTACGTCGTCTTTAAATCCCGACTTAGACCAAGCTTTAAACCAAACCATTCGAATTAGAATTAGAATGCAAAATATATAATTCAGCCAAAATGCCTGAGAAAAACCCAGCCAAAATGAAATTTGTCCCGTAACAAGCACAGGTAAAAATAAGGTTGAAATTAACAGATAACTAATGGGTATATATAATCCAATGATAAAAGCAAAAAAAATTACGACTAGCAATGCAACATACACCGGCCTAAATGTAAGCTGGTAGCCAATAAAGCATGAAATTAATACCGATACAACAAAAAGAGCAAAAATAGGTTTATTCCATCCATCAGGATGAACTAGACTCAGACAATACGCCTTGAATGAATTGTTACTATTCACTAGTCACTCCAAATAGCCTTGCTCTTGACTTTTCTTTTAATGATTTATATAGATCATTAATAAATTCTTCTTGAATTTTATATTCTTGATAACGATCTTCGCCAATTGTAGAAATTCTAACAAGAAGGCCATCGGGTACTTTTCTAGATAATGCATACTTCAACTGAATTAGCTTTGTTGAATTACCAGGCAGGGTTAAATAATTACCAGTGACAGTCCAATATATAATCGGCTCTCTTCGTTCCCCTGCGACTGCATTAATTCTATTTACAGGTAAATCCCTATCATTCAACTTTAAACTAATTGAATCGACCTTTTCCACAATAAAGCCTTGGGCTGGATAACATACCTCAGGTAAATGAACACCCATAGCATCACTTTGATCACTAACATATGCCAAACTAACCATTACCCTCTGATTATTCGCATTCACATATGTTTTGCTTGCAACATCAGAATATATTCTGCTAACAGTATCTTGCAATTCTTGATTCTCAATTACATTAACTTGCTGCTTATCGACATTCCACTCGCCAACCGAGTCAGGCAAGGTATCCGCAAGCAAAGTAGTCCTTTCCGCAGAGATCTTTTTATTTGGCTTCACATAATCAACAATAAAATATGAAGAAACCATCAATACACATAGCACGGCTTGAAGAATGATTTTAACTGTCAATTTTTCCACCCTGCTCTTTCAGAAACAAACCAAGAAATACATCCAAAGTAAACATCCCAATTAATGCAATCGCAAATAAAGCCATGCCAGCAAAATCATGAATGAATCCTTGCCCTGCAGCATCACCAAAATGATATGTGACTAAAATTAAAGTCATTACACGGATAATATTAGCGGCAAAGGCAATGGGAATGATGGCCAAAATTAATAAGGCATTGCGAATCTTGCTGCTATGATTGGTAATGTAAACATACAATGAGCCAACCGCTAATAAGCTGAACATCGAATGCATGCCCGAGCAAGCATCGGCCACCAGTAATTGATATTGCCCAACGGTAATCAATACGCCACTGCGCGCCACTGGGTAGCCGGCGGCATAAAGTAATACTTCGGCAATGTGCGACACCTGCCCTTTTAATACCCCAGTTAATGCATCGACAATTGATCCTGGCAGCGGAATCAAAAACAGCATAAAGATAATAGCAAACCATGCTATTGAGATCGCACGCCAGCCTTTGCTAATCAGTAATAAACCACAAACCAAAGGGATAAAAGCGCCAATTTCAAATATCAATATCGCTTGCGAGCGGCCTAATATATAAAACAACAAGGCGATAATGACAATTGCAAAGCCCATGATTGGATTTGATTTTGCATCAATTGCAGCAATTTGATCTTTTACTTGCCAAAACAACCAGACCACAATCGCCAAAATAATTGGCCCATGGGCTTGATCATCACTTTGCCAAAGGCTTTTTGCTAGACCGATAATGGTTGGCACTGCTAGCGCCAGAAATCCAATCAATATTAGAATATTCTGTTTCAAAAAAACGGCCAAATTAAATTGGCCATTTTTAATTGCAATATTTGTTTGTTTCATCATCACTCTTCCTGCGATAAGACACAACCGAGCAAAGTTGCATTGGCTGATTGCAATTGTGATTTAGCGGCTTCCAGCCCTTTTACGGGTGTTTTATTACGGCTGGCCACCAAGATCGTACCTTTAACACGTGAAGCAACTAATTGCGCATCTGCGGCATCTTTTAATGCGCTAGTGCAATAGATCACTACGTCATAGGCTTGTGCTAATTCAGCAACGATATTACTGAATACGTCTCTTGATAGTAGTTCTTGTGGATTAGGCGCCGTCGTACCAGCCGTTAAGATTGATAAATCCCTAAACTCACTAATGCGCTGTACTGCCTCTATACCACTACGGCCAACTAAGATATCACTCAGGCCTTTGCGGTTTTCTACCGCAAAGAGTTGGTGTTGCACGGCATTGCGTAAATTAGCGTCAACCAACAAAGTGTGTTCACCCAATTGCGAGAATACAATCGCTAAATTGGCGGCCAAGATATCGCAGGTGTTATCGGCGTCGTAGGAGGCTAATGCCACCGATTTATTTCCAGCTTCTACCCAACGTAATAAAATTTGGCTGCGTAAGCTACGTAAAGCTTCAACCCGCGAATCAAATGGTGAATAAGCCGCTACCAACTTTTGATCGACGGCACTTTGCCCTGCAACGAGGTAGGCATATTCAAACTGCTGCGCCAATACATCTTGAATATCATTTTCGGTAACAAATCCCAGCTTGATGGCGGCTTCGCCAAAACGTCCACCAGTTTCTTTCTGTAGTCTTAAAATCTTTTCAGCTTGTTGCGCATTAATTTTGCCATTAACCAACAATTGCTGGCCAATATTGCCATTGATCACTTCATTGGCGATTGGATCAGGGATTGCATTCATGCTGGGGCTCCTACTTTAAAACCAAATCGGCGTTTCTTTTTGGGAGGCAATAAATCCGCTAAGACCGTCAGCCCTAGCATGACTTCAATATCATCTTTAGACCGAATACGTCGATCAGCTAATTCAGCCAACATTGCAAATCCAATCGCCAACAATCCGCCGACAAAAATCGCCAAAATGAAGTTCAGCAGCGTTTTGGGACTGGAATGTTTCATTGGCTCAGGCGCTGATTTGATAATAGAAATATTACTTTGATCGGAGCGGCTCTCTAGCATTGTTTGGCTAAAGCGTTGCAATGCTAGGTCGTAGCTACGCTGGGCACTATCCACGTTGCGTAACAAAACATCGATCGCGGCGCGCTGTGACTTTAAATCCAATATTTTTTCTTTTTGTGCTTGCAATGCGGTATTGAGTGACGCTTGGCGTGATGCCGAATTACCTGCTGCGCTATTGAGGCCACCGGCATATTGCCCCATTAATTCATTGAGTTGATTGCGCGTTGAATTCAGTTCGGCCATTGCTTGTTGATTATGTGGATGATTGGCACCATTTTTTTCCGAAAGTTGATTGTATTTGGCCTCTTGCACCGCCAGCTGCCCTTTCAGTTGTTGAATCAATGGATTATTTAATACATCCGGCGCAACATTGCCGCCACGTGCACGTGATTGTGCGTCATAGGTTTGCGATTGCGCGCCCACTACTTGGCTGGATAATTCATTGAGGCGTTGAGTTTCAACATCCAAACGCTCGTCTGAGCCCACAATGCCATTGGTTTGCTGATATTCAGAAAGTTTATTCTGCGCTTTTTCTAAATTACTTTGTAATGATTTAAGCTGCTCTTGGAAAAACACATTATTTTGCTGCGCAGCGTCTGTTTTAATATCAATCGAGGTACGGATATATGCTTTTGCAAAATTATTCGCTAATGCAGCAGCAAATTTAGGATCAGTCGCGGTGTATTCCAAATTAATGATATTACTTTCCCGGCTTGGTTTTACATCCAAACCTTTGAGCAAAGACTCGGCAAACCAATTGCGAATATCACCCCTACCATTAGTGGCCTCTTGAAATTGCGCTTGCGCCTCCGGCAACTGCGCAAAACCTAAAGTATCCACCACTTTTAATGCCGTATTTTGACTAGAAATCATCTCAACCTGAGTCGCCATATAGCTGGGTGCCATATACCCAGCGATCTGTTGCCCAGTCACTGGATCCGCCGCTTTTACATCTAGTGCTAATGTAGCTTCTGCGGTGTATTGCTTAGGGAGCGATACACTGACAAGCAACGTTGTCAGTATTACGGTAAAGAACACCGAGATTGCGATCCATTTTCTAGCGCGCAGGATATTTAATAATTGTTCAAAAGTCATCGAATTTACTCAGCAGTGATAGGGCGCGATTAAAACCAGCTTTCTTGCACATAAACGGTATCGCCTTCACGAATGAAGTCGGAAAGTTTTGCCGAAAGTTTTTCTATTTGTCCTTCTGCTGTAACACGATGAATTTGCAGGCTGCTATGCGACGCACGTGGATTAAATCCACCAGCGAGCGAGAGCGCTTGCATTAAGGTCATTTTTGGTTCTAAGCGAAAAGCGCCGGGGCGATTCACCTCGCCATATACATAAAATTGCTGTGCTCTCGGTATATACACCGTATCGCTATTCATAATTTGAATGTGGCGTTTTTCAGGATTAGCTAATTGCGTCAGTTTGCTCAGCTCATACTCAATGCGTTGCTCGCCGCGCAAGATCACCACCTTGTCGCCGCCATTCGGACTTATACCGCCCGCGATCGCCAGTAAATCAATGATATTGGTGGCACTATCGAGCGCATAGCGGCCCGGTTTATTCACTTCGCCCAATACCGCCACCCTTTGGCTGCGGTATTGCACGATAAGTACATTAACATTGGGCTTTTTAATGAAATTACCTTCCATTAATTTTTTAGCAATTAATGCCTCAGCTTGCGTGTAATCTAAGCCCTCGAGTTTCACCACACCAATCAAGGGAAAAGCCAAAGACCCTTCATTATTAAGCTGAACCTCGGTGGTTAAATCCGGATGGTCATAGACTTGGATTTTCACCACATCGCCAGAGCCCAAAACATAGTCACCTTTCGGTTGGGCCCAAGCAATGGCAGTCAGCAGACTTAGCAAGCTAAAACACAGCAGCATGCCCAATTTTTTAAACATTATTTCAGTCCTTTTAATCCAGCTTTAAGGCTGTCATCGACTGCCGAGGCTGCGCCAGTAGTTGGCGCCGCCACAGGAGCGGAAGCAAATTTTTGTAAGTACTCAATTTTTGCCGCAGTTCGTAAAGCTTTAAGTTTGGTTTTTGCGTTTTCTTGTGCGTCATTAGTGCCTAAATAACGCTTAATTAATGGCTCAGCCTCAACCGGCGTGACAGGCGCTGCTTGGCTGTCCTTTAATTGCAACAGCATAATTTTGTTACCTTCATTCATCGACAAAATATCGCCTTGCTTCATTGCGACAAATTTAGGTAGCATTTGCATTGGTAATTGCTCTGCTGCGCGGCGGCCTTCGTTGATTTCAAATGGAATATTGGCGGCATCTAAGATGGTTTTAACTTTCATCGGCGTTACAGCACTATCTAGCTGAGCAATGATTTCATCATTGAATTTATCCTTATCAAACAAAAACATTACAAATTCATAGTTTTTTCTATCCGCAAATAAACCTGAATTTTTTGCATAAAAATCATCAATTGCCGCTTTGCTGGGTTCCGCTGGTTTACCCATCACACGCTCTGCGGCGGCTTGCGCTAAAATTTGGCGTTTAGCCGCTTCAATCGCTTGAACAATATTTGGTTCACGGTCGAGCTTTAACTCGGTTGCTTTATTCACCAATAATTCTTGATCAATCAGTTGATCTAATACTTGTTGTTTTTGTTCAGCAGTCGCTTGTGGAATTTTGCCTAATACAAAATTTAGTTGGTGTACGGTAATCTCAGCATCATTCACTTTGGCGAGGACTTGGCTAGGTGATTTCTTTTCTTCTTTATCGTTACATGCCGTGAGTAAAAATAGCGTTGAAAGCGCAAGGACTGCTGTGCTTAATTTTTTCATTATTCATTCCTCAAAGTTTAAAACGTTATTTTCAAAAAGCATTTTTGTCTCGGAACATACTAGTCGCTGTCCGCCAAATAATCTTTAAATCAAGCCAGACAGACCAATTTCTTAAATATTCTAAATCGTATAAAATTCGGCCTTCCATTTTTTCTAAAGTATCGGTTTCTCCCCGAAAACCATTGACTTGCGCCCAGCCAGTAATTCCTGGCTTCACTTTATGGCGAATCATGTAACCTTTAATTAATTTTCTGTATTGCTCGTTATGGGCATTCGCATGTGGCCTTGGACCAACAATACTCATTTTTCCCTGCAATACATTAATAAATTGTGGCAGTTCATCCAGTGATGTTCTACGAATAAATTTACCGATTGGTGTAAGCCGTCTATCGTTTTTTTTAGCTTGAATCACTTGATCGCCATCTTCCATCACCGTCATCGAGCGAAACTTATAGACCAAGACACTCTGACCATCTTCACCATAACGCTTTTGTTTAAAAAAGATAGGTCCTGCAGAGGTTAGTTTGACTGCAATAGCGACGATCAGCAGAACCGGCCAAATCAACAGCAAAATCAGCAACGACAGTACAATATCTGTAATCCTCTTTACTAAGCCGTTAAGCCCTAGAAAAGGACTTTCACAAATAGCGACCACCGGCAAACCAGCGACATTATCAAACCTAGCATTAATCAAATCAAAAACAAACAAATCCGGAATAAAATAAATCGATGCGGTACTATCTTTTAAATAATCAAGTAATTCCATCACCCGAGGCTGCGCCGTCATTGGCAATGTAATATAAATTTGATGCACTGTATTTTTACAAATATATTCTGGAAATACGCTCAAATCGCCAATGATCTCTTCTGAATTAATACCATCTAATCTTGAAGCATCTCTATCCTCAAAAAAACCTAAGAATTCCATTTTAAGAAATGATTGCTGTTGAATATTTTTTGCCAGCATTTGACCCGGCTTATTCGCGCCAATAATCAGTATTTTTTTAACATTATTTTGAACTGGGTGCAGTACAAACAATCTAAATAGCAAATGCGTTAATATCAAAACTAGAGGAGCTACAACGGCCCATGTTAGATAATAAGGTGGATACATATAAGTGCTAAATCCGGACACTTGCCCGATAAAAAACAAACTTAATAATACACAGCCCCATTCAAGCGCAAAACGGCCTAAACCTAATAATTGTCTAGAATAACCAGGAACAAATAAAAATATGCCATCTAGCAAAATTGCCGTAAGCAAAAAAGCTAACACGCCGAATACAAACTCAACGCCATCAACTGCAATTTCAAAAGGTATAGCAAGCGCATACAGCGTAGCCACAACAATAAATGGATCTAAGCACAGCTTAAAAAAACCGATGACTGGCGACGAATTACTAAACTCGCGAAAACGATCACCGAGCAAGCTGGGTGCCTGCAAAGTTTGATCGCCACTCTGAACCGGCTTGAATAGATTTTTTTCAGGAACATCTTGATGCAAAGCAGTTACACCCTATTAATCATATCAATCAGAAATTGTATTTTAACGACACACCAACTTGCTCGTCGTTATAATCAAACTGCTTAATTTTTTCATTTCTTAATTCAAATTGAACATAAGATTGAATCATCATGCTGCGCAACACTTGATAATCGTAGGACACTCGAAAAGTGTCATAAACAGAATCTTGCGTCACAATGCCAATGGATGTTTCTGTTTCTAACTGCCGATAGTTATATCGCGCACCCAGTTTTGATTTATCTGTAACAGCCCAATTCGCAGATAAATAGGCAGTTCGTTCTAAATCACGGCCAATCACATTGCTTCCAAATGATTGGAAATTTTGTCCGGCACCGGTGTTTAAAGTTGTTTTTTCTGTTACAGCCCACATTAAATCTATATTTGCGGTTGGTTTTTTATTTTTAGTGCCATTAAATTGTGATTTCCATTGGCTATAGCCGGCCGTTAAATTGGCACTCAATTTATCGGATACCGGCCAATTCAGCCCCAAACTCGTATTTTGATCTGAATAGCCGCGCAAATTAGCGGGGATAAAAAACAAGGGCTCTGCATAATTGTATTTAGACCAGTTGTGTAGCAAGGTCAGAGCGAATCCTCGATCTGAGATATACCGCAAGCCACCGCCAAATTGTCGATCATTCGCATTTTGATACTTTCTTACATCATGGTTTTCTTCGGTATACGATGTGTTCGCCACTAAAGCCCAATTGCTCAACAGCCGCCAGCTGCCATTCCAATTGGCCCGATTAGTTTTGACGGTATCAACGACGGCGACACGTACGTCGTCAAACGAGGATAGTTGACTGCTCGATGACACGGACAAATTGCCATTCCATTGATTACCCACGACCCAATTCCAGCCTAAGCCCACGTCCCAAGCAGGGCCATTGAGCTCATCAAAAACCAAATAATTCGCCTGTGAAAAATCAGCGGTTGCATAGAAATTTTGCCGACTCACAGGCAGATCAAGCCGCCCCCCAACGCCAACGGTAAAACTTGAGTCACCTTTTTGCTGGTGTTGACGTGTTGAGTTATTTTGTTGCGTGTCCGATAGCCGAAATACGTTTGAGTCATAAACATAAGCAATATTTGTAAATAATTTGACCGTATCCTCAGGGTCAGAAGCAGCTTGTGTATTCCCGATGGCCAGCACACTCAATAGCAACAAATTCTTTTTCAACATTACCGGTTTATTCCAAAAATAGAGCGCCAGATACATTATCAACACAAAGTCTTACGATTTAATTACTTATTTACAAGTCAGCTCCGGACTATACCACTGTCATTGATTACTGTGAATAATATACAAAAACACTTATTTAGTAATTAATCATAGTCTAATATTACTTCAGGCTTATTTCTATATCGCTATAAACTTACCAATAACCCCGTTAAATCTTGAAAATTATCTTAACTTGCATCATGCTATTCACATAAATTAATTTTTGACGCGCATAAATCTTGCTGATTTTGGGCTTAATTTGGTCGTTTTCAGTCGTATTAACCCGCAGCGTTCAGCACCTAAAGTGCTTAGTCCTATTCGCTAACCCATTGACCCAAAATAGATATCGCCAATTCGAGCATTTGCATCGATCAATAAAACGAATATCATCCATACAGAATGCATACAGCCAATGAAATTTAATTTTATAGCCTTACTTTGTCTAGTTTGCTTAAATTCGCATGCATCCATCGTGCAATACAAAGAGGTTATTGACTTACCATCGATATCCGTACTGCCAGGTGAACAGCAAAATGGTTATGCCGCGATTGAGTCGCTATTTACCAACACTACAAGATCAGCACAGGATGCTTTGTCAGGTAGTTTGGTTTCTTTTTTCGACTCGCCCGCTGTTGCAGGCGCGTCCGAGCGAAGTGCGGCACCTGCTGCTTTTTCTGCGCAGAGCGACTCAACCCCAATTCCAGCAGTACCAGAACCTGAAACCTATGCACTGATGGGCATTGGACTGTGTGCTCTATTGGCGGCACGCCGCCAACGTAATTCGCCAACGTAATTCAGCCGACATAAAACGCAGGCGTAAAAAAAGAAGGGATATCCCTTCTTTTTTTACGTTCTAATCACGCTGCTGAGCCGGTATCAGCGCCGTGCCATGCAGGTTTCGTAACGCCATAACACACGCTTTGCAAACCATTCCGTGGTTAGTTTTCGGGTGATTTTTGGGCTTTTTAAATCGATTTGCGGTAATGCCGCCCGAGGGTAGCTCTGGCCGTTTTTTTCTGCGAGTGCATAGGTTTTTTTATACAGCTCGGTTTGACCAAAGCCAGATAATTTTTCTAGTTTTAGATCGCGTAAAATCGCTTCATGACTCATGCCTAATTGCTTAGCAAGGCGATAAAGGGCCGTTTGCGTACTGCTGGTGCCTGTCGGTGCGCCATTGCTATAGCGGAGTAAATCGCCATCTTGCTCTAAGGCTTGACCGGTGAGTTTAGAAACCAGCTGTTGAAATGCGGTATTGCGACTGGCATAGCGTCCGGCATTGTAATCAGCAAAGCGATACACCATATCGGTATAGGGCGCTGGGTATTGCAGCAAAATGGCTAGACCGAAATACGTCCCCCCACGACGGGTAAACACTTCATTACGTACACTACCTTTCATTGCATACGGATAAGGCCATGCCTTGACGTGGCCTTGCGCAAATTCAACACTTACTTGCATTGGGCCACCGGTACGAATCGGGTTTTTCATATTCAGTGGCAAATTGAGGTTTTGTGCTTCATCGGCCAAATCCTCAAATAAAGCATTCATTTCACGTTCGGTACGCAGCGTATCAATGCGTGCTTTATAGCTCTGTCCCGTAGGTGATTTTTTTAGCAAGGCAGTTTGTACTGCTATCAACGGAATATGGTATTTCGCCGCCCGATCGCCAATCGCACTCCAGACAATTTTTGGCAATCCCGGTACCGTTGGATCGCCCTGCCAGCTTGATTCTTGCTCAATCGTTGCTGCGGCCGCGCAAAAATAAGCGGCTGTATACGGCAATTTTAACGCCGTAAAAGCATCCAAAATATCAGCCGACCACCCTGCTCGCTCAGGCATTTTGGCCGGCAGTAGTTGATTTAACAATGCGCGGGCTTCTTGCACATTTAATGGTTTTGCGGTTGCAACCGGCGCTGGAATTAATGTCGGCTCGATCACGACGACGGGGATCGGTGTTGCCGTGGGGGTCGGCGTTGGCAAGATGCTTGGTGTGGTGAGCGCAGTCGGCGTTGCGGTCGGCATAGGCAGCACCGTTTGCGGCGATGAAGGTGTCGCACAGGCTACCAAGGTCATGCTGATGGCTAATGCCCCCAGACTACGTAAATTCATGTTCTAACTCATTTTATTTGCTGAATCGCGCAGCTTAAAAAATCTGTCTCACAACAGCAAGCAAAAATACAAATGGTTACCCGAATTTAAGCGTCCATCCCTCGGAAGGGCTTAAAAATGCTGGCTTTTAGCTGCATTGATTTCACCGCCTTCATCGCTAAAACTCCACTTGATTTTTATTTTTTCTATTCCTTTTTTGGCTATCTACAGGCTTACCGCACTAGGGATGTAGTGTATTTATTTTCACTACATTAATTTGATATAAATCAATTTTGCAGTGCTGATTACGGTTTAGCATACCAAATCGATGAGAAATTCATCACCTAATCCGATTAGCATCGTTGCGGAGGCATCATGAGTCAGGTTTTGGTTGTTGGTAGTATCAATATGGATTTAGTCGTTCATGTCGCGCAGTTTCCCCGCCTAGGCGAAACGCTGTTTGGACAATCTTTTGCCACCTATCACGGTGGTAAAGGCGCCAATCAAGCGGTTGCCGCAGCGCGATTGGGGGCTCAAGTGACAATGATTGGCCGCGTCGGTGACGATGCTTTTGGTCAAGAACTCATCACCGCACTCGCCGATGAAGGCATCAATACTGAATGGCTTAGTCAAAGCAAAAACCAAGCCACCGGCATTGCCGCCATCACCCTTGCCGGTAGCGACAACGCCATTATTGTCGTGCCAGGGGCCAATGCCGATCTAAGTCCTGCCGACTTACTCGCTGCTGAAACAGCATTTATCCATGCCGATGTCGTGCTGGCCCAACTTGAATCACCGATGGCCACTATCGAGATGGCGGCACAGCTCGCCGCACGTCACAACAAACCTTTTATTCTCAATCCAGCACCTGCAATGCCTTTATCCAAAGCCTTGCTAGAGCAAGTGAGCTTACTCACGCCCAATGAATACGAGCTTGCTGCAGCATTAGGTCTTCCCGAGGCCGATTGGCAAGCCAGCCTAGCAGCTCATCCGGGTAAAGTTTTAATGACCGCCGGCCAAGACGGCGCTTATTACACCAATGCACATGGCGAACTACAGCAGCAAGCCAGCTTTAAAGTAACGGCAGTCGATACCACAGGCGCAGGAGATACATTCAATGGCGCATTGGCCGCGTTCTGGCATTTGGGCTTAGCCGAGGCTAGTAAAATGGCGTGTGCAGCAGGCGCTTTATCGGTCACTCAAGCTGGCGCCCAAGGCGGCATGCCCACTTTGGCGCAATTGCAGGCTTTTTTAGCCGCCAATGATGCTAAGGAATCGGTATGAAAAAACATGGACACCTCAACCGAGATATCAGTCGGGTGCTGGCCAGCATGGGCCATACCGATTGCATCGTGATTGCCGATTGTGGCTTACCCATTCCACCACATGTTGAATGTATCGATTTATCGATTGAACTGGGCAACCCGGCTTATTTCACCGTCTTGGATAGCATTTTGGCCGACTTTCAAGTCGAACGGGCGGTACTTGCCAGTGAATGCCAAAGTCTCAACCCTGCAGTCGCCAGCCAAGCTGAAACCATGCGCCAACAAGGCGTCAAGATTGACTTTGTAGCGCATGAACAATTCAAACAGTTAAGCCACCATGCACGCGCCATTATTCGTACCGGTGAAGCCAGCCCTTACGCCAATATTGTGCTGTATTCCGGTGTTATTTTTTAGGGGGCGGCATGTTGATAAAAATGAGTGGCATCAGCAAGGCCTTTGGCCCAGTCAAAGTGCTGGAGAACGTTGAGTTTTCGCTCGAACGCGGTCAAGTCCATGCCTTAATGGGTGAGAACGGCGCTGGCAAATCAACACTGATGAAAATCTTATGCGGCGTGCACCAAGCCGATCAAGGTCAAATCGCAGTGGATGGTAAAACGGTCAAAATCCACAGCACCAATGACACAGAGCAGTACGGCATTGCGATTATTCACCAAGAACTCAATCTCATTCCGCAATTATCGGTGATGGAGAATATGTTTTTAGGCCGCGAGCCGCAACGCTTTGGTGTGATCAATAGCATCAAAATGCGCGAGCAATGCTTGGAATATCTGCAATTACTCGGCATTGAAAATCTCGACCCTGATATTGAAGCTGGGCAATTATCGATCGGTCAGCAGCAAATGGTCGAAATCGCTAAAGCCCTATCGCTCAATGCACAAACACTGATTATGGATGAGCCGACTGCGGCCCTTTCTGAGCGCGAAACTGAAAAACTGTTTGCGATTATTGCCGATTTGAAATCGCGCGGTGTGGGCATCGTTTACGTCTCACATCGAATGGAAGAAATCTTTAAAGTCTGCGACAAAATTTCAGTACTACGCGACGGGCAGTTTGTTGGCGAACGCGAAATTGTGAAAACCAATTTTGATGAAATTGTTCGCATGATGGTCGGTCGTGAGATCGGTGATCGATTTCCCGTGCGCAACGCCCAACTGGGTGAAATTCGACTTAAAGTCAGTGATTTAGCCGACGCTAGCATTAGCGGTATTAATTTTGAAGTGCGGGCCGGCGAAGTGCTCGGTATTGCAGGCCTGATGGGTGCTGGGCGCAGTGAGATTCTGAAAACAATTTTTGGTATTAACCGAAAATTAGCCGGTCGCATCGAGCTTGATGGTCAAGCGCTCAATTGTAATCAGCCCAGTGACGCCATCGCCGCCGGTATTGGCTTTGTCACCGAAGATCGAAAGAACCAAGGTCTCGTGCTGGGCATGTCGGTGCGTGAAAATGCCACCTTAGCCAATTTATCGGCCCATGCCAGCTACGGCGTTATCCACCATGCGCGGCAAATGCAAGTGGTACAGCGAGAAATCGACCGTATGCATATTCGCACTCGTGACGCCGAGCTTGAAGTGCAATCGCTCTCAGGTGGCAATCAACAAAAAGTCGTGTTTGCCAAATGGTTGGGGATTGCGCCAAAAGTGTTACTGCTGGACGAACCCACTCGCGGTGTCGACGTGGGTGGTAAAGCCGAGATTTATCAAATTATTAATGAATTAGCCCAATCAGGTGTTGCGATTGTCATGGTCTCGTCTGAGCTACCCGAAGTCTTGGCCTTAAGTGATCGAATTTTAGTGATGCACCAAGGTCGTCAGGCTGGCATTTTTAGCCAAGCATCCGCCGAAACCATTATGACTGCCGCAACCGGAGGTTTGAAATGAACGTACAACAAAAAGCCACGCTCCAAAAATTAGGTCCTTTTTTGGCGCTCTTGGTCTTAGCCACAGGCTTGGCCATAACGAGTCCCGACTTTCTAACTGTTGGTAACTTATTGAATGTATTTCGCCAAGTTTCGATCAATGCTTTGATCGCCTTTGGCATGACGCTGGTCATTTTACTCGGTGGGATTGATCTATCGGTCGGCTCGATCCTAGCGCTGTCTTCGGTCCTTACCGCGCTAATGCTTAGTCATGGGATAGACCCCGTAGTTGCGACCAGCGTAGGGGTTTTGGCGGGTGCCGGTATGGGGATGCTCAATGGGCTAGTGATTAGCAAAGGCAAGGTTGCGCCGTTTATTGCCACTCTTGGCATGATGACTATTTTGCGTGGGCGCTCTTTGGGGTTGTCTGATGGCCGCCCGATTTCGGGTTTACACAGCGACTTTTTTGCCATGCTCGGCGGAGGCTATGTTGCCGGCTTGATTCCGGTGCCGGTGATTATCATGCTGGTGATGTTTGCGGTGTTTTGGTTTGTCCTTAAAAAGACTGTATTTGGTCGCCACGTCTATGCCGTGGGTGGCAATGAAGAAGCGGCGCGTCTTTCTGGGATCAATACCGATCGCATCAAAATCTGGGTTTACACCCTATCAGGTGCAATGGCGGCAACAGCCGGGATGATTTTGACCTCTCGACTCAGCTCAGCGCAGCCAACAGCAGGTACTGGCTATGAATTAGATGCAATTGCGGCGGTGGTCTTGGGCGGCACCAGTCTCACTGGTGGTCGTGGTTGGATCTTCGGCACTTTAGTCGGCGCCCTATTAATCGGCATTTTGAATAACGGTTTGAACTTGCTTGGCGTTTCATCGTTTTACCAGCAGGTCATCAAAGGCGTGGTGATTTTGCTCGCCGTCTTACTGGATCGCGCTAATAAAAAATAATCGACTTAAAACAAAGCAGTAGCGAGACCGATTACCTTGCATATGAATGTAATCGGTCACTACAAATAACAGCAGTATTGCCCTACATCGAATAACAAGCAGTGCATAAGAAGCAATACCCCGTAGTTTTTCTTTTGATTGGAGTCAAACATGAAACGCATTCTTTCCCCGCTTTTAGTTGGTTTATTGGCTGCAGGTTTAATGGCTTGTTCTAAACAAGGCCCAGATACACAAGCGGCCAGTGAACCTGCTGCGGCCGCTTCAGGTGCGGTCACCATCGGCCTGGCAATCTCAACCCAAAACAATCCATTTTTTGTTGCGCTACGCGATGGGGCAGATACCGAAGCTAAAGCCCAAGGCGTCACTTTAATTACGGTGGATGCACAAGACGATTCGGCAAAACAAATCTCGAATATCGAAGATTTGATTCAGAAAAAAGTCCAAATCATTATGATTAACCCAACCGATTCGGATGCGGTGGCCGGTGTCGTTAAAGAAGCGATGAATGCCGGCATTAAAGTGATTTCTCTGGATCGTAATGTCAACGGTGCCGACGTTAGCGCGCATATTGCATCCGACAATAAAGCGGGCGGTAAAATGGCTGCCGAGTACATCCTGGAAAAAATCGGCAATAAAGGCAATCTGGTTGAGCTTGAAGGCATTCCGGGTTCTTCAGCGGCACGCGAGCGCGGTCAAGGCTTCCATTCAGTCGTAGATGGCCATGCCGATGTCAAACTTGTTGCCAAACAAACTGCAGATTTTGACCGTGCTAAGGGTTTATCGGTCATGGAAAACATCTTGCAAGGCAATAAAAATGTCACCGCCGTTTTTGCTCACAACGATGAAATGGCCTTAGGTGCATTTAAAGCGATTGAAGCGGCAGGCTTAAAAAATGTGGTCGTCGTTGGTTTTGACGCCACCCCAGATGCCGTAAAAGCCGTCAAAGCCGGGCAATTAAGTGCAACTGTGCAACAAAAACCCGAACTTATCGGTAAAATGGGCGTAGATACAGCAATCAAATTAAGTAAAGGCGAAGCTGTTGAAAAATCGATTCCAGTGCCACTGGCATTAGTGACTCAATAAAGCTTCACCGCAACAAGATCAGCCGATACCCAGGTGTCGGCTTTTTTATGGGATGAGTATGAGCGCTTTTCAACGCCTGACGATGGCGGATATTGCCCAACTGGCCGGGGTTTCAAAAACAACGGCCAGTATGGTACTCAATGGCCAAGCGGAACAATACCGCATCGCTGCCAGTACCGTGGCACGAGTGCGGCAAGTCGCCGCTGAGCATCATTTTCAACCATCGGCTTCGGCACGCTTATTGCGCTCACGCCGCAGTGGCACTTTGGGTTTAGTGGTGCCAGAGCTCACCAATTTTGCCCATGCCCTGCTCGCTCAAGCCCTCGAGCCCTTATGTCGTGATGCGGGATTTCAACTGTTTGTGGTCAGCAGTAACGATCAAGCTGATATGGAAACCAAAGCGGTTGAGCAATTATTAGCGCGCCAAGTGGATGGACTGATGCTGGTGCCGTGTACCAATAATGCCAAGCTTTACGCCAAATGGGCCAAGCGCTTGCCGCTGGTGTTGGTCGACCGCCGCGTGATCGATAGCAACTTACCTTTTGTAGTGAGCAATGCCGAAGAACAAGTATTTACTTTAATCGAGCATACGCTCGCGCAAGGCGTGACTGAGATCGCCTATTTTGGTGGACAAATGCTGCTATCACCCAGTATTGACCGGCTCGCCGGCTACCAACGCGCTTGGCAAACCAGGCAATTAGCACTCAATCCGGCGCTTATTTGGCAGCGTGATTATCAAAATCAAAGTGGTTACGCCATGATGAGCGAGTGTTACACCCTTTTAGGGCGCTATCCTGAAGCGATTTTTACCGCCTCGATTTCATTGCTCGAAGGCGTTTTAGCCTTTATGAATGAACACAATCACTTTAACAATGCGCCGCAACATTTACTGAGCTTTGATGATCACCGTTTGCTAGACTGCATGCCACTACCCATCAATACCGTAGTGCAAGATAGCGCCCAGCTGGCCGCCCAAAGCTTACAACGCATACAGGCCTTACTCGCCGGTGAAACCGTGGAATCAAGTTGGGTTGCCGCCCATATCAACTGGCGGCAAAAGTAGAGTTGGCTGTTGCGGTAGGCAAAATACCTGTATAGTGTAGGGCTGTTCGTGAACCGCCCTTCTGTAGATTGGCCGTAACACGCAGGCAAATAAGTTGCTAACGCCTTATTTGTTACAAATTAGCCTATGTCCGGCATCTGATCGTTCGCAAGTTCGGCTATTCCCGCATAGATCACACTCCCGCATTGCGGGAGACTGCCGAGGGCGACCTTTGATAGGTATTGCAGCGGCAGGCTCCGTATTCAATTGCTTATGTGCAAGAACTGGAAAAGTAAATGTCAAAAGAAGACGTTGTAGAAATGGAAGGTGTAGTGGCCGAGGTTTACCCGGACACTCGCTTTCGTGTCACCCTGACAAATGGTATCGAAATCACGGCCTATGCCTCAGGCAAAATCCGTAAAAACCACATCCGCATTATCGCGGGTGACCGTGTAACGGTTGAAATGTCGCCTTATGATTTAACCAAAGGCCGCGTGAGCTTCCGCCATAAAGATGATCGCCCTGCTCCTGCGCGCAATAACCAATTCCGCCGTCGTTAATTAATCGGCTAGGTATATTGCTCCAGCACTTATCAAGCAAGTGCTGCAGGCTGATACGTCAATAAAAAAAACGAACCTATGGGTTCGTTTTTTTTATGCCTGCGATGTAGATCTTTATAATGGCCGCACCGAGACAATATAATTAATTCAGCACAAAAAAAGCCCGACTACTCCAAAGAGAATCGGGCTTGATCTAGCTACAACACTTAAGTCGCTAAGCCACGGCTAACTAAGTATTCTTCATAGCCACCCAAGAAGTGATGGAAAGTACCATCCCCATTGAGTTCCAAAATTTGCGTGGCGAGTGACGACACAAATACGCGGTCATGCGAAACGAAAATCAAGGTGCCTTTATACAAATCCAAAGCCATATTCAGCGATTCGATCGACTCCATATCCATATGGTTGGTCGGCTCGTCCATCAGCAACACATTCGGCGTTTGCAAAATCAACTTACCGTATAACATACGGCCTTTTTCACCACCGGACAGTACTTTCACCGATTTTTTCACATCATCGCCGCTAAATAACAAACGACCAAGAATGCCGCGAATCACTTGTTCTTCAGTACCCAATGGGCTCCATTGGCGCATCCAATCAAACAGCGTTTGATCTTCTTCGAAGTCTTCTTCATGATCCTGTGCAAAATAGCCAAAATCAGCTTTTTCTGCCCATTTCACCGTACCTGCATCCGGTTTCAGTGCGCCAACCAGCATTTTCATTAGCGTTGATTTACCCACGCCGTTACCACCAATAATCGCTAAACGATTACCGGCTTCAAAAATGAAGTTCAGGCTTTGAATCAGCGGTTTGTCGAATGATTTCGACAAATTAGTCAATTCAAACGCTTGACGATGCAGCTTTTGCTTGTCGTCAACATCAAAACGAATATACGGATTTTGACGGCTGGATGGCTTCACTTCCACCATGCCATCTTTAATCTTATCGGCCAATTTCAAACGACTGGTTGCTTGGCGACTTTTTGATTTATTGGCCGCAAAACGTTGTGCAAACGCTTGCAACTCAGCAACGCGCTCTTTGGCTTTGCTGTTGTCGGTCAGCGTACGTTCACGCGCTTGGGTAGACGCCAACATGTAATCGTCGTACGTACCCGGATAAATACGGATTTCACCATAATCAACGTCAGCAATATGCGTACACACTTGGTTCAAGAAGTGACGATCATGGGAAATAATAATCATCGTTGAATCGCGCTGATTGAGCGTGTCTTCCAACCATTGAATGGTGTGAATATCCAAGTTATTGGTCGGCTCATCGAGCAGCAACACATCGGGATTGGAGAACAACGCCTGCGCTAGCAATACGCGCAATTTCCACCCGGGCGCAACATCGGACATCGGGCCGTTGTGCAATTCAATCGGAATCCCGGCGCCCATCAACAAAGCGCCAGCGCGCGCTTCAGCGGTGTAGCCGTCATACTCAGCCACTTTGCCTTCCAATTCCGCCGCGTGCATGTAATCGTCTTCGGTGGCTTCAAGATTGGCATAAATCGCATCACGCTCGTGAATCGCCGCCCATAATTCGCCATGGCCTTGCATCACCACGTCGATGACACGCAAGTCTTCAAAAGCGAATTGATCTTGCTTCAATTTACCTAAACGGATACCCGGATCCAGTGCCACATTACCTGCGGTCGGCTCTAAGTCGCCACCGAGGATTTTCATAAAGGTCGATTTACCGCAGCCATTGGCGCCAATCAGACCATAGCGATTACCATCGCCAAACTTAACAGATACCTTTTCAAACAGTGGCTTAGCGCCAAACTGCATGGTGATGCCATTCGAACTAATCATTGTCTTTTACGCTTTCTCGCCAACATAACTATGCCAGCAAGGTGTAAGATGTGTGGGTAGCGCTTCGGCAAAATAACGGCCAAAGGCGCAAAAGTACTCTATTTTAGCACAATGCATAAAGACTACGATCACCGTCGAATCAGGCCAATCCAAAGGTGCGGCTTTTTCATGGTTGATTCACCGCGTGATTAGCAATACCGATACTTCATGACGTTTTAATGTCTCTATTGTCTTTACTGACACAAAAATCAAAAACACCCGAATTAGCCAGGAAGCTCATCATGTTCGATTTCAAAAGTCTCATTAACGCCTTACTCGGAAAAAACAAAAACGAAGGTGTTTACGACCTAAAGTCTGCCACAGTCATGATGAATGAATTGCCAGAAAGTGATATTTTGCAAGCCCAAATTGAAATCATCAAAGCGCTACAACAAATCAATGGCAATCCTCGCACCAATATCAAAGAACGCTTTAAAACCATTCCATATTTAGATGAAAAAGCCCGCACGCTACAAAATCATTTAGTCGCCATTTACCAAGGAAAACTCCTTGACGACGATGCTAGCCCTAGTCAGGTATTACCCAGTTTGCTGGCATTTTGGAACGAAATGGGTGACGGTTATCGCCTCTGTATTAAACAAGCCAGCGCCAGCATTCCACGCGGCCTAGACAAAGATTTACCGCTATTTACTTTACGCGGCTTAATGTATTTTACCGAGCAAGCGCGCTGGTCTTATCTGCGTTATCTCGAATTAGATAGTCGAACTTGGCGTAATTTGAATCGTCTGTATTTATTTGCCGAGCAAAAAGGCTTTGCCACTCAGCCTTTACAGCCTTACCCCAACGCAGAGATCACCGATATTCGCCGTGAATTTATGCAGCTATTAATGCTATCTCTGGCCATGCCCGAAAAACTGCAATCGGCACAAATTGAATTAGTTACTCAGTGGCTTAAGCGCTGGGCCAATCGCGTTGATCTTGAAAATCAAATCAAACCCAATCGGCAACTCTTTGCCATCAATATTGCTGGCTCAACCCCGCCCAAACGACTGCGTCGTGACATGGTCGGTGAGAATTGGCGTTATTGGTTTACTGAGTCGCTCACCTTGCACATCAAAGACACCATTGAAAAACTACAACAAGGCACAGACCCGCTTGATTTAGGCTTACCGGCCGAATCAGCACAAATCGCCAATTTAGATTTGATGCAACACTTAATCAATCTATGGTCGCGAGACACCCCCACCCCTGTACGCAAAGCCGAGCGCCATACCAGCCAAAAATCAATTCAAGTCACCCGAGGCCTTGACGACGTCATCGTGCGCTTAAATGGCGGCGCAAGCCAGGCCGATACCGCAAGCTGGACTTTAGACAATGAAAGTAGCACCGGCGTTGGCATCAATTATCAAACGAGTCGAGATGATCAACTCGAAGTGGGTGAAATTGTCGGACTTGACGGCATTAGCCAAAATGCAGTCTCAATCGGCATCGTTAGGCGCATCTCCAAAAAACGCGACGGCCAGGTTAACGCAGGAATTGAAACACTATCGCAAACGCCCATTGTGGTTGAACTAACACCGCTACTGGGCAATCGCAGCTTTTTAGGGATTTACTCGCCAGAAAATGCCGCCATTCATCAGGCGCGTTTTTTAGTGATCCCCCAAGCATTCTTTGCCGATAACCGAGAATTTCGCTTAGCCGCGCAAGGCAAAAGCTATCGCATTCGCCTCACGCCGGTGATTGAGCATACCGCCAGTGCTTCCTTGGCTAATTTTGCTGTTTTAGAAAAATTATAAAAATATTCAAAAAAAGAGAGACAAACAGCGAAATGCTTGCTATGATGCGCACCTATTCAAGTACGGAAGCGTGGCTGAGTGGTTTAAGGCAGCGGTCTTGAAAACCGTCGTGGATGTGAGTCCACCCAGAGTTCGAATCTCTGCGCTTCCGCCAATTGAATACATAATTAAGCTCTGACGCTGTCGGGGCTTTTTTATTCAGATACAAAATAAAGTACGGAAGCGTGGCTGAGTGGTTTAAGGCAGCGGTCTTGAAAACCGTCGTGG
>NZ_CAMTIA010000004.1 GCF_947072475.1 uncultured Deefgea sp.
AGCAACGGACTGTTAATCCGTGTGTCCCTGGTTCGAGCCCAGGTCGAGGAGCCAAATATAAAAGGGTTAGCTGAAAAGCTAGCCCTTTTTTTTCGATTTTATTTCTTCCCATTTGTGCTTTTTCACGATTATGCTGTCTCTATTACCCCTCATATCAAGAAGGATGTAGAGATGTCTGCTGAAGAGCATGCCATTGACTTACCTGAGCCTGAAGTGCCGGCTCATTCGGTGAGCTTTTTTTCGCGCTATCGTTTAATTATTTTTGGCTTGTGTGGTTTTTTTTTGGTGCTGATTTTTTTAATGGTTGGCATTGCGCTTGGCATGGCGAAAAAAAACTTCGAAAAAAGTTTTTACCTCACCCAAATTGAAAAATTAAAAGAGTCGCTATCGGGCTCTTTGGAGAAACGCAGCGAATTAGAGCACGACATCACCGCGTTAAAAGTCGAGTTGCGCGCTAAAAAAGACCATATTGCCGAATTAGAAGACAAACTCGCCGAGCAAGAGCGCACTACGCGCCGACAGGAATTAAAACCCAATGGCGAAGGTAGTACGGCGGTTAAAACGGAAGCGAATCTTGCTGAAAGTAGCGTTGATCAGCAAAGTGAAAATTATTTACGCCTCAAAGCAGGTGATTGCTTGGTCGAAGGAAGCGCCGGCGCTACGGCAGCCAATTGGCGGGAATGCTTGAAAAAAGGTAAAAAAGTCGCCGCAGAGCAGCCATCAGCGGCGCATTAAATTGAGCCGCGCATCAAAAAGCCCACGAAACCGTGGGCTTTTTGATGGCTAAGCGCGGTATTAGAGCACTTTGGCAATCGCATCTGCGACGTAGTCGATGTTTTTGTTATTCAGTGCGGCCAAGCAGATCCGGCCCGTCGATACGGCATAGATACCGTATTCAGTTTGGAGCTTTTCAACTTGAACTGCGGTTAAACCGGTGTACGAGAACATCCCGCGTTGCGCTGTGACAAAGCTGAAATCTTGCGCCACACCGCGTGCGGCGAGCTTTTCAACCAAGCCTGAACGCATGCTGCGAATACGCACGCGCATGCCGCCAAGTTCTTCTTCCCACATGGCCCGCAACTCTGGACTGGCCAATACCGCCGCAACGACTGCGCCGCCGTGGATTGGTGGGTTTGAGTAGTTGCTGCGAATCACGCGTTTTACTTGTGAGAGCACACGGCTAGACTCTTCTTTGTTGGCGGTGATGACCGACAGCGCGCCAACGCGTTCACCATACAAAGAGAAGCTTTTTGAGAATGAGCTCGAAATCAGAAATTGCAGACCCGATGCGGCAAATGCATTGACTGCGACTGAATCCTCAGCAATGCCTTCAGCAAAACCTTGGTAAGCCATGTCAAGGAAAGGCACTAAGCCGCGTTCACGACACACCTCAACCACTTCTGCCCATTGTGCATCTGACAAGTCCGCGCCCGTTGGGTTGTGGCAGCAAGCATGTAAGATAATGACTGAGCCCGGTTGCAAGGTGAGTAGATTTGCTTTCATAGCAGCAAAATCAACGCCACGCGTTGCCGCATCATAGTAAGGATAGTCAGCTACTTTAAAGCCGGCCGCTTCAAAAATAGCGCGGTGATTTTCCCAGCTTGGATTGCTGATATACACGGTGGCATTTGGGTTGAGGCGATACAAGAAATCACCACCAATGCGCAATGCACCCGTGCCGCCAAGTGCTTGTGCTGTTACCACACGGCCTGCTGCGGTTAATTCGCTGTCTAAACCAAACAACAAATTTTGCACGCCAGCGTTGTAAGCTGGATTACCTTCAATGGCTTGATAACCGCGCGGAGGCTGTGTTTCAAGGCGTGCTTTCTCTGCCGCTTTGACTGCTGCCAATAAAGGAATTTTGCCTTCGTCATTAAAATAAACGCCGACCCCTAGGTTGACTTTAAAGTCACGGGTATCGGCGTTAAAAGATTCATTTAGACCCAAAATCGGATCGCGTGGCGCCATTTCAACGGCGGCAAAAATCGAGGACGACATGCAGTGCTCCATTCAAATAAAGAGAAAAGGCCAGTTCTGCCTTAAATTGCTATCAATTTAAAGGTGATTTTAGCATGACTCTGGCCAGTGGCGCTGCAGGCTTTGCGGGATTAATTTCGATTTTCTTTCGAGATAAGTATTAATATGATATTTATAATTTCATTGGTTTTAATTTTGTAGAAAGAATAAAACAAAGGGACTCGCTGGTATGCGCTCGCAGTTACAAACGTCGAAACATATCCCATTTCATTTGCATCTTAGTTATTTCTTTGTCGGCTTAATGCTGTTATTTGCCGCGATTACGACTTGGTTTTTTCAAAATTCAACCGAAAAAATATTAATGCTGAATGCCCAAAATCGAGTGAACAATTTTGCGAAAGTGGCCACCAATCATTTGGATAATCTCTATCGCAATGCGGCAGTGACGGCAGAACTCATGGCCGATCAACGGATTGTGCGTGCCACAACGCTTGAGCAACGGCTTGAAAGCATGCCGTATTTATTGACCGCATTGCGAACGCGACCAGCTTTGGCGGCGGTGTATGTGGGCTATCAAAATGGCGATTTCTTTTTGTTACGCCCTTGGCGTAATGAGCCTTCGCTCATTCAACGATTTAATCCGCCTAAAAATACAGCGTGGGTGGTGCAAAGTATTGAAGTCACTGCTGCTCATTCTGTTGGACGTTATTTATTTTTTGATTCGCAATTTAATTTAATTGAAAATCGAATTAAGCCTGATTATCAATTTGATCCGCGAACGCGTTCTTGGTTTAAGGCGGCAGTATCGACACCCGGCGTGCAAAGCAGTTTGCCGTATGTTTTTTATGCCACGGATAAAGCAGGGGTGACGATTTCAACAGCAGCAAACCAGCAGGCCGCCGTGGTGGGGGTTGATGTTCGCTTAGAAACGATTGAACAAGTCCTATCGTATTATCAGGAAACGCCGGGATCAAAGTTTTTATTGGTGACGGCTGAGCAAGGGGTGATGCTGACCCAAGATGGACTTACCCAAATGAAGCCAGCAGGGCAAGGGCAATTGCGGCTGCCTTTGCTGACGGAATTTAATGGCCATTTGTTAAGCCAATTAAAAGAGGATCATCTTGAGCTGGCTTCTGGGCAAAGCACAACGATGGCGGTGGATAATGAAAATTGGGAGGCGTCCAAGCAATCCATTGCGGTGCTGGGTGGTGCGCCGTTGCAATTATGGTTAGCTTCGCCGCATTCAGAATTATTGGGCCCTGCAATTGACATTCGCAATCATGCTTTATTGATCTCTGCGCTACTTTTAGCCTTTGGCGTGAGTTTGGCTTTGTGGCTAGCACGCATGGCATCGCGACCATTAATTCAGCTCAATAGCGAAGCACAAAGAATTGCGCGCTTTGATTTTAGTCAGCCCATTCAGGTTGAAGCACGAATTACCGAAATTATCGCGCTGGCTAAATCGATGGATCAAATGAAGGGTACGATTGAAGACTTTTTACATCTATCTAATGCCTTAGCTGCAGAAACGAATTTCCAGCGATTATTGGTGTTGATTGTCAGTGAGATGCGAAAGGCCGCTTTAGCGCCTTGCGGTATTTTATATTTAGCGGAACCCAAGCAAGGCACACTGGAAGTCGTGCAAGCACAATATAACGATCAAGTACGTGAAGCCTTTGGCGAATTGGCCACCCTTAAACTGGACGCCGATCAGACACATCCGGTATTGCAATTATTGCAGCAACAAACCAGCGCAATGCTTTTGACTCGCGAGCAGGTGCAGCTTTATTTTAATTTTGTAATCGCCGAGCCGGCAGCTTATCAATTAGTTTGTGTGCCGCTTAAGGATAAGACTGGGCAATTACTTGGGGTGTTGGCTTTATTGCTGAACGCCGAGGCCGCAATTAGTGCCAAGCGCTTGTCTTTTGTTACGGCCTTGTCGGGCACTGCGGCGGTGGCGCTTAATACGCAGCGTTTAATCGAAGAGCAAAAAGTATTACTTGAAGCCTTTATTCAATTACTCGCTGGTGCCATTGATGCCAAAAGTCCATATACCGGCGGTCATTGCCAGCGGGTTCCTGAACTCACCAAAATGCTCGCTAATGCCGCATGTCAAACGACGGTAGGCCCGTATGCCGATTTCAATTTAAGCGAAACCGAGCGCGAAGCTTTGCATATTGCGTGCTGGTTACACGATTGCGGCAAAGTGACGACGCCAGAATATGTGGTGGATAAAGCCACTAAATTAGAAACGCTCTACGATAGGCTGCATGAAGTGCGGATGCGCTTTGAAGTCTTAAAACGCGACGCGCAAATTCAAGCACTACAAGCCCAAATTGAGGGTGCAGATCCGCAGCAATTAGCGCAGCAATTGGCCCAAGCATTGGCGCAGCTTGACGCTGACTTTGCCTTTATCGCCCAGTGTAATCAGGGCGGTGAATTTATGGCCGAGGATAAAATTGTGCGATTAAATACCATTGCCCAGCGGCAGTGGTTACGTACTTTGGACGATAGAATCGGTATTTCGCATGAAGAAAAAAGTCGTAAAGAGCATGAGCCAGCCACTGAGCTGCCGGTTTATGAGTCGCTATTGGCCGACAAAATTGAGCATCAATTTAGTCGCCCGCCACGCGAGCAAATGCCAGCAATTAATCCGTGGGGCTTTCAGCTCAAGGTGCCTGAGCTCTTATATAACCGAGGTGAAATTTATAATCTATCGGTGGCGCGGGGCACCTTAAGCGAAGAAGAGCGCTATAAAATCAACGAGCACATCGTGCAAACCATCATCATGCTGGAAAAACTACCTTTCCCTCGGCATTTACAGCAAGTGCCAGAAATTGCCGGTGGCCATCATGAAAAAATGGATGGCACGGGTTATCCACGCAAACTCACGCAACAGCAAATGAGCCCATTGGCGCGAATGATGGCGATTGCTGATATTTTTGAAGCGCTCACGGCGGTGGATCGACCGTATAAAAAAGGTAAATTACTCTCGGAGTCGATCCGCATTATGCAGAGCATGGTGGAAAATCAGCATATCGATCGTGAGCTATTTCAATTGTTTTTAACTTCGGGCGTGTATTTGAAATACGCCAAACAATTTATGCAAGCCGAGCAAATTGATGCGGTGGCGATTGAGGCTTATTTATCGACGCCAGTGAGTTCGGCGTAATCAGTTAACTGCTGTTTGGATTCGGTGTGGCGGTTTTAAGCGCCAGACCGACGCGCGCGGCACAGCACTCAATCTGAATATCAGCATAAGCAAGAGGGTATTTGCTTGCAGCGCTTTAATATAAAAGCCTTGCAGCAAATACCTACCTTGCAGTTTAAACGCTACGGCGAGAGAATTGCCGTGGTCTAAATCCCAGTAAACCCAGTACGGAAAAATACACCGCGATGCCAACGATGACTAAGCCTGAGAGGCGTAGTAATCGAGACGGCATATTGCCCAGACCCCATTCCGGCATAATTTGCATTACGCCAAATAAAGCCAATGCCATTAAGCTCACCGCAACAATTAGTTTAAACAAAAAGCCCAACCAGCCCGCTTCAGGCTGATATAAATCTTGTTTTCTCAATTGGTAATACAGCAAACCCGCGTTGGCAATTGCCGCCAAACTAATCGATAACGCGAGGCCAGCGTGTTGCAAATAGGGCACTAAAATCAGGTTTAAGCCTTGAGTCACAATTAAAGAAAATACGGCAATCTTGACTGGGGTTTTAATGTTTTTGCGCGCATAAAACGCCGGCGCTAAAGGCTTAATCAAAATCAAGCCGGGAATGCCGACTGCATACGCCATTAACGCCAATTGCGTCATCTGCGCATCGTGAGCAGTAAATTTACCGTATTGAAATAATGAAATCGTCAGCGGCTCGGCAATCACCGCCAAAGCGACTGCTGAGGGTAGCGCTAATAACAGCGCTAATCGTAAGCCCCAATCGAGGAGTTTGGAATACTCGACCGTGTCGTTATTGGCCAAGGTTTTAGACAGCGACGGCAATAAAATTGTTCCAAGCGCCACGCCCAATAAGCCAGTCGGTAGCTCCATTAAGCGGTCAGCGTAGTATATCCACGACATCGAACCCACGACGAGTAATGACGCCAAACTTTGATTGATAATTTGCGAAATCTGGCTGACTGAAACCCCCAAAATTGCGGGTCCCATTTGTTTGACGACGCGCCAAACGCCGGGGTCTTTAAAATCCAAGCGCGGGCGAACCAACATGCCAATTTTTTTAAGATAAGGTAGTTGATACGCCAGCTGAGCAACGCCCCCCACTAGCAAGGCCCAAGCGAGCGCCATAATCGGCGGATTAAAATAGGGGGCAAAAAACAGCGCAAAAATAATAAATGAAATATTCAGTAGCGTGGGTGTAAAGGCCGGAACGGAGAAGTGATTCCATGTATTGAGCACCGCGCCGGCGAGTGAGGACAATGAAATCAGCAAGATATAGGGAAAGGTAATGCGCAATAAATCGGTGGTGACGGCAAATTGATTGGGATTATGAGTTAAGCCATTGGCGGTACTCCAAATAATCCATGGCGCAGCCAAAATCCCGATTAAGGTGATCACCGCTAAAATTAAAGTTAACAAACCGGCCACATGCGCGATAAAGGCTTTGGCCGCTTCATCGCCTTCGCGGGTTTTTTTATCTGCCAGTATTGGCACAAACGCTTGTGAGAATGCGCCTTCGGCGAAGATACGTCGCAGTAAATTCGGTAAGCGAAAGGCAACCACCCACGCATCCATCATGGCGCCAGCGCCAAAAATAGTCGCCATAATCGCATCACGGGCAAAGCCGAGCACGCGTGAAACCAAGGTCATCGAGCTGACCGCGGCCAGTGCTTTGAGTAGATTCATTGTTATTTTTCCGTCCCTGATAGCGCGCATGATAACGCCTACTTGCACTTGCCGTGAAGAAGGCATAAAATTGCCCCCTTTCTAGGGTGTGTGTGCTGCCGAAAGTCCGTGTCTCCGGCGAAGCAGTAGACCCGTTTATACCTTTGGAGAATTACCATGGCAAATACCGCACAAGCACGCAAACGCGCTCGTCAAGCTGAAGTTGCACGTCTACACAACGGCGCTCAACGTTCAGAATTCCGTACTGCAGTTAAAAAAGTATTGAAAGCGATCGCGGCTGGCGACAAAGCGGCTGCTACAGCTGTTTACCAAGCATCTGTTAGCACCATCGACAGCTTGGCTGACAAAAAGATCTACCATAAGAACAAAGCAGCTCGTCATAAGAGCCGTTTGTCTGCTGCGATCAAAGCAATGGCTGCTGCCTAAGCTTTGTAAGTAACAGGTTCTAAAGCAAAAAACCCGTGTAAACGGGTTTTTTTGTGCCTGTCAATCGGCGAAGCGTCGGTTTTAAAGCGAGACGCCGCGCGATTTCAAGCGTGAAAGCGCGGCGATGAGAGGCGAAAATTTTGCATAATTCGCCAATACGCGGCTTCATCTAAGATAATAAATTGCCCATCAGCGGCTTCATCAGCCACCAGATCAATGGCAATTCGCACAAAGCGGCCGGTTTCTTGCCAAATAGCCGCAGCGATGCGCTCGATAAACCAATCGGCACTTTCTCCGACTTTGATTTCTGCCTCGTGACGTACTTCTAGCAATAAAATCTCATTGCCTAGCGATTGCTTATTGGCCCATGACGGCGTGCACCAAGCGCGTTGAATCGCGCCAAGCGTATAGTCGGCTTCACGGCGGGTGACAGGAGAGACACTGAGCTGTAAACGATAAGTCTTGGACATGATCACATCCTAGATGCAGGCGAGTAAGCTGATAGCTTACATGACAATTGAATCGTTGTAGACCGATTTATCCCACCTTATTTCGGCCTCTCGTCGTTTAATTGCATGTGCTAGGCTAAAGCCTGCGTTGCATGAGCTGGAGTTGACAATGATTGAAAGTGAAGAATTAAATCCACGACCTCAAATCTTGATTGTGGATGATTCTCGCATCGTTCGTGCGACGGTGCGTAAGCATTTAAGCGTGCATTTTGATTTATTTGAAGCGGCCGATGGCGAGGCGGGCTGGAAGCTGTTGCTGGCTGAGCCGATGATTAATCTGTTGATTTCAGATTTAACCATGCCTGAGCTCGATGGCTTGGGTTTACTCGCGCGCGTGCGCAGCTCGGGTGATGCGCGTTTGCATTATTTGCCGGTGATCATTATCTCGGGTGAAGAAGATGAGGCGACCAAATTACGCTGTGTGGAATGTGGCGCCAATGACTTTATCACCAAATCGACTGATCGCACCGAAATGCTGGCGCGGGTTCAGGCCAATCTTGAATTGGCCGCAACCCGGCGCGAATTGGCCGCCGCACGTGCGATGCAAGTGCACGCTACGAGTGATGAGTTAACCGGCGTCGCCAGTTCTTATTTATTGAATTTGCAATTGGAACAAGCCTTAGCCTTTGCGCTTCGACACAATAGCCAAGTGAGCTTATTGTTATTGGAGGTGAATCATTTTCAAATGTTAACCGACAAACTCGGCGAGCGGGTGTGTGGACAAATGTTAGGCATGTTGGCCAAATTACTCGAAAGCACTTTGCGTAAAGAAGACACCTTGGCGCATTTAACAGGTGCACTGTTTGCGATTATTTCCCCAGCCACGCCATTAACTGAAGCGAAAATTGTCGCCGAGCGTTTGCGACATCGAGTCGCCAATGCCCGCATTAATTATCGCGAACAATTATTGCGAGTGACCGCAAGTATTGCCGTTGCCAATTCTTGGCACGATGAGGCGCATTCATGCGAGCGTATATTACACATCGCGCAAGATCGTTTATACGCCACGCCGATGGCAAACCAAGTGTTTATGCCCGAACGCCAGAGCATGCCGCACACGCCGCTGATCGCCGAGGCCTTGGTGATGCTGCATAAAGGGATGACGGACGAATTGCGTCCACATCTGCGCGCCTTACTTAAAAATCTACAGCCTTTATTGGTCTTGGCTCAACAAGATTTAGCTTTAGATTGGGATCTATCGCAAATTGAAGCGAATGATGATTTAAAAACCTAAGTATGGTCGCCTCACTCAGTTTGAATGATGGCAACGCAAGTCTATGATTTAAATAGACTTGTTGTTTTCTGTATTCAAACTATCTGGAGCCGACCCACTTAGTGAGTATTTAAAGCTAGAGCTTATACAGCAAGGCTGCCAGTCAAATACCGCTACTTAACCGATGCAATATATAGGCTATGCCCGCTTTGCATTTTGGCCATATGTTTGGCACTCGATGCATGATTCGCCACTTCATGGTGGCTTTGATACTCGCTGGCGACAATTTCTACTGCGCCTAAAGACATCGAAACCAGCGGGTTTAATTGCAATTTATTATGGCGATTGTGCGCCAAATAGCTTTGCGCTTGCCAGTGTGCGGGTTTAAAAAATGGCGCTAATTGTTGTTGAAAATCACTGAGTATTTGCTCGCAATGCGAGCGCCAATTCGGTGATCGCAATAACAAAATAAAGTCATCCCCACCGACGTGCCCGACAAAATCCAGCTGAGGATCGATGCTGCTTTGTAACAGTTGCCCGCACAGCTGCAGCAGCTCATCGCCTCGAGCGTAGCCATAAACGTCGTTATAAGGCTTGAAGTGATCCAGATCGACGTACACCACGGTGAAGTTGCATTCAGTTTGTAGATATTGGCTAATGGTGTTTTGAATGGGGGCATTCCCGGGTAAGCCGGTTAACGGGTTGGCGTGGCGCGCAGCACTAATTTGTAATTCAGTCATTGCGCGGATCAAGTCGCGGCCAGTGCCCATCCCTAAATAACGTCCTTGCTCGGTAATGATAAATCCATCGTTAAGATCGCTGCGCTCGCTACAAGTGAGTAAACGTGCCAGCTCGGTCAGACTGGTGGCTTGCTCAACAATTAAAGGGTGGCGATCCATTTGGGTGCTACAACTGCGTGCGCCAAAGAGTTCACGGCTAAATGGCCGTGAAAATAACTCTAATAAATCATTACGTTTGATTAGTCCAATCGGACGCTCGTTGTCGACCACCGGAATCGCGCTTAGGCCGGCTTGTTGCGTTAGACGTCGCCAAACGGCTTCGTTGCTATCGGTTTGACAGGCACTAGGAACCATTTGGAGCAAAGCACCGGCGTGAGTGCTGCTTTGGCCGATGTAGACCGGCTGTTCGGTGCGGTGTTTGGGCATATCGAGCATCGGATTGGGCTGTATTTCGGGACGACCGATTAAAAACCCTTGGATTAAATGAATGCCTAAGCGCTCAATGACCGCCAATTCAGTATGATTTTCAATGCCTTCCGCAATCACATTGCAGCCAGTACTGAGGGCAATGTGTTGGATTGAGCGAACAAATTGGCGCTTTTGTCGATCGCGGCTAATGCCTTGAATAAAGTATTTATCAATCTTGACAAAGTCAGGCTTGAGTTCAGACCACAGCCGTAAACTCGAATACCCTTCGCCCAAATCATCCAGCGCAATTTGAAAACCCATTTCTCGATAGTGTTGCAACGCTTGAGCTAAGCGCGGGTAGTCGCTGGTGGCTTGCGTTTCAGTCAGTTCGATAACCACTCGGTGAGGATCTAAACCCACTGTTTGCAGTAAATCGAGCATTGCATCCGCGCGAAATGGGTCTTGCATCAGGCTCAGTGGGCAGACATTGATAAATAACTTGCCGGGGAGTTGCTGTTCGATAAACGCTTGGATAATGACTTGATGGCAGGCCCAATCTAATTGGGCAAGGCATTGGTTCTGCGCTGCCGCTTGAAATAATTGCTGTGGGGCGTGTAAAGGATGATCGCTAGGGCCACGAATCAAACCTTCAAAACCATAGGCGCTGGCTTGATTGAGTGCCGCAATCGGTTGAAAGACGGCACTCAGTTGCTGCTGTTGAATGATGTCGGCGAGTTCGGCGCAAGCGCGCTCATTGCTGCTGTGGCGGATCATACAAACTCAATGGTTTGGTGTGAGGCGGTAAGGTAACAGTGGGAGATGAATGTTTTGTTACAAACTATGCCAGTCGCTTATTTATTGCGGTTTTTTGAAAAAGTGGCACATTTTGTGCAAGAAAAAGCCCAAGCAAACATCGCTTGGGCTCACTGCATATAGAAAAAACGATTTAACGCGTAAAACGCTGGGTAATCGGCATGCGCCAATCTTTACCAAACGAGCGCTGAGTAATGCGTGGACCAACAGGCGCTTGGCGGCGTTTGTATTCGTTGATTTTGAGTAAACGCACCACCTTATTCACATCTGCCTCGGGATAGCCTTTCGCAATAATGTCGGCGATGCTGAGGTTTTCTTCGACATACGCCGCTAAAATCGCATCAAGCACTTCGTACTCAGGCAAGCTGTCTTGGTCTTTTTGGTCGGGACGTAATTCAGCCGAAGGAGGGCGAGTAATAATGCGCTCAGGAATCACCAAGCCTTGGGTGTTGCGCCAGTTGGAGAGGCGATACACCAGTGTTTTGGCGATATCTTTTAATACCGCAAAGCCGCCAGCCATATCGCCATACAAGGTGGCATAACCAGTGGTCATTTCGGATTTATTACCCGTGGTGAGTACCAGCTTGCCGCCCTTATTTGACATGGCCATCAACAGCATACCCCTAATGCGGCTTTGCAAGTTCTCTTCGGTGGCGTCCATTTCGCGGCCAGCGAACTCGTCTTTTAATCCGGCCATCATACTTTCATACATCGGCCAAATTTCGATTTCTGAATATTGGCAGCCAAGGATTTCAATCATTTCGCGTGAATCGTTCACCGAAATATCGGCGGTATAGCGCGAGGGCATCATCACCGCGTGGACTTGATCTGCGCCCAGTGCATCTACCGCAATCGCCAAAGTAAGCGCCGAATCAATCCCACCCGAGAGACCGAGTAACACGCCAGGGAAGCGGTTTTTGCCAATGTAATCTTGCACGCCCAGCACCAAAGCGCCGTAAATACTGGCTTCGATCGACTCATCCGCCGCAATGCTCGCAGTTTGGAGGTCGCCATCAATAAAATCGCAATAGCCGATTTGGCTGCGATACGCCGGCAATTGCAAGGCCAATTCGCCGGATTTATTCAGAGCAAAAGAGTGGCCGTCAAAAACCAGCTCGTCTTGGCCGCCGATCATATTGCAATACACCAGCGCTAAATCGTTTTCTTCCACGCGTTGCTGGGCAATTTCGCGGCGCGTGCTTTGTTTGGCTTGGTGAAAAGGGGACGCATTGAGCACCAATAACACCTCGGCGCCTTCGTCTTTGGCGGCGGCGGCCGGCTCGGTATCCCATAAGTCTTCGCAAATGGCGATGCCGACTTGCACGCCATTTTGTTCAAAGACCAAAGGCACACAGCCTGGCGTGAAGTAACGCACTTCGTCAAAAACGGCATGATTGGGGAGTAATAATTTATCGTAACGACCGAGGAAGTTGCCATCCCGAATGACGCACGCTGAGTTAAAAATTTCGTCGCCACTCACCGATGGGTAGCCCAGCACCAAGGTAATGCCGTCAAGTTCATCAATGAAACGCGCAATTTTTTCGCGGCATTGCTGTAACAACGCTGGGCGCAGTAATAAATCTTCCGGTGGATAGCCAGTAAGGGCTAATTCCGGGGTGAGCAAAATATCAGCACCAGCCGCCGCAGCTTCGCGAGCCGCAGCAAAAATAAGCTCGGTGTTGCCATCAATATCACCAACAATAGGGTTGATTTGAGCAAGGGCGATTTTCATGAGCGATTGTGGGCAAGGTAAAAAGGCTATTTTAGCGGGATGCTGGCCGGTGTGGGCGCAAATTGACGGGGTATTGCGGCGCATGGCGGGTATTTATTGCCAGCGATAAAATCAGCAGTGCATTGGCCGTGATGGCTTTGGCTTTAAATCGTCGTGCTGGCCTTATTTATTTTCGCTTGGCAGATTGTGTTTTTTGTCAGTGATTACTTGCTATTTGATAAGCAAAACACTAAAAAAATGAAAGAAGAGAGTGACTTAGCCGCTGCAGTGGGTGCAGCAAGCAGTGCATTCTTCATTTGTTTGAGCGAGCTAATTATGCCATTTGATGAAGTATTTCCAACGCATTTTAATACCTTATCGCGCAATCCATTTCCACATGTGTTGATTGAGCAAGCTTTATTGCAATTGGGCGGTGGCAGTGTTGAGGGGAGTAAATTTGCCAAACAGGTGCTCACGGCAGCTGGATGGCGACACGCCAGTGTTGTGTCGTATGGCAAATATCCCGAAGAAGCCGCCACGGCATTTAATAAGGTGAGGCTGGTGCTGGTGGACGACCCCAATGCCGAACAACTGATGCAGCGCTTAGCTGCTGCTTAATTGGCTTTGCGGTAGGCGCGTAAAAAGACGGTGACGGCGCTATGGACGTGTTGCTCGATCTGTACCGAGCTCGGGTTGCGTACCGAGAGTTGCATTTGGCGAATAATGCCGGCATCACTGAGCGCCAATAATTGTTCCGCAGCTAATTTCGCGTCATCGATCTGTAGTCTTTCATCTTGGTTCAGTTGCGCCAAATAATCGCTCAATAGTTGCACGACCTGCGCTGGACCGGACGATTCGATCAATTGTCCCAGCGCCGGAAACTGCATCACTTCTGCCAATACAATCCGAAATAATGCGGCTTGCTCTTCTTGCAATAGGCTGCTGAGCCATTGTTTTGCAAAGCGCGCTAATACCGCCTCAATCGGGGTGTCTAGTAATTGGGCCAGCGTTGGCAATTGCGTTTCGCCGGCGCATTCGCCCGCAATTAAGGCGACAAATAGCGCTTCTTTGCTGTCGAAATAATTATAAATCGTGCCTTTGGCTACGCCGGCCGCTTTGGCGATTTTTTCTACGCTGCTGTGGGCAAAACCCAATTCAATAAAAACGCGCCGAGCGCCATCTAGAATTTGCTGGCGTTTGGCCGAGTTCATCTTGTCATTGTTGCTTGGCATATCGATACCCAAAATAAATATTCATTGGTCATTGACCGAACCGTTCGGTCAGTTTAGCATTTCTTCGCCGTCTCTCAAGCGATTTAACCCGTCCTATTCATGCATTTTTCGTTGAAATGCGCTTCACACTGACTGGAATTGCGACCCGTATGCGTCATCGATTAAATTGGCTATTACTCTGTTTGCTTGGCACCGTTGGCGGCTGTGCGGTGAGCTTGCCGCAGCCTCAATTGGCGCAGTTAGTGCCCAAAGAAACGGTGTGGCAGACGCCATTGCCGATGGCGACACACCTCGCCGAGCAGCAAGTGTGGTGGCAATCTTGGCAAGATCCGGTCCTCAATACCTTACTCAATGCTGCGCAACAAGCCAATCCGACTTTAGAATTGGCCGAAGCACGGATTCGGGAAGCGCGCGCCAAAGCCTACGCGACGAAAGCCTATTTATGGCCCACCGTCGGTGCAACGGCCAGCGGCTCGCGCAATAACAATACGATGCTCACGCCTGCGCAGCCGATCAATATGGGCAGTGTTGGGCTCGATGCCAGCTGGGAGATCGATCTATGGGGCGGTGTGCGCACCGCTGAAAAAAATCTATTGGCCAATTTGTCGGCCAAAACCATCGAATGGCAAGATGCACGAGCGACCGTAGCGGCCGAAGTGGCCAATGCCTATGTGGCATTACGCGCTTATCAAGCTTTGGCTGAGATTGTGGCGCAGGACTTAAAGTCGCGAGATCACAGCTTGCAATTAACGCAGGAAAAAGAACAAGTCGGCCTGGCTAGCCCAGTGGACGTGGCTTTACTTGATGCCAGTAGCGCTGATGCCTTAGCGCAATGGCTCGAAACGCAAGAAGGCATTGGCATGGCCAAGCAAGTTTTAGTGGCTTTAACCGGTTGGTCGGCGCAGCAAGTGAACGCACAGCTTGAGCAAGGCGCAGCGCGCTTACCGCAGCCGGTGGGTTTTGTGCTCGATGCTTTGCCAGCCAATGTCATTACGCAGCGCTACGATATTCGCGTTGCCGCTGAAAACGTCAATATGGCGGCCGCCGAAGTCGGAATTAGCAAAGTGGCGCAATTGCCCTCACTGAGCTTGCTCGGCGTAATTAGCTTGGGTCAGCAAGAGGTCGGCAGCCTGTCGATTAATGGCAATGCTTGGTCGTTTGGCCCGACATTAAAGCTGCCGATTTTTAACGCTGGCCGCTTAAAGTCGGAAGAGGCCGCGGCGGTGGCCCGCTACGATCAGGCACTGGCAGCGTATCAGCAAAAGGTGCGATTTGCGGTGCGGGAAGTTGAGCAAATTGTGCTGCAACTGGATGGCAATCAACGCCGCATTGCCGCCATGCAGCGATCGGTGGCGGGGTATCAGCAGCAGCAAGACGCTAGCAACGCGATGTGGCAAGCCGGTAGTGCCAGCTTATTGGATTTGGAAGTCTCGCGGCGTTTTTTGCTGGGCTCGCAAGTGAAGCAAATGGCGTTGCAGCGTGATCAATTGTCCTTATGGATTGCGCTCTACAAAGCCGTTGGCGGGCAATGGCCGGTGGACGGTATTGGCGATGAAGTTGCTGCTAAGTAGGGTATTGCTTGCAAGGTCAATCTAGATAATGAGTACGAACTTATACTGGAGTAGGGTAATGAAGGATGTATTAAAGCGATTCCCGCTGCGACGTGGCATGGTATTGAGTATCAGCGTATTGGCCGTGCTCGCGGGTTTGACTTTGACCGCAGCGATGGTGCGTGCCGATTCAGTCGACAAAAAAACCGAGGGCAGTAAACCGGTATTGACGGTGCGCATGATTCAGCCCAAATCGATCGAGTGGGCGCAAACAATGACCGCCAATGGCAATGTTTTGCCATGGCAAGAGTCATCCATCGGCACTGAAATGGGCGGCTTACGCTTAACTCAGCTCAATGCCGCCATTGGTGATCGGGTCAAAAAAGGCCAAGTGCTGGCGCGCTACAATGATGCGACGATTCAAGCCGAAGTGGCTCAAGCCAAAGCGGCGCTGGCGGAAACTGAGGCCGCTTTAGGTGAAGCCCAGCAAAATGCCAGTCGGGTACGGCAACTAGGCAATACCGGCGCCATGTCAGAACAACAAAAAACCGAAGCCTTCACCAAAGAAATGATGGCCAAGGCGCGAGTGCAATCGGCCAAAGCGCAAGTGGCCAGTGCGCAAGTACGCTTAAGTCAAACGCGCATTGTGGCACCCGATGACGGGGTGATTTCAGCACGCAGCGCCAGCTTGGGGGCGGTCAGCCAGCCAGGGCAAGAGTTGTTTCGTTTAGTACGGCAAGGCCGCTTGGAATGGCAGGCCGAGGTGACGGCGGCTGAAAGCGCCAAAATTCAGCCTGGACAAAGCGTATCGTTGGGCTTGCCAACCGGCAAAACAGTGGCAGGAACGGTGAGAAATATTGCGCCAACGGTCGATCTAAAAACCCGCAATGTGTTGGTGTTTGTCGATTTGAAACCCGAGGGCGATCCTTTGGTTGCCGCCAAACCCGGCATGTTTGCTAAAGGTCAGATCGCACTGGGTAGCAGTAAAGCATTGGCGCTGCCAGGCAGTGCTATTTTATTGCGTGATGGTTTTGCCAATGTGTTTGTGTTGCAAACCGACAATAAAGTGAAGCAAGTTCGGGTGAAGCTCGGCCGCCAAGCGAACGGGATGATGGAAGTCGAGGGACTCGCGCCGACGACGTCGGTGGTGGCCAGCGGCGCAGGCTTTTTGGCCGATGGTGATGTGGTGCGGGTCGTTAAGTAAGCCAAGCAGGCGGCCTTCACCGTCTTAATCGATTGGCCGTGTATCGCCAATTTGTATTGCGTCTTGTCTATTAGGTATTGGCATGTAGACATTAATTTTAAAGCTTTTCGTTGATATACCCAGGGATGCACAATGAATTTTTCTGCTTGGTCGATTAAAAATCCGATACCGGCCATTATGCTGTTTGTGCTGCTCTCTTTGGGGGGCTTATGGTCATTTAGCCAAATGAAGGTGCAGCACTTTCCGGATATCGAATTACCGATGGTGACGGTGACTGCGGTATTGGAAGGCGCAGCCCCCGCGCAGCTGGAAACCGAGGTGGCGCGAAAGCTAGAAAATTCAGTCTCAGCCTTGCAAGGCGTGAAGCACGTTTACAGCAATATCAGCGATGGCGTGGTCGGCATGACCGTCGAGTTTGAGCTGGAAAAACCCATTAATGAAGCCGTTGATGATGTGCGCGATGCGGTTTCCAATGTGCGTAGTGATTTACCGGCCGATTTAAAAGATCCGATTATTGGCAAGGTCGAGTTTTCTGGCGTGCCGTTTCTGGTGTATACCGTGACCGATCCGCAGCTGGATGAAGAGCAGCTGTCTTGGTTGGTCGACAATAAAATTACCCGGGTGATTCGAGCGATTCCTGGCGTGGGCAAAGTCGCTCGCGTTGGCGGGGTCACGCGGCAAGTGCAAATTGAACTCGATCCAGCGCGCATGGCTGCGTTGGGCGTGAGTAGTAGTGATATTTCACGGCAATTGGCGCGAACGCAAAAAGACGCTTCTGGTGGCCGTGCTGATTTGGGCGGCTCCGAGCAAGCTTTACGCACCATTGTCGCGGCCACGACGGCGGCCGAGTTGGCACAAACTGAGCTGACTTTGCCCGATGGCCGCCGGATTCGCCTCGATCAAATCGCCAGCATTCACGACACCATTGCCGAGCGCCGCGCTATCGCCCAGCTCGATGGTCAGCCGGTGGTCGGCTTTGAAATCACCCGTGCGCGCGGTGCTAGTGAGACCGAAGTGGCTGCTGCGATTAAAAAAGCCCTCACTCAACTGCAATTAGAGCATCCCGCGCTGGTGCTCAAGCCGGCTTATGATATGGCCGCGCCAGTGCAAGATGAGTTTGATGGCTCGATGGGCTTGTTGTACGAAGGCGCTTTGCTGGCGGTGATTGTCGTATGGTTCTTTTTGCGCGATTGGCGCGCCACTTTAGTCTCGGCCGCTGCTTTGCCCTTATCGATTTTGCCGACGTTTATCGGCATGTATTTATTTGGTTTTACCCTCAATACCGTGACCTTATTATCGCTGGCCTTGGTGGTGGGGATTTTGGTTGACGATGCGATTGTTGAAATTGAAAACATCGTGCGCCATTTGCGCATGGGTAAATCGCCGTATCAAGCGGCGATGGAGGCGGCTGATGAAATTGGCCTAGCGGTGGTGGCCACCACGTTTGCTTTGGTGGCGGTGTTTTTACCAACGGCATTTATGAGCGGTATTCCGGGGAAGTTTTTTAAACCCTTTGGCTGGACTGCGGCGCTAGCGGTAATGGCGTCTTTGGTGGTGGCGCGCTTACTCACGCCGATGATGGCGGCGTATTTGCTCAAGCCGATGCCGCATGCCGAGCAAGAGGGGCGTTTGAAACTCGCTTATTTGCGCTGCGCCGCGTGGTGCTTGCGGCATCGTAAAATCACGGCGATTTGTTCAATTGTCTTTTTTATTGCCTCTTTAGCCTTGGTGCCCTTGTTGCCGACGGGTTTTGTTCCGGCAGATAATCGCTCACAAACCTTAGTCAAACTCGAATTACCGCCCGGCGCAACGTTAAATGAAACCTATGCCGCCGCCGATCAAGCGCGAAAAATCTTAGCGACGTTGCCGTTTATTACCCGAATTTATACTGCAGTGGGCGATGGTAAAGCCGGGGCCGACCCCTTTGCGGGTGGCAGTAGTGGCGTGAATAAAGCCAGCCTAACGTTGACTTTAGTCTCGCGCACTGAGCGGGAGAAAAAAACGCTGCTGGAGCAAGAATTGCGTGAGGCATTGCGGGTGATTCCGGGCGCGAGGGTAACGGTAGGGCTGGGGCAAAATGGTGAAAAGCTGCAAATGATTATTAAGTCGGATGATCCTGAGGCTTTGGCCGTGGCCGCTAAAGCGGTAGAGCAAGACTTACGTACTTTAAACGGCATTGGTGCGGTTACATCGAGCGCCAGTTTGGTTCGGCCTGAATTAATTATTCGTCCTGATATGAGTAAAGCCGCCGAGATGGGCGTCACCGCGCTGGCGATTGCCGACACGATTAGGGTGGCAACAGTGGGTGACTTTGATACCGCCTTGGCCAAGCTCAATCTCCCTGAGCGGCAAATCCCAATTGTGGTGCGTTTACCGGATTCATTTCGCAGTGATCTTGAGCAAATCAAGCGTTTGCGCGTGCCGTCAACGCAGGGGAATGTGATGCTCGGGCAAGTGGCAACCATTGAAATTGGCAGCGGCCCGAGTGTGATTAGCCGCTACGATAGAGCGCGCAATGTGATTTTTGACGTTGAGCTTAATGGCCGAACTTTAGGCGAAGCCAGCGCTGAGGCCGATCAATTACCAAGCTTAAAAAACCTGCCTGCCGGGGTCACCCGCGCAGAATTTGGCGACGCGGATGAAATGAAAAAACTATTTGCCAGCTTTGGTTTGGCGATGCTCACAGGGGTGTTGTGTATTTATATGGTGCTGGTGCTGTTATTTCGTGATTTTATGCAGCCGGTGACGATTTTAGCCGCGCTACCGTTATCGATTGGCGGTGCTTTTGTGGCTTTATTGCTGACCAATAGTTCGTTCTCGATGCCGACCTTAATTGGCTTGATTATGTTGATGGGGGTCGCGACTAAAAATTCGATTTTATTGGTTGAATACGCCATCGTTGCCCGCCGAGAAGGGATGGCGCGCTTTGATGCCTTAATGGATGCAGGGCGCAAACGCGCGCGACCGATTGTGATGACGACCATTGCGATGGGTGCAGGGATGTTGCCGATTGCGATGGGTTGGGGCGTGGATTCGAGTTTTCGTGCGCCGATGGCGATTGCTGTTATCGGCGGCTTAATTACCTCGACCTTTTTGAGTTTATTGGTGATTCCGGTGGTGTTTACTTTTGTCGATGATTTTGTGCAATGGTTGGGCCGCAAGCGTAAAAAAGTGCAGCATTAAACTGCGGTAAAAAAAATAACGGCGCATTGCGCCGTTTTTTTATGGTTTGACTCAGGTAATCGCCGTAGTCTGAACACAACTTAAGCTTGAGCTGGTTTAGCCCCAAGGCTAACGGTTGCGCCACTCGGAATGCCGTCTTGTTGCCAGCGATCAAATTCAGCCATGATGGTGTCGTGGGTTTGTTGGCTGATGTCCGGCAAGCTGCCACCTAACATGGCTTTGGCTTGGGTGAAGCCTAATTCAACCGCATCCCGAATTTTTTGCAATTTGGCCGGATCGTCGCCCATGGCAAATTTGGCAAAGCTTAAAATCCGCTCGGCGACTTTTTTAACGCCAAATTCACCGTCTTCACCCAAATCCGCTTTGGCTTTATCAATCGTTGCTTGATCAACACTGAGCGTTTGTTCGCCACGCGCCACTTTGGCTAAATTCAAACCTTGCCCCTCAATGAGTGGCCGAATCAAGCTCATTAACTCATCGACTTTACGATTGGATTCATCCAGCATAGCGGCCAAGTTTTCGGGGAGTGCGCGCGGCTTGCTATAGGTGAGTGATTCATTGCCACTGGTGCTTAGATTCACCGTTTCTGGTGCGTTTTCTGAATTCGATTCATTGCGAGCGCGGTTGTTTTGCGGCGGCTGCGAGCGGTTAGCTAGCGGCGGGAGGTTGCTCTGACTAGAAACGCTGATGGACATAATGAATCCCCTCAATAAAGACACAATCTGTGTTTTATATCGACAACTAGCGCCAAACGCGTAGTGAAATGTTTACTTTTTTGGGGTAGACGGTTAGTTTTCGCTTAATGCTTGTTTCATAAGATGTTTTATTACTGTCATCTTTGTTTGAATCTATCTAGTATTTATTTTACAGATGTTGTTTTTTTGTGAAAGCATAGTGAAAATTAAGACGATGTCTTTCGAGCTTGCATGTGCATGATATTTTGAGGCCAACGCCATTGAAACCGAGGTTGATCTTGGGTGGATGCGATGGCGAGTTAGATTTTATTGCTAGGTAGATGATTGAAATGGCCTTAAACCCGTTAAGACCCGATGATTTTGATTTTTTTCGCGAATTTTTGGATGCGTTGCCGCTGCAATGCTTTGTTAAGAATGCGCATGGCCATATTGTATTGAGTAATACCGCCTATCAAAACGCCAGCACTGAGCCCGTAGCGCTCAAAGCCAATGGACGCTGCGCGAATGAATCTAAGGCGCAACTTGCATCACAAACGCCGCTGACTCCCGCCGATGAAGCCATAGCCACGCATGAAGAGATGCGCTGGAATAGCCAGCGGGGTCGCTATCAAACTGACTACGTCATTCAAAAAACGATTACTGATGACGCGGGTCAGCCTTTATATATCGTCGGTTCAATTTTGGATATTTCAGAGCAAAAGCAATTTCAGCTGCAAATCGATACTGAATTAAAACTACTCGAAATGCAGGCGGCAGATGTACCATTTACGCAGTTATTGACGCAGTTTGTGCATAGCTTTGAATCGAATTTTCCGGGGGTTTTGTGTTCAATTTTATTGCTTGATCCAGAAGGCCGGCACTTATTGCATGCCATTGCGCCAAGCTTGCCCGAGGCTTATTGCCAAGCGATTCATGGTGTGGAAATTGGTCCAAATATTGGCTCTTGTGGCACTGCGGCGTATACCGGCCAAGACACCATTGTGGCCGATATTGCCAGCGATCCGTTGTGGCGTAATTTTGCTGATTTGGCCTTGTCGCATAATTTACGCTCGTGCTGGTCCATTCCAATCTTGTCGACCAAAGGCCGTGTTTTGGGCACTTTTGCCAATTACCATGCCTACCCTTGCTCGCCGACAGCGAAGGAATTGCAAGCGATTAAGCGCGGCGCTTATTTGGTCGGTTTAGTGATTGAGCACGAGTTATCCGAAAAACAGCTGGCCGCAGACAAGATGATTTTGCAAGAGTCGGTGCAGCATACGCAGACGATTCTCGATAATATGGCCGACGGGGTGATTACCATTGATATTACCGGTCGGATCGAAAGTTTTAATGCTGCAGCGAGCCGTATTTTTGGTTATTCAGCGGAAGAAGTGTTGTTTAAAAATGTCTCCATGTTGATGCCTGAGCCGTATGCCGGTCAGCATGATGATTATTTATCACACCATCAAGCGGCGGGCTCGGCCAGTATTGTTGGCGTACCACGTGAGGTAGAAGGTTTGCGTAAAGATGGGCGCTTGTTTCCGATGCGTTTGTCGGTGTCCAAGATTTTCCGCGCAGGCCAAGCCATTTTTATTGGCTTAGTCAGCGACAATACTTTGGATCATCAGCGCCGAGAGGAAATTCATCGTTTGGCTTTTTTTGATGCTTTAACGGGTTTGCCGAACCGGCGTTTATTAATGGATCGAATCCAAAAAGCCATGCTGACTTCGGCGCGTAGTGGCTTGCATGGTGCGGTGATGTTTCTCGATCTCGATCACTTTAAATATTTGAATGACAATTATGGTCACCACATGGGTGATTTATTACTGCAACAGGTGTCAGCACGCTTGCAGTCTTGTGTGAGAGAAAACGACAGCGTCGCCCGTTTGGGCGGTGATGAGTTTGTGGTCTTGCTGGAGTCTTTAAGCGACGCGCCTGAGCTGGCTGTTGAGCAAGCGCAAACAGTCGCCCATAAAGTATTACAGTGCTTACGAAAAGCTTATGATTTATCTGGGCATACACATGTGAGTACGCCCAGTATTGGTGTGGCTTTGTTTTTGGCGGAACAAGTCTCAATGGACGATTTACTCAAGCACGCCGACGCCGCGATGTATCAAGCCAAAGCGGCGGGGCGAAATACCGCTGTGTTTTATGATACGGCGATGCAAGCCATTACGTCGGCGCATTAATGGCGAGCGGGTTGTTGATCGACACCCGCCGGCGCATCGCCGCTGCGATTTAAGCTTGAATAATAAAAACAGTCGGGCGCTTATGGATTTGCGGCTCGGCTTTTTTCTTCCATTGGCCGACTTCTAAGGTCACGATGTCTTGGCTTGGCAGGCTAATGTCGCAAGCAATAGTGAGCCGGGTATGGGCTTTGAGGTTATCGCGCAAGGCTTGAAATAGCGCCCCATTGCGATAAGGGGTCTCAATAAACAGCTCGGCTTGCCCTTCTTTGCTTGAGCTCGCTTCGAGTTGACGAATTGCTTGTACTCGGCCTGCGGCATCAGAAGGCAAATAGCCGTTAAAACGAAATTTCTGCCCATTGGCCCCCGAGGCCATTAAGGCCATTAGCAACGATGATGGGCCGACCAAGGGGGCGACCTTGATCCCTCGCTGATGGGCGAGATGCACCAAACGTGCACCGGGATCGGCAACGCCAGGGCAGCCCGCTTCGGACATTAAGCCCACATCAAATCCATCGAGCAAGGGCTGAAGCAGTGCCGCCACTTCGTGGTCTTTGGTGTGCTCAGACAATTCGCTCATGCTTAGGCTACGTAGCTCATGTGGCGTGCCGAGCATTTTTAAATGCGCGCGGGTTGTTTTGGCATTTTCAACGACAAAATGGGTGAGTCGCTTGGCGGTTTCGATCACATCGACCGGCAAAATATCGTTGATGGTATCGCCGCCCATTGGTGCAGGAATTAAATATAAAGTGCCTGTCATGGTGCTTGTCCAAATAAGGTGTGTTGTGGGTTTTTTGTGGGTATATCGATCTAGCTTTTAATTTAAAAGAGCTTGATGGCTATACCCTTTATAAATTGATGGCATGAATTACAATATTGGATACGCTTCTTGATTGAGCATATTAATCAACTCAATCAAGGGCAAACCAATAATCGCCGCCGGATCGGTGCTGTGAATGGCGGCAATCATCACAATTCCGAGACCTTCGGTTTTGGCACTGCCAGCACAATTGTAAGGTTGCTCACGGCGTAAATAGGTTTCGATTTGTGCGTCGCTGTAATCGCGCAGGGTCACCGTGGTGATGTCGACATGGCTTTGCACTTGTTGGGTCGCCGTATTGTAAAGGCAGAGCGCAGTATGAAACGCAATGCTTTGCCCACGCATGGCGCTCAATTGTGCGACGGCTCGTTCATGGGTGCCCGGTTTTCCCAATTGCACACCATTGAGTAAAGCGACTTGGTCAGAACCAATAATCAGACTATTGGGGAACTGATCGGCGAGCACTTTCGCTTTGGCAATCGCCAAACGCTCGCTGGTTTGTGCTGCAGTCTCACCGATCAGTGGCGATTCGTCCAGATTGGGGGCTGCTGTGATAAACGGTAGACCTAGCCGTTCTAAAAGTTCTTTTCGATACAGCGATGTAGACGCCAGAACCAGTTGGCGTGGCTCGCAGAAGGTAGAAGTGGTTCGCATATGAATTTCACCGTGCTTAAAAGCGCAAAATACTTTGACAGAGGATAGTCGGAGATTATATCATGCGCGGTTTCCAGTTCTACGCGGCAACTCCATGACGGTGATTCATAGCGCGGAATTTGCGCAAGAAGGTCGAGAGCTAAAAGGTTCTATCCCACTTTCGCAGCTCTCACGTTTGAGTGACCTGTTGGCAGATACATCAGGCGAAATCGCTTGGCATATCGAAAGTGGCGTAGATGATCGTACGCAGCGCCCTTGGCTTTATTTAGAAGTAAAAGGCGATTTGCAACTGATTTGCCAGCGCTGCCTATCGGGCATGCATTGGTCAATTCATGACGAAACCGTGTTGACCCAGTTTGCTACTGAGGAAGAAATCGATGAAGCGGAAGCCATCGATGAAGACCTTGATGGCATTTTGATCGATCCGGAGCTGGATATTGAAGCACTGGTCGAAGACGAATTGTTACTCGCTTTACCAGTGGCACCAGTACACGATGTGTGTGGTGGTGACGATGCACTGGCCAAATTGGCGAGTAAAAAACCGAATCCGTTTGCAGTCCTGGCTCAGTTGAAAACCAGGAAAGCGGAATAAACAACTGAGTTATTAGGAGTATTTCACATGGCAGTTCAGCAAAATAAAAAATCACCTTCGAAACGTGGCATGCACCGCGCTCATGACTTCTTGTCGGCACCAGCTTTGTCTGTAGATGCTGCGACTGGTGAAGTTCATCGCCCGCACCACATTTCTCCAAACGGCTTTTACAATGGCCGTCGTGTGATCAAAGCTAAGGGCGAATAATCGTCGCCTTGCTGTTTTAGCTATGCGGGTTATTTTTAGCCATGCTGGCTAGCTTTACGGCGCAAGTGAGTGTCTCTCTGAGAATAACTCGCTTGCGCCGTTCGTCATTTTAGGTGTTTGAATGGATATTACTGTCGCAGTCGATGCTATGGGTGGCGATCATGGTGCTCATGTTACGGTGCCCGCTGCATTACGTTTTTTGCGAGATAATCCTGACGTCAATATTGTTTTAGTCGGTTTGGCTGATGTGATTACTGCAGAGTTGGCCGCACAGCACGCCGCAACCAATACGCGCTTGCGTATTCATGCCGCCACCGAAGTGGTGACGATGGATGAGTCACCGCAATCGGCAATGAAAAATAAAAAAGATTCATCGATGCGTGTCGCCATTAATTTGGTTAAATCTGGCCAAGCCAATGCTTGTGTTTCAGCGGGCAATACTGGCGCTTTGATGGCGACGGCTCGATTTGTATTAAAAACGATTCCAGGGATTGACCGACCTGCGATTGCAAAGCTGATGCCAACAATGAAAGGGCAAACCGCGATGCTCGATTTGGGGGCCAATGTGGATTCAACGCCTTTGCAGCTGACGCAATTTGCCATTATGGGCTCGGCGATGTTTTCAGCGCTCAAGCATGTAGACGCTCCCACCGTCGGTTTGCTCAATATTGGTTCGGAAGACATCAAAGGCAATGAAGCCGTTAAAGAAGCGGCAGAAATGATTCGCAAAACACGCCTGAATTTTCATGGCAATATCGAAGGCGATGATATTTATCGCGGTACGGTGGATGTGGTCGCTTGCGATGGTTTTACCGGCAATGTGGCGCTGAAAACGTCAGAAGGTTTAATCAAAATGATTACCACCTTCTTGAAAGAAGAATTTACCCGTAATATTCTGACGCGTTGCGTGGCATTACTGGCTTTGCCATTAATGAATCGCTTTAAAAAGCGTTTAGATCCACGTCGTTTTAATGGCGCATCATTCTTGGGCTTACGTGGCATTGTGGTAAAAAGCCATGGCGGCGCGGATGAAATTGCGTTTTACTGGGCCTTGGCTCAAGCCGTTGAGGAAGCGCGCTCCGGCATGATTCAGCGCATTACAGAGCAGGTGCAACAAGAGTTGCTGCATCTCAACGCCGCGGTAGAGGCTGCCGAGGCTTGATCTAATTCAGAGGTGTTCATGTATTCCCGTATTGCAGGTACTGGCTCTTATTTGCCAGAAAAAATTCTTACTAATGCTGAGCTGGCACAACGTGTCGATACCACCGATGAGTGGATTGTTTCACGCACCGGCATTCGTCAGCGCCATATTGCGGCTGAAGATCAGCGCACTTCAGATTTGGCATTGATTGCCGTTGAACGTGCACTGGAAGCGGCGGGTGTGGATAAGAGCGAAATCGATTTATTGATCGTCGCCACCACCACACCCGATAGTATTTTTCCGTCAACGGCGTGTATTTTGCAAAACAAACTCGGGATGCATGGTTTCCCTGCCTTTGATATACAGGCGGTGTGTGCAGGGTTTATTTATGCCTTAAGTATCGCCGATCAATTTGTCAAAAGCGGTGCAGCCAAATGTGCGGTTGTGGTTGGCGCAGAAACCGTCACCAATCTCATTAATTGGGATGATCGTGGCACGTGCATTTTGTTTGGCGATGGCGCTGGTGCCGTGGTGCTTAAAGCATCAGAAGAACCAGGTATTTTAGCCACCCAACTGCATGCGGATGGCCGCTATAGTGGCATTTTAAAAACCGATGCGCGTCCAAAACAAGGCGAGCTAGTCGGCGATCCTTATGTGTATATGGAAGGCAATGCGGTGTTTAAATTCGCCGTTAAAGCCTTGGCCGAAGTCGCTGAAAGTACTTTAGCGAAAGCGGGCTTACAAAAAAGTGATGTGGATTGGTTGGTGCCGCATCAGGCCAATATTCGTATTATCGAATCAACGGCTAAGCATCTGCATATGTCGATGGATAACGTCATTGTGACGGTGGATATGCACGGCAATACCTCGGCGGCGTCGATTCCATTGGCGCTGGATGCAGGGGTGCGCAGTGGCAAGATTCAGCGCGGCCAAACTCTCTTGATGGAAGGGATTGGTGGTGGCTTTGCTTGGGGCTCGGCGTTGGTTAAATATTGATTTTAATGGTTTGTAAACGGCGCTTAGAAGCGCCGTTTTACTGTTGGATGGTTTGAAAGGGGTGGTGAAATGTCATTAGCATTTGTGTTTCCAGGTCAAGGCTCGCAATCGATCGGCATGATGAATGGTTGGGCTGATTTAGCCGTGGTTAAAGCCACATTTGACGAAGCTTCTAGCGTGCTCGGTTTTGATTTATGGGCGATGGCCAATGAGGGCCCTCTCGAAGCGATTAATGCCACCGTGAATACGCAGCCATTGATGTTGACTGCCGGTGTTGCCGTGTGGCGAGCATGGCAGTCGCAAGGCGGCGCTATGCCAGCGGTGATGGCTGGGCATAGTTTGGGTGAATATACTGCCTTGGTGGCTGCTGAAGCCTTGAGCTTTGGCGATGCTTTGCAACTGGTGCGTTTACGCGCAGAAGCAATGCAAGAAGCCGTTCCAGTAGGGACGGGCGCAATGGCTGCCGTATTGGGCTTGAGTGATGAATTAATTATTGAGGCTTGTGCCGAAGCGGCACAGGGCGACGTGGTGCAGGCGGTGAATTTTAATTCACCAGGTCAAGTGGTGATTGCCGGTAGTAAAGCGGCGGTCGAGCGTGCCTGCGAAGGCTGTAAAGCCCGTGGCGCGAAGCGTGCGATGTTGTTGTCGGTTTCGGTGCCATCGCATTGCGATTTGATGAAACCTGCCGCAGAAAAATTAGCCGCTAAATTGGCTGTGGTAGAAATTCATACACCCATCGTCCCTGTCTTGCACAATGCTGACGTTGCCGCGTATAACAATGCCGAGCAGATCCGTGACGCTTTAGTTCGCCAGTTGTATCAGCCTGTGCGCTGGGTTGAAACCATTCAAAAAATGGCCGCCGATGGCGTGACTGTTGTGGCTGAATGTGGCCCGGGCAAAGTGCTGGCTGGTTTAACTAAGCGTATTTCGAGTGACGTTCAAGGCGTCGCATTAGTCGACGCAGCCAGTATGGATCAATTAAAATCAGTGGTTTAATTCGCTGATTTCATATGGGTATATGCCGCAATGCATTTGTGGCTATGCCTTGGCAATATATACCTAGATTAGGGGTGAGGAATGAGTTTGCAAGGTAAAGTTGCGCTAGTCACTGGCGCTTCACGCGGAATCGGTCAAGCGATTGCTTTAGAGCTGGCAGCGCAAGGCGCAACCGTGATTGGCACGGCCACCAGTGATTCAGGCGCAACAGCGATTGCCGATTATCTGCAAGCTGCAGGTGCAGCCGGTTCTGGTTTGCGTTTGCAAGTCACTGAGGACGGTGCTTGTGAAGCTATCGTGGCCCAAATCGAAAAAGAATTTGGCCCGATTACGATTTTGGTGAATAACGCCGGAATTACGCGAGATAACTTATTGATGCGCATGAAGGACGAAGAATGGGATGCCATTATGGATACCAATCTGAAGCCAGTGTACAAATTATCCAAAGCCGTGATGCGCGGTATGATGAAAGCGCGTTGGGGACGAATTATCAATATTGCGTCAGTCGTGGGGGCGACGGGTAATGCCGGTCAAACCAATTACTCGGCAGCCAAAGCGGCGTTATTTGGTTTTACCAAATCGCTGGCTAAAGAAATCGGTAGCCGTGGTGTAACGGTGAATGCCGTTGCACCGGGCTTTATTGATACCGATATGACCCGTAACTTACCTGATGAGCAAAAAGCCCACCTCGTTGCGAATATTGCGCTGGGCCGTTTGGGCGATCCAAAAGACATCGCCGATGCGGTTGGATTTTTGGCGTCAGATAAAGCCGGTTACATTACGGGCAATACCATTCATGTGAATGGTGGCATGTTTATGAATTAATCGAGTAAAATAGCGGCGATACTGCATTTTGCTCGATAGACCTATTTTTGTAGTCTTTATTAATGATGTGAATTGCAGGTATTTTTGCAATAAAACATCACCAAACTGTTTGCTTCACCATTTTTTTGGTAGAATGCGGACGTTTTTTTCGAAATTTGCTTTTTAATAGGCTTGGGATAAATCCATGGAAAACATCGAACAGCGCGTGAAGAAGATTGTTGCTGAGCAACTGGGCGTGCCAGAAACTGACGTTAAGATTGATTCATCATTCGTAAACGATCTCGGCGCCGATTCTCTCGACACCGTTGAACTCGTTATGGCACTTGAAGAAGAATTTGAGTGCGAAATTCCTGACGAAGATGCAGAAAAGATCACTACTGTTCAGCAAGCGGTTGACTACGTCAGCGCTCATTTGAGCAAGTAAGAAGGAACATCCAACCTCCGCTGCGGCACTACGTGTCGTCGCGGGGGTTTTTTCATATTTAGCGCGATGAAGCAGTGTTTAAGATCGTGTTTTAAGGCTAGGCGCGGCATAGTTTTAAAACACGCTCTTGAATTGATTTATGGCGCAACCGGCACAGTCCGGTTTTAAGCGGAGTCACCCCGTGTCTAAACGCAGAGTAGTTGTCACCGGCTTGGGCCAAGTTTCCCCAGTTGGCAATGATGTTGCCACTGGCTGGGCCAACCTGCTTGCTGGTCAATCCGGTATTGATTTAATCACCCGTTTTGACCCGAGCGATATGGGTTGCCGTATCGCCGGCCAAGTCAAAGATTTTGATATTAGCCAGTACGTGAGCCCGAAAGACGCGCGCCGCATGGACGATTTCATCCATTACGGTATTGCTGCAGCGATGCAAGCGATTACTGATTCTGGTTTGGATGACATGAGCGATCTGGATAAAACCCGCGTTGGTGTGAATATCGGTTCGGGTATTGGTGGTTTGCAATTGATTGAGCAAACTAATGCCGCTTATCTGGAAGGTGGCACGCGTAAAATCGGCCCGTTCTTTATTCCTGGTTCATTGATCAATATGATCGCTGGTCACGTTTCCATTATGAAAGGCTATCAAGGCCCGAGTTATGGCATCGTTTCAGCGTGTACTACCGGTGCGCATAGCATCGGTGACGCGGCGCGGATTATTCAGTACGGCGATGCGGATGTGATGGTCGCGGGTGGTGCTGAAGGCACGATTTGCAAAATGGCCATCGGCGGCTTTGGTGCAATGAAAGCACTCTCAACGCGCAATGACGATCCAAAAACTGCATCTCGTCCTTGGGATAAAGGCCGTGATGGTTTCGTGATGGGTGAGGGCGCTGGGGTCTTGGTACTCGAAGAATACGAGCACGCTAAAAAGCGTGGCGCAACCATTTATGCCGAACTGGTTGGTTTTGGTATGAGCTCGGACGCGCATCACATCACCGCACCAAGCGCTGAAGGCCCTGCACGTGGCGTTGCCAATGCATTGCGCGATGCCGGTGTAAATCCGGATCAAGTGCAATATGTTAATGCACACGGCACATCAACACCGCTGGGTGATGCCAATGAAACTAATGCTTTGAAGATTGCTTTTGGTGATCATGCGAAGAAATTAGTTGTTAACTCAACCAAATCAATGACTGGCCATTTATTGGGCGGCGCGGGTGGCGTTGAAGCGATTTACTCGATCTTGGCCTTGCATCATCAAGTGTCGCCTCCGACGATTAACTTGCATGAGCAAGATTTTGAATCGGGTTGCGATCTTGATTATTGTGCCAATACCGCACGTGATATGAAGATTGAAGTCGCGATTTCCAATTCATTTGGCTTTGGCGGCACCAACGGTACGCTGGTGTTCAAAAAGATTTAAGCGATTCAGCACGCTACAATAGCCACCTTCGGGTGGCTTTTTTTTTGCGCTGTCACTACCGAATATCACTTGGCAAAAAACACAGTACGAGCTAGCAATTTCTCTTTATGATGGTTTTTTTGGGATGAAGAAATTCGATGCTACATACGCTGGCCATTGCCAATTATCGCTCGCTACGTGATTTGATCGTGCCGCTGGCGCAGCTGAATGTGATCAGTGGCGCCAATGGCAGCGGTAAATCCAGTCTGTACCGCGCTTTGCGCTTAACTGCCGAAGCCGCCGAAGGGCGCTTGATTGCGCATTTAGCACAAGAGGGTGGCTTTACATCGACTTTATGGGCGGGGCCAGAACAAATCAGCCCAGCGATGCGCCGCGGTGAGGTGGCGATTCAAGGGGCGATTCGCCAAACAACGGTGGCGTTGAAGCTAGGATTTGCGGGGGATGATTTTTCATACGCCATTGATTTAGGCCTGCCAATGCCAAGCTTATCGTTGTTTTCAGCTGATCCAGAAATCAAGCGCGAGCAGATTTGGGCGGGGCAACTACAGCGCGATGCGACACTACTGCTTGATCGGCGTGGCGCTGTGGCGCGCACTCGCGATGGCCGTTCTTGGCAAGTGCTCAATCAGCATGTGCCAACGTACGATAGTGTCTTTACGCAGTGCGCTGATCCAATCAATGCGCCTGAAGTTTTGCAATTACGCGAAGCGATGCGCCGCTGGCGCTTTTATGATCATCTACGCACCGATGCCGGCGCTCCTGCGCGGCAGCCGCAAATCGGCACTTACACTCCGATTTTGGCCAACGATGGCGCCAATTTAGCCGCTGCTTTGCAAACCATTATTGAAATTGGTGAGCCCGAAACGCTGGCGGCGGCGATTGATGATGCTTTCCCTGGTTCACGGATTCAAATTGAGGTGCAACAAGGACGATTTAGCGTTGTGATGTGGCAGCATGGTTTACTGCGGCCATTGTCTGCCAGTGAATTTTCTGATGGCACTTTGCGTTATTTACTCTTGGTCGCCGCTTTATTAAGCCCACGGCCACCCGAATTATTGGTGCTCAATGAGCCAGAAACCAGTTTACATCCGGATTTATTACCGGCTTTAGCCCGCTTAATTGCTGCGGCGGCAAGGTGTAGTCAGGTGATTGTGGTGAGTCATGCCAGCCGCCTAGTCGCGGCGTTGGAGCGTGAAGTCGATTGCAACTCGATTATTTTGCAAAAAGACTGCGGCGAAACATTGATTGCTGGGCAGCATCAATTAGATAAGCCCGCTTGGTCGTGGCTGAATCGCTAGGTATTGCTAGCTATGCCTTATTGCATATGGTTTAGATAGTAATACCTAAGCTTTATATTTTTATTGGATTGGAAAATAAAAATAGCCAGCCCAATCATTAAGCAAGGCGAATGCAGTCTCGCGGGTGGTGTTGAAACTTAATTTGGCATTGATTTGATGATGAATTTTTTGTGAATTGCGGCTTGGCACTGTGATGCAAACCGCTTGTGAACAATCGCACAAAGCCTGTTGCACTTAGGAAGGTACTTTTAAGATAGCGACATTGCAGTGCAAAAGCACTCCCCAGCTTAAATTGATCCAAGGAATTCATCATGAAACGTTTTTTACTTGCAGCGCTACTCGTGATTTCGAGCGCTGGCGCCATGGCCAATAGTGTCGGTGACGCGATGCGTGAAGGTGCGCGTGAAGTTCGCCAAGCCAAAATCGACGGTGCGCGTGAAGTGATGCACGAGCGACGCGAAGCGACGCGTGATTATTATAACGCCAGAAATCCGCAAGAGCGTCGCCAAGCGATTCGCGAAGGGCGCCGTGAAGTGCGTCAAGCGACACGCAAAGCTGGGCGCGAAGTGCGCCAAGAAAAGCGCGAAGCAAAACGTGAAATTCGCCGCGCTTATTACAAATAAAATATTCAGTCAAAGACCGCTTTGCCGTCTTTGACTGGCGAATCAACCATCACCGCCGCTGAATCAGCGCGGTGATTTTTTATGGCTGCACGCTGGCTGGATCACTTGAAATGAGTTGCTGGAGTGAATAGCCTTGCGCCACAGCGCTGGCTTTGGCCAGCGCCAAGTCGGAGGGACTCAAGGTTGGCGTACGCGATAAAATCCATAAATATTTGCGATTAGGATTACCAACCACCGCCCAGCGATAATCAGGATCAAGGCCAATCACCCAATAGTCACTCTTAAACGGCCAAAAAAAGCTGACTTTTAATTGGGCATTACCGGTGTTAGCGACGACTTGGGCGCGGCCTTTAGCTTGGTCAAATTCCCCATTGGCGATGCGGCAGCGGTTAATCACTTGGATATCGCCATTGTCTTGCAGCGTGTAATTGGCCGTCACCTCACCGACACATTGATTTTGAAAATACATAGCAAAGCGGGCGATTTCATGCCAAGTGCCCAGATAACGCGCCACATCCAGCTGCGGCACACTGCGAATCGGCGCGGTTTCGGCGTAGGCGCTGCTGATCAAGCTGCATAAAATTATCAGTAAAAGTTTTGGCATCAGGGTTCTCGATGGTGTGAGTGGGCTGGGCTCTTGTTACAATAGCGCCATGTCAGAATTTAACTATTTTACCCATAGATTGCCACAAGCTCCGGATTTAGCCGGTTTGTTGGCGTATTCTCGTGCGCATTTTCCCGCGCTATTGCAATCATCGCAAACGCAAGGTTGGGATATTTTATTTGCCTTGCCGAGCGAAATCCGCTGCTATGGCGCCGATGAAGGCGCGGCTTTAGTGCGTGATTTAGCCGCGTTACCACAAGGCCCGACCATAGAGTCTGAGTGGCCATTTCATGGTGGCTGGTTCTTTTATGCCGGGTATGAGCTGCTAGAGATTTTTGAGCCTAGCGTAGCGACCCGTACCCTCGGTCAGTATGCTGATTTTCCTTTGGGCGCTTTAATCCGTTGCCCGGCTGCGGTCTTGCTGCACCGTGAAACGCAAACCGCGACCTTGCTCGCTGAAACCGAGCATGATTTAGCGCAACTGCAAGCTTTGCTTGCGCAAGCGCCAGTGTGGCAGCCGCAAGCGGTGGTGGTAGCGGCGATTTCGGAAGATGAACCACAGCAATTTATCGCCGGCGCTGAGCTCGCCAAACAATATATTGTCGATGGCGATGTGTTTCAGGTGAATTTATCGCGCGGTTGGGATGTCACGTTGGCGCAAGGACTGGCCACCGATGTGTATGCGGCATTACGCACCGCCAATCCGGCACCGTTTTCAGCGTATTTAGATTTGGGCGACGCAGGACAAATCATCAGCTCATCGCCTGAGCGCTTGGTGCAAGTCAAAGACGGCATTGTACAAACACGGCCTATTGCTGGCACCTTTGCCCGATCGACCGATCCGATCGAAGACGAAAAACTCAAACAACGATTATTAAATACCCCCAAAGAGCGCGCCGAGCACATTATGTTGGTCGATTTAGAGCGCAATGATTTGGGGCGAATCGCCGTACCGGGCACGGTGCATGTTGATGAATTAATGGCGGTGGCGACGTATTCTTTTGTGCATCACATTGAATCGAATATCCGCGCGGTATTGCGATCTGGCCTCAATACCGCCGACGTGCTGCGCGCCTTATTTCCGGGTGGCACCATTACCGGCTGCCCCAAAGTGCGCTGCATGCAGATTATTCGCGAGCTCGAAGATCGGCCGCGCTTGGCCTACACCGGCAGCTTGGGTTACATCAATCGCGACGGCAGTATGGACAGCAATATTTTAATTCGCACCTTTGTGCAACGCGCCGACCAGTTGTATTTCCGCGCTGGCGCTGGCATTGTGGCCGATTCTGATGCGGCGCGTGAATTGCAAGAAACGCGGCATAAAGCGCGTGGTTTATTGCGCGCCCTTGGTGTCGCAGGATGACGGCGTTGCCAGTAGGAAGATCACGATGCGTTTAGTGAATGGCGTTTTGGCCGAGCATTTAAATTTAAGCGATAGGGCGATTCAGTTTGGTGATGGCGTATTTCGCACGCTCAAAGTGCGTGCGGGGCAGTTGGAATTTTGGCCGCAGCAATACGCTAAATTAGTCCAAGACTGCGCGCGCATTGGCATTACGGCGCCCAGCGAGGCAACGTTATTGGCCGATATCGCCCAGCTTGCGCCGGTAGATCACAGCTTAAAAATCATCATCACGCGCGGTGAATCGGCGCGGGGCTATGCGCTACCGGCTGAGATTAAGTCCAATCGGATTGTGCAATTGGCGACCTTGCCTGCGTATGCAGAGCGTTTATATCTTGAGGGCGCCAAGCTGGTGTTGTGCGCGACTCGGGCTAGCTGGCAACCAGCGTTGGCGGGGATTAAACATCTGAATCGCTTAGAAAACGTATTGGCGCGGCAAGAATGGTCTGATCCAGCGGTGTTTGATGGCGTCATGCTCGATCGGGATGGCTGGGTGGTGGAGGGCGTGATGAGCAATTTATTTGCTTTGATCGATGGCGTATGGTGCACACCCATATTAAATGAATCCGGTGTGTCGGGGGTATATCGCTCCATCCTATTAAATGATATAGCTTGCGATGAAATACCCATTGTTGAGCGCAAAATCAGTCTGTCTCAGCTGTATGCCGCTGATGCGGTATTTATGTGTAATAGTCTGGCCGCTTGCGTGCCAGTAGGGCAAATGGGTGAGCAATCTTGGCCGCTTCTTTCTGGTGAGATCGCCGCGCGGCTTGGCCAGCGAGCTAGGTCGTCATTACTATTCCTGGGAAATCAATCGGCATGATGAAGTTGTTTTTGTTCAGTAGTGTTTTATGGCTTGCTAACTTGGCGTCAGCTCAAGAATATTACCAAGGTGATCCAGATCAATTACGTGCGCTCGAGGCGCAGCGTTGCACCAAAATTACGCAAGAGCAGCGATTGATTCAGCGCCGTTTGGGTGGGCCTAATCGGCCATATGAGGTGCAAAGAATGAAAGACAAACAACAAATCTTACAAGCGGACTTTGCTAAATACTGCAGTAAAAAATCCTTGCCGTAAGTCGGCGCAGCGTTGTTGTTCAGCGGCGTTTTTTGCTGAATGCCAAGCGCTGGTCTATAGCTGAAATAGACCTGCTTTTGGAGCATCGTAATGGATAGCAAACTGCAAGCCCAGTTAGTCCAATATATTGGCGAACATAATTTGCCGCACTTATTGATCGCGCAACATCCACGCATCATCGAAAAAATCACCCTTTTATGGGGTAGTCCGGAATTAGCGAATTTTTTGGACGAGATCTTATTTGACTCGCGCTGTGATCGAGAAGGCTTTGCCCCGAATGTGGCGCATGAGCTGTTTGTGATTCAGGGTATTCATTCGCAAGCGATGGGGCTGGATAAGGACACAGCGATTTGGGGTTATGACGCATCGCTTAGGACCGAAGACAGTTTTCGCAAATAAGTCTGTACGCCGCACTGTGATTGATTCAATAGCGCCCAATGGGGCGCTATTTTTTTAACTTTGCTGATGCGCTGGTAAGACAGTAACTGGCGTTCGTGTTATCAAGTGCGTATGAAATTCAACGATAAACGAGAACCAGCATGTCTTTACTTTCTGTGTTGTTAGCGCAATCGATTGTGCAAAGAACCATGTCGATTTTGCCGCAAAACATCAATGTGATGGATGAGCAGGGCATTATTTTGGGCAGTGGCGACCCAATGCGTTTAGGCGAGCGACATGAAGGCGCGGTATTAGCGATTAGCCAAGAGCGCACCGTTGAGATCGACGAGTTGACCGCGCATCGTTTGCAAGGCGTGCGCCCGGGGGTGAATCTGCCGCTGCATCACGATGGCAAAGTGATTGGTGCGATTGGTATTACTGGCCAGCCCGATGAGGTGCGCCAATTTGGTGAGTTGGTGCGAATGACTGCGGAAATGATGCTTGATCAGCGGCAATTACTGCAAACCATTGAGCGTGATAGCCGCATGAGTGAAGAGCTGGTGTTGCAGTTGATTGAGCGCACCAGCGCGCCAGACGAGCCTTTGCAGCAATGGGCGGCGCGACTGGATGTGGACTTACTTAAACCGCGGGTGGCGCTGGTGATACAAACCAGTGGCATGGCATTAAATGAAGAGTCGGGGCTAGAAGCATTACAAATCTTGCAACGGCGTTTGAGTCAAGATCGGCGCGGGCAGTTAACGGCGCGGCGCTCTCTCAATGAATTTGTCGTGCTCTACCCCGCGCTGGATCGGCGCGGCCAGTGGGATGCTAACGCTTTAAGTCTGGAATTACATCGTTGGTTAGAAGATATCCAGCGCGATGGCGTAGCGCATATTCATGCCGCGCTTGGGCATTATTTTAGTCAGGACGGCAGCATTGCTTTGTCGTATCAAACTGCGCGAGCCACTTTATTGCAGCCACAAGCTCAGCGCCCTTTATTGCAAGCGTTTGAACAACGTCGCTTGCCGGTTTTATTGTCGCCTTTGGCTAGTGGCTGGCAAGCCGAATTATTTCGCCTGCCAGTAAGCCGCTTGGCTGAGCATGATAAAGATCAGTTGCTGTATCACACCTTGCTGCGCTGGTTTGAGCACGATTTGCATTACGCGCAAACCGCCGCTGCTTTACATATTCACCGCAATACACTGGATTATCGCTTGCAAAAAATCGCTGAATTAACGCACTTGAATTTAGATAAGTTAGAAGAGCGGATGCAGCTGTATATCGCCGTGCAACTGGATCAGTTACCGCATTAAATCGCTTAAAGCGCCTTGCTGACGCCATGGCCTCGTGTTGCTGCAAATTGCCATGAAAAACCGCAGGGTTAAGCCGTAATTGTTAAAACGCCCAAAAATTGATGATAAATTGATTTTATATTGGGGCGTTTTCACAATGACTCCCGCTTTAAATCGGCAGAAAATGTAGTCCTTATTGAAGCGCTACATCCGATTTAAGGAGTCTTATTGTGGAATTAGTCAGCACACTGGGCGCGATTGTCGCCTTGGCCGTGGCCATTGGCCTGATCCTAAAAAAAGTTTCGCCGACTTATGGCATGGTCGCCGGGGCACTCATCGGCGGACTGATTGGCGGCGCTGATTTGGTGTACACCGTCGAATTAATGATGGGCGGCGCTAAAAATATTATTCCTGCCGTATTGCGGATTTTGGCGGCTGGGGTGTTGGCTGGGGTGCTGATCGAGTCGGGTGGCGCAGCGCGAATTGCCGATACCATCGTCGGCAAACTCGGCGAAGTGCGCGCCTTATTGGCGTTGGCAGTCGCGACTATGATTCTGACTTCGGTTGGGGTGTTTGTGGATGTGGCGGTGATTACCGTGGCTCCGATTGCCTTATTGATTGCAGAGCGAGCCAATATTTCGCGTTTTGCGGTGCTACTAGCGATGATTGGTGGTGGTAAGGCCGGCAATGTGATGTCGCCCAATCCCAATACCATTGCTGCGGCCGATGCTTTTCACCAATCGCTGACCTCGGTCATGATGGGTGGGGTGATTCCAGGCTTGGTGGGTCTATTGGTCGCCTATCTATTGGCGCGTCGTTTAAGCAATTTTGGTTCGGCGGTGCACGCCAGCGAAGTGCACGACAAAGATCATAATAAAGTGCTGCCAAGTTTTGGCGCCGCCATCGTGGCGCCGAGTGTGGCCATTGGTTTGCTGGCTTTACGTCCTTTATTTGATATCAAAGTAGATCCATTGATTGCGCTGCCGGTGGGCGGGATTGCCGGTACTTTGGCGATGGGCAAAATTCGCCAATTAAATCAGTTCAGCACAGCTGGTTTGCAAAGAATGTTGCCGGTGGCGGTGATGCTGCTTGGTACGGGTACTTTGGCCGGGATTGTCGCTAATTCTGAACTCAAAAATGTGTTGATTGATGGCATTGCCAACCTGGGTTTGCCAGCCTATGTGTTAGCGCCAGTGGCGGGTATTTTGATGTCGATGGCGACCGCGTCCACTACAGCAGGCACGGCAGTGGCTTCGCAAGTCTTTGCCGCGACGCTGACTACTTTAGGCGTAGCGCCTTTGGGTTCTGCGGTGATGATTCACTCGGGGGCGACGGTATTAGATAGTTTGCCACACGGTAGCTTCTTCCATTCCACGGCTGGTGCTGTGGGCATGCAAATGAAAGAGCGTCTGAAAATGATTCCGTATGAAGCCGCCATTGGTATGGGTATTACGATCACTGCGACATTAATTTATGGGGTATTTAATCTTGGTTAATGCTGAATAAGCCTTGCATGGTTATACCCGTTGTATTTATTGAGACTAAGTTGAAGTAACAAATACGGCGTCGGCTGCGGCGCTGTGGAGAAATTGAAATGCGTAAAATTGTCATTGCCCCGGATTCATTTAAAGAAACGCTCAGCGCCCAAGCGGTAGCGCATATTATTGCCCAAGCTTTTCGCTCGCAATTACCCGATGTTGAGTTGATTGAAATTCCAGTTGCCGATGGCGGCGAGGGTACGTTGGATGCGCTGATTGATTCATCCAACGGCAGTCGCCATCAATGCACGGTGCATGGTCCTTTGGGCGAACCGGTGAATGCCACTTGGGGCTTGATGGGAGATGGCATCACTGCCGTGATTGAAATGGCCGCCGCCAGTGGTTTGGCCTTGGTGCCTGCCGCGCAGCGAAATCCATTAATTACCTCCAGTAAAGGAACCGGGCAATTAATTCGTGCGGCATTAGATGCCGGCGCTCGGCGCTTTATTTTGGCCATTGGTGGCTCGGCGACCAATGATGGCGGTGCCGGCATGATGCGCGCTTTGGGCGCCCAATTTTTAAATGCACAAGGCCAGGCCCTGCCAGCGGGTGGCGCAAGTTTGGCGCATTTGGCAACGATAGATTTAAGTTTGCTCGATCCGCGCTTGGCCCAATGTCAGTTTGAAGTGGCGTGCGATGTGGATAATCCATTGACTGGAGAGAATGGCGCATCGAGTATTTTTGGCCCGCAAAAAGGCGCTACGCCGGAAATGGTGCAGACCTTGGACGCGGCATTGGCGCGGTTTGCTCAGGTGATTCGTGAACAAGTTGGCCGTGATGTCGAGATGATTGCTGGTGCGGGTGCTGCAGGTGGCATGGGCGCAGCCGCTTTGGCGTTTTTCAATAGCCAATTGCGGCGTGGGATTGATATTGTGCTCGATGCCGCTAAATTGGCCGATCAACTGCAAGACGCTGATTTAGTGATTACTGGCGAAGGCCGTTTGGATGGGCAAACGATTTTTGGTAAAACACCAATTGGCGTGGCGCAAATGGCCAAGCAATTTAATCTGCCAGTGATTGCCATTGGCGGTTGCCTGCGGGAAGACGTGGATATTGTGCATGACTATGGCATTGATGCCGTGTTTGATTGCGTGCATAAAGCCATGCCGCTGGAGGAAGCCCTCGCTGGCGCGAGCGATAATTTGTATCGCGTGGCGCGCAATGTGGCGGCGATTGTCGCGATGCAATATCGACAGGTTTAATTTACTGCGCTACGTGTTAGCGTGCGCTGCTTGCAAAAAATACCGCCAAATTTGGGGGTATTTTTTTTGCCTACGCTGAGACTTTGCCCCATTCTTATGGGCTTTATTGTTGCGGTGCATCATATTTGTGTTTTATGGTTACTTTTGGTGTTATTTTTTTGAAATTTTGACGTAATATGTTGAGGGGTAAAATCGCCGCTACGATCAGCGCAACAGCCCCTATTAACTTAACGGAAAATCTCATAATGACGATCGAAAACCCAACTCCTATTTTGGCTGGCTATAAGGCGCTGGTGGTAGGAGTCGCTAACGAAGACTCGATTGCCTATGGTTGCGCGCAGGCTTTTCGCGCCGTTGGCGCGGATGTGGCGATCACTTATTTAAATGACAAAGCTAAACCGCATGTGGAGCCTTTGGCGCAAGCCCTTGGCGCTGCGATCTTTGCACCATTGGATGTGTCCAAACCGGGTGAACTAGAGGCCTTGTTTGCGCGGATAGAAAAAGAATGGGGCAAGATCGACATCTTGGTGCATTCGATTGCTTCGGCCAAAAAAGAAGACATCCAAGGCGGTTTACTCGATTGCTCGGCCGATGGTTTTGCACTGGCGATGGATATTTCGGTGCATTCTTTGATCCGCATGGCCAAATTGGCCGCGCCTTTGATGACCGATGGCGGCACGATATTTGCGATGACTTACCACGGCGCTTGTAAAGTGGTGCCCAACTATAACGTGATGGGGCCAGTGAAAGCCGCACTGGAGGCGTCATGCCGTTATCTGGCGTATGAATTGGGCCCCAAGGGGATTCGAGTGCACTCGATTTCTCCCGGGCCACTCAAAACCCGCGCCGCTTCTGGGCTGAAAGACTTCGATCTATTGCTCAATGAGGCCGCAGAGCGCGCGCCCGTGGGCGAGTTGGTTGACATTATGGATGTCGGTTATACCTGCGCTTATCTGGCAACGCCTTACGCGCGCCGTCTAACTGGCGAGACAATTTATGTCGATGGCGGTGTGCATATTATGGCCTGAATGAAAAAACGACCGCATCGCCCGCTCGGCTTGAAATCGCTGATGTTGATGGCCATGCCGAATACGATTTGTTGCGGAACAATCAAATTGCCGTTTGAGTCACCCGAAAAGGGTGACCGCCATTGTGGAGTCGTGAAATGTCAAAATCTGTAAGTAATAGTTCCCGTCGTCGTTCGACCAGCAGCGTGAGCAAGTCGGCCGAGGCCGAGCCACAGTTGTCTTGCGCGCAAAATCCTTTGCTTGAATATTGGATTGATGCGATGCAGCGAACGGTGCTGTTTGCTGATTTGCTGCGCCAGCGCAGTGAACAAAACCAAGCGCAACAAGCCAAGGCCGTGCCGCATGTGCTGAGTTTTGACGCTGAATTAGTTTTGGATGCGCGCACTTTTGCCACTGCAGTGAATTATTTATTGGTTCGCGTTAAGCCCACTACGGCGCAGGTTATCGATCCCAAAAAACGCCCCTTTGTGGTGGTCGATCCCCGTGCGGGACATGGCCCGGGCATTGGTGGTTTTAAAGCCGATAGTGAAATTGGCGTGGCGATGGCGGCTGGGCATCCTTGTTATTTTGTTGGCTTTACGCCCGACCCGATGCCCGGGCAAACAATAGAAGACATCATGCATGCCGAGGCGAAATTCCTCGAAAAAGTCATTGAGCTGCACCCTGATGCCGAAGGCAAACCGTGCATCATCGGCAATTGCCAAGCCGGTTGGGCGGTGATGATGCTGGCTGCGACGCGGCCTGAATTGTGTGGCCCGGTGATTGTGCCTGGCACGCCGCTGTCGTATTGGGCCAGCGTTGAGGGTGAAAATCCAATGCGCTATACCGGTGGTTTAAGCGGCGGCAGTTGGATTACCGCACTCACTAGCGATTTGGGGGGTGGGATTTTTGATGGCGGTAATTTGGTGAAGAATTTTGAAAATCTCAATCCAGCCAATACCCTGTGGGGAAAAAATTACGAGATTTGGTCCGATATCGATCATGGCGGCGCACGTTTTCTGGCGTTTGAAAAATGGTGGGGTGGTCATGTCAATTTAAATGGCGAAGAAATTCAATGGATTGTTGATCAACTGTTTATCGGCAATCGCCTCTCGAGCGGGCAGATTGTGACGCAAGCGGGCGAGCCAATTGATTTACGCAATATTCGCTCGCCGATTATTTGTTTTTGCTCGAAAGGCGACAACATTACCCCGCCACAGCAGGCGCTGGGCTGGATTAGTGATGTGTATGCCAGTGATGATGAGCTGCGGCTGTACGGGCAAACCATTGTGTATGCGGTGCACGATCATGTGGGGCATCTAGGTATTTTTGTCTCGGGCAGCGTGGCGAAAAAAGAGCATCAAGAATTTGCCAGCAATATTGATCTGATTGATGTGTTGCCGCCGGGTTTGTATGAAGCGGTACTGACGCCCAAAACCGCCGAGGTCGTTAATCCAGAATGGGTTGAAGGCGACTGGATTGTGCGTTTTGAGCCGCGAACTTTGGCCGATATTCGCCAGATTGTTCAGCCTAATCAAGATGACGCATTGCGCTTTGCCACGGTGGCGCGCGTGTCTGAAATCAATTTAGAGGGGTATCGGCGTTGGGTGCAGCCTTGGGTTAAGTTTGCGGTCAATACCCCGATTAATCAATACTTTAAAGCCTGCTCTGCAGCGCTTGCGCCAGCATCGGTTTTTTCGCATCAAAATCCAATGATGTCGATTTTGCCGCAATGCGCTGAGTGGGTTCGTCAGCATCGCCTGCCGGTGGCTGCGGATAATCCATTTTTAAAATGGCAAGAGTGGTACTCAGAGCAGATGATGAGCGCGCTCAATGGTTACCGAGATCAGCGCGATCGCGCGATGGAGCAGCTGTTTATCTCGATTTATGGCTCGCCGCTATTGCAGCAGATGCTGGGCATTACCGAGGCGTCTTGTCCGGCGATGCCAGCCATAACGCCAGAGCGCCACGCCTTTATCCAGCAGCGCATTGCCTACTTTAACGCCAATATGGCCGAAGGCGGTTTGCGCGAAGCGGTGATTCGCGCCTTGCTGTATATCGGCATGGCCGGGGATGGCGTGGATGAACGGGCATTTAATGCTTTGCGCTTAATTCGCTCGCAAAATGAGGCGCTGCCATTGTCTGAGTTTAAGCAGCAGCTGCGTGAGCAGTATTTTTCATTGCGCTTAGATCCAGATCGCGCTTTGGCAACCATGGTGGAGATGTTGCCCGCAGATTTAGCCAAAAGGCAGGCGGCATTGGAGGTGATTCGGCGCATCGCAGGGGCCGCAGGAGAGATGAGCGCGGTGGCGACGGCACGCCTACATGAGATTGAAGCGCTATTTGTGGCAGAAAAAACGCCACAGCATTCACTGCAATAAACCATGTGCTTGGCGGTTTGGGTCTGGTTGGCCCAATGCCGCCGCCGTAGCTCAATCCAAGATTAATCGATTCTAGAGACCCAATATGGCGCATGAAAAATATCAAAATTTGATCGCACGCTGTCAGGCGCTGACCCCTGTGGCCACGGCGGTGGTGCATCCTTGTGATGAGAGCTCGCTGCGTGGCGCGGTCGAGGCGGCTGAAGCTGGGATTTTGCTGCCGATTTTAGTCGGACCTCGCGGCAAAATTGCGGCGGTTGCCGCTGAGTTTAAATTGGATATTTCGGGCTTTACGCTAATCGACACAGCGCATAGCCAAGCTGCGGCAGAAACAGCGGTGCAATTGGTGCATCAAGGCAAAGCCAGCATGCTGATGAAAGGCAGTTTACATACCGATGAGTTAATGGCGGCGGTGGTGCGTACCAGTACGGGTTTGCGCACCGCAAGGCGAATTAGCCATGCATTTATTATGGATGTACCGAGTTTAGATCGCGTCATCATCATTACCGATGCGGCGATTAATATTTTGCCAACGCTCAAAGACAAAGTGCACATCGTACAAAACGCCATTGATTTGGCGCATGCCTTGGGGTTTAACGCGCCCAAAGTAGCGATTTTATCGGCAATGGAAACCGTGAACCCTGATATTCCGTCAACGGTTGAAGCGGCGGCATTGTGCAAAATGGCCGATCGCCAGCAAATCACTGGCGCGATTTTAGATGGGCCATTGGCGCTGGATAATGCGATCAATCTACAAGCGGCGCAAATCAAAAAGATCGATTCTCCGGTGGCGGGCATGGCCGATATTTTGGTCGCGCCGGATTTGGAGTCGGGCAATATGCTCGCCAAAAGCCTGACTTTTATGGCGGGGGCGGATGCTGCGGGCATCGTACTTGGCGCACGCGTGCCGATTATTTTGACCAGTCGCGCCGATTCATTGATGACGCGCTTGGCGTCTTGCGCGGTGGCCGCCTTGGTGGCCGAATCGCAGCGGCTGAATTTAAAACAAGCGGTGGCCGTATGAGCGAAGCCATTTTAGTATTGAACGCGGGCTCTTCTAGCCTTAAGTTTTCGCTATTTCTAGCGCAAGGCGATGCGCTTAATGTATGGCTTACTGGGCAACTTGAAGGCCTTTATACCGAGGCGCGCTTTAAAGTCAAAGACGCGCTGGGCGCTTTAATCGGCGAAAAACAATGGCTTGATGGTGAAGCCCTCGGCCACGAAGGGGCGTTAGCGCATTTGGCGGATTTTTTGCGCGAGCAATTGGGTGAGCATCAATTGGTGGCGGTGGGGCATCGGGTAGTCCATGGCGGAATGACTTATACCGCGCCCGTGGCGCTTAATGCGGCGATTGTGCAAGATTTAACTCGCCTCACGGCGCTAGCGCCATTGCATCAGCCGCATAATCTCAAGCCGATTTCAATCTTACTTGCCCAGCGTGCTGATTTACTGCAGGTAGCTTGTTTTGATACGGCGTTTCATTGCACCCAAGCGGCGGTAGAGCAAACCTTTGCGCTGCCGCAGCAGATTACTGAGCTAGGCGTGCGGCGCTATGGTTTTCATGGTTTGTCTTATGAATATATTGCGTCGGTGCTGCCACAATACGCTGCCCAAGCACGCCGAGTGGTGGTGCTGCATTTAGGCAATGGCGCAAGTATGTGCGCGATTCAAGACGGAAAAAGCGTAGCCAGTACCATGGGTTTTACCGCCGTTGATGGCCTGCCGATGGGAACGCGCTGCGGTAATTTAGATCCCGGCGTGGTGCTGTATTTGATGGATGAATTAAAAATGGACGTGCGCGCCATCGAAAAACTGCTGTATCAGCAATCGGGTTTATTGGGCGTTTCTGGTCTATCTAGTGATATGCACACCTTGCTCGATTCGGATGATCCTCAGGCCAAGTTTGCGGTGGATTTATTTGTGTATCGGATCGCTCGCGAATTGGGCGCGCTGGCCGCCACCATGGGCGGCGTCGATGCCTTGGTCTTTACCGCCGGCATTGGCGAGCATGCACCGCTGATTCGGCAGCGAGTCTGCCAAGCGGCGGCTTGGCTAGGTCTTGATTTGGATGAAACGGCCAATCAAGCTGGTGCTGCCCGTATTAGCCGCGCAGACAGTGCGGTGAGTGCATGGCAGATTCCTACGCAAGAAGAATGGATGATTGCCCAACACACCCGGCAGATTTTACACCGCACTCGCGCTAATGCCGAGTCAGCACGGATTGACTGAGTTTATGGGGGGTTGCGGCGCAATAGTTTGCTCAATTGCGGATCAATGATTTGCCATTGATTCGCCAATTGCGCAATCACCCGATTTCTTTGCATTTTTTTAAAGCTGCTTTGTATTTGCGAGGCGCTAATACTCTGACTCCCTGTTTGCTCAGCCAGCCAAAGCCGGTATTTGGTCTCATAAAATTGCTGCCGACCTTCGGCAATGCCCAGCAATAGCAATCGATCCAAACGCGCCAAATCTTCCCAACCCAGTGCCGCAATACTCACTTGCTGTTGCCGCTGCAATTGTCGCTCTAACACTTCCGGTAGTGATTTCACCGGATCGAGCACCAATTCTTCAATCATGGCGCGCATTGCGGCAGGCGAGCGCTGTAGTTTTTCAAATGCCGGCATGATGCTGGCGCGATCAATTTGTCCCCAAGTAATCCCTGCATAGTTGTCGCTCATGGCGCTGGATTGGCCGATGTTTTGCGTGAGCTGCTTATATAAATTGAGTAAGTGATCCAGATAGCCCGCGCCCATTTCGGGGAGTGTGAGGCAGGCGCTATGTTGTGCTAGCAAACTGGGAAACGCGGCATGGTGTCGTTGTTGGCAGGTGAAAATGATTTTAATGAATTGTCCATACGGCGACATGGCGTGGAAGATTTCTGCCAGCAAGACGATGCCGCGCTCTTTTTGCAGCAGTAAATCCGCATCATCAATTAATAGTGCCACCGGTTTTTTCTGACTATGCAGCTGAGCAAATAAAGCGGCAATTGGGCCCGCCGAGTCTTTGGCCGGATTTTTACGCAATAGGTTTTGCAATTGATGGCTTAGCCAATGCTCATTCATCGCAAAATCGGTCAGCGTTTCGCGTAGGCGCAGCTCAAGAAACTTGCTGGGGACTTGGGCACAAGAAAAATACTGAGTGCGCCAGCCTTGTTTTTCTAGCCATGGCATAAGGTCATTCTGCAAAAAATGGCTCTTGCCGCCAGCACGCGGTGCTAGCAAGGTGATGCAGTCAGTCAGCTCGTTTTCCCAGAGTTGAAATAGCATTGCAGCCAGCGATTGGCGCGGATAGTGCCATGGGTTTGGATTGGAAATTTTTATGCTCCAATGAATAATTATGCATTAAAGAAATAAATCGATTATGTACGCATAATATTTTTATGTATTGGTATTAAGTCTATGTAAATTAAGTTGATTTATTAATTGATTGTACTTTATTGACTTGGATTATTCGCACTATGCCCTTGGGTTAAATTTATTAATTATGGGTATTTTGTTGGTTTTATTCATTTTCATTGGGCGTAGCATGAAGTCATTGAATTTTGCTGAATGACTTGACCGAGGAATGCCAGATGTTGAATGAAATTTTAACCCCCGATAGCATCGTATTTAAAACCTCATGCCCAGATTGGCAAACGGCAGTTCGTGAATCATGCGCACCTTTATTAGCACGAGGAACAATTGAGCCGGCGTATATCGATGCCATTATTGCCAATGTCATTGAGTTGGGCCCTTATATTGTGATTGCCCCTGATGTGGCGATTCCACATGCCCGCCCAGAAGCCGGTGCATTAGGTATGGGGATGTCTTTATTAAAACTCACCGAGCCTGTGGCCTTTGGTAGTGAGCCCGACGAGCAAGCCAGAATGCTATTTGCATTTTCTGCCATTGATAGCCGCAGCCATCAGCGCGCTTTAAAGCAACTCGCCGATTTAATTATGGATGAAGAAAAATTTGCGGCTTTAGCTGCTGCCGATTCAGTGGATGCCGTATTGGCACTCATTAATAGCGTTTCAAATTAAGGAGTATCACCATGAAAATTATGATCGTCTGTGGCAATGGTTTGGGTAGCAGCATGATGCTGGAAATGACGGTGAATTCAGTCCTTAAAGAAATGGGCGTGATTGCTGAAGTGGGTCATACCGATTTATTTTCGGCAAAAGGCGAAGTGGCGGATTTATTTGTCGGCTCGCACGAAATTATGAGTCAGCTCGATGATGGCAGCCGCCAATTAGCCGGGGTGCGCAATATTATGGATAAAGCCGAAGTGCGCGCCGCGCTTGAATTAAAACTCAATCAATAAATCTAGGCCAAGCTGATGATTAAATTTCTACTCGATGTTTTATCTGACCCCGCGATATTGATTGGTATTTTTGCTTTGTCGGGCTTATTGCTGCAAAAAGCCAAAATCTCGGACGTCATTGGCGGAACAATTAAAACCATTCTGGGTTTTGTGATTTTAGGCGCGGGCGCGCAAATCTTAATTGGTTCGCTCGATGTATTTCGCCAAGTGTTTGATCACGCCTATGGACTAAAGGGCACGATTCCAAATAATGAAGGCATTACCGCGCTGGCTTTAAAAGAAGTCGGCTCGCAAACGGCCTATGTGATGATTTTGGGTATGGTGTTTAATTTGTTGCTGGCGCGTTTTACGCCACTCAAATACATCTTTTTAACCGGTCACCACACCTTATTTATGGCGTGTTTGATTGTGGCAGTGCTCAGCACCGGCGGTTATAGCAGCTGGAGTGTGGTGCTATTTGGTGGTGCATTATTGGGCTGCTTAATGGTGGTGATGCCAGCCTTGCTGCAACCTTTGACGCGCAAAGTCACGGGTAGCGATAACTTTGCCTTGGGTCATTTTGGTTCATTTGGTTATTTGGCTGCCGGTTGGATTGGCATCTTGGTGGGCAAAAATGGTCGCTCGACTGAAGACATTAAAGTCCCTGATTCACTGCGTTTTTTGCGTGATACCTCGATTTCAATGGCCTTAACCATGGCGGTGTTATTCTTTGTCGTTTCAATGGCCGCTGGCAGTGATTACATCGAGCAGAATTTATCTGGCGGCGTAAACTTCATAGTATATGGCTTTAAGCAAGCGCTGACGTTCTCTGCAGGCGTATACATCATCTTGGCAGGGGTGCGTTTATTGATCTCTGAAATCGTACCCGCCTTTAAAGGTATCTCAGACCGATTAATTCCGAACGCCAAACCGGCACTTGATTGCCCAGCGATCTTCCCATTTGCCCCGAATGCAGTGGTGATTGGTTTCTTGTTTAGCTTTATCGGCGGCTTGTTGGCGATGTTTATTACCCCTGCCATCGGTTTGGCGGTGATTGTTCCGGGCTTAATCCCGCACTTTTTTACCGGTGCAACGGCTGGCGTGTATGGCAATGCCACCGGTGGACTACGTGGCGCAATCGTCGGCTCGTTTGTGAATGGTCTGTTGATTAGCTTTTTGCCGGCCTTGCTATTAGGCAGCTTAGGCGCATTGGGCTTTGCCGGTACCACTTTTGGCGATACTGATTTTGGCGTGGTGGGATTACTGTTGACAGGGTTTATGTCGATTACCCATTAATGGCTAGCACAAGTCTAGTTATTTAAAAAGTCCTGATTAAATCAGGACTTTTTTATGTATTTAATTTTTATTTTGTGTATTTTTACACTTAAATTTTCTGGTTAACTAGTTTAGTTATTTTTACTAAAAACAAGAGTTGTCAGTAGCGCTGCGCTTGCATAAACTCGCTTTACTCAGTAAAAGTAGAAAAAACACAATGCTAGCAAATAGTAGTTTTCAGTATCAAGCCGCATATTGCAATGGGAAAATTTATTCTTATGAGGCGTTATTAAGACCCAACCCAAGCCTAAATCAATCGGTAGAAGAGTTTGTTGCTGCAGTCGCAGATAAAGTTGAGTTTGACCTCTTGGTGATTGAAAAAGTAGTTTTAGATTTGAAAAGCAATGCCGATCTTTCTGAAATTCAAGTTTCAATAAATATTTCAGCTGACAGCTTAGAGTCGGACCTTTTTATGGAAAAAAGTTTACCTTTTTTCTTGGTACATAAAAATATTACGCTTGAAATAATGGGTTTGAATTTTTCTTGCGATAAAGATTTGATTAATATAAATATTAATAAATTAAAGTTACTTGGAATTAGATTTTCTATCAATAACTACGGTGTTGATAAGGGAACAAAGCTATTGGCTGATTTGAATGTAGACTTTATCAAACTAGATGGAAGTTTAGTTAAAGGTATTGAGAATGACTACGTTGCATTTTCATTGCTTAGAGCTTTGTATGAATCGATTGTTTTTATTTTAAATAAAGATGTTGTTATTCAGCATATAGAGAATGAGCAACAGTTTAATCTGGTTAAACAATTTGAAAGTGTAAAGTGCCAAGGTTTCTTTTTGTCAAAACCAGAAGCATTAATCAATGTTAAGCCCACCGAGAAATGTGTTTGCCATATTGATCGCGTACGAAGCGAACGATTGTTGCATGTGCTAGATCGCGCTATTTATGATTTGAATCGAAGTAAAGGTGAGGGTGAAGTTCTTTTATCAATTGAAAAAATTAAGCTGATAGATAAATATAATATATTGAGACTAGATGACTTGCCGAGTGAGTATAGGGCAGATTATATTAATTTTAATTATTTGGCTGCGGTGGCAAATGATAGCGATAAAAATCATATACTAACGTCATCTTTAATTAATAGCAGTGACGCTTTGGTGATTATTCGAGATTCTAATGGTCAAGCTGTCTTTAATAATGATAGCCATAAAGCGTATTTGGGTATGGATCTTGTCGATTTGCCCATCGCTGAAGTGCTTGAAAAATTCCCTGACTATAAAACGTGCATTGCTTTAGATCGAGAGTTACTGGATGGCGAGTCGGCTTTTTTGATTTCTGATGAAACCATAGAAAATGGCGATAACATAATATTATTTCATACCTATAGACAGAAAATCATTTCACACGGGCAGACATTTGTAATTTGCAGTGTGTATGAAGATAAATTGAAAGGCAGTATCAAGATTGATCCGCTGACCGGTTGCTTCATGCGTTCGTTTTTAGATGGCAAAGAAATTAAAAACTATCAATCCTTAGTATTTATTGATCTTGATGGCTTTAAGTTGGTTAACGACAGCTATGGGCATGGAAGAGGAGATGATGTGCTTAAGGATTTTGCTCAACAGATGAGCATTTTGATGCGCTCTGCGGATGCTCTAGTTCGATTTGGTGGTGATGAGTTTGTTGTATTATTTGAATGTGATGATTTGCAAAAAATCAAAGACCGCATGAATTTTATTCGACAGCGCATCGACGCTTACTTTAAGCAGCAAGACTTGGCGATTTCTTTTTCGTATGGAGCCTCTCCGATTTTTTCCGACATCCAGCAAGCTTTGCATACTGCTGATGTGGATATGTATATAGAGAAAGCCAGTCGAAAATCTTAATCGTCAATAAAAAAGCCCTGATGATGTCATCAGGGCTTTTGGTATTGGGCTTGGAGGAGAGAGGGGGATTCGAACCCCCGATAGTATCGCTACTACGCCTGATTTCGAGTCAGGTACATTCAACCACTCTGCCACCTCTCCAACAAGAGGGCGCAGTTTACGCCGTGTGGTTCAATTTGCCAAGCGGCGCATTTTTGCTACTGAATTCGCGTTCAGAATGGCGGAGTGCGGTACTGCAAATGATGTGGGTTTTGAGCGTGGAAAAATAAGCCGGTTGACGAAAAAAATCAGATGGATTTTTGCTTGGTAAGGTGTTTTCTGACACCGAGTGGTGGGAATTTTGCTGCAACAGCGAAAAAAAACGTCGTAATTTCTTAGTTGATGATTACGGCGCTTTTTTTTGCGCATCGCTTGCGTTGGCGCTGCTTGGCGGCGTTTTTCTTGGCGCTGGCTTGCAGGTACATTTCACAGATGTGCTTGAATAATTTGTTGTTTTTCAAATTTCTTGGCACAATGCGTTCAACTTAACGATCAACAGGCTAGGCATGAAGAGATTCTTAACTGCGCTCTCAGCGTGTTTACTTTTGGGCTGTGGCAACCTTTCGTCAACAGCACAACGTGTATTACCATGGGCGGAGTCAAAAGAATTGACCGTGCTGGTACAAAATGGTCCAACCACTTTATACGTGGATGCCGAAGGGCGTTATGCGGGGATTGAATACGATTTAGTCACCCGTTTTGCCGAGGCACATGGCTTAAAAGTTCGCTTTATTATGGCCGCGACGTATGGCGAAGTGGTGCAGCGTTTAAAGCGTAAAGAAGCGCATTTGGCCGTTGGTGTGCATCGTGATATTGATGGTGAGGGCTTGGTATTTGGCCCAGGCTATCAAACGGTGAAGCCGGTTCTGGTTTATCCCGCAGCGCGCAATGAAAGCCATGTTTTGCGTCAGATCGAACAAGGCCAAGGCACGCTCAGTACCTTGCCGCAATACACCGCGTCACTGCAGCAACATAAAGTTAAGTTTCCGAATTTACTCTGGAATACCGTTGATCAAGTCGATAACGAAGATTTGATTGAGTCGGTCGCATCCGGCAAACTCGATTACGCCGTGGTGGATTCGCATGCGGCCGATATTGCGCAAAATTATTATCCCAATGTGGCGATTTCCAAGTCTTTTGGCGATAGTGCTCAGCAATTATCGTGGGCCATGCTGGAAGGCGATGACCAACTGTCGACGATGGTGTCGGCGTTTTTCCGCCAAGCGATGGCTGATGGCTCGTTAGGCCGTTTGCAAGACCGTTATTATGGCCATATCAATCGAGTCGATCCGGTGGATGCGCTGACTTATCTCGGACGCATTAAATCGACCTTGCCGAAATTTAAAGCGACTTTTTTAAAAGCTGAAGCTGAAACCGGCATTGATTGGCGTTTATTGGCGGCTTTAGCCTACCAAGAATCGCATTGGGACAATGCCTCTGTTTCACCGACTGGCGTTCGCGGCATTATGATGCTGACCAACGACACGGCATCTTTGCTTGGGGTGAATCGGCTAGATCCACAACAGAGCATCTTGGGCGGCGCGCGTTATGTGCAACTGATGCGTAAAGGTATTCCTGAGCGGGTGCCAGAGCCTGATCGCACTTGGCAAGCCTTGGCCGCTTACAATATTGGCTTGGGCCATGTTGAGGACGCGCGCACCTTGGCGCAGCGTTTAGATAAAAATCCTGATAGCTGGACCGATCTAAAAGGCATTTTGCCTTTGCTACGTAAAGCCGAACATTTTAGTACCTTAAAATACGGTTATGCGCGCGGCGGTGCACCGGTGATTTATGTTGAAAGACTGAAAACCTATTACGATATTTTGGTGCGTTTTGAGCAGCCGAGCAAAATCACTGCGCCAGAATTCTCGACTACGGTGATGGTCGACAACCCGGGCAATCTGACTTTAGATATCAATAGCAAGCTCAGTCAGGCTAAACCACGCCAAGTTGCTGCCTTATAATTCGGCGTATATTTCCGCATTAATTTCAAAATAATTCAGCCCATCGTATAGCTTTTGAAAGAGGGCTTTGGGGCTGTATTACTGCGCATTTCCGGTACAATAGTATTTTTGCTTTTCGCCGGATCTGCGCCCATGAAAGTTCGCACTCGTTTTGCCCCTTCTCCAACTGGCCTGTTACACATTGGCGGTGTTCGCACTGCGCTGTTTTCTTGGGCTTTCGCCAAAAAACACGGTGGCCAATTTGTTTTGCGGATTGAAGACACCGATCTAGAACGTTCAACGCCAGAATCGGTTGCCGCCATTATGGATGGCATGCATTGGGTGGGCTTGGATTACGACGAAGGCCCGTTTTACCAAATGCAAAGAATGGATCGCTACAAAACCGTGATCCAGCATTTACTCGATTCAGGGCATGCTTATTACTGCTATTGCAGTAAAGAAGAGCTCGACGCGCAACGTACTGAAGCCGAAAGCCGGGGTGAAAAACCCCGTTACAACCGCGCTTGGCGACCAGAGACTGGCAAAACCTTGCCAGCGATTCCGAGCGATATCACCCCCGTGGTGCGGTTTAAAACCCCAATGGGCGGCTCGGTGGTGTGGTACGACCAAGTGAAAGGTCGGATCGAAATCAGCCATGATGAACTCGATGATTTAATCTTGGCGCGCCCTGATGGCACGCCAACGTATAATTTTTGCGTAGTGGTTGACGATTGGGATATGCAAATTACCCACGTTATTCGCGGCGACGATCATGTGAACAACACCCCACGTCAAATTGTCATTTACCAAGCGCTTGACGCCTTGGTGCCTTTGTTTGCCCATTTACCGATGATTCATAATGATCAGGGCGTTAAATTGTCTAAGCGCCGCGATGCGGTGTCGGTGGTTGATTACGATAAGCAAGGTATTTTGCCAGAAGCGCTGCTCAATTATTTGGCACGCTTAGGTTGGGGCCATGGCGACGATGAGATTTTCTCGTTAGAGCAATTTGTTGAATGGTTTGATTTAAACGATGTGAGCGGTAGCCCAAGCCGGATGGATCGCGACAAATTGCTGTGGACCAATGCGCAATACATTAAAGCTGCCGATCCAGCGCAACTCGCTGCGCGCGTTACTGGCTTTTTGGCCGATAAAGGCGTGGACATCGCAGGCGGCCCCGCGCTCGCTGACGTGTGCGCCTTGCTAAAAGATCGTTGCCAAACCTTGCTTGAAATGGCCGATCAAGCGGCGTATTTCTATAGCGCATTAACGCCAACGCAAGAGATCGCTGATAAACATCTGACGCCGACCGATGAAGAACGCCTGAAGTTATTCGCCGAAGCGGCTGCTGCGCTTGAAACATGGGATGCAGCGAGTTTGGGCGCGTTGATTAAAGAGTTTGTGAAGCAACAAGGCGTAAAAATGCCGCAAGTGGGCATGCCGATTCGCGCCAAAGTGTGTGGCATCACCAATACCCCATCGGTGGACGCGGTATTGGCCTTGATCGGTCGCGAAGAAGTACTGCGTCGTTTGGTGGCTTAAACCCGCAATGATTTGCTAACTGAGTGTTAAAAGGCCAAGCCCATCTTGGCCTTTTTTTTTGCTGATTGAACAATCGCCATGGGCCGATTGCCAAAGGATGTTTGGATGTCTATTGCTGTTTCGCATATTCAATTACGGGAACAAATCGGCCAATTGCTGATGGTCGGTTTTGATGGTTTTGTGGTGAATCCAGAGATCGAAAGCCTGATTCGCCAGCAGCGCATCGGTGGGGTGATTTTGTTTCGCCGCAATATCGATACGCCAGCGCAAGTTGCGGCGCTTTGCCAGCAATTGCAAATGATTAATGCTCAGGTCAGCGATTTGCCACTGTTGATTGGGATTGATCAAGAAGGCGGAATGGTAATGCGCATCGAAGAAGGCGTGACCCCGATGCCTTCGGCGATGGCCTACGCTCGCGCAGTGAGCAGCCCAGCCCAGCAAGCGAATGCGATAGCGGCCTGCCAAGCTTTGCACCAAATCGCCGCCGATGAATTGCGACAAATGGGCATCAATATTAATTTTGCCCCTTGCTTAGACATAAATAATAACCGCGCCAATCCGGTGATTGGCATTCGCTCGTTTGGTGAAGACGCCGCAACGGTCACGCAATATGGCCTAGCAGCGCTGCGCGGCATTCATGCCGCAGGCATTGCGGCAACCGCCAAGCATTTCCCCGGCCACGGCGACACCGCCACTGATTCACACTACGCTTTACCGCTGGTTGCACACGATTTAGCGCGCTTAAATGCGGTAGAACTGCTGCCATTTAAGGCGGCGATTGCTGCAGGCGTGGATGCAGTGATGACGGCGCATGTCGTGTTTCCTGCCATCGAACCCGATACCACCTTGCCAGCGACTTTATCGCGCAAAGTACTCACAGGTTTGCTGCGCCAACAGTTGGGCTTTGGCGGACTGATTATTACCGATTGCCTAGAAATGGATGCGATTGCCGCGCGCCCACTGGTCAGCGACTGCCCCGGCGCTGCCGGTACCGTACAAGGTGCAGTGCAAGCGATTGCGGCTGGGGCCGATATTGCTTTGATTTCGCATAGCTATTCACGCCAAGCAGCGGCCGTCGAGGCTTTACTTAAAGCCGTAGAGACAGGGTATATCAATGTAGAGCAGATACAGCAAAGCCTAGATCGAATTACCCTACTTAAGCAATCCGCAGCAATGACGCAATGGCGTGATCTAGTGCAGCCGCCAGCCCAGTTGCAAGCGCCCGCCGCGATGGCATTGGCGCAGCAAGTGCAAGAACAAGCGATTGAAATGCACGGTTTGCCGCTGGATCAACACGCGGCGACTTTACTGGTTACGGTTGAATTAATGCAGCGCACCGAGATTGACGAAGTCGCTCTGGGCGCCTCGCGCAGCACGCGCGGGACTTTATTGCCCTCGCTACAAGCAGCGGGCGTTGATGTCAGCGAAATGATTATTTCCCCGCAGGTGAACGATAGCGAATGGGCGCGAGTGATCGCGGCACAAGCGAGCGCAGCGCAAGTGATTTTTCAAAGCTATAACGCCACTCGCTTTGCGCGGCAAAGTGAATTAGTCCGCCATATTGCGGCCGATAAATTACTGCTGATCGCCGGACGTAATCCGTATGACCTTGAACTCGCCCCGCAAGCCAAAACTCGCATCGCCGCTTGCAGCAATCGTCCCGCCGTATTGGCGCTAATTGCAAAAAAATTATTGGGCGGCTAGCAATAAAACTACGGGAGTCAAAGTCGGGGGGAATAAACACAGTGCATGCCACCGGATAGCGAAGACTATTTTTACAGCACAAAAAAAAACGCCCTTGCGGGCGTTTTGTTTTGCTGACTGTTTATTGCACTTTAGACGCTTGACCAAAACGTGGGTTTTTCTGGTCAGCGTTGCTGGTTCTCACCCAAACGCTGCCCGTAACCGCTGGTTTTTTATTGGCATCGTAAACTAGCCATTGCTTACCATCGTTTGAATACTGAATTTGCACATTGGGAATTTCAGTATTGGCATTTAACACGCCATTAATGATTTTCGCCCCGACTTTTGGCAAACGATATTGAATTTGATACGCATCGAGTTTTTCTAAACCACGCGCGCCAACGGCATTCACGAAATGATTGTAATCATTATCGAGTGCTTGTTTGTTCACATGCTTGCTTTCGTTTGAATAAACTGTGTTGGCTTTAAAGTTTTCCCAGCTTGGTTTATTCCACGCGCGTTCGGCAATGGCAAAGATACGTGGATACATCATGTATTCAGCTTGCGCATCGGTTCTTTGCGTTTCTGACCATAAATGACCGGAAATCCCTTTAATGCTTGGTGCGGTGGCGGGTGAAGTAATACTCATCGCCTTGCCATCGCGATCCACGCTGGTTTCAGCGTTTTGCGCTAAATTACCCGGAGCAAAAGAGAAAATCTTTTTCAATGGATTAGCCCGCGCTGCCCAGTAATAACCGCGCTCAGCAGGATCGATTTCATTGGGCATATCGAGGTATAAATAATCTGGATTGGATAAAACAATATCAAATCCTTTTTGACTAAATTTAGAAACAACCTCAGTACCACCCCAGAATAAAGTATCCCAAACGTTAACAGTTGGTTTAACCGTCATTTCGCTGGCGCTCTTTAAATGCGACAAACCATCTTGCCAGCTTTGGAATGAATTAATTTTGTGTGGCACGAGCTCTTTATTAATCTCTTTACCAAACCAAGTGGTTAATTCATCAAATGAGCCTACAGTGCCGTTTTTAACCAAAGCTTGGCAAGCCGGTGATTTCTCATAAGGGAAATTTTGTGCTTTTTTATCAATAATACCTTGGTGCGGTTTCGCCTCTGCTGCGCCAGCATAACCACCGCCAAGCATAATGTTTTTCGCTTCATCGCCACCGTAATGCCAAGTGCTTAATTGCACACCGGCTTCGGTATACATGGCATTAACTTCAGCAATCACTTTTTTAGCAAAGTCTTTGGATGAAGGCAGGCAAACATTCATAAAGCCTTTCTTGTCATAAAACTGCACCGTGGTCACTTGCGAAGTGTCGCTTGGATCTAATAAACGATATTGCTCGGCGGCTTTTTTATTACCGGCTTTCATTAGATTATTGTAACGTGCTTCCATTGAAACGACGGCGGCGCGTGAGTGGCCTGGCATGTCGATTTCTGGAATGACTTCAATATTGCGCGCTTTGGCGTATTTTAAGATTTCAATAAAATCTGCACGGGTATAAAAGCCATCAGATTTTTGTGGCTCAGTACCATGGCCCAATTGTGGCAATAATTGAGTTTGTTCATTGCTTGAATTTAAGCCACGCTGTGCGCCAACGCTGGTTAATTCATCTAAGCCATTGATTTGTAGACGCCAGCCTTCATCATCACTCAAATGCAAATGCAGTTTGTTTAATTTTAATTGGCTCATTTGGTCAATTAAATTCAATACATGCTGTTTGGATTTAAAGTTACGCGCAGTATCGAGCATCATGCCGCGATATTCGTAGCGTGGTGCATCATTGACCACCATCTCAGAGAGATTGTCTTTCGATTGAATATCGATCAGCGATAGCAATGAATTAAAACCATTCATTGCGCCAGCAGCATCAAAACCATGAATCTGGGCGACGCCATCTTTAATGATTAAGGTGTAGCCGCCGTCTTTTTTAGCTTCAGCCAATTGGATTTGTTTTGGATCAATCGCAATATTGACTAGCAAAGCTTGGTCTTTATTTTTGGCGAGGAGCTTATATTTTTTAAGTGATTGGGCAAAAACGTCTTTGCTGTCGGCAGTAACCTGATTTAAGTACAAACCATTTTTGATTGAAACGCTATTGGCTTTAGTGATTTTTTGTTCAATCGGCGCTGGAATAATTCGGTCTTTAGCCGCAGCATCGATTTTAGCGGTGTAAACGTCATAGCGTTTTAGGCTATCTAAAATTAGATTTTCATCTGAGCTGGCGCGTTTACCTTGGGCGGTAGTCAGCGGAGTGGCAAATTGGGTAACGTCTTCAGTATCGGTGTTTTTGATGGTTTTAGTTTGGCCATTGGCGCTCACCATCCAGCGTGGGAAGGTATCAAAATCACTAACGTGCCAATATTCGCTGATTAAATTGATTTGGATGCTTTTACCAGCAGCAATACCGGTAAATTTATCCGTTGGTGTTAAACGGTTTAAATCACCGGTGATGTGTTCAATTTTAAATTGATCGCCAACCACGCTTAAAATTCTTCTTGGTGACGGAATAATAATTGAGAAATCTTTGTCGTTTAATGTTTTGCCAGTATTGCTCAATGTGATGGTAGAGCGGTAGCAAGTGGCCCAATCCGCACCGAGTTGCTGACAGCTTTTGCCATCTTCGGCACCTTTAACTTCGACCTGCACTTGCAATTGTTTGGCTAGAGTTTCGGCACTTGGGCTCGCCACGGATAGACCAGAAAATAAAGCACCGATGAGTACTGAAATGACTTTGACTTGAGGTTGCATATCGATTCCATTTAAAACTGGTTAATAAAATTCTGATGATGTAATCAATAAACCAAGAACAACGAAAGTAATTATAATTTCATAGTAAGCCGTGATTTATTGATTTGAATTCATTGAATTTTTATTATTTTTATTTGTGAATCTCCATTGTAAGGTTGCTTTGGCGAAAATTAAAAGCCATCGCTCAATGGTGATATTTGCCTATTCAATGGGTGATTTTTACGATATGCGCGATGTAATGCGTGGGAATTGCGTGAATTGTAATCAAAAGCAGATGCTTAACTGGACAAGCTTTGTTGTTTGTCAATAAGGGTTGCTTACCCCTAATTATTTGATAGTCTGTCTCGTTATAAAGCTGCAAATTGATATTTTTATATATTTTAAATATTTTAAATTATGTTGCATAAATGAAGTTAACTTGGAAAATATATCCATATGGAATAGCAAAAGAAGGAATTTAATTAAAGATGATTACTTCGCACGCTACAAATAGTTTGAATGCGCTTGACTCTACGGTCTTACAAATCAAATGCTTAGCTTAATGACATTCAAACTAAGTTTGGCAGGCCTTGTTAGTAGTGGACTTGTATGACCAAGGGAAGGATTAGTCGATCCACCCGTGGCGCACCGCTTGGTCGATCTAATTCAGGGTTTGCGGTTGGAGTGTATTTTCTTGGCCTCGCCGATCGGGTTGATGCTGCGAGGCTCGCCGTTATTTTGAGCTTAGAGTTTGAATTGTTGTACCGCTTGGCTGAGCCGGCTCGATAGGTTTTGCAAATCTTTGGCCGCATGGGCATTCGATTGCACGTCGAGCGCGCTGGCTTCGGCCATTTGCGCGATTTGCTCGACACTGCGGGCAATCTCGGTGGTGGCGACGCTTTGCTCGCGAATTGCGCTGCTAATATTATCGACCACTTCGCGAACTTGCTCAGTGCCTTGGCGAATCTCATCAATCGCAACGCCGGCTTCATTGGCAAAGGCAACGCCGGTATTGGCTTGCACGACGCCATTTTCCATTTGGGTAATCGCTTCGCGGGTGCCGTTTTGAATTTGGCCGACCATTTTGGCGATTTCCACGGTGGACTGGCTGGTGCGCTCGGCTAATTTACGTACTTCATCGGCCACCACAGCAAAACCACGCCCTTGCTCGCCGGCGCGCGCCGCTTCAATTGCCGCATTGAGCGCCAATAAATTAGTCTGATCGGCAATGTCTTTAATGGTGCTGACAATCGATGAGATTTCTTGCGATTGTCGGCCGAGCTCTTCGATTTTGCTCGATGAGTCTTTAACCAAATTGGCGATTTTATGCACTTCACTAGTGGCGCTATGGATCACTTGTGCGCCGCGTGTTGATTGCTGGCCCGCTTTGCGCGCCAGCTCGCTGGCTTCGTCGGTATTGGCGGTGACATGGTCGATCGACACGGACATTTCTTCCACCGCCGCCGCCATTGACGCCGCTGATTCGCTTTGTTGTTGGGCGCGCAGCGCCACGTCGTTGGAATTTTGCCCTAAATGGTTGGCGGCACTGTCGATTTGCGCGGCGCTAGCGTGCACTTCACCAATCACGCTGCGTAGGGCTTGCTGCATATCGCGCATTGCGGCGATTAAGCTGGTTTGATCCCGAGGGTCGCATTGAATTGTTTGTTGTAATTGCCCTTGTGCCACATTGCGCGCCAAATCCACCGCCACTTGTGGCTCGCCACCGAGTAAGCGAAATAAATAGCCCCCCAGCGCCCATAAAACATAACAAATCAACATCAAGCTAATGAAGCTGATGGGCAATAAGATTTGGAGCACCGAGATAAAATGTTGGTTGATGTCATCGAGATAGATCCCGGTACCAATCACCCAACCCCAAGGCTGAAAACCGGTGACGTAGGAGATTTTATCCACCGGCGCGTCGCTACCGGCTTTGGGCCATTGGTACTCAACAAAACCCGCGCCTTGGCTGCGAACCAGATTGGCCATTTCAACAAACAGCGCTTTGCCATTGGGATCTTTGCTATTGCTGAGGTTTTTGCCATCGAGCTCGGGTTTGAGCGGATGCATCAGCATGGTGGGGGTGGTGTCGTTGATCCAGAAATATTCTTTGCCATCGTAGCGAATCGCCTTCACCGCTAGCAATGCCGCCGCTTGGGCGCTGGCTTGATCCATTTTGCCTTGGCGGCTGAGCGTCTCATAATGCGCCACAATCGATTGCGCTGATTCGGCTAAATTGCGGATTTTGTCTTTACGATCGTCGAGCATTTCACCGCGTAATTGCAGCAGCATCACGCAGACCAGCAAGATAAACGTCATGACGGTGATCGCTGCGGCAAAGAGTAAGCGCGCGCGGAGTGAGAAAGGCGTAGCTTGAGCCATGATGTATCCCCTGTAACAATATTATTGTTTTCTGATGTTTTGGCTATTGTGCGGATATGCGCTTGAGCTTGCAATTTCTTACTGATTACTGTTGCATGATGCGGGAAAGTACGGGGGCTAGGTGTAATTGATGGTGGGTCTTGCGCGCTAGCCAATGACGATGCAGATGATGGGTTTATTGCGTTGCTTATTAAAATATAAGCAGGGTATTTATTTGTAAGACAATATTTAATTGGCTTGCCAAGCAATACCTGCTGTTAAATATCGTTGTTCAGATCGCGCGTGGATTAAACCAGTGCTGCGCTGCCGGATTCCCTTCTCCTGGATGGGAGAAGGTGAGGCTGGGAGAGACGACGGCGTGTATTTTCATGCTAATCCCCCGATGCGGGCTAATTGAGCATGGCTTCGGTTTCGGCTGCAAAGGCGATGGCCAGACCACCGGCGCCGATGTTCACGCCAGCGGTGGTGCTCATTTCGCACAGCAATAATTGCACTTTGGCGTGCGCACAGGCGCGTTGTAATTGTTGATATGCTGGCATATCGCTGATGATGTGCGGATCTCCGCCGTAACTGACGCAAATGGTTTGGGCGACTAAGCCTTGCTCGATTTGGTTTTCGGCCATGGCGAATAGTTTTTCGACGCCGGTGTGAAAACCATGAATGCGTGCCACAGGGCTAGTTTCGCCACGATAACCTCGAATAACCGGTTTGATATCGAGTGCGCTACCAAAGGCATACGATAAAAAGCCAACGCTTTTATCGCCTTTGCGACGCGCTTGATGGCGCAGTTGCCCTAGATCGGCCGGCATTAAAAAGCTTTGTACACTTTGGCTGAGCCGATTGATGTGGTGGGTGATGGTCGAGCGGCTGGCTTGTTCGCTGATTAAGCGCGCAGTTTCGGCGACGATCAGCCCTTGGCCGCAAAAGATATTGGCGCTATCAAACACACGCACGGCAAACGGTTTGCTCAGATTGGCCGCTTCGCGGATCGGTCGGTATTCGGTCAGGATGCGCCGAGCGGCTTGGTTGCAGTGATTAAAAATCTGGCTACGCGATTGCATGACAGTCAGGCAAAACACCGAGTCAAATTCCAAGATTAGCCGGGTCATGAATAATTCACGAATTTGCTCGACTGAGAAGGGCTTGGATTCAAAATCCGAGGTGCCGGCTGCAGCTTGGCGGCGATAAAAACTGCGGGTGGCGACGGGGTCGCGGTGGTCAATAAACTGGCCATCGCTGCCTTGAATGGTGATCGGCAAGATGACGATTTGATGTTGATCTAAAAATTCGCGCGGTAAATCGCAGCAAGAGTCTGTGACTAAGCCTACTCGCATGGTGTTCTCCAAGAGGGGGTTTCACCGTCTAATGCGGTGTTGTGCTGGGTAAAACGTGCTGTGTGGGTGTGCTGAAGCTGACATATTAGAAAATGCCAATGTAATTTAGCATTCATTTTTAACGGTGATGAATAGGGATAACCCCGATTTAATAATAATTAAGTCAGGTTGTAGTAATTTACCACGGGAAAATCGGGTGACAACTGCGGTCTGCGTGAAATGGCTTACAGTGAGCGGGTGAAGCGATTTTATTTAATTGAGGGGTATTGCGCTGCAGCCTATGGCTGTCAATGCTGAGCGGCAAATACGTCGCGGTCATGGTTTTTTTTATATGCAATCGCTTGCATGATTGCGCCATTGGCGCCGGTAGCGTTCGGGCGATAGGCCGGTGTGTTGGCGAAACATCGCAATAAACGCCGAAGGATGGCTGTAGCCTAATTGCCACGCAATATCTTGAATCGCATGGTGTTCTTTGAGCGCCGCTTGCGCGCGTAACAGCCGTAGGCGATTACGCCACTGAATAAAGCTCAGCCCGAGCTCGCGTTGAAATTGCCGAGCCAGTGTAGGCATCGACGGTTTCGTGGCGCAGCTGCAATAGTTTGGGGGCGTCAAGCGCTAGATCGCTAGGGTTATACTGCGGCGAAGGCGGTGGATCTGGCGGCATAAATGGTCCGAAATGCACGATACGTTTGTCGGGTTTGCATTATAGCCATTGAATCGGACGGGGTTACACTGCGTGCTCAATGCCACGCGGGTGAATCGGCGCTGCTGTGGCGTATTGTGGTTTGCATGAGGTGAGGATGAACTGGATTTTTCCATTGGTGGCGGTGGCGATTTGGGCGGGTAATACCGTGGTCTCTAAAGCTGCAGCAGGGGTGATTGATCCGGCGGCGATTTCGTTTTATCGCTGGTTGATCGCTGGGTTGATTTTAACGCCGATCATGGCACCCAAACTTTGGCAGCAACGGCAGGCGATCTGGCCCTATTGGCCCAAGTTTGCAGTATTAGCTTTGCTCGGCATGGTGTTGTATCAATGCTTGGCGTATTTTGCGGCGCACAGTACCTCCGCGACCAATATGGGGGTGATTTGTGCTTTGATCCCCTTATTGGGCTTGTTGCTCAATTGGGCGTTTTTTCGCTTTAGGCCCAATGGCAGGGCGATGATCGGCGTGGGTTTATCCTTGCTTGGTGTTTTATATTTGCTCGGTCAAGGCCAGCCCAGTCGTTTATTGGCCGGAGGGATTAATCGTGGTGATGGCTTGATGTTGATCGGTGCGCTGGCGTATGCGCTATATGGCATTTTATTAAAACGCTGGGCTTTGCCATTTTCGCCGTGGTTGAATTTGTATTTGCAGATTTTGTTTGGCGTGCTGTTTTTGATTCCAGTGGCGCTGAGCGCGCAGAGCTTGGCGATTGCGCCGGCGGCGATCAGCATGGTGTTATTTGCTGGGATTGCCTCGTCGATTGTGGCGGCGTATTGCTGGATGCAGGGCATTGGGCGAATGGGCAGCGAAAAAACGGCGATATTTATGAATCTACTGCCCTTGTTGACTGTTTTGATTGCGGTGTTGGTCTTGGGCGAAACCTTGCATGTTTATCATTATCTGGGTGGCGGATTGATTTTATTCGGGGTGTTTTTAGTGCAATTTCGTCAACCCATCAGGGCAAGTTAAAATAATTACTTTTGCTGACGTTATTCTGTGATTTTTTATCAAGCAAAGACGGTGGTTTTGTAGGAAAGTACTGCGAAATTTTATCAACACGCGTTATATAATGCGGTGCAGCGCATGGGCGCGAGTAGTCTGAGATTGAATACAAAGGAATGACGTGTTGCGAAAATTATTAGCGGCGATGGTTTCAATGGTAATGGCGACAGTGGTATGGGCTGAAGATGCGCCTTTGCCGTTTGATAATCCTGCGGCTGCAGTGCCGATTGTGCGTAAAGCGCCGGTCAAAAAAGAAGTCTCGACGCCCGCCAAGGTTAGCCAGCAAACAGCGAGCCCAACACGCTATAGCAAAAAGCCATCCAGTCGCAATAAAGCGGTGAAAAAATCAACGCGTTCGTCTGCCAAGTCAGCTCAAGTTAAATCGAGTAAGAAATCTGCGCTTAAAAGCAGTAAAACCAGTCAGCGTAAAGCCACATCATCTAAAGCCAAAAAGACCAGCGCTAAAGCCAAACCAACTCGCAGTAAAACCAAGAAAAAATAAACCGTAGTTAAATTCAGTGCTCGGCGTGAATACGCCGAGGCTGGCGTATTTGCGATGTTTGCTGAGCACGATGTGGCTGATGGTTGCACATCGCGATGGCTTGGTGGAATCGCAATACTGCTAGATCATTGGCGCGTTCCAGCGTTCCAGCGTTCCAGCGTTACAGCGTTACAGCGTTACAGCGTTGCGGCTATTGGACGCACTGATGCAGCAGTTGATCTAAGGCCGGGTGATTGATTTTTTTGGGGGCGTAGATCGCGTAGTAATCGGTAAAGAGGCCATCAAGATGACCTAGGCTTTGCAACTGCTCGCTAGGTATTGCCTCAGGCGCAATAATAGGCGAAGGGTAGAGGCCAATACCTGCAATGCCAAACGCTTGCATCAAAGCGCTATCGGCAAATTCTCCAACAATATCGGGCACGATTTGCTGTGCCGAAAACCAGATATCTAATTGAATTCTCAGCGTGCTATCGCGAGTCGGTAGCAGCATCGGCGCGCCATTCAGGCAGGCCGGAAACGCCTCGCCATACCGTGTGGCCAGCGCTGGGCTGGCTAAAATCATCACCGGGCATTGCGCCAGTCTTTGGCTTTCGAGGCGAAGTGCGCCGTGCGCTGCAGGGCGATCCGCCAGCACCACATCCAGCTGGTGCAGCGCCAGCTTGGCCATCAGCTCATCGGGCGAGCCTTCAGTACAGCACAGCCGCGTATGGTCATTGTGCGTCTTGGCCAAGAGCTGTTGGGCAACGGTTTTGGGTAGCGCGTCGGCCACTCCAATATTAAAGCGCTGCCGGGGCGTGCTATCGCTGGCCAAGGTTTGCTGCAATTGTTCGCCGAGCATAAAAATCTGATCAGCAAATGGCAGCGCACTACGTCCCGCCTCAGTTAATTCCAATTGCCGACCGACTTGGGTAAATAGCGATTTACCCATTTGCGCTTCAAGGCGCGCCAATTGGCTGCTAATGGTTTGCGGCGTCATCTCAAGTTTACGCGCAGCGGCACTGATACTGCCTTCTTGGCTCACCACCCAAAAATAATACAAATGTCGGTAATTTAATAAATCATGCATGCGCGTGCGTCGATAAAAACTGATGATGCCGCAATGTAAGCCTGCTGTTGGATTCTGTAAAGTCAGTTTAAAATTACCACAGCATAAATCGATACGAGAGAAAACCATGTTGACTGGATTAGGCGTCGTGACCGTTGTCTTGCTGGCGGCGTTATGTTGGTATTTTGTGATTTACAACCCAGGCGCGCAAACCGATTGGGAGCGCCTGCCGACATTGGCGCAATATCGGCAACAGCATCCGCAATGCGTGCGCGGCGAACAAACGCTTTGCTGCCATTGCGGCTCGGCCGAGCATTTGGATTTGGGCTTGTTGCAATCGGTCGACGTGCAAAAATTTTATGGCGAGGCGTCAAAGCCGCAGACAGTACATCGAGTACGGCAAGGCGAGACAACGCTGCAAGAAAAGTTTTGCTTTATTCTTACCGATTGGCGGCGGCAGGTTGTTTGCCGGCAATGTAAAAATCGCTTATGGCGGGAGTCCGATTGATGCGTATTTTTCTATTTCTGGCGAGTCTTACGCTGATTTATTTTTTTTGCCTCTTTCATTTGTTTGGTGCTCACCTGCCGTGGGTACGGAACAAGCTGCATAAGCTAATAAATAAAAAAAGTTATCAGTTGCTGTATTCGGAGTGGGTCAATGGCGAGCGTATTGGCTGCTTTCAGTGTGGTGGCACCGAGCAAGTTGATTTAGATCGGGGGCCATCGACTGGTCGTCGTCATCGTATTGGCTGCGCACGCTGTAAAACGTTGTTATGGCGGCAATGAGATTCAATCAATAGCGCGATAAATCATCGATTCAGGTGGTCTTTGAGTGGGGATTTACGACTTAGTTCGATTTATTTTACGGGTAATTGTATCGAGAAAAGTTGAAGGTTAATCAGTTATGCTCTGATTTTGTCGATAGAAAATATACGTTAAGGTGAATGCACTACCTCATTCGCTGCAGCTAGCGTACAGCAGCATCGTGAAGTGATTCACTTGGCTGTCACGTGATCTGGCAGTGCGATTGGGTAGATATTGAGTTTGGACTAACCCGCTGGAGATCGAGCAATGCGACCACTTATTTTGACTCACAAGCTTTCGATTGATGACACGATGCACAGCTATATTTTGCATCGTTTACGCCTCGCGCTAGATCGAACCTTAAGCCGGATTGGCGCAATTACCGTGCGCTTAAGCGATGAAAATGGCCCTAAAGGGGGCGATGATAAATCGGTACAAGTGAAACTCATCTTGCCGGGCCATGAATCGGTGATTGTGCACGAGCGGGGTAGCGATTTACGCGCGGTTGTAGATCGAGCGATTCATCGCGCAGCGCAAACCCTGCAGCGCTTAAACGCCAAACGACAAAAAATCACCCGCAGCGTGGCGAGCCGAAAATTACTCGCCACTGAAATGCAATACGCCGAAGAGGCCAATCATATGTTGGCAACGCCGGCCTAAATCAATCCATACGTTAGTCGTGAGGAGGCGCTGTTGATGTTTTCCCGCGCGGCGTACATTGGATTTGCTGGATTCGCCAGCATGGCTGGCGATGTTGATTGGATTCATCTGGATTGCAGATGAGTTTTTATAATAAAGGAAGATCAATGAGTTTAAGTTTAGTACTGATGGTTGTATTGAGTGCCGCGATAACGGCTTACTATTTTCGCCGTACAGCCAAGCGCAAGGAACTAATTGCGATTCGGATGACTCCAAGCGCCAAACAACACCGGAGATAATGGATGAAAAGAACGCTATTACTGATTGGTACCAATATTGCCATCATGGTGGTCTTAGGTATTTTTGTAAATATTTTTGGTTTAAATCGCTTTATGAGCGCCAACGGCTTGAATTTGCCGATGTTGCTGATGTTTGCTGCGGTAATGGGCTTTGGTGGGGCGTTTATTTCGCTGGCCATGTCCAAAACCATGGCCAAATGGAGTACTGGCGCTCAAATTATCGCCCAGCCACGTAATGCCGACGAGCAATGGCTGTTTGATACCGTTGCCAAACTGGCGCAGCGTGCCCAGATCGCCATGCCTGAAGTGGCGATTTATGAAGGCGAACCGAATGCCTTTGCCACCGGCCCGAGTAAAAACAATTCGCTCGTTGCCGTGTCAACGGGCTTGCTCTACAGCATGACGCATCGTGAAATCGAAGCGGTATTGGCGCACGAAGTAGCGCACGTTAAAAACGGCGATATGGTGACGCTGACCTTGGTCCAAGGCGTAGTGAATACCTTTGTCTTTTTCTTGGCGCGCGTGGTCGGCTATCTGGTTGACTCGTTCTTAAAGCGCGATAACGAAGAGTCATCGGGCCCAGGTATGGGGTATTACATTACCGTGGTGGTGTGCGATATCGTATTTGGGATTTTGGCCAGCGTGATCGTGATGTATTTCTCGCGCCAACGCGAGTTTCGAGCTGATGCTGGTGCTGCCCAATTATTGGGTGAATCAGCGCCAATGGTCGATGCCTTGCGCCGCTTAGGTGGCATGGAGCCCAATGCCTTGCCAAGCAATATGGCGTCATCAGGCATTGCCGATAAAGCGGCATGGTCAGCGATGTTTAGCTCGCACCCGCCGATGGAAGATCGCATCGCCGCCTTGCAAGCTATGCGCTAATGGGTATATGGATATAGACCATATACAATATATGCTACAGCGCAATACATCACAACGCCGACTTCAAGTCGGCGTTTTTTATTGTTTTTTATTCGCGCAATGTGGATGATTTGTATCGTTGCTGCTGGGCTGGTGCTGCTTAGTTTGAGTGCCGCAATTTTCAAATTGGGCGCAATTTTGGGGCCGCAGGCTGATCATCCTCGCTGGTGGCGGGCAAATTAATTGATCGACTTGGTATTAAAATACGGTTTTCGGTTTGCCCGTCTTGCCCCCCACCCGTAGAATTGCGGGTAATTCATTTTTTACGTCGCAGCATTGGTGCGGCGTTGGTTTTTTTCGGAGCTGCCTGTGTCTTTATTACCTTTATTAAATGCTCGCTTTGCGGCGGCCTTGGTTGCGGTCGGTGCGCCTGATGCACAGCCCTTGGTGCAAGCCGCCAGCCGACCTGAGTTTGGCGATTATCAAATGAATGGGGTGATGGGCGCAGCCAAAGTGCTCAAACTCAATCCGCGTGAATTGGCGCAAAAAATCATTGATGCGGTGGATTTGGCGGGCATCGCCAGCTCGCTCGAAATCGCCGGCCCGGGCTTTATTAATATCAAACTGGATAATGCGTTTTTGGCTGATCGCGTGGCGACGGCGCTGCAAGACGAACATCTTGGTGTTGAGCAAAGCCCAGCGCAGCACGTGATGGTTGAATATTCATCAGTGAATTTGGCCAAAGAAATGCACGTCGGTCATTTGCGTTCGACGATTATTGGTGATGCTTTGGCACGGGTGCAAGCCTATGTGGGCATGAATGTGACGCGGCAAAATCACGTTGGCGACTGGGGTACGCAGTTTGGGATGTTGGTGGCGTTTTTGATCGAGCAGCAGCAAGAAGGCAATGCCGATATCGCGCTAAAAGATCTAGAGGGCTTTTATCGCCGCGCAAAAGCGCGTTTTGATGAAGACGAAACCTTTGCCAATACCGCGCGTGATTATGTGGTGAAACTGCAAGGGGGCGATGAGCAAGTGCGGGCTTTGTGGGCGCGCTTTGTTGCAGTGTCTTTATCGCATTGCAATGCCGTTTACCAAAAACTCAATGTGTTGCTCGATGATGGCGATGTGCGCGGCGAGAGTTTTTATAACGCTGATTTGCCGATTATCGTCGATGAATTACGTCAGCAAGGTTTGCTGGTGGAGAGCGAAGGCGCGCAAGTGGTGTTTTTGGATGAGTTCAAAAACAAAGACGGCGAGCCGCAAGCGTCGATTATTCAGAAGAAAGACGGTGGGTTTTTATATTCAACCACCGATTTGGGCGCGATCCGTTTCCGGGTTCGCGAGCTAAAAATTGATCGTTGCTTGTATGTGGTCGATGCGCGCCAAGCGCTGCATTTCCAGCAATTGTTTACCATCGCCAAAAAAGCGCATTTCGCGCCAGACTCGGTGTCGCTAGAGCACATTGCGTTTGGCACGATGATGGGCGAAGACGGCAAGCCGTTTAAAACCCGCTCGGGCGATGTAGTGAAATTAGTCGATTTACTCGACGAAGCGCAACAACGTGCTTTTGCTTTGGTTTCCGAGAAAAATCCAAATCTCGATGAAGCGACGCGCCGCGAGATCGCCAATGCTGTCGGTATCGGTGCTTTGAAATACGCCGATTTATCCAAAAGCCGCACCACTGATTACATCTTCAATTGGAACTCGATGTTGAGTTTCGAGGGCAATACCGCGCCGTATCTGCAATATGCATATACCCGGGTGAAGAGTATTTTCCGCAAAGTTGAAGCCTACGACCAAGACGCGGCGATTGTGTTAACCGAGCCGGCGGAACACGCCTTGGCGCTGGAATTAGCCCGCTTTAGTGATGTGGTGCATGCGGTTGCTAAAGACAGCCAGCCGCATTTGCTGTGCGCATATTTGTATAGCGTGGCGACGATGTTCTCGCGCTTTTATGAGAACTGCCCAGTGAATCAAGATGGCGTGACCAATGCATCGCGCTTAAAGGTGTGTGATTTAACCGCCAAGGTGCTGGCAACGGGTTTGAATTTACTTGGGATTAAAGTATTGGAAGCCATGTAATTGTAGTGTCATGATAATGGCACAAATTGCGACTTAAATTGCATTAAGCTTACAATTGTTAGTGTAATTTGAGAAAATACCCCAAAGCGGCCTTCGGCCGCTTTTTTATTGTTAAACCTTGGCGTGGTGATCAGCATGAATTTAACAGATGCCGTGGTATTACAACGCATTACTGCCTTAAGTTATCGCGGAGCGATTGGCGGGCAGTTTGCTGGCATGGTTGCGGCGACGGCTTTACTCGCTTTGCATTTTGATACGCATTCACAGGGTTTTTTACTGTTGTGGTGGCTGTGCATTGGTGTTTTTGCGCTGTATCGTTTGTCGGTATTTCGCCGCTATCGGCTGCATGCGGCGCAGCGCGATGATGCGTATTGGCAAAAAATCCATTTGCAGGGCGTGACCATGACCAGCGTGCTATGGGCGATCGGTGGCACGTATTTAATGCTGTCTAGCCCGATTGTGCTGTCGGTGTTAACCGCGTTGATTTTTTCTGGGCTGACGGTCGGCTCGATGCCGGTGCTGTCGCCCATGCTCAATGCCATGCGGATTTATGCGTTTTTTATGACGCTGCCGATTTGGCTGAATGCACTATTTGATCCAACGTCGATGAATATGACGCTGGGGATTATGTTTATCTTTTTGTTTATCACTTTGCTCAAAAGTGCCAAAAACTATCGCGACACCATTGTTGAAAGTTTAGAGCTGGAATTGGCGCAAACGCGCTTGGCAGAAGATTTGGCGGTAGCACGTAATCAAGCCGAGCAAGCCAATCGTGCCAAGACTGAATTTATTGCCAATGTGAGCCATGAAATTCGCACGCCGATGAATGGCATTGTCGGGATGGCGCATTTATTGGCGCAAACCCCGTTAACGCCGTTGCAACAAGAAAAAGTCGATGTCATTAATCAGTCGGCCGATTTGCTGCTGGCGCTGGTCAATGACGTGCTGGATCTCTCCAAAATTGAAGCCAATCGTTTAGATATTGTGGCGCAAACCGTGCATGTACCGCAGGTGCTCGCCGAAATTGAGCAGATGTTTTGCCTGCGCGCCAAAAGCCAAGGTTTACTGTGGCGATTGGATTACCAAGGCGACGCCGATTTAACGCTATTGGGCGATGCGCTGCGTTTGCGGCAGGTTTTGGTCAATTTATTGGGGAATGCGCTGAAGTTTACCGAGCAAGGTGCGGTCACTTTGCAGGTGCGTACTCAGCACGAGGCGGCTCATTGCCGTGTTCAAATTGCCGTGATGGATAGCGGTATTGGTATTCCTGCTGCGCAACTGCCGTTTATTTTTGACGCCTTTGTTCAAGCCGATGGCTCGTCAACGCGGGCTTATGGCGGCACGGGTTTAGGCTTAACCATTGCTCGGCGCTTGGTGCGTGGCATGGGCGGCGAGCTGGTGGCCAGCGGCAATGTCAAAGGTGGCACAACGTTTCAGTTTGATTTGCTATGGCCTTATGCGCTAGCCAGCGAAGTCGTGATTGAGAAAGCACAGCCGCTCGAAGCCATTCGTCCATTGCAGGTGCTCTTGGCCGAAGACAATCCAACCAATCGCTTGGTGGCAACGCGCTTATTAGAAAAACAAGGCCATACCGTGATCAGCGCGGAAAACGGTCAATGGGTGCTGGAGATTTTGGCGCGCCAAGCGGTGGATGTGGTATTGATGGATATGCAAATGCCCGAAATGGATGGTCTTGAAGCTACACGGCGCATTCGTCAGCAAGAATTAACCGTGTCTCAGCCCCGGTTGCCGATTATTGCTTTAACGGCCAATGCGATGGCAGAAGATCGTCTGCGCTGTATTGAGGCTGGGATGGATGATTTCTTGGCAAAACCACTCAAGCCCGAATTGCTCGATCAGGCTTTGCGTGAATGGGTGGTGTCGGCGTCGAGCGCCGATTAAAAATGCGCTTTAATTTGCAGCGCAACAAAGCCTTCGACTTGAAACGTTTTAACTGTGGGGACAATAAATAGATTCACCCCAAAATGGTAAGGCGTTTCCAGTGAAGCTAAAAAGCCACCCGCAGGCACGATGGGATAGCCTTTTTCGGTATTGTGATAGCCGGTTAATAAGCCAGCGGCAGCGCCCAAAGAGAGATTGCCCGCGTCGCTAAACTGCCACTGCAATGGTGTCCAACCGAGTTGAGCGTAGACCGATGTTTGCCGAATTGAGTTGCGGTAAGCGCCGAGCATCCAGTGCCAGCGCCCATTGCTGCGCTCAATGCCTAAGCCGGGATTGCGCTCATTTAGATTATCGTCAATCACCGCTTGCCGATTAAAATGGTGGGTAAGTATCGGCGTCACGATCCAAGTTTTCCATGCTTGCTCGGTATTCATCGCTTGCAAAAAATCGGGCGTATGCTCGCCAAAAGCGCCCGAATTGAGCTGATTATCTGCTGCTTGCGCCCAAGGGATGCCAGCGAGTGTCATGATGAGTAGGGGTATTGCTAGCTGGCTGATTGTTTTCATGAAGTAGAGAGAGATACCCTATGGTTGGTTGCTATTTGGTTTTTCGCCGCACCAACGCGGCTGGCAAACCCAACGTCAACCGACCCTAATCGTGACCAAAAGCGCGTTCGCGAAGTTGTTTGAGTTCATCACGTAATTGCGCCGCTTTTTCAAATTCCAGATTCTGTGCGGCTTTGAGCATATCTTTTTCTAAGCGTTTGAGCTCTTTTGCCAATTGCTTTTGATCCATTTCAGCCACAATACGGGTTTTTTTCTCTTCCAATCTGGCGGCGACCGCTTCTTCGGCGTTGTACACCCCGTCGATAATATCCTTAATGCGTTTGACTACGCCGCGCGGAGTGATGCCGTGTTCGAGGTTGTAGGCGATTTGTTTTTCACGGCGGCGCTGCGTTTCACCGATGGCTTTTTCCATCGAATTGGTGATTCGATCGCCGTATAAAATCGCTTTACCGTTTAGATTTCGCGCCGCGCGGCCGATGGTTTGAATCAAGCTGCGCTCACTACGCAAAAAGCCTTCTTTATCGGCATCCAAAATCGCCACTAAAGAGACTTCGGGAATATCCAAACCTTCACGCAATAAGTTAATCCCAATCAGCACATCAAACACGCCAAGACGCAGATCACGCAGGATTTCAACGCGCTCCACGGTATCAATATCCGAGTGCAAATAACGCACTTTAACGCCATGCTCGGCCAAATATTCAGTCAGTTGTTCCGACATTTTTTTAGTCAGTGTGGTGACCAAAACCCGCTCGCCAATCGCAGTGCGCAGATTGATTTCCGATAGTAAATCGTCAACTTGGGTGCCCACCGGGCGCACTTCAATCAGCGGATCGACTAGTCCAGTCGGCCGCACCAGTTGCTCGACCACTTGGCCTTGATGCTCGGCTTCATACGCCGCTGGCGTGGCGGAAACAAAAATCGTTTGCGGCATTAAGCGCTCAAATTCTTCAAATTTAAGCGGGCGATTGTCGAGCGCCGATGGCATGCGAAAGCCGTAATCGACGAGGTTTTCTTTGCGCGAACGATCGCCCTTATACATCGCGCCGATTTGGCCGATCATCACATGGCTTTCGTCTAAAATCATCAAGCCATCTTTCGGCAGGTAGTCGAGCAAAGTCGGTGGTGCAGAGCCCGCCGGTTTGCCAGAAAAATGCCGTGAATAATTCTCGATGCCTTTGCAAAAACCCATTTCGCCGAGCATTTCTAAATCAAAACGCGTGCGTTGCTCAAGCCGCTGCGCTTCAACCAGTTTGTGTTCTTGGTAATAAAAAGCTAAGCGATCACGCAGTTCTTCTTTAATGGTTTCAATCGCTACCAGTACTTTTTCGCGTGGGGTAACGTAATGGCTGGATGGGAATACAGTGAAGCGCCCCATGCGTTGTTTGACGTGACCGGTAAGCGGGTCGAACAGGCTGATGCGCTCGATTTCATCGTCGAACATCGAGATGCGTACCGCCAAATCGGCACTTTCAGCGGGGAAAATATCAATCACATCGCCGCGAACGCGAAAATGCCCACGGGCAAACTCGATCTCATTACGGTCGTACTGCATGGTGGTGAGGCGTTTGATGATGTCGCGTTGACCGATTTTTTCGCCTTCAGACAAATGCAAAATCATCGCGTGATAATCGGATGGATCACCAATCCCGTAAATCGCCGATACGGTGGCAACGATAATACAATCGGGGCGCTCGAGCATCGCCTTGGTGGCCGATAGCCGCATTTGCTCAATATGCTCGTTAATCGCGCTGTCTTTTTCGATAAACAGATCGCGGCTGGGCACATAGGCTTCGGGCTGATAGTAGTCGTAATACGAGACGAAATATTCAACGGCGTTTTCGGGGAAAAACTCGCGCATTTCGGAATACAACTGTGCGGCGAGGGTTTTATTGGGCGCCATAATAATCGCTGGCCGCCCAGTACGCGCAATCACGTTCGCCATGGTAAAGGTTTTACCTGAACCGGTTACGCCGAGTAAAGTTTGGTATTTGAGCCCATCGTCCAAGCCTTCGATCAGTTGCTCGATGGCTTTGGGTTGATCCCCTGCCGGCGGGAATGGCTGAAATAATTTATACGGCGAATTGGGGTATTCAACAAACATGGCGAACCTGGTTTCGAGCAAGACGTCACATTGTGGGCGGATGTGCTGCCGGACTCAAGCCTTGCGCACCGGAAGATGATTATTGTTTCGCAATGCGCATCGTTTTGGGGTTGATTGAGCGGCTTAAGGTTTCGCTAACGTCGGCTTTGATTGCCACGCCGTCGCGGTACAGGATGAGCGGATCGAACATAGGGGGGGCAGTTGCGCGACATTATCCGGGCTGATTGTGTCGCGGCCGAGCGCTTTGGAAATCGGCCACGGCAATTCAGGGAAGACCACATAAACCAGTTCTGAGCAGACAATTCGTTGGCGCATCACTACGTCAAAGTTGAAATCATATTCTTTACCCACTTGTGCCAGCGCGGTCAGGATGGTGGTGTGTTGCTTATCGATATCGGGGGGGCAATATTGATGGGTATTTTCTGCTGGCTATTATTTGTTAATGCTTGTGGCTATATACCCTAAGTAAATTGCAATTTAGGTTTGATGCTGTGCCACGATGCTGGGGCTTAAAAAACTGCGGCCGATGGTGTCTTTGCGTCTGTTTTAATTTTTACTACTTAAGTACATGGTTGTGCCGTAGCCATTTAGCCATCGTTACATAGCCAGTCCGCAAAAAAAATTTTTTGTTCAGAATCGATTCAGCTCACTACGCGCATTCTAGCTGGTATTAAAAGTGAATCGCGAAGTGAGGCTGGGCATGCAAAAATCAATGTTAGTTATGTTTATCATGGCGCTGTTGAGTGGCGCGGCGCAGGCGGATCGAGATTGGGATGATGATTCGCATAAACGTCATCAGCCCAAGTGGCAGCAACGAGATTTTGCCGTAATTCGCTCGGTACAGCCGCGCTATGAGTCAATCGGCCAACCTCGGCAAGAATGTCGCTCTGAATGGGTGACGGAAACCGTTGCTCAGCCCACGAGCCCGAATTATGGTGGCGCCATTATTGGCGGTGCAGCGGGTGGTGCCATTGGTACGCAAGTCGGCAAAGGTCGTGGCCGCAATGTGGCGATTGTGGCGGGGACTTTGATTGGTGCGGTGATCGGTAATCATGTGGCAGATCCGTATCGCGGCACCGCGCCAACCAATACCGTGAATCGCGAAGTACAGCGTTGCCATCCGGTGAACGATTATCGTCAGCAAGTGCGGGATTATCTGGTGGCGTATGAATACCGTTCGCAAATGTACACGACGACGATGCTGCGTTATCCAGGAGACGTGGGATCGCGTTTGCCGGTGCGGGTGTTGGTCGAATTGGACGATTAGATGCGATTGGATTAGGGTTTGTGATTATCCCCACGCTGCATCGCTGCGCTTGCAGGTACAATTGCTGTTGAGTAAAAAGGAAAAAGTCATGAAAGCGCTATTCAAAGTCTTGTTGTGTACTGCATGTTTATTGGCGGGCTCGGCCTATGCCGCAGTGAGCCGCGATGATGCGTCGGCCTTGGCACAAAAGAAAACCAACGGTGGCCGCGTGATGTCGGTGGAAAAATTCGTCGAAGGCGATAAAAACCTTTGGCGGGTAAAAGTATTGACTGGTACTGGCGAAGTGCGCGCGGTGTTTGTGGATGAAGCAACGGGTAAAGTTTACTAATGCCAAAGTTGACCAAGGATGTACTGATTGATTGGTCATCCCTGAGTGATTTTATCGGCGATCCGGCAGAATTACTCGATTCTCGCCTGCGCGGGAATGACGATTCAGCAATACATCAGTGCAGCGCTAAGCCATGCGCATACTCCTGATCGAAGATGAAACCGCGCTGCGCGAGTCACTGGCGGCTAGCTTAACGGCACAAGGTTATCGCGTGGATACCTCGGCCGACGGCGAGGAGGGGCTGTTTCAAGCTTGCGAATATCCGTTTGACTTGCTGATTGTCGATTTGGGCCTGCCCAAGTTGAACGGCATTCAATTGATTGAGCGCGTGCGCGCCGCTGGGCATACGATGCCGATTCTGATTTTGACCGCGCGTACCCATTGGCAAGAAAAAGTCACCGGTCTTGAGGCGGGCGCCGATGATTATCTGACCAAACCGTTCGAATATCCAGAACTGGCGGCACGCGTGATGGCCTTGCTGCGCCGCGCGCTGAATGCTTTGCCCAGTGGCCTTGATTTTGGGGTGTTGCAAATTGATTTTGCGCGTCAACAAGTGCGCAATCCTAATGGGGTGATTGATTTGACGGCATTTGAATATCGCCTATTGGAACACCTGATTTACCAGCGTCCGAATGTGGTGAGTAAATTGGCGCTGGCCGATTATCTATATCCGCACGAAGCCGACCGCGATAGTAATGTGATCGAAGTATTGCTCAGCCGGCTGCGCCGCAAGCTCGATCAAGATAGCGCGGTGCCGAGTATCGAAACGGTGCGTGGACGCGGTTATCGCTTTGCTTTGGAAGTCATGTGATTCAGCTAAAAAATTTATCGATTCGAAATCGACTACATCTAGGCGCCAGCATTGTTTTGCTGGCGTTTTTCTGTGTGACCGGCTGGGCGGTGCAAGGCATTTACAGCCAACATCTGCGCGACAGTCATTTTGCGCGGTTGCAAAGCGCGGTGTATTTGCTGATCGCGATGACCGAGTTAAATCCGCAAGGCCAGCTTGAATTGCCCAAGCAATTGGCTGAACCGCTGTTTTCGATTCCTAATTCTGGCTTGTATGCGTTTATTGAAAATCCAGCTCAAACCGAGCAATGGGTTTCGCCATCTGCAGCGCAATTCAAAAATTTAGCGCCTTTGTCGCTGGCAACTGGCGTCTGGCAGCAAAACGCGCTGCGCTTAGATCAGCGTGATTTCTTGCAAATCGCCTATCAAGTCCGCTGGCTCACGGGGCAAACTGCGCCAACGATTCGCTTTCGTGTTCTGGAAGATCAGCAGTATTTTCAAAAGCAACTTGAGCAATTTCAGCACGCACTCTGGGGTGGCTTAGCAGCGGCCGCGATGTGTTTATTACTAGCGCAAATACTGATTTTACGCTGGGGCTTGGCGCCGCTGCGCCGTTTAGACAGCGAACTGGCCGCCATTGAAGGTGGCGAACAAACCGAGGTTACAGGCGAGTATCCACGAGAGCTGGCGCCATTAGCGGGGCGGCTCAATCGCTTGGTCGAGCAAGAGCGTGCACGGCAGCAGCGTTATCGCGAAGCTTTGGCGGATTTGGCGCACAGCTTAAAAACGCCGCTGGCGATTTTGCGAGCAGAAGCCATTTTGCGTTCAGAGCCCGACGATTACGCACAACGCGTCAACGAGCAAGTGACGCGAATGGATCATATTGTGCAGCATCAGCTCAATCGCGCCGCGCTGCGCGGCTCAGTTGAATTGGCGGCGGCGATAGCGCTCAGACCGATTGCCGAACGCGTACTGGCGGCGATGCAGAAAGTCTACGCTGGGCGCGGTTTAACTTTTACGCTGGATTGCGCGGCGGATGTAGCTTGGCCGCTAGATGAAGGTGATGCGTTTGAAGTGCTGGGTAATGTGCTGGATAACGCCGGTAAATTTGCCACGCAAAATATTCAGATTGCCATCAGTACAACACCGCAGCATTTACGTATTGTCATCTGCGACGATGGCCCGGGTTTTGCTGATCCCGCGCGCGCGCAGCAACGCGGCGTGCGCCTTGATGAGCAAGTGGCTGGGCAAGGGATTGGCCTTGCGGTTGTTGCCGATATTGTCGGTGCTTACGGTGGCAAAGTCGAAATTGCTCGCAGCCCCAGTGGCGGCGCGGCAGTGTTGATTCAGTTCTAATGGGTATCTGCTGCTAGCCTTTTTTAAATCATGCTAGCAGCGGTATACTGCCAGTAACTTGATGCCATTGAGATTGCTGCGATGATGAAACTTGATCATGCCACCTTGGATGCGTTGCGCCGCTCTCATCCAGCGTGGCGTTTATTGGTGGCGAGTAATGCGCCGCTGATTGCCAGTTTTTTGCAGCGGGTGTTTGTGACTCCGAATGTGCGAGTGATTGCACAGGCGGATTTACTCGAAATGTTGGCTGACGAGTTGTATGCGCTGCGCGATCGCTTTGGCGCGGATGTATACCCCAAATTACCGCAAGCCTACCTCAATGATTGGGCCGCTAACGATGCCGCTTGGCTGCGTAAATTTTATCCCACAGGCTCGGACGAGCCGCATTTTGATCTGACTCCCGCCACCGAAAAAGCCATTGCTTGGCTGGCCAGCCTGGGGGAACGTAGTTTTGTCGGTACTGAATCACGGCTGCTGACCTTGTTTGATTTGTTAAAACAAATTTGTACCGGGGCTGAGACCGATCCACAAACGCGCTTGGCCGAGCTCTATAAGCAGCGCGCTGCGCTCGATAGTGAAATTGTGCGGATTCAGGGTGGGCATATTCCATTACTGGACGACACCGCCATTCGTGATCGTTTTCAACAGTTTTCTGGTTTGGCGCGTGAATTGCTAGCCGATTTTCGCGAAGTAGAACATAACTTTCGTGGCTTGGATCGTCGGGTGCGTGAGCGCATTGCGCTGTGGGATGGCAGCAAGGGCGCACTACTGGATGAAATCATGGGCGAGCGTGATTTGATTGCTGACTCGGATCAAGGCAAAAGTTTTCGGGCATTTTGGGATTTGATGATGTCGCAATCGCGGCAAGACGAGCTGACTAAAATGCTCGATATCGTTTTGCAGCTCCCACCGGTGAGTGCACTCAAGCCCGATATTCGCACTCGACGTGTGCATTATGATTGGCTGGAAGCAGGGGAGCACACACAGCGCACTGTCGCGCTATTGTCGCAGCAATTGCGGCGTTTTCTGGATGATCAGGCGTATTTGGAAAATCGCCGAATTATGGAAATTTTACAAGGGATCGAGCGCCATGCACTCGGTGTGCGTGACTGCGCGCCGGTCGGGGAATTTACCAGCGTGGCACAGTCTGCGGCGGCGATTGATTTGACGATGGAGCGTGCGCTGTACACGCCAAAAATCAAAACGGTACTCAGTTCGGCCGAATTAGAGCTGGGCGATGCAGGGATGGATGATACATCGGCGCTATTTGGACAATTTGTGGTCGACAAAGCGCGATTGACCCGCAATGTGCGGCATGCGCTGCAATCGGTTAGCCAGATTACACTGAGCAACTTACTCAGTAGCTACCCTTTAGAGCAGGGTTTGGCCGAGTTGATCGGCTATTTGCAGCTGGCGGGGGAACAGCCTAAAACCATCGTCGATGATACGATCAATGACACGCTGATTTGGGCTACGCCCGATGGTCTCCACAAACAAGCTAAGTTGCCGCGCGTGATTTTTGTTCGCTAGGGCTAAAGCAAAAGCTTTGGTTTAAGGCCATCTAGTCTTGCCTCTTTGTTGTACTAATGTACGGCTTGGACGCCTTGCCATAAAAATGTGCACCAGTACTTAATTGGTATTTACTTGTAGCCATTATTTATAAATAGCTGCACTGATATACCCACGAATTAGCCTCGGCAGATGAGAGAATTTATGTTAGAAACAACAGCACAAGCCGTCACCCAACCACGCGATAATGCCTTGTCGGTGGTGTTAATCGGGCTGTTAAAAGGCGTGGTATACCAAGAAAATGACGCGGCGCTGTGGGCGTCTTTGCTGGATTTACGCGCGAGCGTGCGAGATTACATGGCCGTGCTGGGCTTGTCGCTGGTGCTAGATGAAGCCGAAGGTTACGCATTTTTGCGCGCACACGCGGGGAGCGAGGATGAGACTAGCCATGCTTTGCCACGCTTGGTGGCCCGCCGACCTTTATCGTTTCCGGTGAGTTTGCTGTTGGCATTGTTGCGTAAAAAAATGCTGGAATTTGATGCGCTAGGTGGTGATACGCGCTTGGTGTTATCGCGCGATGAGATCGTGGAGTTGATCCGTGTATTTTTGCCCGCAGGTAGTCACGACACGCGTTTGATTGACCAAGTGGAGTCGCATTTGAAACGCGTGATCGAGCTGGGATTTGTTCGGGTTTTAAAGGGCGACACGCCAATGTATGAAGTGCGGCGGATCTTAAAAGCGTTTATCGACGCGCAGTGGCTGACCGAGTTTGCCGAAAAGCTAGCTGCGTATCGCGAGCATGTACAGCTTGGCGTCGGAGACAATACCGATGAGTGATTTGCATAATGACGGTTTTGATTTTACCGGCGACGATGCTTTGTCGGGCTTTCGTTTAAAGCGCATCGAAGTCTATAACTGGGGCACGTTTACTGAGCAAGTCTGGAGTATGCAGCTTGATGGGCAAAATGCGCTGCTGACCGGGGATATTGGCTCGGGAAAATCGACCTTGGTTGATGCGGTGACCACCTTGCTGGTGCCTGCGCATCGAGTGGCGTACAACAAAGCCGCTGGCGCAGATGCTAAAGAGCGCTCTTTGCGCTCGTATGTGCTGGGGCATTATAAATCTGAGCGTAGCGACTCGGGTGTCGCCAAGGCCGTGGCGCTGCGCGATGCCAATAGTTATTCGGTGATTTTGGGCGAATTTTACAATGCCGGGTACGATCAAACGGTGACTTTAGCGCAGGTTTTCTGGCTAAAAGACGCGCAAAGCCAGCCCGCTCGCTTTTTTGTGGTGGCGGAACAGTCGCTGAGTATTGCGCAAGATTTTGCCAATTTTGGCACCGATATGAGCCAGTTGCGTAAGCGTTTACGCCGCACGGGAGTCGAGCTATTTGATAGCTTTTCTGCTTATGGTGCGCATTTTAGGCGGCGCTTTGGCATTGAAAATGAGCAAGCGCTGGAGTTATTTCATCAAACCGTATCAATGAAATCGGTTGGTAATCTCACCGATTTTATTCGCAGCCATATGCTAGAGCCTTTCGACGTCGCGCCACGGATTGCGGCCTTGATTACGCATTTTGACGATCTAAATCGGGCGCACGAGGCAGTATTGAAAACCAAGCGGCAAGTGGCATTGCTCGCGCCGATGATGATCGATTGCGATCGTTTTGCGGGGCTAAATACTGAAATCAGCGATTTGCGCGCTTGCCGTGAAGCGCTGAAAGCTTTTTTTGCCATGAAAAAAGCCGATTTGCTCACGCAGCGACTCGTGGTGCTAGCGCAGGATTTGGAACGGCAACAGCAGCAAATTATCAAGTTGTTGGATAAAAAAGAGTCGCAATTATTGCAACAGCGCGAACTGGGCGAGCAGATTGCGCAAAATGGCGGTGACCGGATTGCTCGTCTTGGCATTGAAATCACGCAGCAAGAACAGCTAAAAAACACGCGGTTAAAATGCTTCGAGCGCTACAGTGAGCTGTTGCAAAAACTAGCGCAGCCCGCGCCTGAAACGCTAGCGATGTTTGTCGCGCAGCAGCAAGTGCTGCTCACGGCACGCGCTCAGGTTGAGCAGCGCGAAGATGAAATCTTGCACGCTTTAGGCGAGAAAAATTATGGCTTTACGGCTTTACGGCGTGAACACACCGAGCTTTCGGCTGAAGTTAGCAGTCTGAAATCGCGGCGCAGTAATATTGATATGCAGCAAATTGAGCTACGTATGCGCTTGTGTGCTGCTTTAGATTTGGCTGAGAGCGATATACCCTTTGCGGGTGAATTGATTCAGGTGCGAGATAATGAGAAAGATTGGCAAGGCGCGATTGAGCGGGTGCTGCATGGTTTTGCACTATCGCTGATTGTGCCTGAGCAGCATTATACCAAGGTGGTAGAGTGGGTTGAGCAGACGCACTTGAAGGGGCGCTTGGTGTATTTTCGTGCGCGGAGTAGCACCAGCAGGGAGATGCCGTTATTGCATCCCGATTCGCTGGTGAAGAAATTGGCGCTCAAGCCCGATTCACCGCTGTATGACTGGCTGGAGCGTGAAGTGGCGCATCGTTTTGATTTGGCCTGCTGCGCCAGTCCCGAGCAATTTCGGCGTGAAAGCCGCGCCTTAAGCCGTGCCGGGCAAATTAAATCGGCGGGCGAACGACATGAAAAAGATGATCGCAGCCGCATTGATGATCAAAGGCGTTATGTATTGGGCTGGAGTAATAGCGCCAAAATTGCCGCTTTAGCCATTGAGCTACGGCGCGTGGAGCAGCAATTGGCTGAGCATGGCGCTCACATGGCGAGCTTGCAAACCGAGCAAAAAACGCTGCGTGAGCAGCTCGATACGCTCAGCAAATTGGTGGAGTACGATGATTTTTATGCCTTTGATTGGCGCGCTCCCGCAGCGCAGATTGCTACTTTGGCGACGGAGTTAGCCGAGCTAGAAGCGGCATCGGATGTATTGCGCTATTTGAATGAACGCTTAGTTATGCTCAATCAGGATATGAAAGAGACCGAGACGGCGTTGTCCGCCAAGCATCAATTATTCGGCGGGATTGAGGTCAAAATCAGCAATGCCAGCGCCGCATTGCAAAGCGTGAATCTGATTTTAGCTGCGGATGACTATCAAGGGTATACGATTCAGTTCGATAAGATACAAGAGCTACGTGACAATACCCCTGCTAGTGCTTTGACGGTGGAGTCCTCCGACGGGCGAGAATCTGAGCTGCGTTCGGTGTTGCAGACCTCAATGGATAGCAAAAGTGGTAATGCCAGTACGCTGGCGGGCAAAATTGTGCGCGCAATGAGCGAGTATAAATTAGCTTATCCACTCGACACGCAAGAGGTCGATGCGAGTGTGGTGGCCGCTACTGAATACGCCCAAATGTTGGCGCAACTCAATAGCGATGATTTGCCACGTTTTGAAGCGCGATTCAAACAGCTACTCAATGAAAATACCATTCGCGAAGTGGCCAATTTTCAATCGCGACTGGCGCAAGAACGCGAAACCATTAAAGAGCGCATTACGCTGATTAATCAGTCGCTGACGCAGATTAATTACAATCCTGGCCGTTATATTGTGCTGGAGGCGCAGCTCACTGGCGATGCAGAAGTACGCGAGTTTCAAACCCAACTGCGCGAATGCACTGAAGGCGCGTTAACGGGATCGGAGGATGAGCAATATTCCGAACGCAAATTCATTCAGGTGAGTGCGATTATCCAACGTTTTCGTGGGCGGGATGGCTTAAGCGAGTTGGATAAGCGCTGGACTGCCAAAGTGAGCGATGTGCGGCAATGGTTTGGCTTTTCGGCCAGCGAGCGCTGGCGCGAAGATGATAGCGAGCATGAACATTATTCTGATTCGGGTGGTAAATCAGGCGGGCAAAAAGAGAAACTCGCCTACACCATTTTGGCCGCGAGTTTGGCGTATCAATTTGGCTTGGAATGGGGCGCGGTGCGTTCGAAATCATTCCGTTTTGTGGTGATTGATGAGGCCTTTGGCCGAGGTTCGGATGATTCGGCGCGCTATGGGTTAAACCTATTTAAGCAGCTTAATTTGCAACTGCTGATTGTGACACCATTGCAAAAAATTCATATCATCGAGCCCTTTGTCGCTTGCGTTGGCTTTGTGCACAACCACGAAGGCCGCGCTTCGCGCTTACGAAATTTAAGCATTACGCAGTATCAGCAAGAGAAGCAACAGCAATGAGTTGGACCAGTGAGAAAGAAATTAAAGCGCAATTGCAAAAGCGTTGGGATAAAGGTGAGCTATTGGCTAGCCTGCTGGGCGATGCGCCATTGTTTCCGCTGCGAATTGCGCTAAAAGGCCCCAGCAGCAGTGAGCTGGCGAACCAGTTTGGCGCGGTGCAAGATTGGATTATTGCTTTGCAGCAGTCACGCCATTTTCGACTGGAAATGCGCGAAATTGCGCACCGAATCATTGGCAATAATGTGTTGCCGCAGGCGGTTTGGCTGGATGATTTCGCGGCGGCCTTGGCTTTGATTGGCAAAACCCGCGAAGCGACACGTTATCAGGCTTTATTGGCGCAAATGCCTGCGCATTTGTCTGTTGTACTGTTGCCGTGGTTGCAAAAACGCAGTTTGAAATTGCTGGATTTAGGGGCAGATTGGTCGCTATTGTTGGCTGTAGTGCAATGGCTGCAAGCGCATCCGCGACCCGGTATTTACTTGCGGCAGATTGATTTGCCCGGTGTGCATAGCAAATTGATCGAAGCGCATCGCGGTGTGCTGCTTGAATTACTTGATCTAGTGCTGCCCAGTACAGATATTAATGATGCAGCTCGAGGTGTGAGTGGATTTTGCCAGCGTTATGGCTTTTTGGATAAGCCGCTGCGGGTGCGTTTTCGCTGGGCTGATTCGGGATTGGGTGGGACCGATGTGACGCTGACGCAGGCTGATTTTGCGCAACTGAATGCCGCTGTTGAGCGGGTGTTAATCACTGAAAATGAAATCAATTTTTTAAGTTTGCCGCTACCCGCACGTAGCATGGTCATATTCGGTGCGGGTTATGGTTTTGACATGCTGGCAGGTGCCGATTGGCTGCATGACCAGCCAATACACTACTGGGGCGATATTGATACGCACGGTTTTGCGATTCTTGACCAATTGCGCGCGGTGTTTCCGCTGGCGCAATCGCTGCTGATGGACCAAGCGACCCTGCTGGCGCATCAGGCGTTGTGGGGCGTTGAGTCGACGCCCGTATTGCGCGAATTGCCGCGTTTGAATCCAGCAGAAACTGCTGTTTATCAGCACCTTTGTGCTAGCCATCAAAGTGGTGCGCTGGTAAAGCAGATTCGTTTGGAGCAGGAAAGAGTGGGATTTGCTTGGGTGACCGACTATTTAACTCTGCTGGGTGAGTAATTGCGTATTTCGTGGCGTACTGGCTGGTCAGCGCTTGAACGCTAGGCCCAAAGTGGCATCGCGCCGATCGACAACAATCAGGTCGAAAACAGTATTCGGCCGATTGCGATTGGCAAAAAACTGCTTATTTGCGGGCAGTGAACGGGCCGGCCAAAGCGCCGCCGCGATCCAAACGCTACTGGGCACCGCCAAACTCAACGAGCTCAATCCAGGCCAGGCTCACCGACACCCTAGAAAAACTCCCCACTTGGCACAACAGCCGCATCGACGAATTACTGCCGCTAAGAGTGCTAGCAGAAAAATAAGCGTCAAGGCGGTGAAGCGGCTGAGCGCTGATTGATGAGCGTTTAAAAATCGGGAAGTTAATGTGAGTGCTATCTTTGGCAGCGCAAAAAAATACCCCGCCACAAGGACGGGGTATGAAGACTCTCGTAAAACTGAGAATGCTGGCGATTAAATCGCGCTTTGGCGTAGTTGTTCCAAAATCGCTGGGTTTTCTAGGGTTGAAGTATCCGCAGTTATTTCTTGGCCTTTGGCGATATCACGTAACAAACGACGCATGATTTTACCTGAGCGGGTTTTCGGTAGATTGTCGCCGAAACGAATTTCATCCGGTTGCGCGATCTTGCCGATTTCATGCGCTACCCATTCACGGAGTTCTTTGGCGATGCGTTTGGCATCGTCGCCTTCTGGGCGTTGACCTTTGAGCACCACATACGCCACCACGGCTTCGCCTTTGATGTCATGCGGCTTGCCTACGACAGCGGCTTCGGCGACCAATGGATTGGCGGCGAGTGCCGATTCAATTTCCATGGTGCCAAGGCGGTGACCAGAAACGTTCAGCACGTCGTCGATGCGGCCCATGATCCAGATGTAGCCGCTTTCGTCGTAATGCGCTGAGTCGCCAGCGAGATACAATTTACCGTTGTAGTCTTCGGGGAAATACGTTTTGGCAAAGCGCTCAGAGTCGCCCCAGATATTACGCACCATTGATGGCCATGGCTTGCTAATGACCAAGAAGCCACCTTTACCTGCCGTGACCGGCGCGCCCGATTCATCGACGATATCGGCCATAATCCCCGGAATTGGCAAGGTGCAAGAGCCCGGTTTAGTTGCGACTGCACCTGGCAATGGGGCAATCATATTGCAGCCGGTTTCGGTTTGCCACCAAGTATCAACGATAGGGCAACGGCCACCACCGATGGTCTCAAAGTACCACATCCATGCATCGGGATTGATCGGCTCGCCGACGGTGCCTAAAAGGCGCAGTGATGAAAGATCATATTGTTTTGGCAAATCGCCACCCAGCTTGATCAATGAGCGAATCGCCGTTGGCGCGGTGTAGAAGGTGGTGACTTCGTGTTTTTCAATCATTTGCCAGAAGCGTGATGCGTCTGGATACGTCGGTACACCTTCAAACACCACTTGTGTTGCGCCAATGCCCAATGGACCGTAGGCGATATAGCTGTGACCGGTAATCCAGCCCACGTCGGCCGTGCACCAGTAAACGTCGGTTTCTTTGTAGTCAAATACCCATTTCATCGTCACTTGCGTGCCGAGCAAGTAGCCAGCGGATGAGTGCTGTACGCCTTTGGGCTTACCGGTTGAGCCTGAGGTATACAGAATAAATAGTGGATGTTCAGATTCAACCCATTCTGGTTCGCACACGTCGGATTGGTCTTGCACCAGTTTGTGCCACCACACATTACGCTCGGTATTCCAATGTTCTGGTTTATTGCTGGTGCGTTGGAAGACAATGACTTTTTCTACGGTATCGCAGCCGCCCAAGCCCAGCGCTTCGTCGACCATTGATTTGAGTGGTGTTGGTTTGCCGCCACGGATGGATTCATTGGCAGTGATGACGAGTTTTGCAGCGGCATCTTGGATGCGATCACGCAATGCGCCAGCCGAAAACCCACCAAAAACCACCGAGTGAATCGCGCCAATTCGGGCGCAAGCTTGCATGGCAATCACCGCTTCTACCGTGTGTGGCATGTAAATAACGATGCGATCGCCTTTGACTACGCCAAGACTTTTTAGACCATTGGCAAATTGGCAAACGCGGTGATATAGCTCGCGGTAAGTTACGCGAGTCACCGAGCCATCGTCGGCTTCAAAAATAATCGCCACTTTATTGGCTTTGCTTTCTAAGTGACGATCAAGACAGTTGTATGACACATTCATCAAGCCATCTTCAAACCATTTAAAAAACGGTGGATTGTCTTGATTTAAAATTTGGGTAAAGGGTTTTTTCCAGCTCAGTAGATTGCGTGCTAAATCAGCCCAAAAGCCTTCATAGTCGGCAGTCGCTTTGTCGCATAGCGCGTTGTAGCCTTCGATTCCTGAGACGGTCGCATTGGTGCGAAATTCATCAGAGGGTTGGAATAAACGGTTTTCTTTTAATACTGAATCGATACCACTCATGAGTGAACCCCTTAGGCAAGACACTGAATTGGAAATAAGCTGAAATCAAATTTATGGGATTACAGTGCTGAAAGCTAATTGTCTTTTTTGATGTAGCAAATCAGTCAGACTGATGTGCTGGGCAATGAATTGAATTACTTGGTTTTTTCGTCTTTGATTTTGCCAATAGCTTGATATCCAGCGGCGGGAAAGTGAGTCAATTGCGCTGGCCTTTGAGTTTTAAGAACATCAGCGCCGCAGTGATTGCGTCGTTGAGCGGGTCGTGGCGCGCTAAGCGGGGTATGTCCAGTTCAGTCAGCATGCTGTCTAAGCTTAAATCGATATCAGGACGGTAGGCGCTGACTTTTTTGTCGTAATACAAGCCAGAGACTTCAATCGCTCGATTGGGGAGCGCGATGCCTAGCCAAGGCTTGAGTTGTCGATTGATGACCGCCAAATCAAATTCAAGGTAATAGCCAATAATCGGGCGACTACCGATGAAATACAGCAATTGCGTGAGCGCATCGTGCAGCGTTAAACCATGGGCCACGTCTTGCGCTCGCAAGCCATGAATTGGGATCGTTTTGGGATCAATTGCGCCACTGGGTTTGACGAGCCATTGCTGGCTGCTGGATTTTAAAATCGTATTGCCGCGAATAATCACCGCAGCAATGGATAAAATTTCAGCCTGCTTCGGATTGAGGCTGGTGGTTTCGCAATCAATACTGACCCATTCATTGGGCGCTGGCTTGGCCAATAAAAACTCAAACTGTGGATCGCGTAGCTGTCGCCGTGCTTGCCAAGATTTAAATGTTTGGATCATAAGGTATTCAATTTAAATTGATGGGCAATGCTTTGTTTAAAGCGTTTCACTACCGCGAGCGTATCTTTGAGTAAGTCGCGCTCGAGTGTAGTGAGTTGGGCCAGCTCAATCCCGTAGTCGAGTAATTTGCCTTGCTGGGCTTTGATTAAGCCATATTTCAATTGCAGGCTTTGTAGATAGGCGAGCGACTCTCTTAGGTCGCTGGCTAATGTTGGCGAGAGGATGTCTTTTTGTTTGAGTATTTCAATTCTGCGGTAGGTATTGCGCTCAGAGAGCTTTGCCTTCAAGGCCAAGCTGCGTATACCGTGCACTAAAGTAAAGATGCCGCCTTTTTTTAGATCGAGTAAACCGCCTTTGCTACGTAGCTGCGAGAAAAAGCCCAGCGGCGTATCAAATTGTTCAATCGGCAAAGCAAAGTGCGCCAGTAGGCTGTCGTTTTCGACCAGACCTTGATAAAAATAATCGCGTAGCCGAGCAAACAGCGCTTTATTGCCATACACCGGATAGGCGTCGAGCCAAATCGCCAGATGCAGCATGTTTTCGCGATGCGTTTGTACCTGCCATTCATCCAGCAAAATTTTAAATTCGCTTTCAGTGCGTCGCCAATATGGATTGTTGACCATGATTTTGCCTGGGCAGGGCGGGTAACCAAAGCGAATCAGCGCTTGATTAAATGCGGCACAAATCGCGGCTAAATCGGGGTGTTCAAAGCCGTCGGCGATAATCAAAGCATTGTCTTGATCGTTAGCTAGAATTTGTTCGCCACGACCTTCTGAGCCCAAGCACAGCAAACAGACATTGGCGCTGATCTCGGCTGGCGCGAGCAGTTGCCAAGTTTTGGCCAGTAATTTGCGGTGCAGCTCACGCAGGGTATCGGCAATCAGCGTGACTTTGACGCCTTGGCGATGTTGCTGGCGGATCAGTTTATCGACGTGCGACCACGCTTGTGCCAATTCATCCATCGACACTGCTCGCTCGATTTGACTTTGAATTAAGTGTGAATGCTGCGTGAGAAAAGCCAGCAAATCGACTTGCTCTAAAATCCCAAGTGCCCCATCTGCGCGGCGCACAATGACCCGGCTAATGGTGTGCTTGGTCATTAACAGCATGGCGGCATGGATCGGTTCGTCGTCGGCCACGCTATGCAAACGATAGTGGGCATAGTTGGCGATGGCGGTGCTGCGCGCGGGCAATTCGCTGATCACAAAGTCGCGTAAATCACGTTGAGTAAAGATGCCAATGTGTTCGGCGTTTTTAATCAGCACCGCCGTGCAGTGCGCGCTTTGCATGCGCCGCGCGGCATCCAGAATGCTGGCATCGGCGCTCAGCCATTGGGCCGGATGGATGTAAGCGGCCGTGACCGGGGCCAGTAGCAAGGCTTGTAATTCATTTTCTTCTGAGGTTTGCTGCGCTAAGGCGGTCATTCGTACGGCAATATCTTGATAAAAATACGCGCCAAACTGTGGGTTGCTACGGATGAGTTCTAAAATTAACTCGCGCGGAATACTAAATACCAGGCTGTCATCAATGGCAACCCATTGCTGTTGGGCCGTTTCATTGAGTAGCGCTTTACTATTGATGGTTTCTTGTTCGCTGTAGACCGTTAAGACTTCACCGTTTTCTTCTTCTGCAATCAGCCCTTTGTTTAAAATCAGCAGCGCATGATGCGGTGCGCCAGCCGCAATCACGGTGTGGCCATTGGCAAAGTATTGAATATCGAGCGCGCTTTCAAAGCGTTCGCGTTCACTGGGCTTTAGGCTGCGATAAGGGAGGGCAGAAAACTCAAATAGCGTCGACATAATGTACCTTGCATCAAAAACGCCCTACATCGCTTAGCGAGTAGGGCGTGTTGCGATGTATCTGCTCTTAATGCTTATCAGTTGCGCCTTCTGCGCCAATACCTGTCATCGAGCGGATAAATTGTGGTAAGAACTTAGCGCGCTCTTCTGCCGCTTGCTTGCTGGTATCAAGTACCGAAACCAACCAGATCGTGATGAAGGCCAGCGTCATCGAGAAGATCGTTGGGTTTTTGTACGGGAACCATTCGCTGCCTTTTTCGTGACCGAGCACTTCAACCCAAACCGATGGGCCAAGGATAATCAGTGTCAGCGCGGTGATTAAGCCAACAAAACCACCGGTTACGGCGCCACGGGTTGTTAGATCTTTCCAGAACATTGACATAATCAAGACTGGGAAGTTGGCCGATGCCGCAATCGAGAATGCCAAACCGACCATGAAAGCGATATTTTGTTGTTCAAAGGCAATCCCCAAGAACATCGCCAAGATGCCAAGCGCAATGGTCGTTAGTTTGGAAACGCGAATTTCATCGGCTTCATTGGCTTTGCCTTTCTTGATGACCGAGGCGTAAATATCATGCGATACCGCCGATGCGCCCGACAAGGTCAAACCGGCGACCACAGCCAGAATGGTTGCAAAAGCTACCGCTGAAATAAAGCCAAGGAAGTAATCACCACCGACCGCGTCAGATAAGTGAATCGCCGCCATATTCGAGCCGCCAATCAATGCGCCAGAGACTTCTTTAAATTTCATCCCCGCTTCGCCCGACAACAGCACAATCGCGCCAAAGCCAATGATGAAGGTCAAGATGTAGAAGTAACCGATAAAGCCGGTGGCATAAAACACCGATTTACGCGCTTCTTTGGCATTCGATACGGTAAAGAAACGCATCAAGATATGTGGCAAACCAGCAGTACCAAACATCAAAGCCATACCGAGTGAAATGGCATCGATTGGATTTGATACCAAACCACCGGGTGCCATGATATTGGCTTTAGCAGCAGCAACCGCAGCTTTTGAAGCCGCAGCCGCACTAGCAACAGCCGCAGAGGCGTTCGGGGCATTGCTCGAAATGGCTGTCGCCGCTGCTTCTGCAGCCACATTGGCCTTGAGGGCCAAGGCTTCAGCGCCAGCATGTTTGACGGCAACTGCTTGTTGGAATAGCGTTTCAAAGCTAAAGCCAACGTGTTTCATCACCATAAAGGCCATAAATGATGCGCCTGATAGCAACAAGATGGCTTTAATGATTTGCACCCAAGTGGTAGCCAACATGCCGCCGAAGGTGACATACATAATCATTAAAATACCGACCAAGATGACGGCATAGGTGTAATCCAAGCCAAACAACACTTGAATCAATTTACCTGCGCCGACCATTTGTGCAATCAAATACAGTGCCACCACAACTAAAGTGCCGGTGGCAGCAAAAATACGCACTGGCGTTTGCGATAGACGATACGAGGCGACGTCGGCAAAAGTGTATTTACCCAAGTTACGCAAGCGTTCGGCAATCAGGAAAGTAATCAAAGGCCAGCCGACCAAAAAGCCGATCGAGTAAATCAAGCCGTCGTAACCAACACCAAACACCATCGCGGAAATACCAAGGAAAGACGCGGCTGACATATAGTCACCGGCAATCGCTAGGCCATTTTGAAAGCCACTAATCCCGCCGCCAGCAGCGTAGAAATCTTTGGCCGATTTGGTGCGCCGCGCCGCCCAGTAGGTAATACCCAGGGTAAAGGCGACGAAAATCAAGAACATCACAATCGCAGGGAGATTGAGATCGTGGCGTTTTTCAACTGCACCTTCAATGGCACCTGCGGCCCAAGTCGGTAGGCTGCTGGCGAGCATCAAGCTAGCGAGAGACAGGCGTTGTAAATTTGATTTGATCATTTTTTCGCGTCCTCAACGACTTCACGGGTCAGTTGGTCGAATTCTGTATTGGCTCGACGTACATAAATACCGGTAATCACAAACGCCGATAAAATAATTAACACGCCAATCGGAATACCAATGGTGGTCACGCCGCCGGAGAGCGATTGCCCTAGCGTAGCGGGCGAAAAAGCCACCACCAGAATAAAGCCGTAATAAATCGCCAGCATCACAAAAGACAGTAGCCAAGAGAGGCTGGATTTTTTTCGCACCAACTCTTGAAATTTGGGGTTCTGCTGAATGCGTTCAATCGTATGATCTTGCATGCGTTGCCTCCTCGGATAAATCAATCGTCAAACCCAGATGGGTGTTGTGCCGCTAATTTATGTGAGAGTGGCTAATTTAAGCTAATTGCATTTTTTGATGCTCTAAATCAGTTCGACTTATGTTGCATTGCGTATACCTTACTGATTTGTGTGTAATTGCTGATTTTAAAGCTACATATCGAGCATTCTTAGTTCACAAAAAGGCAAGGAATAGGTGATAATCGGCAAATGGAAATCTATCAACTTCGCACATTTGTTACCGTGGCGCAGCAGGGGCATCTTACGCAAGCCGCTGAATTGCTGCATTTATCCCAGCCGGCAGTGACGGCACAGATTAAGGCGTTGGAAGAAGAATTTGGTGTCGCACTGTTTGAGCGTTACCCCGGCGGCGTGCAACTGACAGAGGCTGGAAAATTAATCCTGCCGGATGCTCAGCAGATTTTATCTCAAGCCCGCAGTCTGCTTTATCGGGCGAAAGCGTTGCAAAATGAACCCAAAGGCAAAGTCAGAATTGGCACGATAGGCGTACCGGGACGTTTAAAACTCGGCCCTTGGCTAGCGCAATTGCGCGAAAGCTATCCTTTATTGACCGTGCAAACCACGCATGGGATCTCGGTGGGGATTTTGAACGAAGTACGCAAAAAAATGCTCGATGCTGGGTTTTATTTGGGCCGAAACCCGTACCAAAATGTCAACACTGTGCCATTAAGTGAGATTGGTTTTTGTGTGGCATTGCCGCCATCGATGGCGTATTTACAAGATGCCGATTGGAAAACCTTGGGCTCGGCTTTGTGGTTGGGTCTATCGCAATTCACGAGTTTGGCCGATATCTCCCAAGAACTGTGGCGCAGTCAAAATATCGCCCCGAAATTAGTCGGCGAATTTGACGAAGAGGCCACGCTGCTTGAATTGATTAAATCCGGGGTAGGGATTGCGATTTTGGCTGAGCGCACCGCACATCGTTATGCTGCGGATGGCTCGATTGTGTTGTGGCGTAATGGGGAAGTAGCGACGCGGGCTTTGTTGCAGTTTATTTATTCGAGTGATCGAGAGAACGATCCGATGATCGACATGCTGATTAAAGCTTTACGTACCACATGGCAGGAAGAATCGGCGTGTCTTATCCAGTAATGGGTATTGAGCTAGGGCCTAATTAGGTCTTAGCTTTGTAGTGTATACCGTCTACTTTGTAGCTTCGTTTTTGGCTTCGATGACCAGTTAGTCTTGCGATTTCCGCTATTGCTGAGGCGGAAAATAACAAAAACCCCGCTAAGGATAGCGGGGTTCTCGAGTATGGCGTCACTGCACTGAATTACTTCAGTTTAGTTTCTTTGTAGATCACATGTTTACGAACAACAGGATCGAACTTCTTGATTTCCATTTTTTCTGGCATGGTACGTTTGTTCTTGGTCGTGGTGTAGAAATGACCTGTACCAGCAGAAGATTCTAGCTTGATTTTATCACGCATGATTTATAGTCCTTAGCTTACAGTTCGCCGCGCGCGCGCAGATCTGCCAAAACCACATCGATGCCGTTCTTATCAATGGTGCGCAGAGCTGCGGTCGAAACGCGCAAGCGGATAAAGCAGTTTTCGCTCTCAACCCAAAACCGGCGGGATTGCAGGTTCGGTAGGAAGCGGCGTTTAGTTCTGTTATTGGCGTGGGAAACGTTATTCCCTGTCATTGGGCCTTTGCCCGTGACTACACATACTCGTGCCATGATTCTGTCCTGACGTTCGGAACTGGAAAAGTCCACGTTTATATCACAAAGTGAAGATTCGATTCAAGTCCATTAATGAAAAAACTCCAGACTTTAGTCGCTGAAGTGACTGATTTACAACATAATGCATCGCGAAAATGCTCAGGCGACATTATTCACTGATTGGTGGCGCAAGTACAGTCCGGTTGCCATTTGTTTCCATAGAACTGACTAATCCGACACTTTCCATTTGCTCAATCAAGCGAGCTGCGCGATTGTAACCAATGCGCAGTTGCCGCTGTACCGATGAAATCGATGCACGGCGGCTTTTAAGTACAAAAGCCACCGCCTCATCATACAGTGCATCCGCTTCGCCAGCATCGGCATTCCCGCTACTGCCTGCGGCGGATTCAGCATCAAAGCCGCCGTTTAAAATGCCATCAATATAATTGGGTTCACCTAAAGATTTTAGGTAATCAACCACATGGTGGACTTCATCATCGGCGACAAATGCGCCGTGAATTCGGAGTGGATAGCCAGAGCCCGGTGGTAAAAATAACATATCACCTTGGCCGAGCAAGGCTTCGGCGCCCATTTGATCCAAAATAGTTCGACTATCGATTTTACTAGAAACTTGAAACGCCAATCGTGTTGGAATATTGGCCTTGATTAGACCGGTAATCACGTCGACCGACGGGCGCTGGGTCGCCAAAATTAAATGTATCCCTGCTGCGCGGGCTTTTTGCGCTAAGCGGGCGATGAGTTCCTCAATTTTTTTACCGGCGACCATCATTAAATCGGCAAATTCATCAACGACAACGACAATAAATGGTAAGTGCTCTAGCCGCTCAGGATCGTCTGGGGTGAGGCTAAACGGATTGGTGAGGTGCTTGCCGGCTTTTTGAGCGTCTTTGATCTTTTGATTGTAACCCGCAAGATTACGCACGCCCATCGCGCTGAGTAAGCGGTAACGTTTTTCCATTTCCGCAACACACCAATTGAGCGCATTGGCGGCGAGTTTCATGTCAGTCACCACCGGTGCCAGTAAATGCGGAATGCCTTCGTAGATGGATAACTCCAGCATTTTGGGGTCGATCATAATAAAGCGCACTTCGTCTGGCGTGGCTTTGTAGACCAAGGACAAAATCATCGCGTTCACGCCGACCGATTTGCCTGAGCCGGTCGTTCCTGCCACCAGCATATGCGGCGCCTTACCTAGATCGGTGACAATCGGTTTGCCAGTAATGTCTTTGCCGAGCGCAATCGTCAGTTTGCTACTCATATCGTGATACGGCTCGCTAGATAAAATCTCGGAAAGACGAATCATTTGCCGCGTCGGATTGGGTAATTCCAAGCCCATATAGGTTTTGCCGGGGATGGTTTCCACCACACGAATCGATACCAAGCCCAGAGCCCGCGCCAAATCTTTCATTAAATTCACGATTTGCGAGCCTTTCACGCCAACGGCGGGCTCGATCTCATAGCGGGTAATCACGGGTCCAGGATAAGCGGCGACAATTTTAACCTCGACATTAAAATCGGCCAATTTGCGTTCAATCAGCCGAGAGGTAAATTCCAGCGTTTCTTTGCTAATGGTTTCTTGCGACTGCAGTGCCGGAGCGAGTAAGCCCAGCGCCGGCAGTGATTCATCGGTTTTGTTGCTGACATTGGCGCGTTTTACGGGCGCTGGTGGCAGATCGTCTTCAGCAAATAACAAGGGCTGCGCGGCTTGTTTGGCGACTTCGGCTTGTTGTTTTTCTTGTTCTTTCTTTTCTCTCTCAATCCGCTTTTCGACTTGGCGCGCAATTGGGATATCCAGTTGCGCGGGCTCAATCATCAGTGGCTCTTTGCCGGCATGCTTTTGTTTGGCGGCAACCACTTGCTCATCGCGGACTTTTTTGGTTACGCGGCCGATACGTCGATCTTTCGCGGCTTGAATGGCGTTGAGTGCGTTGAAAAAACTGTTTTCAATGACCGTGCCGATGTTTTCCATCACATTGAACCAAGACAGCCCAGTAAATAATGAAACACCAAAACCAAACAGGGTAATTAAAAACAGTGTTGCACCACTAAAGCCAAGGCTGAGCGTCATCCAACTGGCCACAGTTAAACCCAACATGCCGCCAGGCACATAAGGCAGCGGGGAGCTTAAAGAATGCAGTCGCAAAGCTTCAAAAGCGCTGCTGGCGATGAGCATCAGGAAAAAACCGCTACAGGCTAAAAAAACCACGGGGCGTGACGAATCGGCGACGCGATCAATACGGCGATAGCCCCATAAAATGGCGGCCAAGCAAAACACCGTCCACCACCAAGCCGAAAAACCAAAGGTATACAGCAGCACATCCGATAGCCACGCGCCAAAGCTGCCGCCACGATTATAAATTTTGGCCTCAGTGGCGCTATGCGACCAACCTGGATCGGCTTGATGATAGCTAGAAAGAACAAGAACTAAGTAAGCCAGTAGTACAACTAAAATTAACCACCATGACTCGCGCAGTAAATTCGCCATGCCTGGCGGTAAGGCGGCACGGGTCGAGACATTGGCGACGTTTTTCTTGCGAAATAAGGGCATATATATATCAAGGAACGAGAATCTATGGCGATTATAAGGGCAAGCTTGCGCTTTGCGGTGTGTAAATGAATCGCATTGTGTTGGCAATCATCACAATTGCAGCATTTAAATTAAAAATCTATTCTGCCAAGCTATGTAATATTTGTAGCAAGCTTCACAAAAGATTTCTTTATTCTCAAAGTCAGCAGGATAAAGCGCCGGAAAAACATGGTAGTGAACGGCTGGATTGGGGCTAGTAAAAATGGCGAATATTTTTTGCAGCAAGCTTTCATTGGCGCGCCATTCAAAACTGATTTGCGCTTCATGATGTAAAAACACCGGCACAATCGGCGTCTTGGTGGCGAAGGCGACGGCAAAAGCGCCAAACTGAAAGCGCTCGGCCAATAGCCGGCCGTGACAACCGCCTTCGGGAAAGATCGCGATATTGTCACCGGCGTTGACGGCCGCAATCAGCTCAGCCAAAGCCGCTTGCCGCGAGGCTTTGTCTTCTCGGCGTACAAATAAAGTGCCTGCTGCTGTGGCAATTTTGCCGACTAAAAACCAATCACGAACTTCGATTTTGGCCAAGCTGCGCACTTTAAATAAGGCTGGAATGCCAACGTCTTCGAGTGCTGATGGATGATTGGCAATCAAAATATATTGCTCGGGCAAGGGCGCGTGCTGGTGTAAGCGCAATTGCACGCCTAAGGCACGAACAAAGCAGCGGCACCATGCTTGAAATAAACGCGGATAAAGGGCGTGAATCAGTGCCTGGGGTAAGGCTGCAAGCAATAGCATCAGCAATGTAAACAGCAGTAAATCCAATACTGCAATGCTGCGTATGAGGACGCGAATCAGCCAGAGCATGGCATACCTTAAGTCAATAGTTGGATTTAACTATAGGTGATAGTAAGGTATGGATAAAAGGCGTGTTTTGATTGGCTGGCTTTAGTTGCGCTGAGTAATAGGTATGTCTTGCTGGAGTTTTATTTCAAATGAGTAGCCAGACATACCTACTGATGGTATTGATCAATGATGCAAGAAACCAGAGAGTTTATTCTCAAGTAAACGGGGGTTTTCGCCGTTGGCGATGGTGACCAGCCCTTCGGCGACCATTTCGCGGCGACGCACTTCGAGCAAAATATAGTGTTTTAATTTATTGGCCACGGGCAAGAAAAACATATTGGCTGCGCCAACGCCATAAATCGTTGCCACAAAGGCCACGGCAATACCGGCACCTAATTTGGATGGATCGGATAGATTTTCCATCACATGAATCAGGCCCAAAACGGCACCTAAAATACCAAATGTTGGTGAGTAACCGCCAGCGGCTTCCCAGATTTTAGCTGCGGCGCGGGCTTGGTCTTCGTAAGCGTCAATATCGAGCTCCATCGCCCGGCGGATGGTTTCGGGCTCGGCACCATCGACGACCATTTGCAAACCACGGCGCACAAAGGGATCTTTTTCGCTATTAAAAAAAGCTTCTAATGCTAGAAAGCCACCGCGCCGCGCGTGTGTCGCCCAATTGACTAAGGTGGCGAGTAGCTTTTTAAAATCCATTGCCGGCGGGAAAAAAATCCAGCGCAACATTTTAATGCCCGCGACAAAGTGGCGCGTTTGCGTTTGCAGCATCACCGCGCCAATGGTGCCGCCCATCACAATCAAAAAAGCGGTAAATTGCAGCAATGAGCTGATATGGCCGCCCTCTAACCATTGGCCGAGAATGATGGCTACAAGCCCTAAAATAACCCCAAATACGCTGATTTTATCCATTAGCTCAGCCAATCCTTTAATTTTCCGCGCAGACGGGCAATCGCCTGGCTATGCAGCTGGCAAACGCGTGATTCTGAAACGCCAAGTACCGCGCCGATTTCTTTTAAATTAAGTTCTTCGTCGTAATACAGCGCCATCAATAGCTTTTCTCGTTCGGGCAGTAAGCCAATACCGGCAATGAGTTGCGCGCGAAAATGGGCATCGGTGAGTACTTGCGCTGGATTCTGGTGTGTGTCGGCGGCATATTGATCCAGCTGATCATTCTCGCCATCTTGTTCGAAATCTTCATAATGCAATAGCTGATGGCCGCGCGCGTCGCCGAGCATGTCTTGATATTCACTGAGCGGCAGATTCATTTTTTGCGCGATTTCAGACTCTAAGGCCGCGCGGCCTAAAACTTGCTCTAATTGCACGGTCGCGCGTTCGATTTCACGCATATTGCGCCGCGCTTGGCGTGGCAACCAATCGGCGTTGCGTAATTCATCGAGCATGGCGCCGCGAATGCGCTGACTGGCAAAGGTTTCAAATTGCACCCCGGCCTCGGGGTCAAAATTGCGCGCAGCTTCCATTAAACCAATTAAACCGACTTGAATTAAATCATCAACATCCACGCTGGCCGGCAGCCGACTCATCATGTGATAGGCGATTTTACGCACCAAAGGCGCGTGCTTTTCAACACGAAGATCTTCGCTGCTATTTTGGGTGCGACGATAAAGAGAGAGCGCGCGATGGGCTGACATGGCATTCAATTAAGTGGCGTCTTGCTTAGTGTAGCTCACTACGGTGTGTTTACGGTAAGCAGAGACGATTCTAGTTGCAATAAAATAGTGTTTAAAGCGCGGTTAAATCCAATCACAGCTTGCTCGGGGCTGGCATCAACGATGGCTTCGGTTTGCGTGAACTCAAAAATACGCGGTGTATTGTGCTCGATTTGGCTTAAAGCATAACGCACGCTGAGGGTGACTCTGGGCTGCGCTGGCAGGGTCACATCGACATACAGCTTTTGTAATTCACCCTCTAAGCGCCAGTTGGGCATCAGGCTACTGCCTGCGGGTAACACGGCAGTAAATAAGCCACTGGCGGCCAAGGCTTCGCGGCTCAGATCGCTCACTTGCTGGGCCGGCGGCGCGAGAAAACCGTTGTAGGGGTCAAGCACAAAGCGCTGCGCGCTTTCACGATAAATCAACGAGGTGCTGCGGTAGGGCAAGGGCGCACGCAAATCTTGCACTTGCAAACTGCCGTTAAAATGCGGCGTTGTTGAGCGAGCAGGGGTGGGCTGGCTGGCTGGCAAAGTCGATAGCAAAAAATCCTTACGCGGCGGCTTGGTGCTGCTGCAGCCGAATAACAAGGCACTGATACAGCAAAGAGTCAGGATAGTTTTCATGGTTTTGGCGGCGTATACACTGGCGGCGGGTTAGAGAATAACAACTGGCTAGGCTGTTGCTCGGCTTTGTTGAGTAATTGCTTCATGCTCAAACTGGCGCTGCTGAGTTGTTCAATCAAGGCGTCGATATCGGCTTCGCGATTGCTACTGAGACGATCGAGCCGTTGGCTAACCCGGTCAATCCGTTGTAATGTGCTGGCGATTTGCGGGTCGGTGGCGATTTTTTTGGCGCTTTCGGCGGCAATGGCTAAATCGGCAGGGGCGCTACGCCAACCGGGTTGCTTTAGAATTTCTTGTAAAGCTTGATTGCTTTGCCGCGCTTCAAGCAGTAAAGCTTGGGTTTCTTTGGCCATATTGGCCAACGGTAATTGGCCGACATGATCTAAAACGGTATTCATTTTTTCGCTCATGCTCAGTAAAGGCAGTGGTGCGAGTTTTTGCTCTGCGGTGAGTAGCAATTGATCGAGCCTAGCCATGGTTTGCTCAATATCGACGTGCTGCATTTTGGCGATTAAATTTTGCGTGGCGGTGACGATTTGATTCACGGTGCTGGGGCTGGACGGGATATATAGCTGATCGGGGGTCCAAGCAATCGGCAAGGGCCGGCCGGCGTTGGTACCCATATAGTCGATTTCTAAATAACTGGTGCCAGTGACGCCTTGCGGGGCGATTTTAACGCGTAAACCTTTGGCAATTTCAGCGTTGAGTGCTGCTTGTGTCGGTGCTGGTAGACCTTTGCCGCTCATCATTTCGGTATTTAAACGCGACTCGATTAAGACGTATTGATAGCGCTGTGCGCTAGGTAGTGCTTGTTGGTAGCGGGTATAAGTAAAGGTAATCGCGCTGACTTCACCCACCACCACGCCGCGATAGCGTACTTTGGAGCCAATATCTAAACCTTGTACCGATTCATTAAAGTAGGTCTCGAGTATGAATTGTTGGCGAAACCATTTGCCGCTACCGAGGGCAATCATCAGTCCGGCGGCGAGGGTAATGGCGACGAGAATAAATAAGCCTAAGCGAAAATTAGATCGTTGTTCCATGGTTTAGCCTTGCAAGGTTGGCTCGCTGGCGGCGCAATGCTGCGGCACTAGACGAAGTTGGCCACGGTTAAAAAAGCGATTGACGCGTTCATCGCTCGATTGGGCCAGTGCCTCTGGGGTATCAATGGCGATAATGCCTTGTGTGGATCGATCTAACATAATGGCGCGATCGGCAATCGCATGAATACTGGCCAATTCATGGCTGACTAAGACACAGGTAACGTGCTGGGTTTCGGCGATGCGGCGAATCAGTGCATCGAGCTCGGCCGAGGTGAGCGGATCTAAACCAGCAGAAGGCTCGTCTAAAAATAATATTTCCGGATCCAGTGCCATCGCCCGCGCAATCGCTGCGCGTTTTTGCATCCCACCCGAAAGCTCGGCGGGGGCATAGTCAGCAAAAGCTTCTAGCCCTACTAGGCGTAATTTAAGGCGAGCAATGATTTCGATCGCTGGCGCGTCAAGTTGGCTAAAGCTTTGCAAAGGCAGCATCACATTGTCGAGCACGCTCATCGAGCCAAATAAAGCGCCAGCTTGAAACATTGCGCCAAAATGACGCAGTATTGCCTCGCGATCCGCACCCGTAGTGCCGACTAGCTCATTACCTGCTATCCGTATACTGCCAGCTTGTGGCGAGTACAGGCCAATCAGGTGTTTGAGCAAGGTGGATTTACCGCAGCCTGAGCCGCCTAAAATCGCCACCACTTCACCGCGTTCAATGCTGAAGGAGACGTCTTTTAAAATGGTTTTGTTGCCGTAGCCGCAGCTTAAACCTTGCACTTCAATTAAGGCGCTCATTTTACCAACCCATGTGGTAAGCCACCACGGCAAATAAACCATCGGCGACAACCAATAACACCAAGATTTGCACCACCGCTTGGGTGGTTGCTGCGCCAACGGCACTTGCGCCATTGCCGGTTGCAAGGCCGCGATAGCAACCGACGGCGGCGATAATAAAGCCAAAAATCGCCGCTTTACTCAGACCCGATAGCAAATCGATTAAGTTCACTTGCCCGGCGATTTGCGAATAATAGGTGGCAAACGGAATCCCAAAGCCTTTCATGACTAAAGCGCCACCAAAGAGACCGACCACTTCGGCAAATAAGGTCAGCAAGGGGGCCATTAATACGCCGGCCAATAAACGCGGCAAGACTAAAAATCGAATGGGATCAAAACCAAAAGTGACCAGCGCATTGATTTCTTCGTTGACCTTCATCGTGCCAAGTTCAGCAGCAAAGGCAGCACCCGTGCGGCCAGCCAGTAAAATGGCGGTAATTAACGGCCCGAGTTCACGAATTAATGACAGCCCGAGCAAATTGGCGACAAAGAGCTCAGCGCCAAATTGCCGCATTGGAATCGCCGATTGAAACGCCAGAATCACGCCAAATAAGATGGAGATTAAGGTAATAATCGGCACGGCATTCGCGCCGACGAGCTCGCATTGCAAACAAAATTCTCGCCACCGAAAGCGGCGTAATTGCTGCAAGCTCTGCCATAGCGCAGCGCAGATGGCGCCGAGAAAGCTAATTTGCAAATAAAAATTGGCATTGGCGGCGCGCACGCGCGCACCGAATCGGGTGATCAGATGCTGGGCGGGTTTGGGCGTGGTTTTTAATAGGGGCAACTCAGGAGACAGCGCATTGAGTAGCCGCTGTCCTTGCGCGGGTAGGGCCAAAATGCGTGCGCCGCGCTGTTGTAATTCAAATAATAACGCCGCCCCCGCGCCATCAATACGTTGCACGGCACTGGCATCAATCTCAATCTCTGCCCATTGCTGTTGCTGAATGCGCTGCCACAACGCGCTGCTGGTCGCTAAGGTTAAATCGCCGCCAAGTTCAAACCGAGTGACTGTAGGGGTGGGGCGTAATTGCGCTTCAGTTGGGGGCATGATCGATTCGATTAGCCAGTAAACGCGATGATTCGATTAAACGATAAATAAAACTCGCCATATTGCCTTGCGCTTGGCGCGGCGGGGCCCAGCGCAATAAGGCGTCGGCCAACTGGCGAATCGCCGCGCTGGCCTCAGCATCAGGAAAAGCCTCGAGCACCGGCCGGCCAAGGCGTGTGGCGCGGTTAAGCCATTCATCTTCAGGCACATAACCAATCAATTTGAGTTGAATTTCTTCCCCCAAATATTGTTGGGCCACAGCGCGAACTCGGTCAAACAAAGTCATGGCTTCACCCAAACTGGCGACGCGATTGACCAACACGCGAAAATCACGCCGCGCATATTCGGTCGCCAATTGCTTAATGGTGGCATACGCATCGGTGAGGGATTCGGCTCGATTGGAGAGCACAATGACCACATCATCAGCGGCGAGCGATAGGCTAGGTACGCCTTGGGCCACCGCTGGGCGCGTGTCGAGTAAGAGATAATCCAAGGATTCGGTTAACTGCGCAAATTCGCCAGCGAGCCAGCGCTGCTCGTTGTCGTTGAGCTGAGCCAATAAGTGCGCTGGCGCGGCAATCGGTAAAATCGCAAAGCCGTATTGGCTCTCGATTAAGGTATCGATTAAGCGCGCTTCACGCCGTATCACCTGCTCAAGTTCAACGCCCGGCGTTAAATGCAAGCGGTGCGCCATATTGTGTAGGCCAGTAAATTCATCCAACACCACGACTTGCCGTTGTCTTTCGGCCAAGGCGGCGGCTAAATTCATGACCAAACTGGTGGTGCCGGCATCGCCACGGCCACCCGATAAACTAATGGTGCGGCAGCTGGGCGTAGCAACCAGTTGCCGTAGCCCTGCGGCTTGGTCTGGCCAGCGTTTAGGCACGATGTGGTCCTACTGGGAAATGACTTAAAAGCACACTCATCGTGGTGAAGTGGCAAGGCTAAAATCGGTTGGAATATCTTGGGTACTCATAAAGAGTGGATATTCGTCTTTATGCAATTGAAAGACGCTATTTTCTTGTTGGTTGCGAAAGGCGCGATCCACCAGATAGGCTAAATTGGCTCGATGCAGATCTTCCGGCACGCGCTGACCATTGGTCACAAAGTGCAGCGGTAATTTATGCCGAATCGCCACATCAAGGCAGCCACCCAGCGCCATGGTTTCATCCAGCTTGGTTAAAATGCAGCCGACTAAATGGCTGTTTTTATAGCGCCGAGCCACATCATCGAGCGTGCTGGCTTGGGCATTGGCCGACAATAACAACACGGTGCCGACATTATCATGCCCAAACATCGCCAATTGCTCGCCGATGCGTTGATCGCGCTGCCCCATGCCGACGGTGTCGATCAGCACTAAATGTCGATCGGTGAGCTCGCCTAAAGTCAGTTGTAAATCGGTTTCATCTTTAACTTCATGCACCGGCACACCCAAAATTCGGCCATAAATTCGCAGCTGATCGTGCGCGCCAATTCGGTAGCTGTCGGTGGTCAATAAGGCGACCGATTGTGGCCCGTAGGTGAGCGCGCAACGCGCTGCCAGCTTGGCAACCGTCGTCGTTTTTCCAACGCCAGTTGGGCCAATTAAGGCGTACACCCCGCCACGTTCAACGATATCGTCTTTGGCGCTAACGGTGGGTAAATTATGGGTGAGTGCAGCTTTAACCCATTTCATACCGGTATCTAAACTCATCGCCGCTGGCATTTTATCAATGAGCTGACGCGACAATGCGGCGCAAAAGCCAGCGCCGAGTAATTGGCGCAAAATTTCTAACTTTTCAGGCGCGTGTTTGGATAATTCGCCCCACGCCATGCCCGCCATTTGGCTCTCTAACAAGCCGCGAAGCATGCGAATTTCACGCGCAATATCTTGCATCGCCGCTTGATCAACAGCAGGGGCGGCGGTTTTGGGGCTGGCATCATCAAAACTAAAAGTGGGCAGCGGTTTTTCGGCCATCGCCGGGCGGCGCGGTGGTATCGGGCGACGTTCTGCTTCGGTATTTAATTCGGGCTCGCGTGACCGTGGCTTAGTCTCAGGCCGCTGTGGGGCTTGAGCTGCGGCTTCGGGGCGGTTGATATAATCGGTGAAAGGGACTTCATTGCTGGTTTCTGTGCGTGCTGCGGTGTTGGTTTTTGGCGCGCGATTACTGCGCAATACAGAGGGGATTTCATAAGGCACATCGTCGAGCGTTGGCTCTTGCTCATCATCAGGAATGGCATACGAGCGGGCTAAAGCTTTAGAAATATGCGGGGCAACGGGGGTTTGCTGCGCGGAACTCATTAAACGTGCGCCATTTTGCGCCGCCCGCGTTGCCGGTTTGGGCGCGGCTGCAACGGTCTGAACGCTGGTGAGTGCGGCAACATCCGCATCGGCAACGGCCATGATTTCGATGCCGCCACCGGCCACTTGCCGGTTGGACAGAATCAATGCATCTGGCCCGAGTTCATCACGAACTTGGCGTAGCGCATCACGGGTGGTCGCACCAAAAAATTTTTTAACCAGCATAGAAAACTATGATCACCGCGTTCCCGCTTTAAATTGCATCCATAAAATCAGCTTTAAACGATCAACTCACAACTCAGAATGGCTCCAGTTTTATTGGGCCTTAACTGGGTGCTAGAAAGGTATCGAGTCCTGATTATCACTGTTCCTGTGCTTCTGCACAATTGAATAGCGTCATCAAGGCATAGGATTGTTGGCGATTGAGCGGGGGAAGCACCGCCGTTTTAAGCGCCTAAGACATTAATGATGCGTAAAGTTTTGCTATCTGGAATCTCGGTATGCGCGATGACGCGTAATCCGGGAATAGAACGGCGTAAAAACCGCGATAACATCGGTCTTAATTGCGCAGGGGTGATTAAAACGGGATTAATGCCTTGCATTTCGAGCTGTTCGGTCATGGCGGCGGCTTGTTGCAGTAAGCGCTCGGCAAGGCCGGGCTCGAGGCCACCTTGCGATTTGCCACTGGCGGCGGAGAGTAAAATGCTTTCTAGTTGTGGTTCTAATGCGACAACTTGGAGCTCTTGCTCCCCAGCAAATAATTGATGAACAATCGATCGCCCCAGCGCAACCCGCACTGCCGAGGTTAATTCGTCGATATCGGCGGTTCGTACAATGTGCTCGCTGAGCGTTTCGATAATGGTGCGTAAGTCTCGAATATGCAGTCCATCCTCCAGTAGCGCTTGTAATATTTTTTGCAGCGTGCCAATGGGCACCACTTTGGGAATCAGTTCTTCAATCAACTTGGGCGATTCTTTGGCAAAGTGATCGACCAGCGCTTGGGTTTCTTCACGCCCGAGTAATTCGGCGGCGTTCGATTGCAAGATATTTGAGATATGCGTGCCGATGACGGTTGAGGCATCGACCACGGTGTAGCCCATGGCTTGCGCTTGATCGCGTAAGCTGGCGTCCACCCAAGTGGCAGGCAGGCCAAAAGTCGGATCGGTGGTCGCTGCGCCAGGCAAAGTGCCAGCGGCATTGCCCGGATTAATCGCTAGCCATTGCCCGACAAAGGCTTCACCAGCGCCAACGTCGACGCCTTTGAGTTGAATCCGATACTGATTGGGGCGCAGTTCGAGATTGTCGCGAATATGCACCGCCGGCACTAAAAACCCCAGTTCTTGGGCGATTTTTTTTCTAATCCCGCGAATCCGGCGTAATAACTCGCCATCTTGATTGCGATCGACCAAAGGAATCAGCCGATAGCCAACTTCCAGCCCGACCGGATCGACTGTTTGCACATCATTCCAGCTGACTTCTTGTAATGGCGCATCCACCGGTGGCGGTGGGGCTGCGCCTGCTGGCAGTGCGCCGCCGGTGGCGGTCGCGGTCGCGGCTTTGAGGATATTTTGTTCGGCAAACCAAGCTAAACCGCCGGCGAGTGCTGCCATCATTAAGAACGCAATATGCGGCATCCCCGGAATAATACCGAGTATGCCCAAAACGCCAGCAGTGACGTAGAGCACCTGTGGGCGAGCAAACAATTGACCCAAAATTTGTTCGGATAAATCTTGGTCGGTACCGACCCGAGAGACGACGATACCGGCGGCCACCGAAATAATCAGCGCCGGCACTTGGGCCACCAAACCGTCACCGATGGTGAGCAGGGTGTAGGTTTTGGCCGCATCGGCAAACAACATATCATGCTGCAACATGCCAACCAGCAAGCCACCAATCAGGTTAATCACCATCACTAAAATACCCGCGACGGCGTCACCCCGGACGAACTTACTGGCACCATCCATCGAACCGAAGAAATTGGCTTCGTCAGATATTTGCGCCCGCCGCGTGCGCGCCTCTTCTTCGCCAATCAAGCCGGCATTCAAATCGGCATCAATCGCCATTTGCTTACCGGGCATGGCATCTAAGGTAAAGCGCGCTGACACCTCAGCAATCCGTCCTGCGCCTTTGGTAATGACGACAAAGTTAATAATGGTCAGAATCACAAAGGCCACAATCCCGACGGCGATATTGTCGCCAATCAGTACGTGACCAAAAGATTCAATAACCTTACCAGCAGCGTCGCCGCCAGCATGACCTTCGGTGAGGACCAGTTTGGTTGACGCCACATTGAGCGACAAACGCAGTAGCGTGGTCATCAAGAGCACGGTCGGAAAGCTAGAGAATTCGAGGGGTTTATGGGTATATAAGCTGACCATCAACACGATGATCGATAGCGCAATATTAAAAGTAAAAAAGAAGTCGAGCACAGCCGGTGGTAAGGGCAAAATCATCATGCCCAACACCATTAACACCATCGCTGGCATGGCCAACGCAGTAAGTTTGCTACGCCACATCTAAGATACCTAGTGTATGTATTTTAATGAACATTATTTAATATATTGCTTGCAGTTATATACCCTGTTTTTCTGCTTCAGGGTCGAGTTCGGCAGGAACGGGTAAATCGGTATTGAGTGTTGGCGCTAAGCCGCCTTCTTTTTGATATTGATTGAGCTGGTAGATGTAGGCTAAAACCTCAGCAGCGGCAGTATACAACGCAGCGGGAATTTCTTCGCCCAATTGGGCGTGGTGATACAGTGCACGCGCAAAAGGTGGCGTGCGTACAACGGTGACTTTGTGCTCCTTGGCCAATTCAATAATGCGTTCGGCCAATAAAAAAGAGCCTTTGGCCACCACTTTGGGCGCGCGCATCGCTTCGTCGTATTGAATCGCCACCGCATAGTGCGTGGGGTTGGTGACTACCACATTGGCCTTGGGAATTTCGGCCATCATGCGCTTACGCGCCGCTTCTCTTTGTAATTGCCGAATCCGCCCTTTGACATGCGGATCACCTTCAGACTCTTTGTTTTCTTGGCGAACGTCCTCTTTGGTCATTCTGAGGCCTTTGTAATAATCCCAAAGTTGATACGGCACATCGATTAAGACAATGATTGCCATGCCGCTAACCGTCATCAAGAGGGTGTATTTGAGCATTTGCCACAACACATAAAAGCCAACATCCGGGGGCATGGCAATCAAGCTAATAAATTGCTCTTTTTCATCCCATAAAATCCAGCCAGCAATGCCACCGATTAATCCCGATTTTAAAATCGTTTTCAGCGTTTCAATAATGGTACGCACCGAGAAAATCCGGCCAATACCGGCGATCGGACTGAGTTTGCCAAAGTTGGGCCCCAGCGCTTCGGTGCTAAAGACCCAGCCACCAATGGCGATGGGGATCATGATAGCCACCAAAGCGCAGGCGGCAAAGATAGGCAATAAGGCGACTAGCGCGATGCGCATTGCGGCCATTAAGGCCTCGGGCATTTGCTTGGCGCTGATTAAATCCGTGCGATCAAAGCTGAGGTTGTCGACCATGATTTCGCGAATGGCATGAAATATATCCGGCGCGAGCGTAAACACCGCAACCAGCCCTGCCATGAGGGTGGCAAAAGTGGTGAGCTCGTGTGAACGCGGCACTTGCCCTTTTTTTCGCGCATCTTCAATGCGCTTGGGGGAGGCCGGTTCGGTTTTTTCTAGGTCTGAATCTTCTGCCATAGCGCCAGTTTACCTGCAGTTTTAAGCGGCTGGCATTGTCTTTGCTTATTACTAGGCAAAGTCTTCTTATTGGGTGTAATTATGGCAACAACTTCTGCGGTGCCAGTGCAAGTTCAAGCTCCTATGAGCCGTGCAGTTGAGTCGCGCGCTGCGCGTGAAACCAGTCCGCGCAATGATTTTAAAGACGAGTTTAAACGTGAGTTAGACCGTGAGCGGGCCGAGTCGCCTGCGCCAGTCAGCGCCCCTCAGCAGCCAGTCGTGAGCAAACCAGCGAGCAAACCGGCCAATGAAGAAGACGCCGCAACGAGCGAATCGGCGCAATCGCAAGCGGCAACGATAGATCCTTGGTTGGCGATGCTACAAAACACGCTGGTTGCTCCTAGCACCAGCGTTGCGCTCACTGAGGAAGCCGCGCCACTGAGTGATCTTGCCACTGATCCTGAAGCGGAAACTCCAGCAGTATTCAATCCATTGACTGCTCTAATGCTAAAAAATCCAGCAAGCAGTAGCGAAAATACCGATAGCGCCCAACTGGGCACTGACAAGCAAGCTAATCAAGCCGCATCTTCAGCAATAGCGGCGATGTCACAGCCTAAAGTAGATGCAACTGAAACGGCAAAGCTTGCCGTCGATACGGCAAAATTAAGCGCCACTGAGGTTAAAGAAACGCCATTAGAGTTAATGCCAAATACCGACTTTAAAACGCAATTGACTGCGCTGCATGAGCAGCGAAGCCTTGCTGCGAATAACTCTGTGATCACCGCTTTGCCAAATAAGGAAGTCGCTGTGCCAGTGCATCATTTGGCTGAGCCGGTTGGGCAAATGCGCTGGGGTGATGCGCTAGCGCAGCGGGTTGGGCTGATGCTGGGTCGGCAAGAACAGCAAATTCAAATGCAGTTGAATCCTGCGCATTTAGGGCCAATGGAAGTGCAGTTAAATGTGGTGCAAGATCAAGCCAGTGTGGTGTTTAGCTCGCAAAATGCAGCGGTGCGCGATGCCCTTGCTGCGGCAATGCCGCGCTTGACCGCTTTATTGGCCGAACAAGGCTTTACCTTAAGTAATGTACAAGTGGCTTCAGATACTTTGCAGCAGCATCAACAGCAGCAAGCACAACAAAACCAATCGCAATGGGGAGGGATGAATCAAGGTCAGCAGCCAGCTTCTCATGGTCGAGAACTGGGATTAACTTACGGAATGGCTGCGGGCTTGGTTGATGAAAACCCACTGGAATCATCAATGGTGCGACTACCCATTCAAAAAGGGGGCTTGAGTTTATTTGTCTGATTTCTTATGCTCTGCCGCAATAACGCTTGCTTAGCGCTTGTTTTATAGTATCTTTCGCTATATTGGCAATTTTTTACGCCCTAGCTACGCTGGGGCATAGTTATTTAAGTCTCTCGTGAAAGATAATCTATTCATGGGCTTTCATTTTAAGGATGTAATATGTCGGAAGCAAAAGCAGAAGCCGCGCCAAAATCTAAAAAAAATATCCTGCTTATTATCGTGGCTGCTGTATTGGTGTTAATTTTAATTTTAGGTGGTGCACTGGCCTTTTTCTTATTGAAAAGCCCTGCTGAAGGTAGTGCCGAAGAAGCAACTGCAGAAGCTGCGGCGCATGGGGAAGAAAAGAAAAAAGAAAAGAAAAAGGAAAAGAAATCAGAAGAGCACGCGAAACCGGTATTTGCCAAATTACAAGATCAGCCATTTACTGTTAATTTAAGTGGTGAGGCTGAGTCGGTATTGCAAGTTGAAATTATGGTTGAATTGGCTGAAGAAGCAGATAAAGAACGAATTATCGCCGTGCAGCCTAAAATATTAGATGCAGTGAATCGCTTATTGCGAGCCAAAACACTAGAAGAAGTAAAAACCCCTCAGGGCCAGGAAGAATTGGCGCGACAAATTAGAGAAAAAATTAATGCCATTTTAGAAGTTGAAGCAAAAGACGAAGGCGTATTGAGCGTTAATTTTACTAAATATTTTTATCAGTAAGCTTGTTAAAAATTAGAACCGAGTTTTAAAAAGAGACAATGGCAGACGATATTCTTTCTCAAGAAGAGGTCGATGCGCTACTGCGCGGTGTGACTGGTGAAGAGGACGATGGTGCCGATGACGTCGATCTATCGGCTGTCCGCAATTATGATATTGGTCGACAAGAACGGATTGTGCGTGGGCGGATGCCGACGCTGGAAATTATTAATGAACGCTTTGCGCGTAACTTACGTATTGCCTTATATAATTTTATGCGCCGTAATGCCGAAATTAGCGTCGGCCCAATTCGGGTGCAAAAATACAGTGAATTTATTCGCAATTTGGTGGTGCCAACCAATTTAAATATGATTCAAATGAAGCCCTTACGCGGTACGGGCTTATTTATTTTCGATCCGAATTTTGTTTTTTTAGTGGTGGATAATTTATTTGGTTCAGATGGTCGTTACCACGTCAGGGTTGAAGGGCGGGACTTTACGCCAACAGAGCAGCGCATTATCCAGCGCTTGCTCGAAGTGGTTTTTGAAGAGTATCAAAAAGCCTGGAAGCCGGTGTTTGAGTGCGAATTTAGCTATATGCGCTCAGAAATGAATACGCAATTTGCCAATATTGCGACCCCAACCGAAGTCGTCGTGGCGTATACCTTTAAAATTGAATTGGGTGCTGGCGGTGGCGATTTTCACATCTGCTTACCGTATTCAATGATCGAACCGATTCGCGATATGTTGTATAGCTCGATGCAGACCGATCGCATTGAATCGGATAATCGCTGGTCATCGTTGTTGCGTAAACAACTACACCATGCTGACGTTAATCTGGTGGCCACCTTGGGTAACGCGAAAATTACTTTGGGCGACATTTTAAATTTAAAGACGGGCGATGTGATTTCTTTGGAAATTCCAGAAGCCATTATTGCATCAGTGGATAGCGTGCCAGTGCTTGAGTGTAAGTATGGTATTCTTAACGGTCAGTATGCATTAAAAGTCGACAAAGTGCTGGGCTCGGCCGAGGCTTTAAACGGCGTGCAAGACGAAGAGAATAGCGGAGAAGGTAATGGCTGAAGAAACCACGGGCGCAGCAGAAAATCCCGATGACATTATGGATGATTGGGCGGCGGCGTTAGCCGAGCAAGAGGTGACTGACGCCGCCACTGATACTGCCAGTACAGTACAAGCGGCGGATATTTTTCAGCGTTTTGATACGGCGACTGTGCCCACCAATGCGCCGAATAATATTGATATGATTTTGGATATCCCTGTCAATTTGACGGTGGAGCTGGGGCGCACCAAAATTGCAATTCGTAGTTTATTGCAGCTAGCACAAGGCTCAGTGGTTGAGCTTGATGGGATGGCGGGTGAACCGATGGATGTATTGGTAAATGGTTGTTTGATTGCTCAGGGTGAGGTTGTGGTGGTGAATGATAAATTTGGTATTCGACTCACTGACATTATTACCCCTGCTGAGCGCATCCGTCGCTTGCATAAATAACCCAATCATATGAATCTAATTCGATTGCTTTGCGGCAGCCTTGTGGGGCTGCCGTTCTCCGTTGTGGCGGCCACGGCAGCGCAAACTGCACCGGGCCCTGGTGTGGGTCAGCTGATTCAAGTGATTTTGGCTTTATTGCTGGTGCTGGCGTGTATTGTGGGCGGCGCTTGGTTGATGCGCCGTTATGCCTTAGTACCTGGCGCTGGCAATTCCCATTTGCGCGTTGTTTCTGGCGTGATGGTGGGCACCAAAGAGCGGGTGGTGATTGTTGAGGTGGCTGGCACTTGGTTGGTGGTTGGTGTGACCCATCAGCAAGTTAATTTGCTGCATACCTTGGATAAGCCAGCGGATGCGGTGAGCACACCAGCACCCCCTGCATTTGCACAATGGCTGCAAGCGGCAATGGCTAAACGGAAGACCTCATGATGAAGAAAATCGTTCTACTCGCTGGGGTATTGCTGTGTCCAGTATTATTGGCTGCGGAACCTGCGGGTATACCCTTTATGAGTTCCTCACAAACGGCAGCTGGGACGGCGTATTCTTTGCCGATTCAAACCTTGCTGTTTATGACTGCGCTGGGCTTTATTCCGGCGATGTTGTTGATGATGACGTCGTTTACGCGAATTATCATTGTGCTGTCGTTACTGCGGCAAGCCTTGGGTACGATGCAAAGTCCGCCCAATCAGGTGATTGTGGGTTTATCGCTGTTTTTGACGTTGTTTATTATGGCGCCGACGTTTGACAAGATGTACGCCACGGCCTATCAGCCTTTTTCGGAACAAAAAATCACTTTTAATCAAGCCTTAGATCAAGGCGCAATTCCGCTCAAAGACTTTATGCTCAAGCAAACACGGCAAAAAGACTTGGCGTTTTTTATCGAGGTGTCCGGTGCCAAAGCACCGAATGGCCCAGAAGATGTGAGTTTGCGGGTGTTGGTACCGGCGTTTGTGACTAGCGAACTCAAAACAGCATTTCAAATTGGCTTTTTGGTCATTATTCCGTTTTTAATTATTGATTTAGTCATTGCCAGTATTTTGATGGCGATGGGGATGATGATGGTGTCTCCGGTGATTATTTCTTTGCCATTTAAAATTATGTTGTTTGTGTTGGTGGATGGCTGGACGCTGTTGATGGGGTCCTTGGTGCAAAGCTTTTATATTCCGAGTTAATTCATGACACCAGAAACGGTAGTGACTTTATTGCAAAGAGCGATGGAAGTAATGATTTTGCTGGGCGCGCCGGTGTTGCTCACGGCGCTCATTGCCGGTTTGATTGTGAGTATTTTTCAAGCGGCAACGCAGATTAATGAGGCGACGCTTTCTTTTATTCCCAAAATCCTCGCTTGTTTTTTGGTGCTGGTGCTCGCTTTGCCATGGATGATTGAAACCATCAGCGATTACACTATCCGCCTGTATCAAAGCATTCCTCAGTTGATTGGATGATTACGGTCACTCAAGTCCAAATTGAAATTTGGCTGGCGTTGTTCTGGTGGCCATTCTTACGTATTTTGGGTTTGTTGCTGGCGGATCCATTTTTTTCCAGCCGCGCAATCCCGATTAAAGTGCGTGTCAGCTTGGCATTATTGCTCACGGTGCTGGTGGCACCTTTGCTGCCGACGATGCCCAGCGTTGCCGTGGTCTCTCCCGAAGGCATGCTGATTGCGCTGCGGGAACTCTTGATCGGCCTCGCAATGGGTTTTGTGATGCGGCTAATTTTTAGCGGGGTGGAGCTGGCTGGGCATTTGTCGGGTTTGCAAATGGGTTTGGGTTTTGCGACGTTTTATTCGCCGCAAAGCGCCACCAATAGTTTGGTGATTTCTCAATTGATGAGTTTATTTATGCTGCTGGCGTTTTTGTCCATTAGCGGGCATTTAATGGTGTTGCAGGTATTAATTGACAGTATGGTGCAGCTGCCGGTGGGGGGTATATCGGTTTCGGCCAGTGGATTCAAACAAATTGCGAATTTAGGTGCGATTGTGTTTCGCACTGCGGTGCTGTTGTCCTTGCCGGTGTTGGCGGCGTTATTGATTACCAATTTAGCCATTGGGGTGATGACGCGGGCTGCGCCGCAGTTAAATGTATTTGCAGTGGGTTTTCCACTGACTTTGGCCGTGGGTTTTGCGGCAATGTATTTTTCTTTACCGATGCTGGTGCCGCATATTGATCAAGCGCTGGTCAGTTACACCCGATATATCAGCCAGATATTGACGGCGTTTAGCCAGAAGTAATCGTTGCGATTGATAAATGCAATTCCCGACTGGTTTGCTCGGGTATTGCGCTCAGGGTATAATCAATTCATCCAATTAATTCTTTTGAAGTGAGATTCTGATGAGCGTGGTTATTGCCGACGTGCAAAACACAGTGGATACCCGCAATATTGCGATTAACAAAGTCGGTATCAAATCGATCCGCCATCCAGTGCAAGTCGCGGATCGCGCGGATGGGGTGCAACATACGGTTGCTACTTTTGATATGTATGTCTTTTTGCCGCAACACTTCAAAGGCACGCATATGTCGCGCTTTGTTGAGATTTTAAATAGTCACAACAAAGAAATTTCAGTGGAATCATTTGAAACCATTTTGCGTGAAATGTGTGAGCGTTTAGAGGCTGAGGCCGGTTATTTAGAAATGCGCTTCCCATTTTTTATCGATAAAACGGCACCAGTTTCAGGGGTAAAAAGCCTGCTTGACTATGATGTTTCGTTGATTGGCGAGTTAAAAGACGGCGTGTTTACACAAACACTCAAAGTCCTTGTGCCAGTGACGAGTCTTTGCCCTTGCTCGAAAAAAATCTCCGCGTATGGCGCACATAATCAGCGTTCTCACGTGACCGTTAGTGCCACTTTGGGTCGGAATGTGTGGATCGAAGAAATCGTTGAGATGGTTGAAAAACAAGCTTCTTGCGAGTTGTATGGCTTATTAAAACGCCCAGACGAAAAATACGTGACCGAGCGTGCTTACGACAATCCGAAGTTTGTCGAAGACATGGTGCGCGATGTGGCCGCCAGTTTGAATGATGAGCCACGGGTTGTAGCCTATGTGGTTGAATCGGAAAACTTTGAATCGATTCATAATCATTCAGCCTATGCCTTGATTGAACACGATAAACGCGCTTAATTTGCACGGCTTAAAATATTAAAAAAGGCGCCCAGTGGCGCCTTTTTTTGAGGTTGCGAATGTATATCTTATTGATTGGCTACTTGTTTGTGATTGTGATGTTTGCCGCTGTGGTTGGCGCGAGCAATTGGGTGCTTGGGTTGTTTTTCTTTACGACCTTGGCGGTGTTGCCAACATGGCTGATTTTTTGGCTGAAACGTAGTATGCAAAAGAAAAAAGTAGAAACTAAACTCGAGCAACAAAATTTAGAACAAGAATAAGTTGTTAAGCCATTGTTTACTTATCGTCTTAATATGGCGATATGAATAAGGGTATTTGATCGCAAGCCATTGTGAATATGATTTGCGATCAAATACCCATTATTTAGGTAGATAAAGTTTTTATACTTTGCAGTATTCAGACCAGCTACCAAGCTGGGACGCCTTACTCTAGAACGCCAGTACTCGTACCGAGTTATTCAAGCCAAATCAAGCTGGCCATGCGGCCTGTGATGCCGTCGCGACGATAGGAAAAATAATTGTCGCTATCGGTATAGGTACACTCGCCGCCACCATAAATGGCCGTAATACCGAGCGTATTAAGGCGTTGGCGTGCCAATAAATACATATTAGCCAGCCATTTTCCATTGGCGTTGGCAGTAAATGCGGCAGCAGCAGCGGCATTATGCTCGATAAAAGCGGCTCTCACTTCATCGCCCACTTCAAAAGCACTCGGCCCAATAGCTGGCCCCAACCACGCCATTAAAGTATTACTAGGAACAGCCATAGCATGCACGGTGTTTTCAATTACGCCATCACAAAGGCCGCGCCAACCGGCATGCGCCGCAGCAACCACAGTCCCGTGCTGATCACACAGTAAAACCGGCAAACAATCGGCAGTCATTACGACACAGACTGCGCCTTTAGTGCGGCTAATGCTGGCATCGGCCTCGATGGGCGCATGAATTTCTGCGGCATCGACCACGATGGTGCTGTGGGTTTGCTTGAGCCAAGCAGCAGGGTGGGGCAGTTGTAGCCGATTGGCCATGACGGACTGGATCTCATCGCCAACATGGTCGCCCAGATTGAAGCTGGCATAAGGCGCCACGCTGACGCCGCCATGCCGCGTGGTTTGTTTGGCCTGCACATTCGCAGGGGCGGGCCAGATTGGATTGAGTAGGTGTGTATTATTCACGAACATAGATAAGTTCACAGTCATGCTCGTCTTCGCCTTCATCATCGTCGTCGAAATCGTCTTGGCTTAATCCCACATCGGCGCGCAAAGTCCCAATCAGTTGCTCTAAATCAAATGGAATTGCCGCTTTCCACGTCATGGTTTTACCACTCTCAGGATGAACTAAAGAGAGTTTTCTGGCATGCAATGCTTGGCGATTCAGTTCGTCCAGTGCCATACGTACTTCGCTACTGGTATCCATTTTAGGCGCAACGCCATACACCGGGTCAGCAGCGAGTGGATGTTTAATATGGGCCATATGTACGCGAATTTGATGGGTACGACCGGTTTCTAAGCGGCATTCAATCATCGTGTAAGCGTTAAAACGTTCTAAAACATGGTAATGCGTAATCGAAGGTTTACCACTGCGAACCACTGCCATTTTGACGCGGTCTTTCGGGTGACGACCAATCGGCGCATCCACCGTGCCATCGGCATGGATTAGACCGTTGGCAACGGCAATATAATGGCGTTTAACGCTGCGTTCTTGTAATTGATTGACCAAGTGCACTTGCGCTTGCAGTGTGCGCGCCACCACCATTAAACCGCTGGTTTCTTTATCCAGACGATGGACAATGCCTGCGCGTGGGATTTGACGCAGTTCAGGGTAATGAAACAGTAGGGCGTTTAATAAAGTCCCCGACCAATTGCCGCTACCCGGGTGAACCACTAAGCCGGCTGGTTTGTTAATAATAATAATGGTGGCGTCTTCGTATAAGACATCGAGCTCGATGTCTTCGGCTTCAAACGCCACTTCGTTGGGGTCGGGCTGCACGTCGACTTTAAGCGTTTCTCCTCCCCAGAGTTTGGTTTTTGGTAGCGCAGTTGCGTCATCTACCCAAACCCGCCCGTCTTTAATCCACGTAGTCAAGCGGCTACGGGAAAAATCAGGCAAAATCTTCGCTAAAGCAGCGTCCAAGCGTGTACCTGCCAAGTCGGCGGGCACAGACAAAACACGGATGTCTGCGAAGTCGTTATAATCGTTGAGTTCAATATCGGATTGCATCATGACTAAGATTCTACCGCGAATCCTGATTTCTGCCTTGTTAGTTAGCCTAATGGCAGGATGTTCTTCGCTTAATAATGAAAAACCTGATGAAACTCAGGGCTGGAGCGCCGAGAAATTGTTCTCAGCGGCTAAATCTGAGCAAGTAAGCCGCAGCTATGACGCGTCCAATAAGCTATTGGAAAAATTAGAAGCCCGTTTCCCCTATGGCCGCTATGCACAACAAGCGCAATTGGAAATGGGGTACAACTATTATAAAGATCAAGAGCCTGCTTTGGCCTTGGCGGCAATTGATCGTTTTATTAAGCAAAATCCAAGTCACCCTAGTTTGGATTACGCTTTGTACCTGAAAGGCTTAGTGACTTTTAATGAGTCGCAAGGTTTTATGTCGTCGATGTCCAAGCAAGACATGTCCGAGCGCGACCCCAAGGCCGCGAAAGAGTCTTTTAATTCTTTTCGTGATTTAGTCCAGCGTTACCCAGACAGTAAATATGCGCGTGATGCCGAAATTCGGATGGGGTATTTAATTGGCGCAATGGCTAAATATGAATTGCACGTTGGACGTTATTATTTTCAACGCGGGGCTTATTTAGCTGCAGCCAACCGTGGCCGTGCTTTGCTGGATAATTATGCCAATACCAAGCAAGTTGAAGATGCATTAGGTTTGATGATTCAATCTTACGATAAGCTGGGTATGAAGGAATTAAGCGCAGATACCCGCCGAGTTTTATTGCAAAACTATCCAAATTCGAAGGCTGCGGACGTGAACTTTGAAACAGATCCTTATTGGTGGGCGCCGATTTAAAAATAAGTGCAGAATAAATCAAAGAGGGCTTGACGTACTTTAAATTGCCGTCTATTATTCTGCTCTCTCTGGGGGTATAGCTCAGTTGGTAGAGCGCTTGCATGGCATGCAAGAGGTCAGCGGTTCGATTCCGCTTACCTCCACCAGTTTGGTTTAATTGATGGTTTATGCATCAATTAAATAAGATTTAAGTTCCCATAGTTTAGCGGTTAGAACACTGCCCTTTCACGGCGGCGGCCGGGGTTCGATTCCCCGTGGGAACGCCAGTTTTAAGTTGTATGTTTAATTGTAAGTGCGGGGGTATAGCTCAGTTGGTAGAGCGCTTGCATGGCATGCAAGAGGTCAGCGGTT